>DAOTUQ010000033.1:0-117951 GCA_034437055.1 Anaerolineae bacterium
TAGACCACTTTGTAGTGGATTTTGGTCGTGATCTTCGTGCCACGAAGTTCTTTATGGACATCTAAGGCTTATATAGGGTCATAACCCAGTGAAGATACCGCGATGGCTGAGTAGTTACGAATAATTCCACGTTTTCGGACGATGAATCCGCGCGATCACCTCGCCGGACGCGGTGCGAAGTTCTTGTTCGGACTTCCACATGCTCGGCGTGACCCACTTCAGTCCGCCCGCTTCGAGTTCGGCAAGCGTTTTTTTCATGCTCATGGCACTCATTCTCCTGATAATTGCTGTCATGAACATTTACGAGCGTTGTGGAAACAAGTTTCTGATTTATCCCCCCAAAAATTGGGCATTCAATCCAGCCAGCGCGCCGACGTCGCCTCCGTCGGGCGTGCCGCGCCGTCCTGATAGCGCCGCAGCAACACGTAGTCAGGATAATCGGTGTCGATGCGCGACTGCCATTCCGCGATACTGAACACGCGCAAGCGTTCTTGGATGCGCGCGACCGTCACCACGAACGGCAGCCGCTCGTATATCGCATGGACAAGGCGTTCGCCCATGCCAAAGCCGGCACGCCGCGCCAACATCCCCATCGCGCTTTGCAAGCGTTTCGAGTCTGGCACGCCGCGCACGTTCCAGATTTGACGCGGGGCGATATCGCTCTCCAACAATGGCGCAATCGTCAGCGGCTCATCAGCGCGCACCTCATCCAAGACGATGCAGCCCGGATCGCCGCCCAACGCCACGCTGATTTGTTCGCCAAACGTGAACGGCAGTTGATCGTCCCATCCCCACAGCGCCTTAAGCTGCTTCATCCCCGACGGAACGCGCAGTTCGCCCGCGCGCTCGACCGTGACCACCGTTTCCGGCGCGGGCAGCAGCGGCAAGAGCGCGTTGAGCAGCGTCGTCTTGCCCGACTCCACCTCTCCAACGATCACAAAACCGTGCTTCGATGCCGCCAATTTGCGCAGTAAGTCAGCGGTCTCCGGCACCATCCATCCTTCGGACACCAAATCATCGAGCGAGGGCGCGTGCTTGGGGTGCAGCCGGATATCGGCGTTGATGAAGGGCGAAATCGGCGGCGCGACCACGCTGAGGCTGATTGGACGTTCCCCGATCATGATGCCCGCTTCGATAATCGGCGTATCTTCGCTCCATAAAGCGCGCGCATCCACGAACAAACGCCCCAATGTACGGCGCAAGTGCGCCTCGTCCTCGAACAGCAGATCGAGGGTGACGAGTTCGCCATGACCATAGCGCACAGCGGCATGACTCGCGCCCAACAGCGCAATCGTCGTGATGCGTTCGTCCAACAACAGTTTGTCGAGGGGTCCGTAGCCGAACAAATCGGCGTAGATGCGCTCGATCAGCGCTGCCTTGTCTTCGTTCGTAATCTGCACCGACTCGACCGCCAAAACATAATTGGTCACATCCAACAGCAGCTTGAGCCGTTTGCTCGGCGTATCGGCATCATGCAGCGCGGGGGAATCGTCGCCATGTTCCGCCGTAAACGCATCTTGTATCCGTTCGCGCAGCGCCGCCAGCGAATACAGGCGCGTGCCAGCGCGTCCAGTCACTAATTGGGGTTCGCGTTTTTTGCCCGACGGCTGATCGCTCATGCTCACTCTTTTCTCTGCGCTCTCTGCGTCCTCTGCGGTGAATTTTTCTTCTAGAGCGCGCCCAAGTCTACTATGCTTAAGTCCGGGTTATCGTTGGGACGCCGCCCGACTTTGGCGACATCGTGCCAGCGTCCATCGATCTCGACGCGCACGACATCCATTGTGAAATCCGTGCCAGTGGTCGAATCATTGCGCAAGAGCGACGAGCCAACACCGTAAATATCGACGGGAACGCGCTCTGCCTCATATTGTTCGATGCGCGCACGGTCGAATCCGCCCGTTGCCACAATCTTGACATTGGCGCAGTATGCCCGCGCAGTTTCTTCCAACGATGGCGGCACAGCCCACGCTTCCCACGCACGATCCAGCGCCGCGCGCACTCCGCGAATCAGCGTCGGGCTGATGCCATAGGGATCGCCCTCCCCCAACGACACATCGCGGACGCTTGGACTGGTATCGATGCGCACCCCATCCAACACGAAGCGCCGCTGTGTCTCGGCGTCGCCGCGTTCGAGTGCCGCCCGATACTGCGTCCAAAATGCTGCTAACGTCTGGAGCGAGTCACCTACTGTATCATTGTTGAAGTCCACCAGCGCGATGCGCGGGATACCGAATGGACGATAGCGCGCGAATGCGACCATCGCTTCGGCAGTATCGCCCAAATACGCCGCGATGAGCGAATGCGGCACAGTGCCGCCGCCAAGCCCACCCCACCATTCCGCTTGGGCGTCCGTGCTGACGGCGGGTTGCATCTGGCTGCCCGTATCCGCGTTGTACCGCTGAAGCGCCAGCCAGTAGGCATAGCCATCGACCGCTTGCACGGCGGGCAGGTCGAAACGCGCCGGAAAGAACAAGATCGGCTTGCTGTTAACGACTTCCAAGACACTGTAGACATTTGTCGCCACGCGGCTGGCGTGCGTCAGATAGCCGAGGATGGGCGTCTCCAACAGCGCGAAATCGCTATAGCGTCCGCGAATTTTCAGCACCGGGCGCACGTTGTCCGGCTGCCCATCGTAATCGAGCCAAACGCCATCTTCGACAGCTTCGACTTCCAGCGATTGATAGGTTTCGATGAACGAATCGCCATCGAAGTAGCCCGCCGCATGGCGCAGCAGCGCCAACGCCACATCGACCCCAGCAGCAAGCGCGCGCGGTTTGCGGCGTGTGAAAACTTGTGCTTCGACGCGCAGATCGCCAATCGGAACGCCGCTCAGGTCAGTGTCTAACGGACGCGGCGCTTTTCCGGCGTAGATATCCCCCGCCGTGCGCGCCGATTCCAGCACGCGGGCGACATTCTCGAAATACTTGTCGCTGTAAATGCCGCGCCGCAACCCATCGATATCGAGGCGTAGTTTTTCGTTCGTCAACCGCTGCTGATCGAAAACCGTCATGTCGTCCTACTCATGCGCATCATCGAACGCCGAAATCTTTTGTGATATACTGCCCGCCGTAATGCCGACCTTATCATGCAAGGCATCCAACATGGACAATATCATTGTAACGGGAAGTATCGCATACGACTACCTGATGCGCTTTCCCGGCAAATTCACCGAACACATCATCGGTGATCAGCTTCACCGTTTGAGCGTCAGCTTTCTCGTGGACGACATGAGCAAGCATTGGGGCGGCAACGCCGCCAACATTTCGTACACGATGGGTTTACTCGGCTTGCGTCCCAAAGTGTTTGGCACGGTCGGGCGCGATTTTGGCGATTATCGCAACTGGTTAGAGAGCGCGGGTGTCGATACGACGCTCGTACAACAGATCGAGGAAGTGTTCACCTCGTCATTTTTTGTCACGACCGACACCGAAAACAACCAAATTGCGTCGTTCTACGGCGGCGCGATGGCATATGCGCGCAACTACGCACTTGCCGACGTGACGCCGCACCTGCCAGATATTGTCGTGATCGCGCCGAATCATCCGGGCGCGATGAATCAACTGGCGGCAGAATGCAAAACGCGCGGCATTCGCTATGTCTATGATCCGAGCCAGCAAGTGCCGCGCTTATCCGGCGACGAATTGATGGCGGGCATGGACGGCGCGTATGCCATGACGGTCAACGCCTACGAAGCCGAAATCATCAGTAAAAAGACGGGCTTGAGCATCGACGCGATGCGCGCGCGTGTGGAGGTGTTGGTGATCACGCAGGGCGAACGCGGATCGCACATCTACACAAACGGCGACAAGCTCGAAATCGATGTCTTTCCGCCGGCGTCGATCACCGATCCAACGGGCGTGGGCGACGCCTTCCGCGCCGGCTTCGTCACGGGCATTTTGTGCGCTTATCCGCTCAAGCTGTCGGCGGAACTGGGCGCGCTGTGCGCGACATATGCGCTGGAACACGTTGGCACCCAGAGTCATACATTCACGCTGCCAGAATTTATCGCGCGTTTCCGCACGCACTTCGATGATGGTGGGCGACTCGACGTGCTGCAAGCGCGTGCGTAGGGGGATCGTCTAAATCATACGGTTCTATATGCAATTGCAGTTGTGCTAGAATGACCCCGTTTTCGACATACCGAAATACCATAGCGATTGACAGAGGAGTCTGAATGACCGTCGAACATGATGTGAAAAGTCTCGATCAAGCAGTGGGTGGACGTTACCGCATCGAGTGGGCAGAGCGTGAAATGCCGGTCCTGCGCGCGATTCGTGAGCGTTTCGAGCGTGAAAAACCGTTGGCAGGGATGCGCGTCGCGGCGTGTTTGCACGTCACGACCGAGACCGCGAACCTGATGCACACGCTGCAAGTCGGCGGCGCGGATATCGTGCTGGCAGCGTCAAATCCGCTGTCGACACAGGATGATGTCGCTGCGTCGCTGGTGTCGCACTACGAAATCCCCGTCTACGCCATCAAGGGCGAGGACGACGCCACCTACTATCAACATCTGACCGCTGCGCTCGATCATCAGCCGCATATCACGATGGATGACGGCTGCGATCTGGTCAGCACGATCCACAAGTCGCGCCGTGAATTGATCGAGACGATCATCGGCGGCACGGAAGAAACGACCACGGGCGTGATCCGGTTGCGCGCGATGGCGAAAGAGGGCGAACTCGCGTTCCCCGTGATCGCGGTCAACGACAGCAACACCAAGCATATGTTCGACAATCGCTACGGCACTGGGCAAAGCACCATCGATGGTATCATCCGCGCCACCAACATCCTGCTCGCGGGACGGCATTTTGTGGTTGCGGGCTACGGCTGGTGCAGTCGCGGCATCGCGGATCGCGCGCGTGGACTGGGCGCGAACGTGATCGTTACCGAGATTGACCCGCTGCGCGCGCTTGAGGCGCTCATGGACGGTTTCCGCGTCATGACGATGAACGAGGCAGCGGCAGTTGGCGATATTTTCGTGACGGCGACGGGCGATATCAACGTTCTGGACGAACAGCATTTCGCCAAGATGAAATCGGGCGCGATCATGTGCAACAGCGGGCATTTCAACGTCGAAATCAACCTCAAGGCACTGCACAAGATGAGCGGGGGCGATCCCAAGCTCGTCCGCCCATTCGTAGAAGAATATCGCGTTGATGGCAAGTCGCTGTATGTGTTGGGCGAAGGACGCTTGATCAATCTCGCGGCGGCAGAAGGACACCCCGCCAGTGTGATGGATATGAGCTTTGCCAATCAGGCGCTCGCCGCCGAATATCTGCTGAAAAACATCAAGTCTTTCCAGCCGAATGTTTACACCATCCCTGACGAAATCGACCGCGAGATCGCGCGGCTGAAGCTGGAGGCGATGGGCGTGCAGATCGACACGCTGACGTCCACCCAATTCGCATATCTGAACGAGTGGCGCGAAGGTACATAGCCAGCACTTACAATGCGTCGGCTTGTCCCGTTAGCGTCTGACCAATTAAGGAAGGTTAAGAGATGAAACGATTTCGCTTCCATTTCATCGGCGCGGCGCTCATCCTCGTGATGGCGTTCAGCGCCTTGACGGCGGCGGGACAGGCGGGCGACGCCCAGCTCCGCTTCGTACATGTCATTCCGGGCGCGGCGTCAGTCGATATCTACATCGATGGACAGCTTTCGGTGCGCCAGTTGAACTACGGCAGCGCATCGCCTTATATTCGCGTGCCGTCGGGTGAGCAGCAGATCACAGTCACCCAAGCTGGCGTCACAACGGCGCTGTTCATGCAACCGCTGGTCGTCGAAGCCGACAGCGCCACCACCCTGGTCGCTGGCTCGACCGATCCGCTGACATTCGCCGTTTACACGGACAATCTGCGTCCGCTGCCGCTTGGCAAAACGCGGCTGACCGCCATCCATGCCATTGCGGGCGCGGACGCGGTGGATATGATCCTGAGTGACGGACGAATCGTGATCCCCAGTCTGCAATATGGGCAGCCGTTCGGCACGATTGACGTTCCCGCCGCCGCCTACGAATTTGCGATTACGCCCGCAGGCGGCACGATTGAGGTGGCGCTCATTCCTGCCGCGCCGTTCAGCTTGAACAGCGGCACCTCGTACATTTTTGTCATTTACGGCACGCCCGCGACGCCCGCGATTCTGACGCTGACACAGCCGACGGAACCGGAAATCGCCAGCGGCTATGTCCGCTTCGCGCACGGCATTCCCGGCGCGCCCGCCGTCGATATTGTGATCAGCGATCAAATCGTCGCGCCGTCGCTGTCGGAAGGGCGCGCCACCGACTACATCGCGTTGCCAACGGGCAGTTTCACCGTCTCGGTGCGCGCGGGCGAAGCCGAGTTGCTGTCCGGGACGCTCGATGTAACGCGCGATGACTATGTGACTGCCGCCGTCGTTGGCACAGCAGATGCGCCAGAACTGCGCGTTGTGGCGGATGATTTATCGGCACTCAGCGCAGATACATCGATTGTCAGCGCCATCAACGCGCTGACCGAAGGAAGCGTGTCAGTCACACTTGACGATGATTTGACCGTGATTGCCGGCGTCGAGCCGGGCGAAAACGGCGCGGGCGTCGTCCCAGCGGAAGATGCCGCGCTCACCGTCAATATCACGCGACCCGATGGCACGCTTGCCGACAGCCTCGCTCCAGCAGGCGGGATTCCCGGCGGCGTCGTCTATACAATTTTGGTGGTCGAAGGCGACGCGCCATCCGTTATCTTCCTCGATCCGGTTGGATTGATGAGCGGGATCGCCAGCGCCCCTAGCGATACGACCGTCGTGATTGCGCCAACTGTCGCTGCCGCGATTACGGCGACGCCCGAAGTGGTCGTCGTGCCGCCCACACAGCCCGGCGTGATCATCGTGACCGCCACACCGACAACGGATGTCAGTTCGGAAGTCGTGGTCGTCGCTACCCCTACTTCACCTGTCGTGATCGCGCCGACGATTGCGCCGACGGCGGGCATCATTGCGCGCGTGGTCGTCAATCCGGACGCAAACTTGCAGCTTCGTCAGTATCCAAGCCGCGAGGCGTTTTCGCTTGGTCTCGCGCCCGCCAACGTCGCCTTGACGGTTCTAGGACGCGAAGGCGAACCTGCTCCAATTCCCGGTTCGACGCCGACGCCCACCCTCGATCCCACCATCCCCGAATTGACGCCAACCATCACGCCATTCATTGATCCGGCGTCGCTCTTGGCTGAAGGCGAGGATTTGGACGCCGCATTAACATGGTTGTTCGTCGTCTACGATACGCCCGACGGCGGCACGATCAACGCTTGGGTCAACGCCCTGTATCTCGATGTGATCAACGCACAAGGACGCCGCGAACCACTGCGCAATTTGCCGATGATCCCGCGCAACCGCGCTGGCACGGCGAACAATACCTCCGTACAGCCGCCGTCCGCCACGCAAAATCTGATTTCCGTCGTGGTTGGTAATCTCAGCGCGGGCGTCAACGTGCATATCCGCCGCACGCCTGCCGCCGACGGCGAATCGTTGGCATTAGTCGGCACGGCGACGACGCTCGAAGTCTTGGGCATCAACAGCACGAAGGATTGGGTATTCGTCCGCTACGCTGATGCCACGGGCGGCGGCGTGCGCGGGTGGGTTAGCACCGAATTTGTGACCTTTGCACTCAACAGCGCGCCAATCACCGTCGAGACGCTTGAATCGCGCAACTTGCTGCCGATCTTCTCGGAAGATGAACGCGGCAGCACCTTCGCAGGCGGGATTGCGCCGCCCGTCGCGCCCACCGTCGCCGCGATCCGCGATGCGATTATCGGTGAGGTCATTCTCAATCCAGGCGCAAATCTGCATCTGCGTCGCCGCCCGAACGTGAGCGCCGAATCGCTGTCGCTGATTCCGGCGGGCGCGCAGTTGGTCATCAGCGGACAGACGGAGACGGGCGAATGGCTCTACGTCTCGTTCGAGGGCATCGACGGTTGGGTATCGGCGTCATATCTATTCTTGACGCGCAACGGTGTCACGTTTGAAGCCACCAATGTGCCGATCATCCTCAACACGCCGACACCGACGGGGACGCTCTCGCCGGAAGAAGCCGCGCTCGTCACGCCAACCGCTGCACCCTAAACATCCACTCAGGAGCGCCGTCACAGACGGCGCTCCGCTACCCTTTTGGAGAACATCATGACAAACAAACGCGCACTGATCACGGGAATCACCGGGCAGGATGGTTCGTATTTGGCGGAACTGCTGCTCGATCAAGGCTACGATGTGTACGGACTTGTCCGGCGCACGAGCCATATCAATTACGAGCGCATCAAGCACATTCAGGATCGCATCACGTTCATTCCCGGCGATCTGGCGGACTTGACCAGCTTAATCTACGCCTTACGCGAGAGTCAGCCGCAGGAGGTTTACAATCTCGCCGCGCAAAGTTTCGTTCCCACATCGTGGGTACAACCTGTACTGACCGGCGATATCACGGCGATTGGCGTCACCCGCATGTTGGACGCGCTCCGCGCCGTCGATCCGACCATCCGCTTCTATCAGGCATCGAGCAGCGAGATGTTCGGCAAAGTCCAAGAAGTGCCGCAGACCGAAAATACGCCGTTCTATCCCCGCAGCCCATACGGGGTGGCGAAGGTCTATGGGCATTGGATCACGGTCAATTACCGCGAGAGTTATGATTTACACGCTACCAGTGGAATACTATTCAACCACGAGAGTCCCCGACGCGGTATCGAATTTGTCACGCACAAAGTCACCTACGTCGCCGCGAAAATCAGTCTCGGCTTGGCGAAGGAACTGCGGATCGGCAGCCTCGACGCCCAGCGCGATTGGGGTTATGCGGGCGATTATGTGCGCGCGATGTGGCTGATGTTGCAGCAGGCTACGCCGGATGATTACGTTGTAGCGACGGGCAAGACGCATTCTGTCCAGCGTTTGCTCGAAGTCGCGTTCCAATGCGTCGATCTCGACTGGCAAAAATATGCCATCCAAGACCCGAAATTCATGCGCCCCGCCGAAGTCGATCTCTTGATCGGCGATCCGAGCAAAGCGAAAGAAAAACTTGGTTGGGAGCCGACCGTCACATTTGAGCAGATGATCGAAATGATGGTCAAAGCCGATATCCAACAGTTGAAAGCGGAACACGGTCTATGAGCGTCGCGTTGATTGATACCCACTGCCATCTGAATTTTGACGGCTTCGACACTGACCGCGACGCGGTGTTGGAACGCGCGCGCTTGGCGGGCGTGACGCGCATCATCATTCCGGCAGTGGACGCCGAGACGACTGAACAAGCGTTGGCATTGGCGGCGCGCGAATCGGGTATCTACGCGGCAGCGGGGATTCACCCGAACGATACCGCGGGCTGTATCGATGAAGAGACGACGCGCCGCGCCGTCGATCAGATCGCGGCATTGGCAGTTCAGCCGGGCATCGTAGCAATTGGCGAGATCGGCTTGGATTATCACTGGGACACCAGCCCGAAAGAGGCGCAGCGCCGCGCCTTCGAGGCACAGTTGGCGCTTGCCGCTGAACGGCGCTTGCCCGTGATCATCCACAACCGCGACGCGAGCGACGATGTAATCGCCATTTTGGAGGCGTGGACGCGCGATCTGCCGCCGGAACTGCGCGCACGTCCCGGCGTATTACATTCGTTCTCCGCATCGATGGCGATTGCGGCACGTGCGTTGGAATGCGGGTTCTATCTCGGCTTCACGGGTCCCATCACGTACAAGAACGCCGACAATTTGCGCCAGATCGCCGCGCGCGTCCCGCTGGATCGCATCCTCATCGAGACGGACGCGCCCTTTCTGACGCCAACGCCGCATCGTGGTCAGCGCAACGAACCGGCATACGTAGCGCTCGTCGCGGAACGCCTCGCTACGCTGTGCCAAATCCCACTGGCGGTGCTGGCAGACGCGACGACAGCGAACGCGATCCGCTTGTTCGCGCTGCCCGCTTAGAATCGAAAACGCGGCACGATGGAAAGTGTTCACCGTGCCGCGTTTCGTCGTATCCGAGTTTCGAGTGCACTCAACGGTTTGACTGACTCGATCTTCAGTCCTTAGACCTGTCCGCGTCCTTCGCCACCCCGATTCGGGAGGATTGTCCCGTCCATCGCGTTGCTGTAGAACTCGTTCAAGCGCGCCAAGACTTCATCCGCCTGTTCTTGCGTGATGCGCCCGCTCGTCACTTGCTCATTGACGCGCTCAGTCGCCGTTGCCAGCGCCGCCGCAATCACCGCGTCCACATTGCCGCCGTTGGTCGTGATGATGTCACCCAGCGTTGCGCCGTCGATCAACTGCCCCATCACGGTGCCGCGTGTCAATCCGGTTGCCTCGATCACCGCTTCAATCAGCGCCCGTTCGTCGCCGCGCCCATGAATACCGCGATCCCGCAGCATCCCGCCGAAATCGCCTTCGCCATTCAGGATTTCGGTGATACGGGTTTCGAGCGTCGCCAGCATTTCATCGGCGCGTTCCTGCGTGAGATTACCGTTGGTGACGGCTTCGTTGACGCGCGTCGTGATGGCTGCAATTGCGTCCGCCGTGACGGTCGCCACGTCGCCGCCGTTGGCGATAATCGCGTCCGCCAGCGTGCCGCCCGCTTGAAGCTGTTCACGCAGTCCAGCGGCGTCCAACCCCGTCGATTCGACGACAATCCCGACTACATCGCGGAGTGCGCCACCACGTTCGCCGCGTCCACCTGGACGACCCGGATTGCCCGGTTGTCCACCCTGTGCGCTGACTGCGCCCACACCAATCACACCGACCAACGCCACCCCAACCAAGATTTTCTTTGCGTTCATGTTTACTGCTCCTGTTTGAACTCGATGCTGTCATCATGGCACTCAGATGTAACTAAAGTTTGCGAGAATCGCCGTCTTTTGAAAACTTTTGGTAAAATCTTGTGTTGGAGGGCAGCATGATCGATTTATCCATCGTGATCGTTAGTTGGAACGTGGCGGATTTGCTGGCAACGTGCTTGCGCAGCATCGACAACGGCGCGATCCAGATCGTGACCGACGACGCCGATAGCGCAAATAGCCCAACGGCGGAAATCATCGTCGTCGACTCTGCCAGCAACGACAACTCGGCAGCGATGATGCGCGCCGATTTTCCACGGGTGCGCGTCCTCGCCCAAACGGAGAATGTCGGCTTCACGCGCGGCTGCAATATCGGCATGGCGGCGGCGTGGGGACGCTGTATCTTACTGTTGAATCCCGACACCGAAATTATCGAAAATGCGCTTGTGCGTTTGCTCGCGTTCGTGGACGCGCATCCCGATGTAGGCATCGTCGGCGCGCACACGCTCAATACGGATGGATCGTACCAATCCACGCGCCGCCGCTTTCCGACGCTGGCGACGGGGGTTTTCGAGAGTACATGGCTGCAAGGGTACGCGCCGCGCCGCGTGTTGGATCGTTACTATGTGAATGATGCGCCAAACTCATCGACCATCGAAGTCGATTGGGTGCAGGGATCGGCGCTGCTGGCGCGGCGTGAAGTCTATGTGCAAATTGGCGGACTCGATGAAGGCTACATGATGTACTCCGAAGAAATGGACTGGTGTCGGCGCGCGAAAGATGCGGGTTGGCGCGTATGGTTCGTCGGGGATGCGCACATCGTCCATCATGGCGGCAAGAGCAGCGAACAAGTCGCCGCGCGGCGGCAAATCTATTTTCAGCAGAGCAAACTCCGTTATTTTCGCAAACATCACGGGCGACTCGCCGCTCAATCGCTGCGCTGGTTCTTACTGGCATCGTATTTCGTCCAGATTGGGCAAGAGAGCGCCAAAAGCCTGCTCGGACACAAGCGCGCCCTGCGCCAAGAACGCATCCGCGCGTACTGGCAAGTGCTGCGTTCGGGCTTGCGGCTCACGTAATGCGCATCGGCTTTATAACGGGCGAATACCCACCGATGCGCGGCGGCGTTGGAGCGTATTCGCACTTGCTCGCGCGCCACGTTCGCGATCTTGGACATGCTGTGTTCATATACGGCAACCAGCGCGCCGCGCCGCTGGATGAGATTCCACTCGAAGCGGCGGTTTCGCGGTGGGATATCGGCAGCGTGCGCCGTGCGAAAACATGGGCGCGCGCCCACCGACTCGATATCATCAGTCTCCAATATCAGACCGCGGCGTATGCGATGTCACCGTACATCCATTTCGCGCCAGAACTGCTGCGCCCCTATCCGGTCGTGACAACGTTTCACGACTTGCGCTATCCATACTTGTTC
The DNA here is from genome assembly GCA_034437055.1 of Anaerolineae bacterium. GTDB lineage: Bacteria > Chloroflexota > Anaerolineae > Aggregatilineales > Phototrophicaceae > Flexifilum. Next base: position 12,207 of record DAOTUQ010000033.1, read on the forward strand.
CCGAAGGCGGGGCGCGTGCGCGCTTGGATTGTGCGGCGCTTGGCGCGCGCGTCAGCGGGGGTGATTGTGACCAATCATGAGGATCAGATCGCGCTGGAGGCGCTGCGCCCTCTCCTAGCCCATTGCACGATGATCCCGATTGGGAGCAATATTGATGGAAAAGTGCTAGATGACTTCGATCCGCTGGCGTGGCGCGTTGGTGTCGCAGTCGATAGCTGTTTGGTCGCATATTTCGGGCTGATCAATCGCAGCAAGGGGATCGAAATCCTGCTGCACAGCTTGAAAATGCTCCGCGCTGAGGGGTTATCCATCCACCTGATCATGATCGGCGCTGGCGCTGGCAGCAGTGATGAGTCGAATATTGACTACACGAAGGATATTGAAACGCTGATCGATCAACTTGAACTCCGCCCGCACATCACGCAGACGGGCTACCTCGATGATGCCGCCGTTGCTGCGCATTTGCGCGCCGCCGATATCGTGGCGCTGCCGTTCACAGATGGCGCATCCTTCCGGCGCGGCACGCTGATGGCGGCGATTCAGCATGGCGCGGCGATTCTGACGACCACGCCGCGCGTCCCGATCCCGGAATTTACCAGTGAACACGTCATGATCTTCGCGCCGCCGGGCGATGTACACGGATTTACGGAGGCGCTGCGCGGGCTGTACGGGGACGTACAATTGCGCGCAGATTTGCGCCGGTTCGCAGCGCAGCTTGCGCCGCAGTTCGCATGGCAACGTATCGCGCGCGAGACCGTCACAGCCTTCGCGCGCGTCTTGGAGCAGCCGCGTTGATGCGCCGCGCATTGATGCTGATTTGCGCCGCGTACCTTGTCCTCGCGGGCGTTTACAGCGTCGTCACGCCGATTTTGGATGCGTCCGACGAACTTTGGCATTATCCGATGGTCAAGTTCATCGCGGACAATAATTTCGCGCTGCCCGTACAAGACCCCACAGTAACAACGGCGTGGCGGCAAGAAGGCAGCCAACCCCCGCTCTACTATCTGCTGGCGGCGCTGATCACGCGCGGGATTGACACCTCCGATCTGGACTACATCCGGCGCATCAACCCACACGCCGATATCGGCACGATCCCCCCCGACGGCAACATCAACATGATCGTGCATCGCAGCGATGCGGAGGCGTTCCCGTATCGCGGAACCGTTCTCGCTGTCCACGTCGCGCGACTGTTCTCGGTTATACTCGGCTTGGGAACGGTGATCGTCACCTACTGCCTTGCGCTGCAACTGTTCCCCGAACGCCCCGCTGCGATTCTCGGCGCAACGGCGATCAATGCGTTTCTGCCGATGTTCCTGTTCATTTCCGGCTCGGTCAACAACGACAATCTGTCCAATTTGCTCGGCAACCTGCTGACGCTGCTGATCGTGCTGCTGCTCAAGCGCGAACGCGCGCCAACGCTGCGCGATCAGGTCGTGATCGGCGTGGTGGCGGGCTTGGGCTTGCTGGCAAAGCTGAACATCGGCTTTCTGCTCCCGCTCGTGGCGCTGGCGTATCTGGTCGTCTCGATCCGACGGCGCGATCCGCGTCCGTTGCTCGTCGGGGGATTGGTATCCGGCGCACTCACGATAGCGATAGCTGGATGGTGGTACGTCCGCAACATGCAGTTGTACGGCGATCCGACCGGACTCAACATCTTTCTCGATATCGTCGGACGGCGAAGCGCGCCGCTGGCACAACTTTGGGCGGAGCGCGAGAGCTTCACGCGCGGATTTTGGGGCTTTTTCGGCGGGATGAACGTGCCGATGCCCGCGATGCTATATCTCATCCTAAATATCGTCGGCGCATTGGCGCTCCTGAGCGCGCTCGTGTTCCTGCTCAAAACGTTGCTCCGGCGCGAATGGCATAGTGCGCGCTGGCTGCCTGCGCTGGTCACGCTGGCATGGATCGCCATTTCGTTCGTGTCGTATCTGCGCTGGACGACCGAAACGCAAGCATCACAGGGGCGGCTGATTTTCGGCGCACTCTCATCGATCTGCGTGTGGTTCGCCGTGGGGCTGACGTGGTGGACGCCGAAACGGTTGCGGGCGTTCATTGTGGGCGGCGCGGGCGGCGGTTTGGCGGTAGTGGCGGCGGTTGTGCCGTTCACGGTGATCGCACCCGCATATCAAACTGATTTCACGCTTCACGCGATAGGTGGAGTAAATCCAAGCGTCAATGCACCAGATGGCGGCAGCATCAATCCAAGTGCATTGGTTGTTCAAACCGACACCGTACAACCGGGAAATTATGTCAATATCCTCGCATCATGGCGCATCGAGGAACGTTTTTCGCGCGATTGGAGTTTCTTCGTTCATCTGGTCAGCGCAGACGATGTGATCGTCGCACAGCGCGATATTTATCCGGGTAACGGAAGCCTTGCGCTGTCTGATTTGGCTGTCGATACGTTTTGGACGGACGAAATCGCTATCAAAGTACCAGATAATGCCTATGCGCCCCAAACATTGTCCGTCGAAATCGGGTGGTATTTTCTCCCGACGGGCGAACGATTTTCCGTTTTCGAGCAAGAACCATCACAGCGTTGGTTCATGGGAACGGTGCAGCTCGAATCGCCGCCCAACGATCTCGGCGTTCCCAACCCGCTCTCGATCAACTTCGGGGACGAGATCGAACTGGTCGGCTACGAGATGACCGATCTCAGCCCGAACGCGGGCGAAGCGACCGATATCACGCTGTATTGGCGCGGCTTGCGCGCATTAACGCGCGATTACGTCGTGTTCGTCCACATCATCGATCCGGCAACGCTGACGATCCACGCGGGATCGGACGCGCAGCCTGCCGCGTGGACGCGCCCGACGACGGCATGGACGCCAGATGAAATTGTCGCCGATACGCACACGCTGAACGTCAATCCCGACGCGCCGCCGAGCATCTACGAGGTCGAAATCGGCTTGTACGTGCAGACAGATGCCGGATTCGAGCGACTGCGCGTCGTGACGCCGGATGGCGGCGTGGCGAATGATTACGCCTATTTGAACCGCGTCCGTGTCATGCCAGCGGCGGGAGAAGCGCCATGACACGCCGCGATCTCGCCGCCGTCACCGCGCTGATCGGGCTGTGGCTGCTGTTCTTCTGGCGGCTGTTCACCCCCATCGCGGCGGATCAGGCGTCGCTCAAACAGGGCGATTTCTCTGGGCAGTTCGTCGCCTTCGCCGCGTATCAGTACGAACGCTTCGCGGACGGCGACATCCCGCTGTGGAATCCGTACAACAACGGTGGCTTGCCCTTCATCGCGGACACGCAAGCGGCAGTCTTCTACCCCCTGCGCCTGATCACACTGGCATTCGCGCGGATTTCGGGCGGCTTCAGCTACCATACGCTCGAACTCGAAATGACGGCGCATGTTCTGGCTTACACGCTGATGTTATATGCGTTCGTGCGCACCATCTTGCGACGCGAGGCGGCGGCGGAACTCGGCGGATTGGTGGCGGCGGTGGTTGGTGGCTATGGCGGATTCCTGTCCGGCTATCCGCCGCTGCAATTGGCGCTCTTGGAGGCGGGAATCTGGCTGCCGTTGGCGGCGTTGGGTCTGCACAGCGCATCGGACGGCGAACGCTTCCGTCCCGGTTGGCTGGCATTGACCGGATTAGCGGTTGGACTGTCATGGTTGGCGGGGCATCCACAAACCAGCTATCTGCTGACGATCTTTCTCATCGCCTATTGGGCGTACCGTGTCTACGCGCGCCGCTGGTCATGGATCGCATTCGTCGCTGGTGCGGCAGCGTTCGGGCTGATTGGCGCGGGACTGGCTGCGATACAACTGCTGCCCGGCATCGAATATCTGGCGCTGACAACACGCGCGGGCTTCGGCTACGACGCGAAAAGCAACGGCTTCCCGATCCAAGATGTGGCGCAGTTCATCTTTCCGGGCATCGTCAGCTTGTTTTCGCCGCTGTATGTCGGCTTCATGGCGCTGGTGCTGGCGATCATCGCGGTTGCTCGGCGCAAAGCGTGGTTTTGGGGCGGCGTCGCGCTGGTGGCGCTGGTGTGGAGCTTTGGCGCGAACGCGGCGCTGTATCCGCTGCTCTACAACCTTCTGCCCGGCTTGCGCTACTTTCGTGGACAAGAACGCGGCGCGTATCTGGTCGCCAACAGCCTCGCCGTCCTCGCGGGCATGGGCGCGGCATACGTGGCGACGCGCGATCCGATGCGCGAATATGCCTTCGCCTTGCGCACGCGCAACGCGCTGAATCGGGTGTTTGGGGCGACATTCGCGTTCGCGGCGCTGATTTTCGCGCTGTGGATCGGCAATTCGACGGGGTACAACCCGATCATCGGGCGGATCGCGTTCGGCACAGTGATGGTCAGCGCCGTTTATTTGCTCCTTCCAACTTTGATGGTACGCGAACAACGCAGGATCGTGTTTTGGATCATTCCCCTTGTGATCGCCGTCGAATTGTTCACCATCAACCTGAACGCTGCCAGTAATTACGACGCGCGCCCGCCCGATCAGCAGCTTTCCATGACACCGCCGCCGCTGATCGCGCAAGTCCGCGCGGACACGGACACGCCCTTCCGCGTCGATGGCGCGCGCGGCGTGCTGGCAAATTACGGCAGTCTGTACGGCATCGCGGACATTCACGGCATCAGTCCGCTGTGGCTGTCGGGCGCATACGCGCTGATTGAGGGCGACATGCCCGATCCGATATCATGGGAATTGTTCGCCGTCCGCTATGTGTTCACTGATTGGGCAGAACTGCCGCTTCCGTCACAAATCGTCGGGACGGGGACGGATGCTTACGGCGCGATCAATCTGCATCGCTTGGACGATCCGCGTCCATTCGCGCTGATCCTAAATCGCGCGCTGGTGGCAGAAAACGACGATCACGCTTACGCGCTGCTGCGTGATCCAAATTTCGACGCGCGCGGGACGCTGATTCTGAATGCCCCCATCGCTGTAACACTGACCGACAGCGATTCCATTCCGGCGGAGGTGTTCGACTTCACACCGGAGTCGTTCACGGTGCGCGGAGCATCATCAGCCGCTGCAATCTTATCCGTCGCCCTCCCCCATCATCCGGGCTGGCGCGCGGAATTGGACGGACACGCGCTCGACATTGTGCGCGCGTATGGGGGGCTGTCCGCCATCGTTGTCCCGGCGGGCGCTTGGGCGATTCGCTTCAGCTTCGATCCGCTTTCGGTTCGCATCGGCGGAATCGTGAGTATCATCACCAGCATCGCGCTAATCGGCTTCGGAGGCTTCGCATGGTTACGATCAATCCGCTCCAAACGTGGATCGCGGGGCTTGACCGCCGTCTCTACGCCATCCTCATCGGGCTAACGCTCGGCGTCGTGGGCGGCACGCTTGGCTTGTTGGCGGGCATCTTCGATCCAGTGATCGCCGTCGGCGCGGTCGGGGGCGCGCTCGTCGGGCTGTACGTCATCACCAATGTGAACGTGGCACTGTACGCGATTATCGGCGTCTTGGCGTTTCTGCCGTTCGGCACGTTCCCATTTCGCATCGGCTTCACACCCACGCTGATCGACGGCGCGGCGGGCGCGTTCTTGTTCGTCTACGCGCTGCAATGGGCGACTTCCGCGCGGCGCGAATTTCTGCGCTTAACGCCCGCGCACGCCGCGATTGCGCTGTATGTCGCATGGCTAATCATCAGCTTCGCGTTCGGGCTGCGCATCGCGCCGCCGACTTCGACCACGCTGCGCCAATTCGCAGCAACACTGCTGATCATCAGTCTAAGTTTCGTGCTGGTCGATCTACTGCGCACGCCCGACGCCTTGCGCCGCCTCGTCCGCATCGTGATCATTGCGGCGGCGCTGCAAGCGATCATCGCGCTTGTGGTCTACGCGCTGCCCGACGCCACCGCCGAGCGGACGTTGATTCGGCTCGCGCGGCTCGGCTACCCCAACGGCGGCGTGATCCGCTACATCGAAGATAATCCGCTCAACGACGAGCGCGCGATTGGGACGTTCGTCGATCCCAACGTACTGGGCGGCTTTCTGGCGATTTGCGCCTCGCTGACCGCGCCACAGTTGTTCGCGCGGCGTCCGCTGCTGCCACGCGCGCTGATCTGGCTGATTTTGGCACTGATCGGCGGCGCGCTGTTCCTCACCTATTCGCGCGCCGCGATGTTGGCGTTCGGCGTCGGACTGGTGTTCATAGCGACGTTCAAGGGCTATCGCAAGCTGTTCGCGCTGATGATCGTCGCCATTGGCGTCGCATTGGTGCTGCCCCAGACGCAAGGGTACATCGCGCGGCTGCTCGATGCGTTCGTCGCGGGCGATCTGGCGACGCAGATGCGCATCGGGGAATATGGCGACGCGCTCCGGCTGATTCAACGCTACCCGATCACGGGCGTGGGTTTCACTGGGACGCCCGACGTGGATTTATATGTCGATGTCGCCAGCATGTACCTGATTATGGCGAATCAGATCGGCTTGGTCGGCGTTGGGCTGTTCGCACTGGCGATGATCAGCGTGTTCGCGTATGGGGCGCGGGCGTGGCGGCAGGTGCGCGATGATGTCGAACTGCGCGCGGTGTTCATCGGCGCGCACGCGGCACTGCTGACCGTGTTGGTCAACGGCACAACGGATCATTACTTCTTCCGCCTCGATTTTCAGGGGTCGATCACCGCGTTTTGGCTCACGATTGCGCTGGCGCTGGCGACCTCGCGGATCGCGCTGCATCAAGTGGAAGTCCTGCCCTCAAGGATTGTCAAACAGCCGTTGGTCATGTAAGATGCACGACGATTGTTAACACACCGTAGCGACGCGGCGTGCCGTGTACCGCTATGCCGTTGCGCTTTCCGCTCTGCGCGGTTGCGAACGTGTGGGTCGCAGGGCAATCCCAAGGAAAGGGGAATTGAATTTCTCATGATGCGCCCGTATGAGGTTACTTTTATCGTGCGTCTCGATGTCGCTGACGAGAACCAGATCAACGCCACTGTTGAACAAGTGCGCGGCTGGATCGAGGCAGAAGGCTTGGGACAGGTCAAGAAGATTGACCGTTGGGGGCGGCGCAAGCTCGCCTATGAAATCGAAAAGCAGCGTGAGGGCTTTTACGTGCTGATGGAAAGCCACGTCGAGCCGAAAGCCCTGCGCGAGATTGAACGCAATCTGAATCTGTCGCCGTTCATCCTGCGCCATTTGGTGATCAGCACAGAAGAATAGCGGCACGCGGTCAGATCGGTGATGAACCCGTCGCCGTCGGTCATTGGGGTGAAATCGGTATGGGACGCGGGCTGAACAAGGTTATCATCATCGGCTATGTGGGGCGTGATCCAGAGATGCGCTACACGCCGAGCGGTCGTCCGGTCACGAGCTTCAGCGTGGCAACCAGCCGAACGTGGGTCTCCGCTGAGGGTGAACGCCGCGAAGAGACGGAATGGTTTAACGTCGTCGCGTGGGGCAATCTCGCTGAAATTTGCAAAGCGCACTTGACGAAAAACCAACAGGTTTACGTCGAGGGGCGCTTGCAAACACGCGGTTGGGAAGACGACACAGGCAAAAAGCACTTTCGCACCGAATTGGTAGCGAATGAGATGATCCTGCTGGGAGACCGACGCCCGCATCACACTGATTTCGATTTCATCGACCAAGACAGCAACGACGGCGGCGACTACGCTTTTTAATAGCAACCGGACAAGTAAAAACCATCAGGAGCAGCAACCATGAGTGATATGGACAGTCGTCCGCCGCGCGAAGAACGCGAGCGCGACCGGGATCGTGACCGCGACGATGATCGCGGGGATCGTGGAGATCGTGGCGACCGCCCCTTCGGACGTGGGCGGATGCGTCAACAGCGGTACTGCCCACCGGGCAGATGCTTCGACTACAAAGATATCGATACGCTCAAACGCTTTGTGACCGAAACTGGCAAGATCAAGCCGCGCCGTCAAACGGGCAACTGTTCACGCTGCCAGCGCGAACTCGCCCGCGAGATCAAGCGCGCCCGTCATTTGGCGCTGCTGCCCTTCGTCACCGTCACCGATTAACGCGGGAGCGAACCCGGCATGTCGAAGAAAAGCCAGACCACAGGGCTTCCAAAAGCGAACCGCCCCGTCCCGCGTCCCATACCGCAAGGCGTGAAAGGCAGTGGCGCGAAGCCCGCCGCTGGAGCGAAGGGGACAACGACCCCCGCAGCCAGCACGGGCGCAGGGCGCGCCGCGATCCGCCCGCCGAAGTTGATGCGCGAAACGCACACTAAAGCAGAGCGCGAAGCCGAACTTCAGCGCGTGATTGTCTTGATCATCGGCGCGATTGCGGCAGTTGTACTCGTCCTCTTGGTCGCCTCGCTCGTGATCGATCAATTTGTCGTTCCCGGTCGCGCGGTCGCCCAAGTCAACAATGAGACTATCACCGTGGGCGAGTTCGAGCGGCGCGTCCGCCTAGAACGCTTCTTCGTCTCGGCACAGTTGAACGCGGCGGTTAATCAGTACCGCTCATTCGGCTTCGACGATCAAGCGATCAATGAGCAGTTGCTCTCCCAGCCGCCCTTCTCGACCTATCTCAATGAACTGAACGTCCCCGATCAGTTGGGCAGCCGCGTCATCAACGATATGGTCGATGATGAGCTTGTCCGCCAGATCGCCGCAGCCCGCAGTGTCGTGGTCAGTCCTGAAGACGTGCAGAAGCAGATCAATCAATTCTTCGGTTTCAATCCCGACGAAGGACTGTACACCGCCACGCCAACTGTGACGCCGACGACATCGCCCACGCCATTCGTATCACCTACGCCGTCGCCTGCGCCAACCGAGACCACCATCCCGACGGCAACAGCGACGCCTGAAGCAACGGCGACGAGCATTTTCACGCCGACGGCAGAGCCAACCGAGTTTCCGACTGCGACGCCGACCAATACACCCGACGCGACCCAACGCGCTGACACGTTCAACACCAGTCGCAACGATTACTACGCGGCGCTGCGTTCGGATGCCAACGTCAGCGACGCCGATATCAATGGTTACTTCGAAGTCTTGGCGCTGCGCGAGAAGATGAAAGAGTCGCTAGAAGCTGAAATGGCGCGAACGACCCCGTTCGTGAACGTCCGGCACATCTTGGTGACCACGGAAGCCGAAGCCACTGACGTACTGACCGCGCTGAATGCGGGCGAGTCGTTCGCCGCGCTGGCAGCCGCCGTCTCCATCGACGAAAGCAACAAAAGTCAGGGTGGCGAGTTGGGTTGGGCGCCGCCAACGAACTATGTAACTGAATTTGCTGATGCGGTGCGCGAGGCGGAAATCGGCGCGTTCATCGGGCCTCTTCAGACAGAATTTGGCTACCATATCATCCAGGTGCGCGCCCGCGAAGACCGCGAGTTGAGCGATGATGAGTTCACACGCGCGAAAGACACCGAACTCGACGCGCTGATCAAACAGACGCGCGAAGAACAAGACGCCACCATCGAAATCTTCGATACGTGGGTCGATTACGTGCCGCGTGCGTAATCGAAATCGAAAGATAAAACCAACTGATGTAGGGCATTCCGATGGGACGCCCACCGCTTGACGGGCTTGCCAGCGCTAAGCCCCTAACACCAGTTGAAGATTGACTAGCTTCTAAAGGGCGTCCCACATCGCGGACGCCCTTCGCTTTCCCCTCGTTTTACCAACTTTTTACACCCGCCACCCGCCAACTTGGTTGCGCTTTTCCCGCGTGTCGGCTATCATGCCCGCATGAACGATCATCATCTCGCGCGTTTAGAAGCGCAGTTGGAGCGCCTGATCGAAGGGGCGTTCGCCCATGTGTTCAGCCGTTCGATCCGCGCCCAAGACATCATTTTACAGCTCGCGCGCGCCATCGCAGCGGGTGTTCAGTCGGGAAACGACGGCGATCCGCGCCAGTATGCGCCGGATCGTTTTCAGATTCATCTGCATCCAAACGTGCGCGCCGAACTCTTGCAACGGCTGCCAGAATTGGAAACGACGCTTGGACGCCATGTCGTGGCGTTGGCTTCGGAAGCGGGCTATCGCTTGCGCAATCTGCCAACAGTTCAGTTGATCGCAGACGCGGCACTGCTCCAAACCGGCATCGATGTGCGCGCGGAACATCAGGCGCGCGTGTCGCAAGGCACGGCGCGGTTGGAGCGGGTGGACTCGACGCCCGCCACGCCGTTGATGCTGACCGCCGCCCATGCAGCGCGCAATCCGCAGTTGGTCATCAATGGTGAAGAGACGATCATGCTCACCGACGCTATTCTCAACGTAGGGCGCAGCCGCGACAATCAATTGATGCTCGATGATCCGCGTATCTCGCGCCACCATACCCAGTTTCGACAACGCGGCGGCGTATTTTGGGTTTTTGACACCAACAGCAGCAGCGGTACCTATGTGAACAATGTCGCCGTCCGCGAACATGCCTTGCAACCCGGCGATGTCGTCCGCATCGGCGGTACGCAGTTGGTCTATCTTGAGGACGAGTCGTCCGATCCCGACGTGGACGGAACGATGCCGCTGTCGCCCTGATATGACGGTCGAAATCACTCTGTTCGCCCTCCGCGTCGTCTCCGGCGGGCTGCTGCTGGCGCTGTTGGCGCTGCTGTTCGTCTTGCTGTGGCGCGATTATCGCAGCGCCGTCCGCCAAGTCGAATCGACGCGCCGCAGCTACGGACGCTTGATCGAGTTGGTCGCCTTCGATGAGCAATCCGCGATGGCGACCGGACAAGCGTATCCGCTGCTGCCGCTCACGAGCTTGGGGCGCACGCCCACCAACAGCATCATGGTAGACGACGATTTCGCCAGTGGCGAACATTGTTTGCTCGCGCTGCGCAGCGGGCGCTGGTGGCTGGAAGATCGGGTGAGCCGCAACGGCACCATGCTCAACGGCGTCTTGATCGCTCAACCCATCATCGTGACCGACGGCGATATCATCGGCATCGGACAGCGACGTTTTCGCATCGAATTGGAGATCTAATATCATGGCAGAATCAGTCGCTATTGGCGTGATCGGCGGCTCTGGACTCTACAATATGCCCGGCTTATCGGACTTGACAACACAAACCATCGACACGCCGTTCGGCAAGCCAAGCGCCGATATCGTGATCGGCACACTGCGCGGCAAGCGCGTCGCATTTTTGCCTCGTCACGGCATCGGACACGTCCATTCCCCCTCAACGGTGCCGTACCGCGCCAACATTTGTGCGCTGAAAATGCTCGGCGTGCGCCACATCATCGCCGTGAATGCGTGCGGATCGCTGCGTGAGGACTACGCGCCCGGTCACATCGTCATTCCCGATCAACTGGTCGATATGACGAAGGCGGCGCGTGGGCGCTCATTCTTCGAGGAAAGCGGCGTCGTGGCGCATATTTCGGTCGCTGATCCATTTTGCGACGAACTGCGCGTCATGGTCGCAGAGAGCGTCGCGGCGGTGGGTGGAACCGTCCATCGCGGCGGTTCGTTCGTAATCGTCGAGGGTCCCCGCTTCAGCACGCGCGCCGAGAGCCAGATTTTCCGTCAATGGGGTTGCAGCATCATCGGCATGACCACCTGTCCCGAAGCATTCTTAGCGCGCGAAGCCGAGATGGCTTATGCCACCATGTCGCACATCACCGACTACGATGTGTGGCACGTCAGCGAAGCGCCTGTCACCGTCGAAATGGTCATGCGCACCATGCACGACAACCTCACCATCGCGCAGAATGCCGTCGCCGCCGCCATCGAACGCCTCGATGAGAATGCAGACTGGGCGTGCCATCATGCGCTCGACAACGCAATCATGACTGACCCCGCCGTGATGCCGTCTGCCGCGCGCGAACGCCTCCGACCGATTGCCGGACGCTTATTCGGACAATGAAGGGTGCAGCCGACGCCGCGCCGACGCGACTCGGGCGCGGGCTGATGTTGATTGCGGCGGCGTTCATGGTCGTCAACGTGGCGGCGCTGACGTTGGCACGGGGCGAGACCCGACTCAGCGATTGGGGCATCGTCGGCGTGTGGATCGGGTCTGCGCTCGTCGGGAGCGCGATCTTGGAGCGCGCGCTCCCCCACCGCGATCCGCTGTTATTCCCGCTGGCGCTGTTCATGAGCGGTTGGGGCTTGATCGCCATCGCCCGCCTTGCGCCAGTTTTCGCAGATCGCCAAGCGATCTGGCTGATCGTCTCGACCGCCGCACTCATCATCGTTGCAGTGATTCCAAATGTGCTGAGGCTTGTGCGCGCCTTCCGTTACACGCTGTTGGTCGTCGGCTTGGCGCTGTTGATCGGGACGATCTTGCTCGGCACAAATCCATCTGGGCAAGTGGGCGCGCCAGAATTGTGGCTCGGTTTCGGCACCGTGTTCTTTCAGCCATCCGAGCCGCTGAAAATCATCCTTGTGGCGTTCCTTGCCAGCTATCTCGCTGAACAGTATCCTGCCCTGCGCGCCGAAGGTATCGACGCGGGCAAGCGGCGCGCATGGTCGCTGTCGCCGCGCATCGCGGGTCCCATTCTGCTCATGTGGGGCATCTCGATTGTCGTGCTGGTGTGGCAGCGCGATCTTGGCACGGCGATTTTGTTCTTCCTCGTCTTTCTAACCTTGCTCTATGTCGCCAGCGGCTACACACCCCTGCTCATTGGTGGCGCGGGGTTGGTGGCAACGGCGGGCATCGTGGCATATCAATTGTTCGCCGTCGTGCGCTTGCGCGTGGATATTTGGCTCAATCCGTGGCTGGAGGCGGAGGGGCGCGCCTATCAAATCGTACAAAGTCTCATGGCGTTCAGCGCGGGCGGCGTATTCGGGCAAGGCGTAAATCAAGGCGCACCCGGTTACGTTCCCGTCGTGCATTCGGATTTCATCTTCGCTGCCATCGCGGAAGAATGGGGTTTCTTGGGCGTAATCGTCGTGATCGCGGGCTTCGCGGTGATGATCACGCGCGGGCTGCACATTGCGGTCGCACAGGATGGACGTCCATTCCAAACGCTGTTGGCGGTCGGGCTGACCGCCGTCTTGGGCGTGCAAACGCTGATGATTATGGGCGGCGTGCTAAAGCTCGTCCCGCTGACGGGCGTCACGCTGCCGTTTTTCAGCTACGGCGGCAGTTCGCTGTTGATCAGTTATGTCCTGATCGGGCTGCTCTTACGCCTATCAGCGGAAGGCGCGGACGCCTAATGCGCTTCGGACGCGAAATCGACCGCTTGCTGTTCGGCTTGCTGCTGGCATTCGTTTTCGTGGGCGCAGCGGCGGCATATTGGGCGATCAGCGGCGCGGACACGATCTTAGAGCGCGCTGATAACCCGCGCCGCGTCGAAACGGAGAACGCGATCCGGCGCGGGGCGATCTATGCGGAAGGTGGGATCGCGCTTGCCGAATCAGTCGTGAATCCAGATGAAAGCGTCACGCGCCGCTATCTGTATCCTGTGCTGTCGAGCGCGCTCGGCTATGCCAGCCTTCGCTATGGCGTCGGCGGCGTCGAGGCGCTGCATGACAATGATTTGAGCGGGCGGACGCGGGCGGCGGCGCGCGATCTGGGCGAAACCGTAATCGATGGGCTGCTGCATCGTCCGCAAGTTGGCGCTGACGTTCAATTGACGCTCGATTTGGGCGTACAAACGGCACTGGCAACCGCGCTGCACGGGCAAACGGGCGCGGCGGTCGTCTTGGGTGTGCCGACGAGCAGCCTGATGGCGATGGTTAGTCTGCCGACGTTCGATCCAAATACGTTGGACGCTGATTGGGATGCCCTCAGCATCGATCCGGGACGCCCCTTCTTTAACCGCGCGCTGCAAGCTCGATATCAGCCGGGCGCGACGACCGAGACGCTGCTCATGGCGGGCGCGCTGCTGACGAACGAGCCGCTCGATACACCCATCGCGGACGCAAGCAGCCCAATTTCGCTCGACGATTTGACGCTAACGTGTGCTGTTCCGCCGCCGGAAACTCGACTGACGCTGCGCGATGCATATGCGTTCGGCTGTCCCGCGCCGTTCGCCGATTTGGCGCGGCGGCTGGATGTAGGGCGCGTACAGGGGATTTTCGATACCTTCCGCTTGGCTGACGCCGCGACACTGCCCGGTTTCGACGCGCTCACCTTACCGACTGTGTTGGGAATTGACCCGTTCGCCGCAGCCACGCCCGAAGCACAGCCTAACAGCGACGGCGCGATCACCGCCGACAATCTGCTGAACGCGGCGCTCGGACAGGGCGAACGCACAGTCACACCGCTCGAAATGGCGCTGATCGCCGCTGGCATCGTCAACGATGGCAACGCGCCACAGCCTTATTTGCTTTCAGGCGTGCGCTACCCAACTGAATTGGAATGGAGCGCCGCCGCCCTGATCAACCCAACGATCCCGATTGCGACGGCGGGAACGGCGCGCGGGATTCAAGATTTGATGCGCGGCGCAGTCGCCTATGGGGCAGCCAGCAGCGCCGCCCGCCCGGACTTGGATATCGGCGGGCATGTCGGCTTGGCGTACACAGGCGACAGCACGCTGGCATGGTTCGTCGGGTTTGTCACCATCGATACTGAGCGCGCCGCCGTCGTCGCGGTCGTGCTGGAAAACAGCGGCGATCTCGGCTTGGCGGCGGATATTGGCGGGACGGCGCTAGAAGCGGCGTGGCGCGCGCTGCAATCGTAGGCGTATGACGCGCGAACGCCTCACCCGCCGTCCCATAACCGCGCGCGCAAGCCCATTTTTTTCGACCATTTCGCCGTCTTGCTGTTCAGATGGACGAACCAACTGCTGTAACGGCGCAGCGATTGGGCGGTACGCAGCGACTCGACAAAGCCTTCGGCGTCCTCAAACGGCGACATGACCGTTACCGCCCGCCCATACTCCGCGCGACTGTGGGCATCCGATCCGACCGTCCCCAATAAGTTATGCGCTTCGGCAAAGGCAATTGCGCGCGCATTGTCCGCCGGATAGATGCAGCGCGCGTTGAAAATCTCGATGGCATCGACCTGATCCATGATTTGCCGCAAGTCCCCCTCGTGCCACGCGCCCTTACGCAAACGGTCGAAGGGATGCGCGACGCTGATCGCCGCGCCTTGTTCGCGCAAGCGTCCGATGGTTTCATTCGGCGTCAAGCCTGCTGGAATCGACTCTTTGAGAAAATAGCCGAGCAGTTCGCCCTGCGTCGTCATGATTTCTTCAGCCACGATGACCAGATCGGGCGCGAGTTTGTGCATTGCCAGCGCACCGTCCGCCGTGTTGTGATCGGTGATGGCGATCTTGTGGACGCCGCGCGCCCGGCACAGTTTGATGATCGTCTCGAAGGGAATCACGCTGTCTTTCGACCAGCGCGTATGACTGTGTAATTCAACGTTCCAGAGCGTTTGCATACGTCCTCCCTACGGTATTTTACCAACCGGCAGCACGCCGTTCCAGATATGTTATAATCCCTCCCCGTTGGCGACGCAGCACAAACACACGCCGACATGACATCAAGTACAGGATTTTTGTCTGATGCAGCGACAACCTGAAATAGAAAATACCCTCACGCCGCCGCCCCGCATACTGTTCATCGCCGCGTTCATCATCGTCTATGCGTTGATTCTAGCCGGAATCGCGCTGATCACGTTCATTCAGAACGGGAATCGCCCACTAACCCTGATCCCGGTCGCGCTGTGGGGTGCAGGTGTGTTCGCCATTCTCACCTTGTTGGGCGCGCTGGTCTTTCGCGGCAGTTTGCCGCGCCGTTTGTTCATCTGGCTGTTGATCATTTATCTCATTTTCGGCGTCGCAGGCGCGTTCGCTGGCATCACGGTGTATCGCACGGCGCTCGAACCACGCTACCAAGAAGCGATCAACACCATGATGCCGTTCATGCGCAGTTTTCTGCCGCCGACTCCCGAAGGTGGCATGATGCCCACCAGCGCCGCCACCAGCGCGATCTCGCCAGAAGACTTGCTGAGTATGCCGCTGCTCGCCGTCACCGCCACGCCACAGGGTGACGCAAACAATGCGACCATCACGCCGAACCTCCCACCGACAGCAGACGCGGGCGTATCGGGCGTCGGCGTCGTGAGCGCGACAGATACGACTGACGTGCCGCCAACCGATCTGCCAACCGCGACCACCGTGCCGCCAACTGCCACCGACGCCCTCATCGCTACGCTGGCACCGACCAATCCGCCCACCCTCGCACCAGCGGCGGTCATGCCGACGCAGGCGGCGACGGCGCAGGCGGTTGTTCTTCCCGCAAGCGCGCGGATGTATGGTTTCACGCACGTTCAACAGTTGTGGAACAACTGTGGACCCGCCAATATCACGATGGCGCTCAGTTTCTTCGGCTGGAGCGACAGCCAAGAGACGGCGGCAAATTTCTTGAAGCCCGTCGCTGAAGATAAAAATGTGACGCCCGCCGAAATGGTCAATTTCGTCAACACACAGTCCCAAATCAAGGCGATCACGCGCATCGGCGGCGATATGGACATGCTCAAAGCGTTCATCGCGGCGAATATCCCTGTGATCGTGGAGACGAGCTACCAGTTCGAGGGCTACGACTGGATCGGACATTATCAAACGGTCGTCGGCTACGACGATGCAGCGCGCTCCTTCTACGTCTACGACAGCTATATCGGAACGGGCGCGAACGGCGCGGGCATCCCCGAACCGTATGACCGCTTCGACCGCGTATGGCAGAACTTTAATCGCACCTTCATCGCGCTCTACGAACCCGACCGCGAAGGCTTGATCGCCCAAATTTTGGGCGGGCGCGCCGATTTGACCAGCGCCGCCGAGAATGCACTCACCGTCGCGCAAGCCGAGGCGCGCGCCAACCCCAATGATGCGTTTGCATGGTTCAACATGGGATCGTCGCTGGTCGAACTTGGACAGTACGAACGCGCCGCCGCCGCCTATGATAACGCCAACCGCGCCCAAATTCCGTTCCGGATCACATGGTATCAATTCGGCATCTTCGAAGCCTATTTCAACGCCGGGCGCTATCAAGAAGTCTTGGTCTTGGTCGAGAACAACGTGACCAACCGCGCCAATGTCGAGGAAACGTATTACTGGCAAGGGCGCGTCTATCAAGCGCAGGGCGACCGCGCCAGCGCCAACGCCGCATTCAATCAAGCGTTGTCAATGAATCCGCGCTACACCGCTGCTGCCAACGCGCTGGCATCATTGTGAGCGAAGATGTGATGCCCCCTTCGACGCCGGACGCTGCGCCAGACTCTGCCCGCCGATCTCGCCAGATCGTCAACTCGACGGTGATCGTCATGATCGCCTTCGGGACGGCGAAGGCGATCAGTTTGGTGCAAACGTTCATCATCGCGCGCGTATTCGGCGTCGGCAGCGAATGGGATACGTTCGTCGCCGCCAACAGCATCCCAGAGACGATCTTCACCTTGATCGCGGGCGGCGCGCTCGGTCATGCGTTCATCCCGATCTTCAGCGGCTATCTCGCACGGGGCGACGATGAAGGCGCGTGGAAGATCGCCAGCCGGGTTGTCAACACCGTGTTCCTCATGGCGTTGATCGCCAGCGTGATTGCGTTCGTGATCGCGCCGATCTTGGTCTCCAGTTTCGTCGCGCCGGGCTTCACGCCCGAAGCCCAAACGCAGACCGCCGCACTGATGCGGATCGCGCTGATCAGCACGCTTATTTTCGCCGTGAGCGGGCTAGTCAGCGGCGTATTGCAGAGCTTCAATCGCTTCTTGCTCCCCGCCCTCGCGCCAATCCTGTTCGACGTGGGAATCTTGTTCGGCGTGGTGTTCCTCACCCGACCATTCGGCGTGTATGGCATCGCTTACGGCGCAGTGTTGGGGGCGGCGCTCCATCTGGGCATCCAAATTCCCGGCTTGCTGCGCGTGAAAGCGCGTTGGACGCCCATCCTCGATTGGCGCGATCCAACGCTGCGCCGGATCATCCGCTTGATGCTGCCGCGCATCGCCGGATTGGGCGTCTTTCAACTGAATTTCATCGTCATGAACAATATTGCCTCGCGGCTCGGTGAAGGATCGGTCAGCGCGCTCAGTTGGGGTTGGCGCTTGATGCAAATCCCACAGACGTTGATCGGCACTGCGATGGGCGTGGTCATTTTCCCGACGTTGGCGGCACTCAGTGAGCGCGGCGACGCGGACGGCAAGCGCGCTGCGATGTCGGGCGCGCTCCGTTTCATCCTCGCGGCGTCGATTCCGGCGTCCATCGGCTTGATCGTCGTCGGGCGTCCCCTGATCAGCCTACTCGAAGGCGGTGCGTTCGATGCAACCGCATCGACACTCGTCTTTAGCACGCTGCAATTCTTCGCGCTCGGCATCGTCGTCCATTCGATGCTCGAAGTCGTGGCGCGCAGTTTCTACGCCGACAAAGACACGCTGACGCCACTGTGGGCGGCGTTGGGCGGCGCGGCGATCAACTTGGGGCTGGCGTGGTACTTCGGGGAACAGGGACAAGTCAGCGGCTTGGCGCTGGCAAATTCGTTGGGGACGGCGTTTGAAGTCCTGGTCTTGCTCGGACTCTTGCGCCGCCGCTGGCACGGCATCAACGAGTCCGCGCTCGGACGCACAACCGCGAAAGCGTTGGCAGCCAGCCTCGTTATGGCGCTGGCAGTCTTGGCGGTCGATGCGCTGTGGGTGGCGCTTGGATTCGCAAATCGCGGGATCGCGCTGACTCTCGTTGAGATCGGCGTTCAAGTCGCTGTCGGCGGAATCGCGTTCATCACCGCTGCCGCTGTGTTGCGCATGGAAGAAATGTCGATCTTGCGCCGTCTGATCATGGAACGCATTCGCGGACGGAGAACGGTGACGGTATGACCATCGAAATCAAGAAACTGACGCTCGGCTTGGCGACGACCAATGCCTACCTCGTAGGCGATACCGAGACGGGCGACGCTGTGCAGATCGATCCGGTCGATGATGCGCCCGCGCTCAAACAGTTGGCAGACGACGCGGGTTGGACGATCAAGCTGATTCTGGCGACGCACGCACATTTCGATCATGTCCTCGCCAGCCGCGAATTGAAGGCACTGACGGGCGCGCCGTTCGCCATCCACACCGAAGCCGTGCCGATGCTCAAGCACCTGCCCGAAACCGCCGCGCGTTTCGGCTTGCCGCCCTTCCCCGACGCCGCCGAGCCAGATCGATTGCTGACCAGTGAGCGTGAAACCATTCAACTTGGCGCGCTCAAATTCGAGACACTCTATACGCCCGGACATGCGCCGGGACATCTCAGCTTTTTCATGCCCGACCAGCGGCTGGTATTCTCTGGCGACGCGCTGTTTTACAACAGTGTCGGACGCACTGATTTACCGGGCGGGAGCAGCAGCGTTTTATTGCACTCCATTCAGACCCAGCTTCTGATACTGGATGACGACGTGCGCGTGTTGTCCGGTCATGGGCAAGAGACGACCATCGGACGCGAACGATTGAACAATCCATTTCTACGCTTATATCGTTGATAACGACATAGAGGCGTGCCGCTGGCACACCCGAAAAGCAGCCCATGGATCAACTCGGCAATCAATTTTCCTTCATCCTGTTCAGTGTTAGCGGTGTGCTGCTCGTATTTGCCATCTTACGCACGCGCCATGCCAGCGGCGGCGTCACGGCTGCGGGAACGAGCGCGGCGCTCGTTTTGGCGTTGGTGCTGTTCTTCGTGCTGCGTCCCGGCGCGAGCGACGTAGAGAGCGCGGCGGCGGCGCGCGCCATGCTGACCAGTGGCAAGCCCACGATGCTCGAATTTTTCAGCAACTACTGTACAGGCTGTCTGCTGGCACGTCCGGCGGTCGATGCGCTCGTCACAGACATTCGCGCGGAATATGACGACGATTTCAACATCTTGCGCGTGGATATTCACACCGATTTCGGGCGCGAACTGCGCGACACGATTGGCTTTTCGTACACGCCGGAATTCGTACTGTTCGATGGGCGCGGACAAGAGATTTGGCGCAGTCACAATCCACCGCCAGCGGACGCCATCACGCAAGCCGTCGATGCGTCGATCCTGCCAAGCAGCGGTTGATGATGCGACATATTTTGCTGATCTTCATGGATGGCATCGGTTTGGGCGACGACGATCCTGCCCTCAACCCCTTCGCCGCCGCCAAAACGCCGACGCTTGACGCGCTGGCGGGTGGACATCGCTGGTTACGTTCGACCGGGATGCAAATCGGCGCGCGCAGCATCTTCATCCCGACTGATCCGCGCATGGGCGTGGCGGGCAAGCCGCAGAGTGCCAGCGGGCAAGCGGCGATTGTCACTGGACGAAATATTCCGGCGCTGATCGGGGAGCATTACGGACCCCGCCCCAACGAGCCGATCCGCGCGCTGTTAGCGGAGGATAATTTCTTCAAGCAGGTCGTGGCGCGCGGCAAAACCGCCGCGCTGATCGAGGGCTATCCCCCACAGCGTTTGGAAGAAATCGCGCGCGGCAAAACGCTGCGCGCCAGCTATCAAGAGGCGCTGCATCAAGCGGGGCTGCCGATGTTCGGCATCGATGAAATCAATCGCGGCGACGCCCTCGCGGTCGATTGGACGGGCGAAGGCTGGCGGACGCATCTCGGCTACACGGACTCCCCCATCTACACGCCGGATCAAGGCGGGCGACGCATGGTCGAGCTGACGCGCAAATACGATTTCGCTATGTTCTCCCACTGGATGACCGATTTTGTCGGGCATCGCGGCACGGTCGAGGACGGCGTGCGACTGCTCGAATTGTTCGACTCGGTCATGGCGGGTGCGCTGTCGCTGTGGGACGACGATGAAGGCTTAATCGTGATCACCAGCGATCATGGCAACATGGAGGACATGAGTCATGGCAAGCACACCGAAAATGATGTTGCTACGGTCGTGATCGGCACGGGGCGCGAGGCGTTTGCGGCGGGCTTGACCACGCTTGCGGATATTGTCCCGGCGATGGGACGCTATTTATTCGCCTGATCCCCTGTCCGTTCGTCCAGTTCAAGGTACAAAGTGGTGTTATGACGGCATCTTAGATTAAACTCGTCTTCACATTCAACCGTAGAAGAAGGCAATCCGTTATGGCTTCCGTCACCCCCCAAATGATGCGCGATACCCTGCGCCTCTGGGCGAGCGGTGTCTCCATCGTTACCGCTGCGCACGAGGGAGAGCAATCCGGTATGACCGTCAGCGCGTTCAACTCGCTGTCGCTCGAACCGCCCATGATCTTGGTCTGCCTCAGCAAAGAGGCACACACCACCCAGTTGGTGTTGAAATCGCGCGCATTCGGCATTTCGATCTTGGGCGAGGGGCAAGGCGAAATCTCCAACCGCTTCGCCGGACGCATCCCCGAATACGCCGACTATGCGCATCGCTTCGATGATTTGGAAACATTCACTTACGAGACGGGCGCGCCCATCGTCCACGCGGCGATCTCATGGCTCGACTGCACCATCCACACGGTTCACGACGGCGGCACGCATTGGATCGTCTTGGGCAGTGTGCAAGCGACGGGCTGCCAAGGCAGCGTTGTGCCGCCGCTGATCTATTTCAACCGCGACTACCGCGCGCTGGCGCTGCCTGTCGAAACCCCCGTCGTCTGATCCAAAACTCGTGTAGGGGCAGGGCATGTCATGACCGTTGTCATGATCGTCTGTGCGAGGAATGGCACACTATGCCCCTACACGTTTCCCACTCCCAAATTTTCCCTCATCTTGACGCTCCCTTAATCTGCCCTGTACAATAGTAAAGTTGTGAACCGGTAGGATATCCATGTTTGAAAATCTTTCCAATCGACTGCAAGGCATCTTCGACGGTCTAGGACGTGTCGGCAAGCTGACCGAACAAGACGTTGACAAGGTGATGCGCGAAGTGCGCATGGCGCTCTTGGAAGCGGACGTTTCGCTGACAGTGGTCAAAGATTTCGTCAAACGGGTGAAGGAAAGCGCGGTCGGCGCTGAACTCGGCAAAAGCCTCAAACCCGGACAGATGGTCGTCAAAATCGTTCACGAAGAACTTTTGGCGACGCTGGGCGAAGGCGGCAAGCTGAATTTTTCTGGCGCGGTCAAGCCCTATGTGATCATGTTGGTTGGCTTGCAGGGGTCGGGCAAGACGACAACGGCGGCGAAACTCTCGCTGCTGCTGCGCCGTGACGGGCGTCAACCGTTCTTGGTGGCGGCAGACACGTATCGTCCAGCAGCCGTCGATCAATTGGTCACGTTGGCGAAGCAGATCAGCGTCCCCTACTACGAAGAAGGCACGCGCGCGAAACCGCCGGATATCTGCCAGCGCGGATTGAAAGCAGCGAAAGAAACGAACGCCGCCGTCGTCATTCTGGATACCGCCGGACGCTTGCAGATCGACGATACGCTGATGGAAGAGCTAGAAGAAATCAAGCGGCGCACCAATCCCGCTGAAATCATCCTTGTGGCGGACTCCATGACTGGGCAAGAAGCGGTCAACATCGCAGAGGGCTTCAACAAACGTTTGGGCATCACCGGCTTGATCTTGACGAAGGTCGATGGTGATTCGCGCGGTGGCGCGGCGCTGTCAATGCGTGCCGTCACGGGCGTGCCGATCAAGTTCTTGGGGACGAGCGAAAAACTCGACGGCTTCGAGCAGTTCCACCCGGATCGGCTGGCACAGCGCATCTTGGGCATGGGCGACGTGATGACGCTGATCGAAAAAGCCGAAGAAGCCTTCGACGAACAAGAAGCCATGAAGCTGCAAAAGAAGCTGATGGAAAATCAGTTCACGCTGCAAGACTTCTTGGAACAACTTCAACGCATCCGCAAGATGGGATCGATTGGCAGTCTGCTCAACATGATTCCGGGCATGAACAAGGTCAAGGGTCAGATCGATGAGCAGGACATGGAGAAGCGCATCACGCGCGTCGAGGCGATCATCAACTCGATGACCAAAGGCGAGCGCGCCAATCCCAAACTGCTTAACGCCAGCCGCCGCAAGCGCATCGCGGCGGGCAGCGGCGTCCAAGTGCGTGATGTGAACGAAGTCCTCAAGCAGTTCGCTGATATGCAAGACCTCATGAAACAAGTGCGCAAAGGGCGCTTTCCCGGGATGCCCGGTGGCAAGATGCCCGGCGGGCGTTTGCCGCGCTAGGGACAACCGCATCAGGACGCGGCGTGCCGTGTCCGCAGTTTCCCTTCCGCAACTGAGGCACACTTTTTGTGCCAGTGGTTCTCCGTCTCAATCAAGACGCATGAGAACGTATGCAATAGGAGCAAGGTTCAACATGGTTCGTATTCGTCTCCGTCGTATCGGCTTGAAGAAACAGCCGAGTTATCGTCTCGTCGTCGCGGATCAACGCAGCCCCCGCAACGGCGGTTTCATCGAAATTATCGGCAATCACAACCCACGCACGCAGCCCTCGACCGATGTCGTGGACGAAGAACGTGCGCTGCATTGGTTGAGCGTCGGCGCACAGCCGAGCGACGCCGCCATGACGCTGCTCAGACGTACCGGGACGATGGCACGCTTCGAGCGGATGCGCAATGGCGAAGCCGTCGAAACGCTGGTCGCAGAGGCGAAGGCAAACTTCGTGGTGGTCAGCCCCAAGACGCGCTATCCCGCGCCCGAAGCGGGCAAAGGTACAATGAAGAAAGTCGCAAAATAATCGCGTCATTTCTGATGGGGCGTATCAATCAAAGGTACGTCCCCATTCGATCATAAAAGAGAGTTGATATGGAAGATTTAATCGAATACGTCGCCAAAAGTCTGGTGGATGATCCTACCCAAGTGCGCGTAAGACGCCGCGATGTGGGAACGTCTGTGATTATTGAACTCCACGTCGCCCAACGCGATACCGGGCGCATCATCGGCAAGAACGGCAAAGTTGCGAACGCGCTCCGCGCCCTATTGTCGGTCAGCGACCAACGCAACAAGCGCGTCATCCTCAAGATTGTCTGATATGCCGCCAACCAACCCGCCCGACGACCCGCGCTACCTGATGATCGGCGAAGTGCTGCGCCCGCATGGCATTCGCGGCGAGCTGCGCATCCGTATCTTGACCGATTATCCCGAACGCATCACGCGCGACAAGACGGTCTATTTGGGGACGGATGTCAACGCTGTCGCCAAGCCGTATACGGTCGAGGGGATGCGCATGAACCAAGAATACGGCTTGCTCAAACTGGTGGGCATCAACAGCCGCGAGACTGCCGATCTGCTGCGCCAACTGTTTGTCCTCATTCCACTTGAAGAAGCCATCCCGCTCGAAGACGGCGAAGTTTATCTCTACGAGTTGATCGGAATGAACGTGCAGACCGAAGATGGGACGCCGTTAGGCGAATTGGTCGATGTATTGGAAACGGGTGCGAACGATGTGTATGTCGTTGCCAGCCCGCAATACGGCGAAGTCCTGCTGCCCGCCATCGACCAATGTATCCTCAAAATCGATGGTGATGCCAACCTGATGACCGTCCATCTGCTGGATGGATTGCTCGATAAACGCTGATCTTCCGCTTGACAGCCTCCCGCGCTACCGTTATGCTGCAAAACATCGCTGAATAATTGCTGGCGAAGTAGCGAGATCGAATGAGCGAAGCACCCTATTGGCTCGGCTTCAGCTTGATTACGACGCTCGGCATCCGGGGCATCGAGCGTTTGCGCAGCGCCTTTGGCGATCTACAAACTGCTTGGGAAGCAACCGAACCGAGTCTCGCATTGGCAGGACTCGATGATCGAACGATCAGCAGCGTCATGACATGGCAGCCGCGCATCAATGTCCAGACCGATTGGACAGCGGTCGAGGCAACGGGCGCGCACATTGTCCCCTTCATCGATCCGCGCTATCCAGCGGCGCTGCGTTTGTTAGCCGATGCGCCGCCTGTGCTAACGGTACGCGGCACCCTCGAGCTTGTGGACGCCAACGCGGTTACGATTGTTGGTACCCGGGACGCTACACGGCGCGGGATCGATCTCGCTTACGAAATCGCGGGCGAACTGGCGGTAAATAACGTAACGGTGATCAGCGGCTTTGCCAAAGGTGTCGATGCCGCCGCACATAAGGGCGCGCTGGCTGCTGGTGGACGCACGCTGGCGGTGTTGGGAAACGGCATTACAGTCGTCTTTCCAGCAGAACATGCCGAACTCGCGGAACAAATCGCGGCAAGTGGTGCGCTGATCAGCGAATTTCGCTATGACGCACGTCCAGATCGCGGACGCTTTCCGCGTCGCAACCGCACAATGAGCGGCATGAGTCGCGCGGTCTTGGTCGTCGAAGCCCCATTGGGAAGCGGCGCATTACTTACGGCAAAAGCGGCGCGCGAACAAGGACGGACGGTGTTCGTCGTGCGTGGGGATGCGGCACACGCGAATCAGCAGGGACTCATGGCGCTGATCGATGCGGGCGCGCAGCCGATTTCGGACGCGCATGATATCATCGATGCGCTCAACACCACTCATAACCATGCGCCGCCCCTTCCAGTGACGGGGCGCAGTGAATTGCAATCGAAGGGCGCGCGCGGCGCGTTCGCCCCCATACCCGAAATTAAACGTGATGGCGATCCCGATAATTCGATCTCGCCATTGCTAGACGAAACAGGTATCTTGAATATCTTGGGCGATCAGGCGCTGCATGTAGACGATATTGCGCAGCGGTTGGGCGTCTCACCTTCGGCTGTCCTCGCAATCATGACCCGTTTAGAGATGAACGGACACATTCAGATTGTGGGACATTCCCAATATCGGCGTCATTTCAGCTCGCGCGCGAACTGAAACGGCATCATCTGTTCGGTTAACCCACCCTAAGTCACAAATGACACCAATAAGCATGAGCGAAACGTTGCAAGCGTACTGCTTCAAGTGCAAGACCAAGCGCGATCTGGTCAATCCGCAAGCCGGATTCAATGCGCGTGGGTCAGCGATCACAACGGGGACGTGCGCCGTCTGCGGCGGAACGCTCTACCGCATCGGCACGACCCCCGCGCACGTTGGCATGACACCGCCGCCCATCAATGCGACGGCGAAAGCCGTATCGGCGCGCAAAGCGTCTGCAAAGACAGCCAAGACGACGGGTAAAGCCGCCAAATCGTCCGCCACCAGCAAAGCGTCTGCGAAAGTGACAGGCAAAACTGCCAAGGCGTCCGCCACCAGCAAAGCGTCTGCGAAAGTGACAGGCAAAACTGCCAAGGCGTCCGCCGCCAGCAAGGCATCCGCCAAAACGACGGGCAAAGTCGCTAAACCGTCCGCCACCAGTAAGACGACTGCCAAAAATGGGAGCAGCGGCGACGCGCCCCGCACTGCCGCGCGCTTGGTCATCGTCGAATCGCCCGCGAAAGCGCGCAGCGTTGGGCAATATCTCGGCAAAGGCTACATCGTCAAAGCGTCGAAAGGACACGTCCGCGATCTGTTGAAGTCGCAGCTATCGGTTGATGTCGCCAACGACTTCGAGCCGAAATACCGCGTGATCAACGACAAGCGCGATGTGGTTAAGGATTTGAAGTCCGCCGCGACGGGCGCGCGCGAAATCTATCTCGCCACCGATCCCGACCGCGAGGGCGAAGCCATCGCATGGCATTTGTTGGCGGCAACCGAACTCGAAGGCAGTCCGAAAACAGTGAAGCGCGTCGTCTTTCACGAAATCACGCGCGCCGCCGTCGAAGAAGCCTTCCGCCATCCGCGCGAGATCGATATCAATCTCGTCAACGCCCAACAAGCGCGGCGCATCCTGGATCGGCTCGTCGGCTACAACATTTCGCCGCTGCTGTGGGAAAAAGTCCGCAATCGGCTGTCTGCCGGACGTGTGCAGAGCATCGCCCTCCGCCTGATCGTGGATCGGGAGCGTGAAATTATCGCGTTCGTCCAGCAAGAATACTGGACGCTCGATGCGCAACTGCGCAAACAAACGCAGCAATCGAAAGCTGATGTGCGTCCGTTCCTAGCGCGGCTGATGAAAATTGGCGATCAAGATGTGTCGTTCGGCAGCGAAAGCGCCGTCGCACCGCATCTGAACGTTTTGCGCCAATCCGAATTTCAAGTCATGGATGTGAAGCATGGCGAACGCCAGCGCAAGCCATCTGCGCCGTTCACAACCAGCACGTTGCAGCAGGAAGCATCGCGGCGGCTCGGCTATACCGCTGGACGCACCATGTCAATCGCGCAGCAGTTGTACGAAGGCATCGATCTCGGCACGGACGAATCGAGCGGATTGATCACGTACATGCGGACTGACAGCACCAACGTCTCGGTCGAGGCGCAGGGACAAGCGCGCAGCTACATCGAAGGACGGTTCGGCAAAGACTTTTTGCCCGCCACGGCGCCGATCTACAAGACGAAAGCGAAGGGCGCGCAAGAGGCGCACGAGGCGATCCGCCCCACCGTCGCGGCGCGCGAACCGAACACGGTCAAGGCGTCGCTCACGCCCGATCAATTCAAGCTGTATAACTTAATCTGGCAGCGTTTCGTCGCCAGTCAGATGGCGAATGCGATCTACAACACGCTCCGCGTTGAAATCGACGCCGATAAGCCATCCGTCGCAGCCGAAAAACGCGCCTATCATTTCCGCGTCGCAGGCAGTACGGTCAAATTCGCCGGCTTCTTGGCGCTCTATGAGGACGCCCGCGACGAAGATATTGCTGTCGATGCAGATGAAGGGCGCATCTTGCCCAATTTGCATGTCGGCGAACGTCTCGATTTGCTCGATCTGCTGCCCGAACAGCACTTTACGCAGCCGCCGCCGCGCTATACCGAGGCAAGTCTCGTCCGCACGCTCGAAGAATACGGCATCGGCAGACCGAGTACCTACGCGCCGACTGTCGGCGTGATCCAAGACCGCGAATATGTCACCAAAAAAGATAAACGCCTGACGCCGACCGAAACGGGCATCACCGTCAATGATCTGCTGGCAGAGTATTTTGCAGATGTGATGGATTACTCGTTCACCGCGCGCATGGAGGACAAGCTCGACGAGATTGCGGAGGGACGGCGCGAATGGCGTCCGATGCTGTCCGAATTCTATCAACCGTTCGAGCAGCAGCTTGATATCGCCCAAAAGACGATCCAGCCGATGCAGCGCGAAGAAGCCATCGGGCGCGATTGTCCGGTCTGCGGCAAGCCGCTGGTCATTCGTTATGGACGTTTCGGCAAGTTCATCGGCTGCTCGGATTATCCAACTTGCAAGCATACCGAGCCGTGGTTGGAGCGCGTCGGGGTGATGTGTCCGATATGCGGTGTCGAACACGGCGGTGAACTGATTTCGCGCCGGACGCGCAAGGGGCGCACGTTCTATGGTTGTTCGCGCTATCCTGAGTGCGAATTCACCAGTTGGAAACGTCCACTGCCCACGCCCTGCCCCAATTGTGGTGGGCTGCTGGTCGAACAGAATCGCACAACGGTACAATGTACCGTGTGCAATCGAACCTATCCGCTGAGTGAGATCAACCCCGAAACACCAGAACCCGCGTCTGCATAGTGCCGTTGGGGGCAGCCAAAAGCTGCCCCCGACGAAATTCCCAAGCCTTGTGCAGCCAATTATTGTCGGATCGTTTGCATTCCCCCCCGAACCGTGTGTACTATATGAGTGTGAAGCATATTCCACCGTCAGAGAGTGTCTGCTGATGGCTTGCACATCGCAAAAACACAGCGCGTGAACGCAATCCGGGCGGTCAACGTACACACGAAAGGTCGGTCAGCATGATCAAATGGCTTCAGGGTACGTATAACGGTCTATATAAGATCGTCCTTGAGCCGTTCACACCGCGGCGCAAGATGATTTTGATGTTGGTCTTTGCCATGATCCTTGGGCTGATAATCGGCTATGGCATCGACCCGATCCAATTTTATGATGGCGATCCGCGCACGCTCGGACAAAGTTGGCAGGATGAATGGGTTCGTCTCTTGGCAGATCGCAACGCCGCCAATGTGACCGCCAACCCCGATGTGAACCAGAATATCGTCGAGCGGCTGGCAGCAGTCGATGATCCAGTTGGCATCGTTGATCGTTTGCTGGCGAACGCCGCCGATCCCTCCGATGTCAACAAACTGACGGCGATCCGTCCCTTCGCGGAGCTGGCACAACCCGTCGCCGCCGCCGCGCCGAGCGAACCCTCGTTCATCCGCAGTCTGCTGCCATGGATTTTGGGACCCATCATCGCGGCGGTTCTGGTCGTAATCTGGTCGTGGGCGTGGAGCATCCTGATCAAGAACTGGCTTGAGCCAATTTTCAAGCGTCTGCGCGGCGAAAAAGACAGCGAAGAAGTCATTCAAATGCGCGCCCGTGTCCGTGCGCAGCAAATCGCGGATACCACCCAAAGAAGCGATTTCGTCAAGACCGATTTGGGACCCCCGCTGATGCAGCGTATGTCCACGTTCCAACTCGGCTACGGGCAGTATGATGACTCGTTCAGCATCGAGGACGAGCAAGAACGCTTTTTGGGCGAATGCGGCTCAAGCATCTCCGAGACGATTGGCACGGGATCGCCGGACAAACCAACGGCGGTTGAGGTCTGGTTGTTCGACAAAGATGATTATGTGCGCACGATCACCAACGTGTTCATGTCCGAACACGCTTACAACGATCCGGCGCTGCGTGCCAAGCTGGAAACCAAGGGCGACCTGATCTTGGCGAAGGTCGGCACGGTTGCCATCTTGGAGACAGGATCGCTGCGGCTGCAAGCGCGCATTGTCGATATCCAGTACGGCACGGGTAACACGCCGCCGAACAGCTTTTTCGAGAAATTGACGATTGAATTGGCGGGCTGGCGTCGCACGGGCGTGAACGCGGGCGGGGCGACGCCCGTCCCTGTGATCGCTGCGCCCGCACCGCTGCCTTACGCGCCGCCCATGACTCCGGCGCCCGCACCGCTACCCTATACGCCGCCGCCTATCGTGACACAACCGCCCGCTGCGCCGACGTTCACGCCCCCTCCACCGACCTTCGCGCCCGCGCCGTATCAGCCCGCGCCCATGAGCAGCCCGCCGCCCCCACCCGCTTCAATTCCCGGTGGGCGTCCTGCCAGCGCGCCGCTGCGCCCCGCGCCGCCCCCGCTTGACGATGATCCGTTTGGCGGCACAGGCGATTTTACGCCGCTGTCGTAACATGCAAACGCCCCATCCGATTGGATGGGGCGTTTTCGATTCTAAGCGGCAGATTGAGCGCGCTGGTTATTTGATACGCTTGATCTTGAACACGATCTCGCCCGCAGGCGTCTTGACCGTGACTTTTTCGCCCTTCTTGCGTCCCAACAGCGCCGCGCCAATCGGGCTGACGTGCGAAATCTTGCCCATCTCTGGGTTCGCTTCCGCCGCGCCGACAATCATATACGTTTCCTCATCGGAGCCGCCATCTTCGACGATCACGACTTCCGAACCAAGATTGACCAGACCATTCGACGCGGAATTGGCGATGATTTGCGCTTTATTCAGCACATTTTCGAGGTATTTGATCCGTCCCTCGATGAATGCTTGTTGTTCTTTCGCGTCGTGATAATCGGCGTTTTCTTTCAAATCACCCTGCGAAACTGCCTCGCTGAGTTTGCGCGCCAAATCGGGGCGACGCACATTGAGCAGGTTTTCCAGTTCGCGCTTCAGCTCTTCCGCGCCTTCCGCCGTCAGATACACGTTTTCGGACATGGTGTCTTTCTCTCGTCCATGCGGCAATAAGGTGCCGTAATCATTCAATTGATTATTCATACAATGAGACGATGAGTATAGCACTCAGCGCCTCAAAATCCAATCATCAGCCAACGCCGCTCATGGATTGAGTGCCACGTTTAGCCACGTCGTCCGGTTCTGATAGACATAGATCGTCTGCCGAAAGCGAATGCGCCCGTTGTCGCTGACCGTCACAGTGTAATAGCCAGCGGGCAGATCGCCCATTGTGTAATTCTCTCCGAAAACGCTGTCGGCATTGACCGATGTATCGGCGTAGCTGAACGCATAGCGCGTCGTATCGGGCGCTTCGATCATCAGCGTCACATCGTAGAGCAAATTGCCCGCCGCGTCGGTCACGCGCCCCGCTAATGTGCCATAGCCGAAATACGGACGAATCCATAAGTCGGGGTTGCGCGTCGCATCAAAGCTGTACGGATCACCAATGCGCACTTCTAAATGCAGATGGGGGCCCAATGCGACGCCCGTCGCGCCAACGTTGCCAAGCGCCTCGCCCACGCTGACCGCTTGCCCTGCCCCAACGACGATGCGATCCATATGTCCGTACAGCGTGAACACGGGCTGTCCGTCCGGCGTCGGGAAATTGTGCTGAACAACGACCAAGTTTCCGTAGTAATTGTTGATGGGTCCGAAGCGCGTGCTGAGATCGTCGCCCGCATAAATCACTGTGCCATCTGCCGTCGCCAGCACGCGCGTCCCGCGCGGGTTGACGATATCGATGCCATGATGGACTTGGTAGCGTCCGCCCGCCGTGCCGCCATAGGGATAGGTGCGCGCCGCCCAGTTCGTCACATCGTCGGATGCAGGGCGGCTTAACCAATAGTGATCGGCAATCTGCGTAGACGGATCGGCTGGCGGTGGTGTCCATGTCGGCGCGAGCGGATCGACGTTGGCAAGGCTCGTCGGATTGGTGACACTCGCGGCACCCCCGCCGTATGCCGTAGCGGGTGGCGTCACGGTGATAATCGTGCCGGGCGGGATGGCAGTCGCCGAGGGCGCGGACGTGCGCGGCGGCTGCGTGGGCAGCGTCGGCACGAAGGTCGGGGTAATGGTGGGCAGCAGCGACGAAGTGGGCGCAAAGGTTGGGGACGGCGACGGCGTATAGGTGTTGGTCGCAAACGCTTGCGCGATGCGTGTGCCGCCATCCTGCATGGGGAGCGTCGGATCGAAGATGGCGCGCGTCGGCATGTCCACCACCGCGCGCGATGCCGCGAACGGGATTTGGGTCTGTGCGGGCGCCACAGGCGCAGCGCACGCGATCAGACAAGCAGTGAGAAGAGAAATCAGCATCAGAAGTTTCAACCTATCCATCAATCGAATGGGATGGGGCGATAATCGCCCGTAATATCGCCCAAGCGCGCCTCCAAAACGAGATCGCGCGCTGTATTGGGCAAGTGCAGCGCCACAAGCGCCGCATCGATCAACGCTGCTTGCGGGGCAAAGCCAACCAGTTCCGTCCGCTCAACACGTGCGCCGTGCTGGCGTGCTTCAGACTCGACGGCAGACAGCACGACATCGAGTCCGGTTTGGCGGAAGTCGGTCAAGTTCATCGAAACTTGTGCTTGACCCCCGACCAACAGTCCGAGCGCCTTGATGCAGGTCAGCCCGCCACTCGATGCGCGCACTGCACGCGCGATGGCTTGCGCAACGGCGACATCGGCGGTATCCAAGTACACATTGAACGCGATCAGCGGCAGACGCGCGCCCACCGCCGACGCCCCTGCCCGCCCCAAGCGTGCGGGTCCAAAATCAGGCGCGCGCGTCGGATCGGACTGAATCGCTGTCTTCAGCGCTTCGTAGCCCCCGCGCCGCACATCTGCGAGATCGACGCGCTCTGGGCGCGTCGCTGCCGCTTCGTACAAATACACCGGGATATCGAGTGCATCACCCATCCGTGCGCCAAGCCGCCGCGCCAGTGTGGCGCAATCCGCCAACGATGCGCCGCGCAAGGGGATGAATGGGATCACGTCCGCCGCGCCGATACGCGGATGCACGCCGCGATGCGCCTCCAAATCGATCCGTTCCGCCGCCGCCGCCGCGCCGCGAAAAGCACCCTCCACCACACTGTCCGGGCTGCCAACAAACGTGACAACCGTCCGATGATGATCCACATCGCTGCTCACGCCCAATATGGATACGGACGCCGACGCAATCGAGCGGACTATTGCGTCGATCACCTCGACATTGCGTCCCTCGCTGAAATTGGGAACACATTCAATCAATGACAGTTCGTTCACGGTTGGGATTGATCATCGTCCACAAAGGCGGGCGGCGTGGTCGGCGGGCGCACATTGGGCGGCGGCACGAGCGGCTGATCACTCAGCGTCTTGAGCGTTTCCTCGTCGATCTCGCGTCCGTTCCAGCGCGCGTAAATGCTCGGATTGGCAGCGCGATCCACCGCGTAACGCCAACGGCGCGCGCCGCTCTCGCGTAAGATCGATTTGCAATTGTCACAGCGCACGGTCGAGCGTGGGCGCGGAATGCCGATGAAGCGATCAACGCGCGTATCGACGATCAAATGTCCGCTTTTACAGACCGGACATTCTTCGATCACGAAACCCGCTGCATAGCGGTCAACGGCAGTCAATCCACGCCAATACAGCCCAATATACAGCAGCACCAACGTCAACAACCCGACGCCCACAATCGCTTCGGGCGGCACGCGCGCGGGCGGCGCATCGGACGGCACGATCTCGCTTGGAATCGCTGTGGGAATAATCGTCGGTGGCGCGGCAACAGGCGGGATCGGCGTTGCGGTCAATGTCGGCGTATGGGATGGTGTATCGCTCGGTTCAACCGTGTACGTCGCGGATGCTGTGTGCGTCGGCGTATGGGATGGTGTATCGCTCGGTTCAGGTGTCCACGTTGCGGATGCTGTGTGCGTCGGCGTATGGGACGGTGTATCGCTCGGTTCAACCGTGTACGTCGCGGATGCTGTGTGCGTCGGCGTATGGGATGGTGTATCGCTCGGTTCAGGTGTCCACGTTGCGGATGCCGTGTGCGTTGGCGTATGGGACGGTGTATCGCTCGGTTCAACCGTGTGCGTCGCGGATGCCGTGCGCGTTGGCGTATGGGATGGTGTATCGCTCGGTTCAACCGTGTGCGTCGCGGATGCCGTGTGCGTTGGCGTATGGGACGGTGTATCGCTCGGTTCAACCGTGTGCGTCGCGGATGCCGTGCGCGTCGGCGTATGGGATGGTGTATCGCTCGGTTCAACCGTGTGCGTCGCGGATGCCGTGCGCGTCGGCGTGTTGGTCGCTGTATGGGTCAAGGTCAGCGTCTGCGATGGTGTAATGCTCGGCGTGGCGCTCGGTTCAGGCGTAATCGTCGCTGTACTTGACGCCATAGGCGTTGGGGTATTCGTCGGCGTGTCAGTTAGCGTTAATGTCGCGCGCGCCGTCGAACGCACATTGCCGCTTTCAACATCTGTAGCCGTCGAGCGGGATATTGGTGTTTGCGTCGGCGTGCGCGTCGGCGTCCATGTGAACGTTGGCGTGCGCGTCGGCGTCCATGTAAACGTTGGCGTGCGCGTCGGCGTCCATGTGAACGTTGGCGTATCCGTCGGCGTCCATGTGAACGTTGCACTTGGAGTCTGCGTTGGCGTGTCCGTCGGTGTCAACGTAAATGTTGCACTTGGAGTCTGCGTTGGGGTCGTCGTTGGGGTGAATGAGGGTGTCGTGGTTGGCGTTGCGGTGTTCGTCGGCGTGGATGTCCGCGACGGGGTAAAAGTGCGCGATGGGGTCGGCGTGCGCGTCGGCGTATTCGATGCTGTAAATGTTGCCGATGGGGTGAGCGCTGCTTCTACCAAGACAGGGAGCGGCTCCAAATCGACCGTCCAATTCACCAACACGCGCGATACCCATGCAAAGCCGTCGCCAAATCGAATCAAAATCCAGTCGGTATTATCATCGCGTCCAACGGGTTCGACCGTCTCGCCATCGCGCAGCCCGCCGATGATTTCATAGCGAAATCCAGGACCCGACCGCACGCGCGCGCCATCTGCGCCCGCTTCGATCCAATTTCCAGTCGGCGTCTCCGTAGCGAAAAACGGTGTCAGTTCCCGCTCGCGCGTCGGCGTGAGGCTGCTCGCATCCAGCACGGGCAGCGCGTCGATATCGACCACCCACACCGCCAGATCGCGCCGTACCCACGCGAAACCGCGATAATACGCGATCAGCACCCATTGACCATCGGCACTCTGGTTGAGTGGGCGAACGACATTCCCCGCAACCAAGCTTCCAACCGACGGATAAAATTCGCCGGGACCGCCGCGTACATTGATGTTGCGCGGCAAGATATAACTCCCGCGCGGAGTCGCGGTTGCAAACGGTGGCGTGCTTGGATCAAGTGTTGTCGTCACCGTTGGAGCGATTGTTGGCGTTGGCGTCGTCTGTGCGGATACGAACGCCGCCGAACCCGCAACAGCGGTCAGCACGACGATCAACCCCACGACAAACCCGAAACGACGTTTCAATCTCTCATCCTCTCAACGCGGGAAAATGTTAACACGTCGCGCCCAATCTAGCCAATCGTGAACGTCGCGGCGGGCTGGAGCGACACATCGTCAGCGTACACCTGCACCGACCAATTGCCTACATCGAACGCCACATCACCCGGCTCGATGTAGAACCACAGACAAAAATCATCGTCGTCCGCCTCGACCGTCCATGCCGACGCTTGATAAACAACGACCCCATCGCGCAGCCAATCGGCGCGCATCTGTGTTCCCGCGCGGATATTAAATGCGCGCGCCGTCGCGTAAATCCGTGTCGTGCTGGTCGAAAAACTGAATGCAGCCGGGCTGGCACAGCCATCGGCATCGCTGACGACCGCCGCCGTCGCCAGATCGACGAACTGGGTCTCACCCGTCGCAGAGGCAGCCCCACCATCGCTCATTTGCGACCCGCCGGGCGCGCCCGGCGTGGTGATGGGCGCGTTCATGCCCGGCGTGACCAACCCGCCCTGTTCGATCACCTGCTGCGTCGATGGGACGGCGACGCGCAGCGTTTGTACCAGTTGAGCGTTGACGCTTTCGCGCGCAGCGACATACGTTTCCGCCGCTTGCGCCGTTCCAGCAACATCCGTCGTTTGAAGTTGTACGGCTTGCGCGATGGCAGTTGATTCGCGCACATACTGATCGCGGTTGATCAATTCGGCAGTTGGCGTCTGATCGCCGCCCAACAGGGGCGCACATGCGCTGATCAGCAGTGCTGCCATGCCGACAAACCAGACCGAAGTTCGTTTCATTGCTTGTCCAACATAACATTTCATCTATCCATCCGCGTCGGACGATACCAGAATCGTAGGAAACGCGCTAGTCTAGATTGAGGTCGCGCTCCAATACGCTCCCTTATCCAGGGACATGATTGATTTGCTCGACGATGATCCTTTGCGAGCGCGCCCGAATCGCCTATCATTAAAGGCGTTCAAACACATGCGAGACCATCGCAGCGAGTGAGTGATGACAGAACTACTAATGGAAGCCGAACGCACCATCCCCCGCGCAGTCGCGGGTGTGCGATTCCATAAAGTCGGCAAGGTATACCATTTCGATTACAGTGACTTCCCCGATCTCCAAGTTCGTGATTGGGTGATTGTCGAGACGGTGCGTGGACGACAGATGGGCGAAGTGACAAATTTCGCTGCGCCCCAGTCGGCAGAGCGCGAATATAAGACGATTCAGCGGCGCGCGACCCCGCGCGATCTGGTCTTGAAGCAGTTTTGGGAGTCTAAAGAGGCGGAGGCGCTCGAATTGTGCCGCCGCAAATCCAAAGAGATGCAGGTGAGCGGCGTCAAATTTATCGCCGCGCTGTACAGCTTTGACGGTGGGCTGTTGACGTTCCTCTATACAGCCGAGGACAAAGCCAGTTCGGTCAGCCGCCTGTGGCAAGAACTCAATCGCCAGTTCCCGGCACAATTGGAACTGCGCCAGATCGGGCCGCGCGATGTCGCCAAACTGCTCGGCGGCTTTGGCGCGTGCGGCGAAATGCGTTGTTGTTCAACCTTCCTCACCGATTTCAGCCCCGTTTCGATCAAGATGGCGAAGATGCAAGGCATTTCGCTCAATCCATCCGAAATTACGGGCATGTGCGGACGACTACGCTGCTGTCTGGTGTATGAATACGAACAGTACGTTGCGGCGCGCGCGCAACTGCCGAAACGGAACAAGCGCGTCGGCACGGCGCACGGCGAAGGCAAAGTCATCGACGTGCTGCCGCTGCAAGATGCGGTCTTGGTTGTCGTCGGAGACACGTTTTACACGATCAAGCGCGAAGAATTGATCCCGCTCGATGAACTCGAAGCATTGGCGAAGAAATCGAGCGAACCCTGTACCAAACATGGCGACGGACCCTGCGAATGTGGTGCGAAGCCGGGCAAAGCCGCCGCCGAAGCCGATGGGGACTCCCCCGACGCCATCAGGGATGAGACGATCAACCTGTCAGGCGTGCAACCCGGCTTGAGAATTGAACGACCTATCGCGGATAGTCCGCGCGGGGAACGGCGCCGCGACGACCATCCTGCACAGGAACCACGCGGTGATGCGCGCCCATCCAGCGAACGCCGTGACAAGCCGCGCGGCGCCGCCCGTCCGTCCGGCGAACGCCGTGACAACCGCGATCAGCGCCCCGCGCGCGGCGAGAAGCCTACAGCCGATGTGCCAGTGAACGCTGCCGAAGGTGAACGTCAACAGGCGCACACCACCGAGCGCCCACCGCGCAATGAACGCGGGCAAAAAGGCGGCGCACAACCAGAACGCAAACGCCGCGAGGATACACGCAATCCAAGTGAACAGCGCGCCGCCGGCGGACGAAACGAACCAAGCGCACGCAGCGACGCACCAAGCGACGCACCTGCGCGCGATGGCACACCGAACGCCAATCCGAACAAGAAATCGCGGCGCGGCGGTAAGAACAAGCCCCGACGCGATGCCCGCCCGAATCAGAGTGCTACACCGAACGAAGCCGCATCCCAAGACACACTAGGACGCGAACAAACACCAAGATCGGAGACGAATGATGGATCAACCGATGGCGGGTAAGCGGGTTTTGGGCGTATTCGCTCATCCCGATGATCCCGAATTCTTTTGCGGGGCGACCTTCGCGCGCTGGGCGGCAGAGGGCGCAGAGGTCACGTTTTTGCTGGCGACCAGCGGCGACAAGGGCAGCGGCGACCCCGACATGACGAGCGAACGCCTCGCGCTGATCCGCGAGGACGAAGAACGCTGCGCGGCGGCGAAACTG
This sequence comes from Anaerolineae bacterium, assembly GCA_034437055.1. Classification (GTDB taxonomy): domain Bacteria; phylum Chloroflexota; class Anaerolineae; order Aggregatilineales; family Phototrophicaceae; genus Flexifilum. Next base: position 49,869 of record DAOTUQ010000033.1, read on the forward strand.
GGCGTCAAAGCGGTGATTTTCTTGCGCTATCCCGATGGTGAACTCACGCCGTCGCTGGCGTTGCGCCGCGATATCGTGCGCGTGATCCGCATGACCACGCCCGATATTGTCGTCACGCTCGATCCGACCGTATTCTGGTGGGGAGATCGTGGCGTGAATCACCCCGATCATCGCGCCGTGGGCGAGGCGACTCTCGATGCGGTCTATCCGACCGCGCGGGATCGCCTCAACTTCTTGGAGCAGGAACGCGACGAGGGGTTAGCGCCGCACAAGACCAAGTATCTGTATATCTCTGGCACGCAGTCGCCCAACGTCAAAGTTGATGTGACCGATTACGTCGAGACGAAAATCACGGCGCTGTACGAACACAAAACCCAGATCGCGGACATGGAGAAGATGGCGGAGCGCCTGCGCGGCAATCGTGACCCCGAAGCGCCGCCCGATGTCGTTCGCTACGTCGATTCCTTCCGCATCATCACATTTGATCGTTAAGGTGAACCATGACCATCGATTTTAAGACCCAAGCTCAAGCAATGCGCGATGAACTGATCGCGCGGCGACGCGATTTGCATCAGCATCCCGAAATCGCGTTCGAGGAAGTCCGCACGGCGGGCATCGTCGCCCGCGAACTCACCCAACTGGGACTCGAAGTACAAACGGGCGTCGGCAAGACGGGTGTCGTCGCGATCCTCGAAGGCGCGCACGACGGGCCCACTGTGCTGCTGCGCGCTGATATGGATGCGCTGCCGATCCTCGAAGAAAACCAGACGGATTATGCTTCACAGACGCCCGGCAAGATGCACGCTTGCGGACACGACGGACACACAACCATCGCGCTTGGGGTAGCAAAACTGCTAACACCCCTGCGCGATCAGATCGCGGGGCGCGTCAAATTTGTATTCCAGCCCGCGGAAGAAGTCGGCAAGGGCGCGTTAGCGATGGTCGCGGACGGCGCGATGCTGACGCCGCGCCCCGATGTCTCCGTTGGGCTGCATCTGTGGAACAGCCTCCCATTCGGGATGGTCGGCGTCGCGGATGGACCCGTCATGTCGGGCGCATCGATCTTCGCGCTGCGCGTCACGGGCAAAGGCGGACATGCCGCGTCGCCGCAGCATAACGTCGATCCGGTGGTGTGCGCGGCACAAATCGTCCTCGCGTTCCAGACGATCATCACCCGCAACCTCGATCCGCTCGACAATGCTGTGATTTCGGTCACGACGCTGCGCGCGGGCGAGGCGTACAACGTCATCCCCCAGTTTGTGGATATGCGCGGGACATTCCGCTACTTCAAGCTAGAAGTGCGCGATCTGATCGTGCAACGCATGACCGCGATTGCCGAGAGCATCGCCGCGGCGATGGGCTGCACGGCAGAATTAAACGTTGAACACCTGACCAAGCCCGTGATCAACCATCCTGAAGTCAGCGCGCGCTTGCGCCAAACGTTCGCGCCGCTGGTGGGCGAAAAGGCGCTCGATCCCACTGTGCGGACGATGGGTTCGGAAGATGTGAGCGAGTTCATGGATGACGTGCCGGGCATGTATTTTATGCTGGGCGCGAAGGACGAAACCGCCGACGCCTATTATGGACACCATCACCCACGTTTCTCGTTCGATGAAAATGCGCTGCCGCTGGGTGTCGAGTTGTTGTCGGCGGCGGTCGCAGCGTATGTCTTAACGGATGGCTGATGCCCGCGCAAACCATATTCAAATGGCGCGATGGACGCGGTTGGCTCACGCTGGCGACGGGACAGGGCGCGGCGCAAGAGATCGATGATATCCGCGCGCGCGCCTTACAACGCACGTCCGCCGATGGTGGCGTCGCCATCGTGTTTTTGGGCGACGACCCCGACGCGGGCGAACGCCTGTTGGACGATCTCGAAGATTTGGGCGCGCCCACGGGTTATGTGGTCGATGTGATTGCGGAAGACGACGCCACCATCCGCGAACGCCTGACCGACGCCAGTGTGATCGTGATCTTCGGCGCGCCCGATCCGGCACAGGCACGTTCATCGCTCAAGGGCGCTGCCATCGATGGGATCGGCGCGGCACATGCTAACGGCGCAGTGGTATTGATCGAAGGACTCGCCGCCATGACGTTCGGCGCACGACTGGTCGAAGCCGATGGATCGATCAGCGACGGCTTCAGTTGGGTCGAGCGCGCCTTGATCGCGCCAAACGTGACCGACATTGGGCTGTATGCGCGCCCGATCTTGACCGCGCAGCCCGATACGGTTGGCATCGGCATCGGCGCGGGCGCGGCGTTGGCGTTGGGACCCGATGGACAAATTGAAATTTGGGGCGCGCAGCGGGTCGCGGTGGCATTGGGTACGGCATATCAGACAGGGGAATGAATTTGCCCGCAACAATTTTGGTGGGGCTGCAATGGGGTGATGAAGGCAAGGGGCGCGTTGCTGATTGGTTGGCAGCGGAGTCACAGATCGTCGCGCGCTACGCGGGCGGCGACAACGCCGGACACACGGTCTATGTCGGCACGCGCGTCTATAAGCTGCACCTGATCCCGTCGGGGATTTTGCAGCCGGGCGTGATCTGCATTCTCGGCAATGGCATGGTGATCAATCCGGTGAATCTCGTGCGCGAAATCGATGAACTGACGACGGCGGGTGTCGATATCACGCCGAAACGCCTGTGGATCAGCAGTAAAGCGCACATCATCACCCCGGCGCACATCGCACTCGATAAAGCGTCCGAGAAAGCGCGCGGCAAAGACGCAATTGGCACGACCTTGCGCGGCATCGGGCCCGCCTATCTCGATAAGACCGGACGGCAAGGCATCCGTGCGGGTGCCATGCTCGACCCCGAAGCGTTTGGCGATAGCTTGATGGAGCAAGTCGAGCGCGCCAACGTTCAAGTGCTTGCAGCCGGACTCGACCCGCACGCCGCCGCAGCGGAATATGTCGAGGCGGCGCGGCGCTTACGCGATTATATCCGCGATACGGTCGTGTCCATCAACGCGCTGTTGGACGCCGGACAGCGCGCCCTGTGCGAGGGTGCGCAAGGGACAATGTTGGATATCGATCACGGCGATTATCCGTTCGTGACCAGTTCCAGTTCGACCGTCGGCGGTGCGCTGATCGGGCTTGGCATCGGTGCGAAACACGTGGATCGGGTCGTCGGCGTGGCGAAGGCGTTCAGCACGCGCGTGGGCGCGGGACCCTTCCCGACGGAACTAAACGACGAAATCGGAGATCGACTGCGCGGCACGGGCGAAAACTTCTGGGACGAATATGGCACGACCACCGGACGTCCACGCCGAACGGGCTGGCTCGATCTGGTCGTGCTGCGCTACGCTTGTATGGTCAACGGCGTGACCGAACTTGTGCTGACCAAACTCGATATTCTCAGCGAGTTCGAGACGCTAAAAATCGCGCACCACTACAGCGGCGTCGATGTCTATGATCCGCCGTCTGATCCTTCCCAGATCGTACCGCCAACCTACACGGATTATCCCGGTTGGATGGAAGATATCGGCGGCGTGCGCCAGTGGGACGCGCTGCCAGAGAACGCACGTCGCTACATCGATGCGATCCAAGCTGCGCTCGGCGTGCCGATCAATACGGTGAGCGTGGGACCCGAACGCGATCAATTGGTTCATCGCTGAGGCTGTGATGCAAAACGATCCGACCTATCGCTATCACATGGAAGCACCCGTAGCACACCCACCAATGCGCGTGGTCTCGCTCGTGCCAAGCATGACTGAAACGCTGTTCGATCTTGGCGTCGGAGATCGGCTCGTCGGCGTGACCGATTACTGTGTCCATCCTGCTGCGGGTGTCGCGTCGATTCCAAAAGTCGGCGGCACGAAAAATCCCGATGTGGCGCGGATCATCGCGCTCAAGCCTAACTTGGTAATCGTCAACCAAGAGGAAAATCGCAAGGAAGATGCTGATGCGCTAACCGCCGCCGGAATCCCCGTTTGGGTGACATTCCCGCATACGCTGCGCGAAGCATTCAACCTGATCTGGACGCTGATGCACATCTTCGATCATCCCGCGATGGTCGAACGCATCCGCGCTGCCGAATGGATGCTCGACTGGTTGGAGCGCCTCGCGGAGAATCGGCAAGCGCCCTGTAAAGTGTTCGCGCCGATCTGGTTCGATCCGCTCATGACATTCAACGCCGATACGTTCGCGCACGATTTAATCCGCGTCAGCGGCGGGACGAATGTCTTTGCGGAGCGCGAACGCCAATTTCCGCTCGCCGCTGATTTGGGACGTGCCGAACCGCTGCCGGACGACGATACGCGCGTCGAGGGGCGCGACCGCCGCTATCCGCGCGTGACCATGGATGAAGTCCAGGCAGCGCAACCCGATGTGATCCTGCTGCCAAGCGAGCCGTTCCCGTTCAGCGCGGCGCACGTCGCCTTATTCGCGGCACTCGATGTTCCAGCGGCGCGCGCGAATCAAATCTACCTCATCGATGGTTCATTGTTGACATGGCACGGCACGCGGATGGCGCTGGCAATGAGCGAAATCCCGCGCTTGCTCTGCCCCGAAGTAGAAGAGATCGACTGATGCGCAGACAACGTGATTGGTTTGAAGAACTGGTTCACGATTTAAAGACACCGCTTACTGCCGCGAAGGGCTTTATCGATCTCGTGCAGAATATCGACTCCCTCAGCCCAACGCAGCGCCAATACGTCGAAAAAGCGATCATGCGCTTAGATTATATGCACAGCATGATCAATCAACTGCTCGAACTCGCGCCGATCAACAAGCCGCTGCCGGTGATCGACGTCGATTTCGATCAATTGGTCATCGAATGCGTCGAGACAGCAAGCATCTTCGCGGCGACGCGCGGAATCACCCTCTATGTCGAAATGCCGTTAGGCGCGGCGGGTCAAGTCTCCGCCGAGACCAATCAACTCAACAAAGTGCTGTTGAATTTGCTCAATAACGCCATTAAATACAACATCGACGGCGGCAGCGTGTTCGTGCAGGTGGTCAGCGCCGCCGATTACCTCGAAGTGTCCATCGCGGATACCGGACACGGGATCGCCGTCGAAGATCAGGATCGCGTCTGGGAACGACTGTATCGCGTTGAGCGCGATCACCAGTCCAAGATCGAAGGGACAGGACTGGGACTATCGATTGTCAAGGCAATTGTTGAGAAGCATGGCGGGCAGATTGGCTTGATCAGCGAACTGAATAAGGGAACAACCGTCACCTTTACCCTTCCCCGTCGTTCATCCCTATTGAATCATGCACTGGCGGGCGACTTGGCATTCGACCTGCCGACGCTGATCGACGCTGAATCGACAGATACCTCGCCCGATGATGCGGCGGATGCGCCGTTAGTGCAAATTCCGCGTGCCGCGTACTACGACCGCGACGCGCCCGAATTGGCGGGCGAACGACTGGACGACGTGGACGACGATCTACAGGAGGCGAGTCAAGATGATCTTTCGGACGCCGATGCGATTTTGTGAGCTTCGTTTGTGATTGATTTCACGGTTAGCGAGTGGTACACTGTCAGTTACACGATTTCGATAGCGAACCTCTTGATTGAGCGGAATTGAACGCCATTTCGAGACGGAATATAAGCATTATGGAGGAGCGCGCGTGAGACGGTTGGTGGTGTTGGTCGTCCTACTGGTCATCCTGATCGCAGGCGGCGGTCTGACCATGCAGTTGATCTCCGGCGGCGGCAGTTTGCTCCCGGTCTTGACGCAGGTCAATAGCCCTGACGCAGCGCCCACGGTCGTGCTGCCGTGGAAGGCGGAACAATTCTTCTTGCTGGTTAGCTTCATCCTGTTCAATTTAATTGGGATCGCTGCGACCTTGGCGCTAGTTTTCTGGCTGTTGGACGGCGGATTGCGCCGTCAACGGGCAAAAGCCGCCGCGGCAGAGGCGGCAGCGACCAGCGCAGTCGTCCCCGTTGGCACGAACAAATAAGCGCGCATGTTCCCAGAACGCCCGCTTGAACTACTGACGCGCTCGGTGACTTTCGTCGTTGTCGGCATGTTGATCTTCGCTTTTGTCGTTCCACGCTTGTTCAGCGTTGTGGAATGCGGTGCGCAGTTCCCGATCTGTGACGGCAGTTTATTGCCTAAGACAGAGAACGTCGCCCTGTTCGTTGGTTGGTTCGCGCGCCTGTTCACGCTGGTATTGAGTTTGCTCAGCGTGATCCTTTTGGGCGTGGTGGTTTTCGCCTACCGTCGCAATCTGATGAATCTCCAAGAAATGACCAACTTGGCGGCGACGTTAATCATGGTACAAGCGATTGCGGCATTGGTCGTCGTGGTCTTGGGCTTCGATTTGGCGTGGATTACAGCGCATATCTTCGCGGCGATCCTGATTTTGATGGCGCTGTTCCTCAGCAGCATCTGGGCAACATATATCACCGACGAGCGTCAATTTCGTCCATATTTCACTGCATTCGGCTATCTCGTGACGATTATCACGCTGGTGACGTCGTTTGGCGCCAATTTCTTCCAAGTGTAAGGGTTCGGATTTTTCACAGATTTACAGGACGCTCATAAGGATGGTGAAGCAGCAGCGGTTGTTCTCGTGGTTGGCGCTGGCGACGGCGGCGCTAACGATTGGTTTGGTCGTATTCGGGGCGGTCGTGCGCGTGACCGATTCGGGCTTGGGCTGTGGCAATCATTGGCCCTCGTGCAACGGGACATTCTTCCCGCCGCTCGATAATGTCACCGCGTGGATCGAATGGCTGCATCGGCTGTTCGCGGCATTGATCGGCGTATTCGGGCTGGCGTCGCTGGCGGTCGCGATCAGCGCCTATCGCAAACGAAATCGCGCCGTCCTCCGCGCTACCGTGATCGCAGCAGTCTTGTTCATGGTGCAGAGCCTGTTGGGCGCGCTCGTGGTCGTCCTCGATTTGCCGCCGACGATGGTCACGCTCCATCTCGGCACAGCGATGCTGCTGTTGGGCGCGCTGTTGGTGGCGACGATCTGCGCGTTGTATCCGGCGCGCGCACAGTATAAGCGCGACGGCTTCACGACGTTGGTCTATCTGACGACTGCCCTTTCGCTCGTGATCATCCTCACGGGCGCGCTCGTGCGCGGCAGCGGCTCGACGCTCGCGTGCAGCGATTATCCGCTGTGCAACGGCGCGGTGTTCCCGATTGAACAGGGACGCTCCGCCATCATTCACATGACGCATCGGATCGCCGTCGCCGGACTCGGCATCACAGCGGCGCTGTTGGCATTCTCGGCGTTCCGCCAGCGCCAAGATCGCACGATTCGCTGGTTGTCAGTGGGCGCGTTCGCGCTGATCTTGATGCAAGCGGGCGTCGGCGCCATGTTCGTGATCAGTGCGGCTGCCCCCGGATGGGGCGCGGCGCATGTCGGCTTCGCGGCGGCAACGTGGGGCGCATTGGTCGTCTTGAGCGCCATCGAAACGTTAAATACCCGCCCAGTAGAGGCGCGAGAGGAAGAACGGACATGGCAGCCGCAGTCCAACCCGCTCCCGAATTAAGCGGCGTGCGCCTCACCCTGCGCACCTATCTCGAACTGACGAAGCTGCGCATTGTCACGCTGCTGCTGTTCACGACCCTGACCACGATGGTGATCGCCGCTGATGGCATTCCCCTATTAGCAATCTTGATCCCCACGCTGATCGGCGGCGCATTATCGGCGGCGGGCGCGAGCGTGATGAATCAGTATCTCGACCGCGATATGGACGCCAAAATGACGCGCACATCGCGCCGCCCGATCCCGTCGGGGCGGATCGCGCCGATCAATGCGCTGATCTTCGGCTTGGCGCTGATCGCGTGGTCAACGCTGATTTTGGGCGTGTTCGTGAACTGGTTGACGGCAGCATTGGCGCTCGGCGGCGCGTTCTATTACGTCATTATCTACACGGCGCTGTTGAAGCGGAATACCGTCTTGAACATCCTGATCGGCGGCGGCGCGGGCGCGATGCCCGTCCTCGTTGGTTGGGCAGCGGTCACGGGTGGACTGAACATCGAGCCGTTGGTGCTGTTCGCCATCGTGTTCTATTGGACGCCGCCGCACAGTTGGGCGCTGGCACTGCTTGTCAACGCCGACTATACGCGCGCCAACGTGCCAATGATGCCCGTCGCGCGCGGCGAAGAAGTCACGCGCAAGCAAATCTTGCTCTACGCGATCCAACTGCTGATCATCAGCTTGTTTCCGCCGCTGTTGGGGACGCTGAGTTGGATTTACGCGCTGTCCGCGTTGGTCTTGGGCATCGGACTCATTCGCATCGCGGTCATCCTGATCCGCGAAAAAGACGGCGCAACCGCGCGCAAGGCATACAAGTATTCGACGGCGTATCTCGCGTTCTTGTTCATGGCGATGCTGTTGGATGCGCTGCTGTTATGAACCGGCGGGCATGACACGTCATGCCCCACCATTCGATACTGAAAGGCGGGCATGGCACGCCATGCCCCTACTCAATCATGCAAAATACGCCCTCCCCTACTCCAAAACCGCGCATTGGACTGCCCGTCATCGTTGCGGGTACGATTTTGATTGTGGTCGTGGCGCTGTTTCTCGCGGAATTCATCGCGTCCAGTGCCACGCCGCAGATTCCCGCTGAACCCGTGTCCGCTGAAAGCTACGCGGAACGCATAGCGACGCTGTTGGCGAACGCCGACGCCGCGAACGGTGATGCGCTTTTGACGCAGTACACCTGTGTCGCCTGTCATCGCCTCGCGGGCGCTGCCGTTGCGCCGCCGTTCGTCGGGATCGCCGCGCGCGCTGCCGAACGTCGTCCGCCGATGCCCGCTGCCGCGTATCTGTATGAATCGATCATCAATCCGAGCGTCTATATTGTCGAAGGCTATGCTGACGCCATGGCGCAAGATTACGCGCAAATCATCCCCGACGGCGATATGGGCGATATACTGGCGTATTTGCTCTCAGCCGACGCCAACTAGCCATGTATCTCGACGCCTTCACCCTGTCGGCATTGGTCGATGAAATGCTCGACAGCTTGGCAGGTGGACGCATCCAAGATGTGTTGGATGTGGACGAAAATGGCATCGGTTGGGAGGTTTACGCCGATCACCGCCGCCAATATCTGTACATGAGCGCGGATCATCAGCAGCCGCGCGTCCATCTCGTGCCAGAACGATTGCGGCGCGGGTTGCCCAAGCCGTCGCAAGTCGGCTTGTTGATGCGGCGCTTCGTCGAGGGCGGCGGCATCACGCACATCAGCCAGCCAGCATGGGAACGCATCATCCAAATCGATGTGGAAGGCGCGGAAGGCGCGGTCAGCATCGTGATCGAGCCGATGGAACGGCGCAGCAACATCCTGATCGTGCGCGACGGCATCATCATGGATTGTATGCGGCGCGTTAACACGGACGAGAACCGCTACCGCGTGAGTCTGCCAAACCATCCGTATGTGCTGCCGCCGCCGCAAATGAGCAAGCTGAGTCCGCTCGGATTAACGCTGGAAAGCCTGATCGGGGTGTTCACAGCGGACGATGCCGCGCCCGATGATCCTAAGCCCGCCACATCGAAGCCGCGTAAACCGAAAGCGCGCAAGACGCATCAAGTCTTGACCGCGCGCTTGTTGGGCATCAGCCCGCTGTTGGCGAAAGAAATTGTGTTCCGCGCCGCCGGAACGAGCGATCAGAACGCCGCCGATGCCGATTTCGACAACCTGTTGGCGGCGCTGCATGAAGTGGTCGATCCGCTCGGCAAACGCGATTGGCAGCCCGGAATCGCGGAAGGGGATCGCGGCATTACCGCCTACAGCGTCTATCCGCTCAAGAGCCATGAAGGCTGGCATCCGGTCGAGACGGTCAGCGCGGCGCTCACGGCGTTCTACACCGCGCCCGTCGGGGAAGAAGCGTACACGGCGGGCAAAGCGCCACTGTTGGAGGCGCTGCACGAGGCGCGGGCGAAACTGAGCGCGAAACTGGCATCGCTGAAAACGTCGCTCAAAGACGACAGCGAACGCGACTATTTACGCCAGAGCGGCGAACTGATCCTCGCCTATCAATATACGGTGGCGAAGGGACAGACCGAACTCCGCGCGCAGTACGATATCGATCAACCCGAATTGGTGATCGCTATCGATCCGACTATGACGCCGTTAGAAAACGCGCAGCGGTATTTCGACAAGTACAATCGGGCGAAGCGCGCGCTGGACGACGTGCCGACGCTGATCAAGACGACCGAAAACGAGTTGAATTTTCTGCTCCAATTGGAAACCGATCTCCAGTTGGCGTCCAACTACCCCGAAATCGATGAAGTGCAAGCGGCGCTCCAAGCCGCGGGCTTGTGGCGCGGGACGCCGCTGAAAAAAGCGAGTTCCAGCCGCACTGCCCCGCTGCGCCTCGCCACGCCGGATGGATTCATCATTTGGGTGGGACGCAACAGCCGCCAAAACGAGATCGTCACGTTTGACAAAGGCAGCCCCGTCGATACATGGCTGCACGCGCGCGGCGTGCCGGGCGCGCATGTGATCATCAAGTTCGATGGGCGCACCATTCCTGACGGTGTGATCGAGCGCGCCGCGGCATTGGCGGCGTATTACAGCGCGAGTCGCGGCGAGGCGAAAGTCCCCGTCGATGTGACGACGCGCAAGCATGTGCGCAAAATCAAAGGCACGGCACCGGGCATGGTAACCTATCGCAACGAAGAGACGCGGACAGTCGCGCCGCGCGCAAAAGAGGAAGATTGATCATGGCAAAATCGTTCGTTCCCAAACCATTGAGCCGCATCGATTTGAAAGATTTCGATCCCGATGATACCGACGGTTTCGACAAGAAGTCGGCACGCGCTGAACTGGAAAAACACGCCTTACGCCTCGACGTGCTGCAAGAAATGCTCTACGCCGGACGAAAACATGCGCTCTTGGTGATCTTGCAGGGCATGGACACAGCGGGCAAGGACGGCGCAATCAAAAAGGTGTTCGATGCAGTCGATTCGCAGGGCGTGCGCATCGCATCGTTCAAAGCACCCACATCGGACGAACTGGCGCGCGATTTCCTGTGGCGCATCCACCGTGAAGCGCCGCCGAAGGGTTACATCGGCATCTTCAACCGCAGCCAATACGAAGATGTGCTGATCGTGCGCGTCAATCAGCTTATCCCGCGCGCTATTTGGGAGGCGCGCTACGAGCAGATCAACGCCTTTGAGAAGCTGCTGCACGATTCGGGGACGCGCGTGCTGAAATTCTTCCTGCACATCAGCAAGGACGAGCAGAAACAACGTCTGCAAGAGCGTCTTGACGATCCCGCTAAGCATTGGAAATTCGCGCTTGGCGATTTGGATGCGCGCGCCCAATGGGACGAATACATGGCGGCGTATGGCGACGCGCTCACGCGCTGCAACACCGAATACGCGCCATGGCACATTGTCCCCGCGAACAAGAAATGGTTCCGCGATCTGGTGATCGCCCGGTCGATTGTCGAAACGTTAGAGTCGATGGGGTTGGCATATCCGAAATCGGAAAACGACTTGTCCAAGGTGGTGATCCCGGATTAGCGCGTTGTGGTGAAACACCGCGTGAGTGTGTTACACTGCGCCGTATCGATTTCACGATGATAGGCGCGGTCGATGGCGGTCACAAATCTCGTTGGACAAATGCTCGGACAATATCAACTGCGTTCCCTGCTCGGCACAGGTGGGATGGGCGCGGTCTATCGCGGGTATCAATCCAACTTACGGCGCGAGGTGGCGGTCAAGGTCATGTCGGCGTCGCTGATCGAGCGCCCCGAATACGCTGAACGCTTCAACCGCGAAGCACAGACCGTCGCCGCGCTCGAACACTCACACATCGTCCCCATCTACGACTACGGCACGGAAAACAAGATCACCTATGTCGTGATGCGCATGTTGACGGGCGGATCGCTGGCAGAACGCATCACATATCGCCCGTCGGGTCCCTCATTGGGCGAAATTGCGGAGATACTGCGTCAACTCGCCAGCGCACTCGATTATGCCCATGCGCGCGGCGTGATCCACCGCGATATCAAGGCAAACAATGTGATGTTCGACGATGAAGGCAGCGCCTATCTCGTCGATTTCGGCATCGCCAAGCTGCTTGACGCGACCACATCGCTGACCAGTCCAAGCGTGACCATCGGCACGCCGCTGTATATGGCACCCGAACAGTGGCGCGGTGACAAGATTACGCCCGCCGCCGATCAATACGCACTCGGCGTGCTGATCTACACGCTGTTGACCAACGGACGCCCGCCCTTCGAGGCAGAGACGCCCTACGCGCTCATGCACAAGCATCTGAACGAACCCCCAACGCCGATTGAACTGCATCGCGCCGATTTACCGCGCACGATCCGACAGGTGATCGAGCGTGCGATTGCCAAGGCGCCTGAAGCACGTTATCCGACAGCGCGCGAGTTCGCGGGCGCGTTCGAGGCGGCGATTAGCAGTTTTCCATCGCAGCCAACTGGCTTTTTCAAGACGCCGCTGCCCGGACAGATCAGCGCGGCGCGCCAGTCGAATACGCCCGCCGCGCGCACCCCACAAACGCCGTACAATACCGACATTGGCACCGCGCCCGTCCTGATTCCGCCATCGAATCGGACGCCGCCCAACGCCAGCGCGCGCACACCAACGGGTGCAACCGCGATTCCGCAAGGATCGTCCGCGCCGCCGCGCACACCAACTGGCGGATTGCCGCCGCTAACGAATACCGCCCCCATCCCGCGCGGCGGACTGCGACTGCCCATTGTCGGCATTGTGGCGCTGTTGGTCGTGCTGATTGGCGGCGTTGGGATCGCGCTGTTTGGACGCGATATTTTGGGCGGCGTCACAGAAACCGCAACGCCACCCGCAACGGCAACCTTGACGGAAATTCCAATCGTCATTGTGCCGACCACATCCGATACGGCAACATCTGTGCCGAGTGTCACGCCAACAGCGTCCGCGACGCAGACGCTAACGCTCACATTGACCGAAACACCAGCGCCGACCTTTACGCCGACGCCAACGGATACGCCGACCTTCACTCCGTCGCTCACGCTGACCCCAACCGAGACACCTTCGCTGACGTTGACACCTTCACTCACGCCGACGGATACCGAAACCCCAACAGCAACGTTGACGCCCACGCCAACCGAGACGCCCTCTCCCACGCCGACAGCGACGCCCGCCACACCCATCGCGTTCGGCGTGCGCCCGTTGATCGCGCGCGTGGGACCCGAACCGCGTTTCCCCGTTATGGCGACCATTGCGGCGGAGTTGGCGCTCGATATCATTGGCATCAGCGAAGACGGACAATGGATTCAAGTCGCCTTCAAAGATGGCTCGATTGGCTGGATCGCGTTCGCGGCAGCATCATTGCAAACGGCGGGCGATCTGCGACTGATCCCCGTCGCACTTCCACCGACGGATACGCCCACCGCCACCATCACGCCGTCGGTGACCCCAACGCCGACACTCACACTCACGCCGTCCGATACTCCATCCCCGACGAATAAGCCGACGGTGACGCCAACGTTCACCGAGACGCCCTCCAGCACCCCTATCCCGTCCTCCACACCGACGGATATGCCCTCTTTCACGCCATCATGGACGCCAAGCCATACACCAACATTGACACTGACGGCGACCGCAACCGCGACGTTCACCGAGACGCCGACGCCAACCGAGTCACCCACATTCACGTTGACGCCTCGCCCTACGCCCACACCAACGCGGACACGCACGCCCGTTCCCTCGCGCACACCGACGCCCGCGTATACGTTCCAAATCGGAGAGACAGTCGTCGTCTTTGCGCTCGATGATGATGGACTGGCGCTGCGTCAGCGTCCGAGTCGGTCAGCCGGCTTGATGGACTTATTGCCGACTCGGACGATCCTGACCGTGATTGGCGGACCCGTCGAGAGCGAAAATCTGACGTGGTGGGAACTGCGCATGGAGAACCGCTTGACCGGCTGGGCAGTCGAAGAAGCCGACGGCGTGCGTACCTTGCGCGCCAGCGGTGATCCATCGCTCTCCCCCACCTCTGTGATTTGTCCGGGCGGACGCCTGCCCACGCGCATGGTCGTTGGCGATTACGCGCGCGTCCTAGAAGACGATGCACGCCCGCTGAACATCCGCAGCGGCGCGGGGACAACGTTCGAGCGAATCGGTCAACTGCTGGTCAATGATGTGTTCTTGATCTTGGACGGGCCCGTCTGCGTCGGTGGTTTGGCGTGGTATCGCATTCAGGACAATGTGAACCGCGAAGGCTGGATCGCGGAAGGGGATACGGCATATTTCGTTGAACCCGTCGGTTGATGCAAACGAGCTGCCAGCGTGGTTTTCGTCACACGCGCGCCCCTATAGCGTGCTGGTTACGCTGCGTGCGGCGTGCAGCACGCGGGCGAGCGTGATCTCGCGCACGCACGGGTGAAACTTGGGATCGTCGCCGTCCCAGTTCAGGACACGACATGGACGACAGCCGATATCCGTGTACAGCATGGCATGACGGGCGCGCGCGCCCCACGATCCAAACTCGACGGGATCCGCCGCGCCGTACAGCGTGACTGTTGGTACGTCAAGGGCGACCGCCAGATGCAGAGGCCCGCTGTCGGGGCCCAAGACGATATGCGCACGCTCGTACAGCGCCGCCAATGTGCCAATACGCGTATCGCCCGCCATGATGCACGGTGCGCGCTTCATCTGCGTGACGATGCGCTGAATCATCGGCAGTTCGCTCTCCGATCCCGTAAACACGGGGGTCGCATCCCATTCATCTGCCAGCGTGTCCGCCACGAACGCCCAATTCGACTCGTCCCACTGTTTGACCCACGCGCCCGAACCCGGATGGATGGCGAATAGGCGTTCGCGCGGGTTCAAGCCCCACTCATCGAGATAGCCATCGACCCACGCGCGATCATCTGCATCGACCGGAAATGTAAGCGGCAGCGCCTCCGGTTTGAGCGCCGTATTGGTCAGCCGCTCGACCAAACGCGCGCTCTGCATGACCGCATGTTCAGGCTCAATAGGCAGCGCGTCGGTCAGGAATGGCGCAGTATCGACGTGCGCGTAGCCGATGCGCGCCGGGATGCCCGCCCAATACGCGATCAGCGCGCCCCACCAATGATCGGGGCGGCAGATCAGCGCAGCGCGATAGCCCAAGCGCCGTAGATCGCCCGCCGCACGCCACGCCTGCACATATGGCTCAGTTGCCGACGCGGCAATCGACGTGCGCGCGAAGCCCGGAAACGGCAGCGTCAGCACAAGATCAATTTCAGGATACGGCGCAAGCACGCCCGCCGACCACGCGCCAACCAGCGCGTGAATTTCGGCGTTAGGACGTGCGGCGCGCAAAGCACGGATTGCAGGGGTCGTCAGCAGCGCGTCACCAAGATGATCGGGGCGCACGATCAAGATGCGTTCAACCTCTTTGTTGGGGCGCGACGGCGGAAACGGCACGCCCGCAAGGGTCTGCAACAGCACCCGCCGGAAGCGATGCTTGAGCGGCACGGTATGAAACGCCGCCGCCATGCGCCGATTGCGTTCTACCAGCAGTTCACGCTCCATCAGCATCGCTCCGTCACGAGTTTCACCGTGTCACACTTGATACGGGCAGCACACCGAGCGCGCGGTAGGCGTCGAACAGGCGCGGCGCGAGCGCCGACCAATCGTAATGTTGGCGCGCGGCATTCCGTCCGCCGTCACCCAAGCGGTGGCGTTCGGCAGGATTATTCAACAAGCGGATCACCGCGTCCGCAAAGGCGGCATCATCATCCGCAATGCACATCGCATCGCGCGCATCGTCGTGCAGTCCGGCAGCGGCGGCGGATGTGGCGACAATCGCGCGCCCCGCCCCCATCGCCTCCAACAGTTTCAAGCGCGTGCCGCTGCCCATGCGCAGCGGCGCAACGTAGACGGCGGCGGCGTACAAAAAGGGCTGCACCTGCTCCACCCATCCCGTCACAGCGACCTGTTCGGCATCGAAACTCTGTAAGCTGGCGTGCGGCTTCTGCCCGACGATATACAGTTTGGCGTCGGGGACACCCGCGCGGATGCGCGGCAAAATCGCGCTCACAAACCACTGCATCGCGTCCACGTTCGGGCGATAATCCATCTTGCCCGTGAACACCAGTGCGTTCGCGCCCAAATCAAGCGCGGCGGCGGGCGTATCGGCATAATCATCGACAAAAATGCCGTTCGGCACGACGAAGATGGTCTGATCGGCGCGGAAAGCGCGCAGTTGATCTGCGTCCTCGTCCGAGACGGCGATCACCGCGTCCGCTTGGCGGCACACCTCGCGCTCAAAGCGAGCGATGCGCCGCGCTTGAATCTGCGAATAAACAGCGGCGGGCGCGCGTGACAGCTTGTGCGACTCGACGCGCGCAATCGCGGCTTGCAGCGCATATTCGGCGTTGTGCGCATCGTAGACGGTACGCGCGCCAGGCTGAAGCGCCCGCACGATGGGCAAGTAGATCGCCATCTCCAAGCCCTCGAATTGAATCAAGTCGAAGCGATTGGTATTGAGCAGCGTCCGCAGTTTGTCGGCGAACGCTGAACTATCCAAGCGGCGCGCCAAATCAGGTTTGTCCGATGTGATCAAATCGCGCAAGCGGTGGCGGATCCGCCGTACAGGTGGCGCAACCGTAAACACACCCGCACAGAGGCGCGGGAGCGGCGTCCCCTCAACAGGCGTAGTGTTGTCGTGAAAACTGAGCAAGGTCACATCGTGACCCGCATCCGCCAACGTGTGGAGAAGACCGTGATTTCGGAGCGCGCCGCCTTGATGCGGCGGGTACGGGAGCGCGGGCGTGAGCAGAAGAATCCGCATGATCTCTCAGGTGGTGTAGACCGATAAAGCAATGCGCGCTGCGCGTTCCCATGTGAATGTCGCCGCGCGCGCCAAGCCCGCAGCGCGTTGGATTGCACACCATGCCGCATCGGACAGCGCACGCCGCATGGCATCCGCCAATGCCGCCGGATCGTCCGGGTCGATTTGCAACCCTACGTCTCCGACAACTTCTGGCAACGACGACCGATTGCTGACAATCGGCGGCGTTCCGCACGCCATCGCTTCAAGCGCGGGCAAGCCGAACCCCTCATAGTGTGACGGCAAGATCAACGCGCACGCCCGATTATACAGCGCGGGGAGCGCATCTTGCGAGATGTTTTCGCGCAATAAGACCGAATCGCGCAGTCCCAAGCGGTCGATCCGCACCAGCGATTCCTCGTAGAGCCACCCACGATTACCTGCCAGCACCAGCGGCGGCGCGGCGCCAACCGAGTTACGCAGCAGGGCATACGCATCGAGCAAGCCGAGAATGTTCTTGCGCGGCTCGAACGTGCCGACGAACAAGAAATACGTGTCGGACAACTCAAGGGCGTGCAGAATCGGGTCGGTCTCCGCACGCGGGAGCGGATGAAACGACGCATCAGCCGCCAGCAGATGAACCGTAATTTTTTCCGGCGCGACGTTGAGCAACCTCACAAGGTCTCGCTTGCTCGACTCGCTGATGGTCAAGATGTGATCGGCGCGCCCTACCGCCCATGCGATTTGGTCGTTGTAGTAGCGGCGGCTCTCTGGCGTCAAAAACTGCGGATAATGCAGGAAGTTCAAATCGTGGACTGAGACGATCATACGGCGCGCGCCGAATGGCGGCGGGATAAAATCCAGCGTGTGCCACACATCCAACCCATGGCGCACCAATTCGACGGGGAGCGCGATCCGTTCGAGCCGATGATGCGGCGGCGTCCACAGGTTCGCACGCGCGAATGTCGCAGACAAGGTTTCGCGCATCTTGCGGCTGTGAAAAATCGTGAAGGCGTGTCCGTCGGTGTCGAGGGGTTCGAGCGCGCCGATCAACTGCCGAGTCGTGGTGCTGATACCGCCCGCGCGGTAATGCGTCATGCGCGCGTCGATGCCAATGTGCAAAGTAGAACGTCCCATCTGTAGGGGCGCGCCGCTGGCACGCCCGCCATAGCATCATTCGGACTTCTCGCTGGCACGCTCGAATCATGCCGCGATTACAGCCATTTGATGATGATTGCGTCTATCGTACCATCTGCGAACAGCGCCGTCATTGCCCGGTCGATAGCAACCGCCAGATCGCCGCGATCCGCGTGCGACGCAATCGCCAGCGGAAGGACGGTCACATACGCGGCGTTGGTTTGCCAATCGGGGTGTTCGCGCAGATAGAGCCGCGCCGTGAGGGCATCGGTCAGCGCCGCGTCCGCTTCCCCAATACGCGCGGCGTCTAAGGCGTGACTCGGCTGTTCGTAAGGCTGAAGCGTGAACGGCTGCACGCGCCGCAGCCAGCGTCGCGCCTCCGCGTCCGCCTCCGAGCCAAATTCGAGCGCCAAGCGCCGCCCGGACACGTCCGCCATGCGCTCAATCGGGCGCGCGGCGGCGCTGATCAGCAGCATTCCAGCATTGAAGTACGGCTGGCTGTAGCGCGCCAGCCCAAAGCGCGCTGGATCGACGGTCAGCGCCGCGATCACGATATCGACCTGCCCCACTTTGAGCGCGTCGTACAGCCCATCGAAGCCGAGCAGGACATAGCGCGACGGGACGCCGATTTCCGCCGCCAGCGCCTCCGCCAGATCGATATCGAGTCCGGTCAAGACGTCCGCTTGCGAGAACGCAAACGGCGGATTACTCGGATCGATGCCGATACGCAGTTCGCGCGCGGGCAAGATCGCCTCAATGGGTGGCGCGGGGCGCGGCAGCCACAATATCACGCTCACCACGAATGCAATCAGGGCGAACAACAGCGCAAGTCGACGTTTCATGGCGGCGGCAGCCACAAGGGTTGATCGCTTACTTGTCCGCGCGCATACGCTTGCAGCGCGGCGTAAATCGGCTTGGGCTGAAAATCGACGCCCACCAGCGTGAAATAATCGGGATAGCTGAAGGTCGCGGCGGGCGTGCGGAACATCCAGACGCACAACGCATCGACCCAATCCCAATGCGCCTCCATCCACTCGAATGCGCCCAATGTGTACGCGATGCGCTGCGACGGACGGACGGCAAGCGTCCAGCGCGGATGATCGTTCCAGCCCGTCTCGGTGATGTACACGGGCGCATCGTCGCCATAGCGCGTCATGATGTCGCGCAGCAGTTCCGCGCGGCGAAAGTTCACCCTATCAGGCGCGGGTGCGGCGTCTGGCGGCTGCGTGAAGCCGTAAGTATGCACCGCCAACGCATCGAAATACGCTCCCGCCCCCGCCGCGTACAAATCATCGAGATACAGCAGATCATCGAGTCCATGCGGGCTGCCGCGCGGCTCTAACGTCGGCGCGAGGCCCGCCGCGAGGATCACGACGTTGGGATTGGCGGCGTGCGCGGGCGCGTAGACGGCTTGCAGCAACCGCGCGTAGCCCGCCGGATCGACGGCTTGATAACCCCACTCGAAGGCGAGATTTGGCTCGTTCCAGATGATGATCTGATCGACCGTCCCGGCGTAGCGCGCCGCGAATGCCGCCACGAACGCGGCGAAGTCGGCGTATACAGCGGGCGGGAGCGTGTTGAGCGTCGTCAGCGCCTCACGGGTATCGCCACGCGCCCACGCGGGAACGTAACCCATGCGCGCGATCACGCGCAAGCCCTGATTCTGAGCGTGGCGGATGATGCGGTCGGCTTGTCCCCAATAATATTGACCACGCGCGCCTTCGATGTAAGCCCACGGGAAAAATTCGACGATGGTACGCGCGCCCAGCTCGCGCGCCATGATCAGCGACCGCTGAATCTTCCACTCATCGACTTCATCGATCAAGCGCGTATGCAGGCAGAGGCGCGGCTGCGTCGTCTCGACGGTTTGGGGCGGCATCAGCGGCGCACGCGGCGGCGCGGGCTTGAACGCGGTAATCAGCGTCCACAAGAGCGCGATCCGCACGAGCCACCGTAATGCGCGCGCAACAATCTTGCCCCATTCAGGTTGTGGAGTACGAAAATTGATGAGCATGAGGGTGATGCTATCGCAAAACAGCGCCGAGCGGGGAAATCGTCAGGGTGGCGTCGGTTTGCCGCCTGAAAACGGAGATACACATGCGGTGAAATGAACGTTCGATGCCCCCGACAGAAATCAGGGGAACATCAGAACCTCGACCCTCGCGGCGGCACTGATCCTCAACCGCCTTTACGCAAGTGGGACAGCGTTAGAACGTATGCAGCGCCGCGACGAGGACATTTGCCGTTTGTTCGCTGACGGCGTGCCGAAAACGGAAATCGGACGCCGTTTTGGGCTGTCCGCGCGGCGTGTGGGGCAGATCGTGAAGGGGGAGTGAGTTTTAAACCAACAATACGGAGAAACGATATTGTTTTATTCTCATTTTTAATAATTTTAATTATAATGTTTATATTTTTGTAAATTATAAAATAATGTTAATTATTTACCCCTGTTTTTTAATATCATTTCACTTAAAGAGGCTACGTATTTTTCAACTTCATCTAGATCAACAAAATTTACACGTTTATCTGCTTCATCAAGTAAATTCCCAAACGTATCATAAAAACTTACAAGATATTTTAACTCATCAAAATACCCACTAATTCCTATTATAAACATAATATAATATTTCTTTACATCCTTTTTCTGAAAGAATGTATCTTCAAAATCTCCCCAAATGGCAGTCGAAAACTGGTGCGAACCATACCATAAATTCACCATCCAAGCTGCGCCGCTTTTTTCCCTATCAAGGTTATATCGCCACTTCTCCTCTATTTCGTTTTCGCTTGCTTTTGGGGATTGCGTACCCCAATTTTCACCGAGCAGGAAACATACTCTCGTTATAGCATCCTCGCTCTCTTCAACAAATCTACGTTTTTTTTCCTCGCGTTCAGGTGAAAATTTAGGAAATTTCATCGTACTCATCCTATTCAAACATAGCCATCAGGTTGGATAGACTATCCTCTCCCATGTACCCATCAGCTCCAAAGACAATCCCTAGCTTACGAAGGTAATCAGAGATGGTCCAAGCGGTCGCCCCATCAACCAATCCCAGTTGAGCGCAAATTGCAAGTTCAACAGCGCATTGGCACCAAATGCGGTCAGTCCCGTCAATCCGAGTGCGCGAACCAGTCCCGCAATTCCATATCCAACGCCGATGTTGAGTCCAATTTCCGCGCCGAATCCCGCTCGACCAAGCGCCTGTTTCCAGTCGATACACCCGAACTGGAACTGGTTACTTCCACCCAGTCCGATTCCCTGCTCGACAAAGATGTTCCACGCGGCGGCGGTGACTCCACCAATAGCAACAGCACCGAACAGCACGGGCAGGAACACAAACTGCCCGCTCGGATCCGTCCAATTGACCGGATTGCCATGCACATAGCCGTAGCCGTTCATCGACGCGGGCATCGACAGCACGCCCGCGAACGGATCGCGCTGCATGAAGCTGCCCAAGCGCGGATTGTACGCCCGTGCGCGCAAGTGCAGCAGGTTCGCAGTGCCGGAAACTAAAAACGCACATCATTTAGGATGTGCGTTCGATGTTGCCCCCGACAGAAATCGAATCTGTGCCTTCGCCTCCGGAGGGCGACGCTCTATCCGCTGAGCTACGGGGGCAAATAGATAATGACAATATAGCATGATTCATTTGCGCACGCAAGTGGCATCCGCTCGCCCAAAATCGACTGATCGAATTGCTTGACAACCTCGCCCCGCTCATGTTAACCTCATCCCCAAGCGAATATGCAACGACGTTGAACCGAACGAGTACGCATTGGCGCACGGTCACAGAGAGTCGCCGGAAGCTGCGAAGGCGATACCGCTGCACATGCCGAATGGATCGGGGAGTCGCGCGAGTGAACGGAATGCGGAAAGTGCGCCTTCTCAGTAGTTCGCGCCGGGAATAAAGCAAGCGCACCCGTTATCATGGCGCAGGGTATCGATCCGTGTTTGTGCGCGGAGTCCGTACCCGAAAAAGCGGCTGTGTCGTCGGCACCCCATGACGGCGTGGCAATCAAGGTGGCACCACGGGAAACCCTCTCTCGTCCTTGACGCGGAGAGGGTTTTTGTTTGCTTGGTGTACATAGGGGAACTGATTCACATGGTCGCATTACCGATTCTCGCGCCAACCCGCCCGGATATCTTGCCCGACCGCGAGACCGTCCATCGCCTGTTCCAACAAGGCGATCTCGTCCCAGTCTACCGGACGCTGCTCGCTGATCTCGAAACGCCCGTCTCCGTCTACATGAAACTCGCCCAAACCGGACAGGTCTCGTTCTTGCTAGAGAGCGTCGAAGGCGGCGAACACGTCGGACGCTATTCGTTCTTGGGCGTCAACCCCAAAGGCGTGATCACCGTCAAAGATGGCACGGTCACGCTCACGCGCGGCGGCATCACCACGACGCGCCCGCTGGATGATGGCGAAGACCCGCTCCACGCCGTCGAGCGCGAGTTCGCGCGCGTCCGCCCGGTCAAATTAGATGGATTACCCCGTTTCGTCGGCGGCGCGGTCGGTTGTCTCGCCTACGATGTTGTGCGCTACTTCGAGCGACTGCCCGACACCGCGACGCGCGATCTGGATGTACCCGATGTCGCGTTCATGCTGATCGATACGCTGGTCATTTTCGATCACGCCAAGCATCAACTGATTGTGCTGGCAAACGCGCACGACAAGGGCGATCCCGACTTGGCGTATGACGATGCGCTGCATCGCATCAACACGATTGTCTCGGCGCTGCGCGGCGCGCTCCCGCCCTACGATCCGTTCGCCAAGAACACGCGCGGCAGCAATCCGGCGGGCGACGACGAGCTGCATTCCAATGTCACGCGCGAACAATTTGAAGCCAACGTCGAACGTGCGAAGGAGTACATCGCGGCGGGTGATGCGTTTCAACTCGTGTTGTCACAGCGGTTCACGCGCCGCACGAGCGCATCGCCGCTGGCGATCTATCGCGCGCTGCGGGCGACCAATCCATCGCCCTATATGTTCTTCTTGCGTTTCAGCGAGGACTTCACGCTGATCGGTGCATCGCCAGAGATGATGGTGCGCCTTGAAGATGGCATCGCCACCAACCGCCCCATCGCCGGATCGCGCCCACGCGGCGCGGACAGCGCCTCGGACGAAGCCTATGCCGTCGAACTGCTGGCAGACCCCAAAGAACGTGCCGAACATGTCATGCTCGTGGACTTGGGGCGCAATGATTTAGGGCGCGTCAGCGAGTATGGAACGGTCAAAGTGACCGACATGATGTATATCGAACGCTATTCGCATATTATGCACATCGTCAGCAACATTCAAGGGCGTTTGCGCGCAGGCATGAACGCTTTCGACTTGCTGCGTGCCACCATGCCGGCTGGCACGCTGTCCGGCGCGCCGAAAGTTCGCGCGATGGAAATCATCGAAGAATTGGAAGGCACGCGGCGCGGGATTTACGGCGGCGCGGTCGGCTACTTCAGCTTCGATGGCTCGATGGATACGTGCATCACCATCCGCGCGGCGCTGATGCAGGGCGACACCATCACGTTGCAAGCGGGCGCAGGCTTGGTGGCGGACAGCGTTCCGGCGCGCGAATACGAAGAATCGATCAACAAGGCGCGCGCATTGGCGGTCGCCGTGCGCCGCGCGGAGCAAGGCTTATCATAGGACTGAGGGAAAAGGCGTGAAGAGTGAGTGAAAAGTACGCGCACCTACTCAGTCCTCAGTCCTCAGCACTTTAACCTTAAGGGAGTATGTATGACCGTACAACGCATTGTGATGATCCGTCCGGGCGAAACGATGTGGAATCGCTTGGGACGCTGGCAAGGCTGGGTCGCGTCACCGTTGAGCGACTATGGCAGACAACAAGCGGCGGCGCTGGCGCGCTTCGTGCGCCATATCAAGCTGGCGGCGCTGTACACCAGCGACCTGACGCGCGCGCTGCAAACAGCGGATATGCTGGCGGCGGAACTCGGCTTCACCCCAACGCCCGACGCCCGCTTGCGCGAACGCAGCATCGGCATGTGGCAGGGGTTGACGGGCGACGAAATCCGCGCATGGTATCCCGACACCTATGCCGCGCTGCTGCAAGATGGCGAGAGCTATCGTGTTCCGGGCGGCGAATCGCGCGCTGATGTCCGCACACGGATGCTTGAAGGGTTCGCCGCCATTTTGAAGGACGACAAGGGCGAAACCATCGGCATCCTGTCGCACACGACCGCGCTCAAGCTGCTGCTGGCGGAGATCGTGCCGGGCTTCGACCCCATCGACGACCATATCGGCAACACCTCTGTGACGACCATCCTCCGCGATCACAACGCATGGAAGATCGTCGCGGTCAACGATGTAAGCCATCTTGATGGACTCGAAAGTAAAGCGTTCCCAGAAGTGGATGAAAAATCATGATCCTCGTGATCGACAACTATGACAGCTTCACCTACAACCTCGTGCAGTATTTTGGCGAACTGGGCGCAGAACTGTGCGTCGTGCGCAATGATCAAATCACGTTGGATGCGATCCGCGACATGCGTCCGTCGCACATCGTGATCTCGCCGGGACCCGGCAACCCCGATGATGGGGGCGTTTCGTTGAACGCGATTCAGGAATTTGGCGCATCGATTCCGGTGTTCGGCGTGTGTCTCGGACACCAGTGTATCGGGCAGATTTACGGCGGCGTCGTCCGACGCGCGCCGCGCCTGATGCACGGTAAGACAAGCCTGATCCATCACGATGGACAAGGTTTGTTCGCGGGCTTGCCCAATCCGTTCGAGGCGACGCGCTATCACAGCCTGATCGTCGAAGCCGACACGCTGCCTGATTGCCTCGACGTGACTGCGCGCACGGAAGCAGGCGAAATCATGGGCTTGCGACACAAAACGTTTCCAGTCTACGGCGTGCAGTTCCATCCTGAAAGCATCCTGACGACGGGCGGCAAGGCGATCCTACAAAATTTCCTAATGATGAGCGCCTAAATCCGATTGATCCACTCGTCGATTCAGGTCGATAACGTTGAAAAGAAGAAAGAGTCAACGCAGAGATCGCAGAGAAAAGAGAGCGAGTCCGCCTTCTTTTCTCTGCATCCTCCGCGATCTCTAGGGTGAATCTTTTCAGTTTTTTGACCGATCATCACTGAGAAACAGAGAACAACATGAGCGAAATCGTGGAAATCAATATTCAGCGGGCGATTGATATCATCGGACGCTTCGGACAGTTGACCCAAGATCAGTCCGAAATCGTCATGAACCAGATCATGAGCGGCAGCGCGACCGATGCCCAAATTGGCGCGTACCTGATGGGGCTGCGTATGAAGGGCGAGACGCACGACGAAATTACGGGCAGTGCCCGCGCGATGCGCGCCAACGCCCACCGTGTCCCCGTCACGTCCAATGACGATCTGATCGATACCTGCGGGACGGGTGGCGACAAATCTGGCACGTACAACATCAGTACGACGGTAGCATTCATCGTCGCGGGCGCGGGCTTGCGCGTCGCCAAACACGGTAATCGCGCTTCATCCAGCAAGTGCGGGAGCGCGGATGTACTGGCGGCATTGGGCGTCAACTTGGATTTGACGCCGGAACAAGTCGGTCAGTGTATCGACTCGCTTGGGATTGGCTTCTTGTTCGCCGCCAAGCTGCATCCTGCAATGAAGTACGCGATCAATGCTCGCCGTGAGATGGCGACGCGCACGATCTTCAACATTTTGGGACCCCTCACCAATCCAGCGGGGGCGACGCGCCAATTGATGGGCGTGTTCGCGGCAGACCTGACCGATCTCATGGCGAAAGTGTTGGGCGAACTGGGCGCAACGCACGCGATGGTCGTCAGCGGCTACGGCGGACTGGACGAACTGACGACGACGGGACCCAATCGCATCAGCGAATACAAAGCGGGCGCGATCACGACCTATGATCTCGATCCAGCGGCGCTCGGCTTCAAAGGCGCGCATATCAGCGAACTGATCGGCGGCGAACCTGCCGTTAACGCCGACATCTTGCGCGGCATCCTCAGCGCACGCATCTACGGCGCGAAACGCGATGTGGCGCTGCTGAACGCGGGCGCGGCGCTGGTCGTCGGCGGGCTGGCACGAGACATAATGAACGGGATCGAACTGGCGACGGACGCCATCGACAGCGGCGCG
Source organism: Anaerolineae bacterium (assembly GCA_034437055.1). Lineage (GTDB taxonomy): Bacteria > Chloroflexota > Anaerolineae > Aggregatilineales > Phototrophicaceae > Flexifilum. The sequence goes on from DAOTUQ010000033.1 coordinate 75,812, forward strand.
GCAGTCGGCAAGCTTGACGCGCTGATCGAAACAACGCGGCAGTTCAGCGCCATACCAGTACAGTAGGGGCGCGCCTGCCCACATCGCCCGTCGGGACAGACCGCGCCGCACTTGTTCAACCCGATTCCGGTACAATAGCATCATCAATGGGGCGCGGTCTGCCACGCCCGGCTAGTCAAAGGAAACGCATGTCGTCGTTCGTCAAAACCGATACCATTCTCGACCAAATCTTGGCGCGCAAAGTCGAGCAGATCGCCGGACAGCGCGCCGAGATGCGCGAGGAATTGTACATCGAAGCCTTGTTAATCGACGCGGCGGGCAACGCCGATCCCGCACTCGATTTTGCCGGTACGCTGCGTAAGATCGCCGCGCGCGGCAAGATGGCATTGATCGCAGAAGTCAAGAAGGCGTCACCGAGCAAAGGCGTCTTGATGGAGAAATTCGACCCAGAAGCGTTGGCGACGACCTATGCTGACAACGGCGCGGCGGCGATCTCGGTGCTGACCGACGAGCCGTTCTTTCAGGGCAGCTTGGAACACTTGGAAATCGTGCGCGAAGCGGTCGCAATCCCGATCTTGCGCAAAGAGTTCGTGATCGACCCGATCCAAATCTACGAGGCGCGCGAAGCGGGCGCGGATGCGGTGCTGTTGATCGTCATGGCGCTGACTGATACGCAGTTGAACAACCTCTACGGGCTGATCACTGGCTTGGGCATGGACGCGCTGATCGAAGTCCACAATGAGGCGGAATTGGAACGCGCGCTGGCAATTGGCGCAACCCTGATCGGCGTGAACAATCGTGATCTGCGCACGTTCCAAGAGGACTTGAACACAACCGCGCGCGTCGCGGCGCGCGTCCCGACCAACGTGACGTTAGTCGCGGAGAGCGCGATCCGCACGCCTGACGATGTGCGGCGTATGGGCGATTTGGGCGCGCACGCGGTCTTGGTTGGCGAAGGGTTGGTAAAAGCGGGTAATATTGCCGCTCAAGTACGCCAATTCAGCACACAGCCCCGAGGCACCCGGACACCATGACCAAAGTCAAAATTTGCGGCATCACGACGCTCGACGACGCCCGTGCGGCGACGCAGGCGGGCGCGGACATGCTCGGCTTCAATTTCTATAAACGCAGTTCGCGCGCCATCGACCCCGACGCCGCGCTAACGATTTGCGCCGCCTTGCGTGCCGAATTCGGCACGGATTGTCCGCTGTTCGTCGCCGTGTTCGTCAACGAGATCGTGGGACGCATTTCCATGACGTTGGAAAAAGTCGGCATCAAGGTCGCACAGTTGAGCGGCGACGAATCGACTGATATTTTGCGGGAACTGCGCGGCATCGGCTTCAAGGCGATCCGCCCGCGTAACAAGGTTGAGGCATTGGACGACGCCGCTTATTTTCTCAACGGCGCACCTACGGACGACTCGCTGCCGTCGCTGCTGTTGGACGCCTACAGCGCGGAGCAATACGGCGGGACGGGCGTCCAAGCCAGCCTCGATATCGCGCAAGCTGTGAAAGTAGTTGTACCGCGCTTGATGTTAGCGGGCGGGCTGACGCCAGAAAATGTCGGCGACGTGGTGCGCGCGGCGCGTCCGTGGGGCGTCGATGTTGCCAGCGGTGTCGAACCTACCGATCAGCCAGGCATTAAAGATCACGCCAAACTCCGCGCATTCATCGACGCGGTACGTGCGGCAAACGAGAACGAATAAAGGTTGAATATGACCGATTCACTGTATATCCAAACGGGCGTCACCGACGTGCCGAACCAACGCGGCTACTATGGCGATTTCGGCGGACGCTTCGTCCCCGAAACGCTGATTCCGGCGCTCGACGAACTGACCGCCGCGTATGAGAGCGCCATGCACGACCCGGAATTTCAAACGCGCCTAGCGCATCTCCACGCGACCTATACCGGACGCCCGACGCCGATCAGCTATGCCGCACGCCTGAGCGATCAACTGGGCGGCGCGCGCATCTACTTCAAGCGCGAAGATTTGGCGCACACAGGTGCGCACAAGATCAACAACGCACTCGGTCAAGCCTTATTGGCGGAACGCATGGGCAAGCGGCGTGTCGTCGCAGAGACGGGCGCAGGACAGCACGGCGTCGCCAGCGCGACGGCGGCGGCGCTGCTTGGCTTGGAATGTATCGTCTATATGGGCAGCGTCGATATCGCGCGCCAGCAACCGAACGTCTTTCGCATGAAGCTGCTCGGCGCGGATGTGCGCCCGGTCGAGAGCGGCAGTAAGACGCTCAAAGACGCGATCAACGAGACGATCCGCGATTGGGTCACAAACGTGCGCACAACGTTCTATCTGCTCGGATCGGCGCTGGGACCCCATCCGTATCCGATGATGGTGCGCGATTTCCAGAGCGTGATCGGCACGGAGGCGCGCGGACAAATCCTGCACATGGCGGGCAAGCTGCCCGATGCGTGTATCGCCTGCGTCGGCGGCGGCAGCAATGCCATCGGCTTGTTCCACGCCTTCCGCGACGATGAAAATGTCCAATTGATCGGCGTCGAGGCGGGCGGCTACGGGATCGAAGGTGGCGAACACGCGGCACGCTTCGCTGATCCGGCGTTGGGGCGGATCGGTGTGCTGCACGGGACGCGCTCGTTCGTAATGCAGGACGCCGATGGGCAGATCATGAACACGCACAGCATTTCGGCGGGCTTGGATTATCCATCCGTGGGGCCCGAACATGCTTATCTGCGTCAATCCGAGCGCGCGTACTACACCTACGCAACGGACGATGAGGCGCTGTCCGCGCTGCAACGACTCGCAGAGACCGAAGGCATCATCCCGGCGCTGGAGAGTGCGCACGCTGTCGCAGAAGTGCTGAAGCGTGCGCCGACGATGCCGAAAGACTCGGTGCTACTCGTCAATCTCTCTGGGCGCGGCGATAAAGACTTGGACACGGTGATCAAGGCGTTGAATGGTAAAGCATAGATGCCGTCCCCGCTTCGTTATCTGTGGTATCCGCCGACGAACGCCGACTCCCCTACCCCATTGATCCTCTTTTTACATGGGGTCGGCGAACGCGGCGACGATCTCGAACTGGTTAAACGCCATTCGCTGCCGCGGTTTCTCGAAGAAGGCGGCGCGCTTCCGGCATTTGTATGCGTGCCGCAGTGTCCCGACGGCGAACGCTGGGAGGATGTATTGGACGCGCTCGATGCGATGCTGGATCACCTATTGGCAACACAGCCCATCGATCCGGATCGCGTCTATCTGACCGGATTTAGTTTGGGCAGTTATGGGACGTGGAGTTGGGCGATTGCGCGTCCAGATCGCTTCGCGGCGTTGATGCCTGTCGGCGGCAATGGGTTGCGGCATAGCACCTATACCTTCGATCAAGACTTCGAGGCGATTCAGCATCTTACGGTCTGGATGATCCACAGCGCGGGCGACATGACCGTGCGCGTCGATGGCGCGGACTTTTTTGCAGCGCGCATGACGGCGTTGAAGATGAATTTTGGCTACACGCGCTATCCGCATTTGTCGCACGGCGGCACAGCGGACGCCGCATTTTGGGATCAGCAACATTACGATTGGCTGTTGGCACAGCGTCGGGAGACGAGATAATGCGTGGATTAGACGCGATTGGGGCGATGTTCGCGGCGGCGAAGGGGCAAAATCGTGCCGCCTTCCTGCCCTACTTTCCGATTGGCTACCCAACCCATGACGCCAGCATCGAAACCATCGCGGCGCTGGCACAAACGGGCGTCGATGGCTTCGAAATCGGCATCCCGTTCAGCGATCCACTGGCGGATGGCGCGGTGATTCAGGCGGCGACGCAGATTGCGCTCGATAACGGCACGACCGTGCGCAAGTGCCTCGACGCCGTGCGCGAACTGCGCGCGCGCGGCGTAGAACAGCCGATGCTGATGATGGGCTATCTGAATCCGCTGATCGCCTATGGCATCGAACGTTTCGTCGTGGATGCGAAAGCGGCGGGCGCGGACGGTGTGATTGTGCCGGACTTGCCGCCGGAAGAAGGGGCGCAGTTCGTCGAGGTGTGCGCGCGAGAGAACATAGGGATGGTGTTTTTCCTCGCGCCGACCAGCAGCGCCGACCGGATCGCGCTCGTGGCGCGCGCCGCGACGGGCTTCATCTACGTGGTGGCGTTGACGGGCGTCACGGGCGCGCGGACGGAACTGCCAGTGGACTTGGCGGCGTTCATCGCGCGGTTGAAAGCGTCTGTCGGGGCGACGCCGCTGGTGATGGGCTTCGGCATCAGCACGCCGGAACAGGCGCGCATGGTCAGCGAACAGGTCGATGGCTTCATCGTCGGGAGCGCGCTAGTACGCGCGGGCAAAGACGGCGTGGCGGCGGCGCGGGACTTGGCAGCAGCGATGGTGGCGGCGTTAGATTGACGAAATGGATCGCTGATACTGCCAGATGCCATAATCCAACTGCTTCAGCGTCAATTTGGGGTAGGTAGCGGACAGCAATTCACAGACCGCCTCCAACAGCTTTTGACATTCCTGAATATCGACCGTGCGCCACAGCGCAGATTTGATGAAGCGGAAAATCATCCGATCCGGCTTGATCAATTCATCCGATCCTGTCAGCATATAAAAGTACTTCAGCGAAATGCCCGTGCCTTGTCCCGGAATCACCTGAATTGCCTTCTCGAAATCTGGTCGATTTAGGATTACACTGATGTCTTGAAGATAGTCCACTTGGAAGTTTTGCAAGACGAGGCAGAATTGCAGCACCGCTTCGGACTTCAGAATGCCATTGGTGGGCGAGGTGAGATTGCGATTGCCGAACACGTCAGCGGTCATTTTCTCGACGCCCAGCTCATTAAAACCTGAGATGAAGGCGGTCACCGAGAGCTGCTCCTCGCGCATGGGCAAATCCGATCCGCGCGTCAGCGGAGTCTTGAAATGGGTGGCAATGCGTTTAACGACTTTTTCGGTCGTCTGATATTTGATGCCGAGTGAAAAGACCGCATCAATCACACACAGCGGTACACTGTGATAATCTGGAGGGAAATGAACCTCTTTAAGATTTAGTTTCGCTTCACAGAATTCACCTAACATCTTCACATCGGCATTGTTCACGTTAACATCTCGCAAAATGGACACCATACGCTCATTATATCGTTAATGTATGTGAAAGGCAACCATGCCTGACGATCCCACCCTCAACGATGAAGTCCGCCAGCAGTGGAATCAAAAAGCGGACTTTTGGGACAATCTGCACGGTGACGAAGGCAACGCCTTTCATCGTCACCTCGTCAGCCCGGCGGCGGAGAAATTGCTGGCGATCCAGTCCGGCGAGTCGGTACTCGATATCGCCTGTGGCAACGGCGCGTTCGCGCGGCGTCTGGCGGACTTGGGCGCGGCAGTCGTGGCGACGGACATCAGCGAGAAGCTGATCGCGCGCGCGCAAGCCCGCTCCGAAGCGCGCGCCATCGATTACCGCGTGGTTGATGCCACTAAAGAAGCCGCCCTGCTCACGTTGGGCGAAGCGCGCTTCGATGCCGCTGTGTGCAACATGGCGCTGATGGACATGGCGTCGATTCAGCCGATGCTGCGCGCCGTCCGCCGCTTGCTCAAGCCCGCCGGACGCTTCGTGTTCACCGTCATGCACCCGTGTTTCAATTCGGCGGTCGTGACCATGCTGATCGAGTCGGCGGAACAAGAGGGGCGCGTGTCGGACAAGTACGCGCTCAAACTCTACGATTATCTCAGCGTCGGCACGCGCATCACGGCGGGCGCGCCCAATGAGCCGAACGCGCATTACGTGTTTCATCGTCCGCTCCATACCCTGCTCAATCAATGTTTTGGCGCGGGCTTCATGCTGGATGGCGTCGAAGAACCGGCGTTCGGCGCGGGCGTAGAGTCGCGGCGGCTGCTGTCATGGGTGAACTTCACCCAGTTCCCGCCCGTATTCGCGGCACGCTTGCGCCCCACCAGTACAACTGCTTGACAACCTCTATTGAACAGGTTACGATTTTTACACTCTAATTGAGGAGTAAGGCACAAAGTGAGCAGGCACGGATACGGCGCGGCTCCTCAGATTTCGAAGCTCCTGCTTGGGCTGCCGTCATTCAGCCTATCGTGACGAGTGTGTTGGGTCGATAACCACCTCAGTTGCAAGCTCCTACCTAAAGGAATGGGGTCTATGACAAGGCGCAGGGTGTAGTCCCAGCGCTTTTTTATTGCGTTGATATAAAAAAGGGGAAGACAATGATGTTTCGAGGCGTGCGCGGCGCGACGGTGGCAGAGGCGAACACCCGCGAGGCGATCATGAACGCGGCGGAAGAATTGATCCGCAAATTGATCGAAATCAACGAGATCGAAGAAGATGCGGTCGCCAGCGTGATTTTCACCTCCACGCCCGACTTGAACGCAGCGTTCCCGGCGGCTGCCGCGCGGCATATCGGCTGGACACGTGTGGCGCTGCTCGGCGCGCAAGAAATCGACACGCCCGAAGGGATGAAACGCTGTATCCGCGTGCTGATCCATTGGAACACTGAGCGTCCACTCGACTCGATCCAGCACGTCTACATGCACGGCACGGAGAAAATGCGCCCCGATCTTTATCCCGACAACAAATTGGCGTTCAACGAATCATGATCTTGACGACTCGCAGGAGGCAGACGCCATGACGCCGTTTCGCGCTCGACAAGTGACCATCGTCGGACTCGGCTTGATGGGCGGATCGATGGCGCTGGCGCTGCGCGGCTGCGTCGAAACGCTGGTCGGCGTCGATCCCAACCCGCTCACGCGCGCTTACGCGGTCGAACATGACATTGTGGACAGCGCCACCGACGATCTGCGCGCCGGAGTCGCGGACGCGGACGCGGTGATCCTCGCCGCGCCTGTGCGGACGATCATCAACGTGATTCAAAATCGCATCGGGTCATATCTGCGCTCGAATACGCTGTTGATCGACATTGGCAGCACGAAAGCCGATATTTGCAACGTCATGGGCGCGCTCCCCATCGGCGTGCAAGCCGTTGGCGGACACCCCATGACCGGGAAAGAGGTCAGCGGGGTCGAAGCATCCGACGCGACGCTGTATCACAACCGCCCGTTCGTGCTGTGTCCGACGCGGCGCACGACTCCGGCGACGCGCCTACGGGCATTAGCATTCGTGGAAGCGTTGGGCGCCGTTCCCATCGAAATGGACGCGGCGCGGCATGATCGGGTTGTGGCGGCGATCAGCCATTTGCCGTATATTCTCAGCGCGGCGCTGGTGGCAACCGTCGCCTCCGAAGGCAAAGATGATGATGCCGTTTGGCGCTTGGCGGCGGGCGGTTTCCGCGATATGTCGCGCTTGGCGGCGCAAGATTTGGGCATGATGGGCGACATTCTCGGCACGAATACGCAAGCCGTCGCCACACTCTTGGCGCTGTTTCGGATGCAGCTTGCGATGATCGAAGCCATGCTGATTGGTCACGACGATGAAAAACTTGCGGATTTGCTCCGTCCGGCGCGCGAAGCCCGCTTGGATTGGGTCAAACGATTAGAAGGAAAACCCTAATGGCGGTCGATTGTTTCATCGTCCATCCCGGCGACAAACTGCATGGAAAAACCCACATTCCCGGCGACAAATCGATCTCGCATCGCACCGTGTTCTTTGGCGCGCTGGCACTGGGACGGACTCATGTGCGCGGTTGGCTGCCAGCAGGCGATACCGAAGCATCCTTGCGCGCCATCCAGACGTTGGGCGTCCCCGTCACGCGCGTGAGCGATACCGAACTCATCATCGATGGTGGGACGATGCGTGCGCCGTCCGACACGCTCGATCTGGTCAACGCTGGGACGGGAATCCGCCTGCTAACTGGCATCATGGTGGGGCAGCCTTACCCCAGTATCCTCGACGGCAGCAGTCAACTGCGCCGCCGCCCGATGAACCGGATTATCACGCCGCTCAAACAGATGGGCGCGGATATCAACAGCCTCAACGGCTACGCGCCGCTGTCCGTGCGTCCGGCGCAGCTTCGCGGCATCACCTATCACATGCCGATGGCAAGCGGACAGGTCAAGAGCGCAATCCTGCTGGCGGGCTTGTTTGCGGACGGCGAAACCGTCGTGATTCAGCCGGGTCCCGCGCGCGATCACACTGAACGCATGTTGATGGCGTTGGGCGCGGATATCAAAGTGGACGGCGATACGGTCACGGTTACACCAGGCGCGACGTTCAAACCGCTCGATTTCACCGTGCCGGGCGATATTTCATCGGCGGCATTCCCGCTGGTGGCGGCGCTGATCGTGCCGGGCAGCGACATCACGCTCGAACACATCAATCTCAACCCAACGCGCACGGGCATTTTGGATGTTTTGCGCGAGATGGGCGCGGATATCAAAGTGAAGGAAACTGGACTCGCGGCGGGCGAACCCGTCGGCACGATCCACGTCAAACACAGCGCGCTCAAAGGCGTGCGCGTGGGCGGCGAGGTCGTGGTACGCATGATCGATGAGTTCCCGATCTTCATGGTGGCGGCGCTGTTCGCGGACGGCGAAACGATTGTGCGCGACGCGGGCGAACTGCGCGTCAAAGAGACGGATCGCATCGCCGTGATGGTGAAAGAATTGTCCAAGTTGGGCGCGTCGATCACCGAGACAGAGGACGGTTTCTATCTGTTGGGCGGGCAAAAGCTGATGGGCGCAACCGCCGACGGACACGACGATCACCGCATTTCGATGAGCATGGTCGTGGCGGGCTTGGGCGCGAAGGGCGCGACCACCGTCTTGGACGCCAAGTGCGCGGGCGACTCATTTCCCGGTTATGCCGCCACGATGCAATCTTTAGGCGCGGATATCGTCGTAAAGGATATAACAGAATAGTTATGTCTGAGGGAATGTCATGCCAATCCAAACCATGTGGGACGATGCCGAACACACTGCCGTTCGTTATGTGTTCGATGGTTCATGGACGTGGGACGATCTCAAGCGCGCCTTCGATGAGACGCATCGCCTGATGGACACTGTGGATTACAAAGTTGGATCCATCTTGGATATGAACCAGAGCAAAACGCTGCCCGAACATGCGATCAGCGGCATTCGGCGCATCGGCATCGATGAAGCGGGACACCCCAATCATTCGCGCATGACAGTGTTCATCGGACTCGGTTCCTTCGCCAAGCAAGTTTTGTCCATCACAGCGCGCACGTTCAAATCGCTGCAACAATCCAACGATTTTCGCTTCGTCAACACGCTCGAAGAAGCGCGCGCGCTGATCAGAAAGGAACGCGCAAAAACGCCGCATGACTCAAAAGTATGACACGCAAAAACGGGTCGGGGTGATCGGCTACCCTATCGACCACAGCATCAGCCCCGCCATGCATAACGCCGCCTTCAAGGCGCTCGGCATGGACGATTGGCTGTACGACAAGATCGCGCTGCCGCCGGATATCTTGCGGCTCGGCTTGCGCGAACTGCGCGATCATGGCTATGTCGGCGTCAACGTGACGATCCCGCACAAAGAAGCCGCCATGCGCTATGTCGAACCCGACGCGATTGCGCGAGCGGTCGGCGCGGTCAACACCATCGATTTTCGCACCAACACCGGGACGAACACCGATGTACAGGGCTTCATGGACGATCTGGCAGCGCACGGCGTCGATGATTTGACCGAACGGAAGGCGCTCATCATCGGCGCGGGCGGCGCGGCGCGGGCGGCAGTCTATGGGCTGGCGCAGGCGGGCGCGCGCATCGTCGTGATGAACCGCGATCCCAATAAGGCGACCAAGATGCTGACCGACTTGGGCGTGATGCCCGCTATCGCGCCGGACTGGGACTATGCCGCGCAGTGGTTGTTCGCCATGCGCGGCAAGACGCCGCTGATTGTCAACTGTACGCCTGTCGGCATGTATCCGCGCGGCGGCGAAAACCCGTGGCCCGATGAGGCATGGTTTCCACATGACATGATCGTCTACGATATGATCTATCGTCCGGCGAAAACGCGCCTGATGTGGAAAGCCGAAGAAACGCACGGCAAAGCGTACAACGGACTCGGTATGCTAGTCCGGCAGGGCGCGGCGGCGTTCAAAATTTGGACGGGCGTTGAACCGCCCATCGATGTGATGCTGGCAGCCGCACAAGCGGCTGTGAACGAGATGAACTGATCGAGGATGATATGGCAATCCGATTTTTGACAGCGGGCGAGAGTCACGGGCCCAAACTGACCGCGATCATCGACGGACTGCCCGCCGGAATCCCGCTGACCGCAGCGCACATCAACGAGGAACTGCGCCGCCGCCAAGAAGGCTACGGATCGGGCGGGCGCATGAACATCGAACGCGATGAAGTCGAGATCAGCGCGGGAGTCGTCGCGGGCATGACGACGGGCGCACCTATCGCGCTGGCGGTCGAGAACCGCGATTACAAGAATTGGCGCGAAAAAGACATCCAACCGATGACCACGCCCCGTCCCGGTCACGCTGACCTCACGGGCGCGATCAAATACGGCTACCGCGATCTGCGGATCGCGCTCGAACGCGCCAGCGCGCGCGAAACGACGATGCGCGTCGCGGCGGGCGCAATCTGCAAGCAATACTTGGGCGCTTTCGGGATCGTCATCGGCGGCTATGTCGTCCAGATTGGCGGCGTGTCGATCCGGCTGCCTGACGAGCTAGCGTATGAACGCCGCTTGGAGCTTGCCGAACAGAGCGACGTTCGCTGTCCCGACGCCGACGCCGCCAGCGCCATGCATGAGGAAATCCACGCGGCGAAAGTCGATAAGGATACGCTCGGCGGCGTGATCGAAGTCGTGGCGCTCAACGTCCCACCGGGACTCGGCTCGCACGTCCAACATGATCGCAAGCTGGACGCCAAGATTGTCGCCACGATGGTCAGCGTCCATGCGATGAAGGGCGCGGAGATCGGCACCGCGTTCGAGAATGCGGGCAAGCGCGGATCGCACGTCCATGACGAAATCACCGTCAACGGGACGGGCGCGCTCCATCGCGCCACCAATCGCGCGGGCGGACTCGAAGGCGGCATCACGACGGGCGAAGCCATCGTGTGCCGCGTAGCGATGAAGCCGATTTCGACGGTCATGAAGGCGCTCGGCTCGGTCAACTTGGCGACGGGACAGCCCGAACCGACGACCTACGAACGCAGCGACTTTTGCGCCGTACCGCGCGCCGTACCGATTTTAGAGGCGATGCTGGCGCTAGTGTTAGCGGACGCGCTGATCGAGAAACTCGGCGGCGACAGTCTAGACGAGATGCGTCCCCGCTTCGACTCGCTGCGCCGCGCGCGCCTCCAAGACTTGCCCATGAACAATCTGGAGTGGCGGTTTGAATACCCCTGATGCCGACTCCCAAGTCGTCACGCCCATCGATCCCAAAGCGCGCAGTTTGGTGATTACGGGCTTCATGGGGACGGGCAAAACAACGATTGGCAAACGTATCGCCGCGCTGACCGAACGCACGTTTATCGACACGGATGACGAAATCGTGCGGCGCGTCGGCAAATCGATCCCAGCGATTTTCCGCGAGGATGGCGAGGCTGTTTTCCGCGAACACGAGGCGCGCGTATGTCGGGCGCTGTCGAATACGCACGGACTCGTAATCAGCACAGGCGGCGGAATGCTGGTTAACGCTGACAATCGCGCCGTGATGTTGGAAATGGCGTTGGTCGTCTGCCTCGACACCGCGCCGGAGGTGATCGAGGCGCGCTTGGCGAATACGAATGACCGCCCGCTCGCGGCGAACTGGCGCGAACTGTATACCGCACGCCGCGCCGCCTACGCCGATATTCCCACCCATATCGACACGGGCGGGCGCACACCGGATGAAGTTGCCGGAGAAATCGTGGAATTATGGCGCAGCTCACTGTAACGACGCCCGATACCGGGCATTACCCCATTCACATCGAAACGGGGCTGTTAGCGCGCGTCCATGAGAACGCCGCCGCGTGGAAATTGGACGCGCGGACAGCCGTTGTCACCAATACGACGATTGCGCCGCTCTATGGCGACGCATTGGTAGCAAATTTGCCCAATGCGACGCTGATCACGATCCCCGACGGCGAGTCTTACAAGAATCTGGCGACGGTTGCCCAACTCTACGCCGATTTCGTGGCGGCGGGGCTGGATCGCGGTTCGGTGGTGATCGCATTGGGCGGCGGCGTCGTTGGCGATACCGTCGGCTTCGCAGCGGCGACGTACATGCGCGGGGTGCGCTTCGTGCAAATCCCAACATCGCTGCTGGCAATGGTCGATTCGAGCGTTGGCGGCAAAGTCGGCGTCGATCTCCCACAAGGGAAAAATCTCGTCGGCGCGTTCAAGCAACCCGAACTCGTGTTGATCGACCCAGATGCCATCGCCACGCTCCCGACGCGCGAATATCGCTGCGGCTTGGCGGAAATCATCAAACATGGCTTGTTGGCGGATGCGCTGATCCTCGAAAAAGTCATGGATGCGCTGGCGGGCGGCAGCTTGGACATGCCCGCGCTCATTCAGCGCGCTGTGCAAGTCAAAATTGATGTTGTGCAAGCCGATCCGTATGAGCAGAATATCCGCGCGCACCTGAATCTCGGACACACCTTCGCACACGCCTTCGAGCAGGTGTCCCGCTACGCGATCCCGCATGGCGAAGCCGTCGGCGTCGGCTTGATCGCGGCGGCACGGCTGTCTGTGCGGCTGAAGTTGTGCGCGCCGAGTCTCGCCGAACAAGTCGAAGCGTTGGTCGGCGGCGTCGGACTGCTCACCCGCGCGCGGATGGCTGCATCAGAACTCGACGCCGAAGCGGTCTACGCCGCCATGGCGACCGACAAAAAATGGCGCGGCGGACGGTCGCGTTTCGTACTGCTGAAAAACGTGGGCGAACCGCTGATCGTAGACGCGGTACCCGTTTCGGATGTGATGGCGATTCTCAACGAGGTCTTGCGCTAATGCACAACGCGATTTTGCTCTTGCACGGGCCCAATTTGAACTTACTTGGCACGCGCGAACCCGAAATCTATGGGCGCTTCACCCTAGCGAACGTGAATGAAGTCGTGACGAACCGCGCATCCGAACACGGCGTCGCCGTGCGCACGTTCCAATCCAATCACGAGGGCGCCTTGATCGATGCGCTGCACGACGCGCGCACATGGGCGGACGGCGTGGTCGTCAATCCCGGTGCGTACACGCACACATCGATTGCCCTGCGCGATGCGATCAGCGGGATTATGCTCCCCGTCGTCGAAGTGCATCTCTCGAACGTCCACGCGCGCGAGTCATTCCGTCATGTGTCGCTGCTCGCGCCCGTCTGTGTCGGGCAAGTCGTCGGTTTTGGTTGGCGCAGCTATGTGCTAGGATTGGAAGCGTTGTTGGGCGTTTTGGGCGTGCTGCCCGACCCACCGTTGAACAGCATTGTTGGTAGCGATGAATAATAAAATTACTGATTCTTTAGTTGCTTCATCCCACGTCCTACTTTGTGAACCCGCCTATACTGAGAATAGCGATTGACACGATGAGAACTTACAGTATGCGCACTAAAAATGACATTTTGAGCGCCATTGACGAACAGCACGTCCAATTTGTGCTGTTGTGGTTCACCGATATCGCCGGGATGATCAAGAGTGTGACCGTCCCCACTGCCAAAGTCGCAGATGTGATCGACTATGGGCTGCACTTCGACGGCTCATCCGTCGAGGGCTTTGGGCGCGTGGCGGAAAGCGACATGGTGCTGTCGCCAGATTTGAACACGTTCATCGCGCTCCCATGGAACGGCGACGGCGACCACACCGCGCGCATGATTTGCACCGTGCGCACGCCGCAGGGCAACGCCTTCATCGGCGATTCGCGTAATATCCTCATCGATGTACTGAAAGACGCCGAATCGCTCGGCTTCACTTTCAAAACCGGTTTGGAACTCGAATTTTTCCTGTTCCAGCGCGATGCCAACGGCACGATCCTGCCGCTGCGTCCACACGACGACGCCAGCTATTTCGACAGCGCCACCGATGAGACGCAAGCGATCCGCCGCAAGCTGATCTCGACCCTAATCAAGCTCGGCATTCGTGTCGATTCGTCGCATCATGAGATTGGATCCGGACAGCACGAGATCGACCTGGATTACAATGATGCGCTCGTCTCCGCTGACAATCTGCTGACCGCGCGCTATGCGATCAAATCGACGGCGCAGCGCAGCGACTTGCACTGCACATTCATGCCGCGCCCATCCGAGCATCTGCCCGGATCGGGAATGCACACGCATCAGAGCTTGCACGACAAAAACACCGACGCCAATGTGTTCGTCGATCTGACGCACGAGTACGGCTTGTCCGAGACGGCGCGCTATTTCCTCGCTGGGCAGTTGTGCCACGCGCGCGCCCTGTGCGCCATCCTCGCGCCGCTGGTCAACTCGTACAAACGCTTGGCGGTCAGCTTTGAAGCGCCGAAGTATATCAGTTGGGCGCACGTCAACCGCGCGGGCGCGGCGCTGATCCGCGTGCCGCACATCGCGCCGGGCAAAGAAGCGAACACGCGCCTCGAACTACGCTGCCCCGACCCAAGCTGCAATCCCTATCTGGCGATGGCGGTCATGTTGGCAGCCGGACTCGACGGCATCCGCCAGCGAATGCCGCTCACCAACGCGATGGAAGAGTCCCTGCTGCGCCCCGACCGCGCCAAGATGCGCACCATCGAGACGCTGCCAACCAGCCTATCTGAAGCATTGGACGCGCTGGCGGCGGACGACGTGATCATGTCGGCATTGGGCGAGTTCGTTGGCGAACGCTACATCGCAGTCAAACGGCAAGAACTCGACGAGTATCACCGTCAGATCACCCCTTGGGAACAGGCGCAGTACTTGAATCGCTATTGATAAAACCCCAACCAATGTAGGGGCGTGCCGCTGGCACGCCCGCGTTAAGGACGGCTCACCACCAACTCATGCAGCGCCGCCAGTGCCGCGTCGCTGTCGTCTGACTCCACCACCACGGACATGCTGACGTGGGATGCGCCGTGCGCAATGCCCAATACATGAATATCGCCTAACGCGCGCAAAATCGTGGCGGTCACATCGCTGCGTTCGCCCACTTGCGCGCCGATCACCGTGATCACGCTGACCGCATCGACTGTCCAGCCGTGCAGATCATCACGCAGGCGTAAGCGGTCACCCATTTCGACGCGCAATCCGTGTGACGCATCCAAGCCCGCCGTCGTCGGCACAACCACACAGATGAAACTTTGCTCCGACGATTGCGCCGCGATCAACACCTCCGCTCGCGTCCGCGTGACAGTCCACAGCGTTTCGTCCACGAACACCATCAAACTCGCCAGCGATCCGCGCATTGGCGCGGCGAAGCTGATGCCCTGAATCGCGGTCACCGCTTTCAAGACACCGCGCTGTGCATCCGTCGTCGACTCGCGTGCTTCAGCCACGCTCCCCTGTTGAATCAACGTGCCGGGCTGCTGCGGCTTGAACACATTGCGCACGCGCACCGGAATCTGGTGTTCACGCAGCGGCGCGATCATACGCGGATGCAAAATGCGCGCACCAAAATACGCCAGTTCCGAGACTTCATCGTAGGACAAGAACGGAATCACGCGCGCGCCGCCGATTTCGTTGGGGTCGGCGCTCATCATGCCGTCTACGTCCGTCCAAATCCATAGTTCATCAGCAGCGACGCTCATCCCGATCACCGACGCGCTGTAATCGCTGCCGCCCCGCCCCAACGTCGTCGGCTTGCCGTCGCGCGTCGCGCCGATGTAACCCGTGATCACCGGAATAATGCGCCGATCCAACATCGGCACCAAATTCGCGGCGACGCGCGCGCGCGTCCGCTCGATATCCGGCGTCGCATTGCCGAATACGTTATCGGTGATGAGCACGTCGGTGGCATCGATAGCGACTCCGCGCAGATTGTTCTGGCGCAGCAGCGCGGCAACAATGCGCGCCGCCAAGCGTTCGCCCACACCAACGACCGAGTCCAATGAACTAATCACCGATGGCGGCAAGATCACGCCGCTGGCTTCGTCCGAGAGTGATTGACACACATCGAGTAGATCGAACCACAGGCGGTCGATATCGGCTTGCAGCGCGCCGCGCTCCGCCGCGCCCAACGGCAGATGTTCCAAGAGCGCCATATGCCGCGTGCGCAAATTGGCGACGATCCGCCGATAGCCGCGCCGATTACCCATCTGCGCCAGCGAACCGGCTTCGATCAGCATATCGGTCACACCATCCAGCGCCGACACAACCACCAGCAGCCGATCCCAGCGTTCGCGCTCGGTGAGGACGATGCTCAAGACTTGGGTCAGCCCGGCAATCGTGCCGACGGTAGACCCACCAAACTTCATGACGAGTGTACTCATGGGCAGTCGAAATTCTGGAGAGGCGAAAAGATGGTTATGAAACTAGCATTTTATCGCCCTTGTGTCAATCCTGCCGACTTTCCCCTGATGGACGCTTGCGGTATAATGATAGAAACAACACATTCGTTCTAACGATATTGTTACGAGAACGCAACCGTTCTCCAACGATGTGAGCGAAAAAGGCGAAAAGATTGTGGCGCTGACCAACCGTGACATCGCAGATTTGTTCGACCGTGTAGCTGATATGTTACAAATCAAAGGCGAGATCATTCATCGCATCCTCGCCTACCGCAACGCCGCCGAGTCGATTCGCCAACAGCCGCGCGATCTGCGCGCTATTGCGGCGGAGGGCGGACTTGAAGTAATTCCGTCGGTCGGCAAGATCATCGCGGAAAAGATTCAAGAGATGCTCGATACAGGCAAGCTGAATTTTTACGAAAAGCTCGCCGAAGAAGTCCCGCCGGGCGTGGTCGATATCTTGCACATTAACGGCGTCGGACCCAAGAAGGCGAAACAGTTTTGGGAATCAGGCATCGTCACCGTCGCGGCGTTGGAGACGGCGGCGCGCGAAGGCAAACTGCGCGACATGGCGGGTATGGGCGCGAAAAGCGAAGCGAAGATCATTGAGGGCATCGAGTCACTCAAGCGCCGCGCTGCCAACACGCGCGCGGCGTTGGGCATCGCTCTGCCCGCCGCCGAATTCATCCTCGCGCGGCTGCTGACGATACCGGGCGCGCTCAAGGGCGTCTACGCGGGCAGTTTGCGCCGCGCCCGCCCGACGATTGGCGATATCGATCTGCTGGTGGCGACGGAGGACAGCGCGCCGCTCATGCAAACATTCGTCACGATGGACACGGTGGCGCGCGTTCTCGGAAACGGCGACAAAAAAAGCTCGATTGAACTGCAAAACGGCGTACAGGTCGATCTGCGTGCGATTGCACCCGCGCGCTGGGGAACGGCGCTGCAATACTTTACAGGCAGCCAAGCGCACAATATCCACATCCGCGAGATCGCCCTTGCGCGCGGCTACAGCTTAAACGAACACGCGCTCACCCCATTGGACGGCTCGCCCGAAGTGCTGTGCGCGAACGAAGAAGCCGTTTACGAAACCATCGGCGTGCCGTGGATTCCGCCGGAACTGCGCGAGGATTGGGGCGAAATCGAAGCTGCACAAGCCGGAAAACTTCCGACGCTGATTCAAATCGAGGATGTGCGTGCCGATTTACACATGCACACCACTTCGAGCGACGGCGCGTTGAGCGCGCGTGAGATGGCGGAACAAGCGTTGGCGCGCGGGCGGCGGCTGATCGTGATCACCGATCATTCGCAGAGTTCGGTGATCGCCAACGGCATGTCGGTAGAACGATTATTAGCACAGCGTGACACTATTCGCGCCGTCGATGCCGAGTTCGCGCCGCGCGGCTTGCGTGTGCTACACGGCGTCGAATGCGATATCCGCGCCGATGGCGACATGGATTATCCCGACGACATTTTGTCGCAGTTGGATTTCGTGATCGCGTCGCTGCACGTTGGCTTACGTCAGCCGCGCGAACAGGTGACGCAGCGCGTGTTGAACGCCTTGCGCAATCCGCACGTCGATTTGATCGGACACCCGCGCGGACAGCTCATCAGTTCGCGCGATGCCGCCGATCTGGACATGGATGCGGTATTCGCAGCGGCACAGCAGAGCGGGACGGCGCTGGAAATCAACGCCAATCCCGAACGCCTTGACCTCGAAGCACAGTACGCGCGCCGCGCTGTCGAACTCGGCATCCCCATCGCCATCGACACCGATGCACACAGCGCCGCCGACATGGACAATCTGCGCTACGGCGTCATGACCGCGCGGCGCGGTTGGGTGAGCGCGCCCGCCGTGTTGAATACGTGGACGCCGGAACACTTGATCGAATGGATGCAGCAGCGAGGGAGAACAATATGAGCTACGACCCTCAAGACACCCCAACATCGGGCAGCACCCGCCGCGATCCGCCGCCGCTTCAGCCCACATCGCGGGCGCGTTCATCGGATTATTATCGTCCGAGTGAGTCATCACCCACGGATGCAGCGCCGCAAGAAAGTGTCCGGCGTCCCCGCCGGAGCGAAGCGCGTCCTCGCCGCCAAGACAGCGGCTTATATCTGCCGCTGTGGTCGGTCTTGATCATGCTCGTGGTCGTCATCGCGGCGGCGGTGGGCGTGGTCGCGCTGATCGTGATGGCGGGCGGACGTCAGGCAGATGGCGGCGATCCGATTGTCGTGGTCGTCACACCCCTACCCTCGTCCACGCCGCCGCCCGACGCCATGATCAGCGCGCCAACAGCGACGATTCCAGTTGTACAGGGTGCAACCTTCGCGGGACCGTTACCCAACTTCGCGCTGGAGGGTCCCACGCTGCCGCCCGTGATCCTCTCCCCGACTCCGATCCAAATTACGGTTGGGTCGAGCGTGCTGGTCGATGCCAGCGATGGCTTGAACATCCGTGACGCCGCCGGGCTGCAAACGACGATCTTGTTTCGCGCTGACGATCAAGCGCGCTTCACGATCATCGGCGGGCCCGAATTGGTCGACAACCTAACGTGGTGGCAAGTCGAGTCGCCCATCGATCCGACGGAAACCGGTTGGGCAGCCGCCGATTATTTGCGCGTCCTACCGCCGAGTTGAGTGAGTCATGACTGAAATCATTATCCCACAGACGCAAGACGAAGCATCGATCCGCGCCGCCGAATTGCGCTCCGAACTGCACGACCATATCTATCGCTACAATGTCTTGAGCGCGCCGACGATTTCCGACGCGGGCTATGACGCCCTCTACCGCGAACTCGTCGCCATCGAGACCGCCTATCCAGCCCTGATCACGCCCGACTCGCCCACGCAGCGCGCGGGCAGCGATCTCTCGGACGATTTTGCCAAGATTCGCCACGTCGCGCCGATCCTCAGCCTGAGCAACGCCTACAATGCCGACGACATGCGCGCGTGGGACGAGCGCAATTTGCGCTTGCTCCCCGCGGGGACACAGTTGAGCTATACGCTCGAACCGAAGTTGGACGGGCTGACCATCGTGATCACCTACGAAAACGGGGTGCTGACCCAAGCAGCGACGCGCGGCAACGGCGAGGTGGGCGACGAGGTGACCGCGAATGTCCGCACGATTCGCACGATTCCGCTGCGCATCCCCGCCCAGCGCAGCGAAACCTTGAGCGCGCCGGAAAAACTGGTCGTGCGCGGCGAAGTCATGTATCTGAAAAAAGACTTTGAAGCGGTGAATCAGCGTCAACTTGCGGCGGAACTCCCCTTGTTCATCAACGCGCGCAACACGGCATCTGGCACGCTCAAACAAAAGGATTCGCGCATCACCGCGTCGCGCCCGCTGACAATCTATGTCTATGGCATCGTCGAAGCGCGCGGAATCCCGCACGGCATGTTGGATAGTCAGTGGGATATGTTGGGATATTTGCGGGATTTGGGATTTCTAATCGCGCCGAATGCGGGATTCTATCCCACACTCGATGATATCCTGATGCAGATTCCCACATGGGAATCCCAACGTGACAATCTCGATTTCGAGATTGACGGCGTGGTGATTAAGGTCGATGATCAACGGGTGGCGCGCGAACTGGGCGTCGCAGGCAAAGACCCACGTGGGCAAGTGGCGTACAAGTTCCCGGCGCGCGAAGCCACGACCAAGCTGTTGGCAGTCGAAACCAGCGTCGGGCGGACGGGGCGCGTCGTCCCCAACGCCGTCTTACAGCCGGTGTTCATCGGCGGCATCACCGTCAGCAACGCTACGCTGCACAATTTCGATCAAGTCGCGCTGTTGGATATTCGCGTCGGCGATACCGTCGTCGTGCGGCGCATGGGCGATGTGATTCCCAACGTGATCGCGCCGATTGTCGCCGCGCGCACGGGCGAAGAAACGCAGATTACACCGCCGGAACGCTGCCCGTTCTGCGACACGCCGATCATCAAGCCCGAAGGAGCGGTCGATTACTTCTGTCCGAACCCCCGCTGTCCAGAGCGCGTCTATCGCCAA
Source organism: Anaerolineae bacterium (assembly GCA_034437055.1). Taxonomy (GTDB): domain Bacteria; phylum Chloroflexota; class Anaerolineae; order Aggregatilineales; family Phototrophicaceae; genus Flexifilum. The sequence continues at coordinate 96,109 of DAOTUQ010000033.1, forward strand.
GTCGAATTTTTCGTCTCGCGCGCGGGCTTGGAAATCGACGGCATGGGATCACAGACCGTCAAGACGCTGCTCGATCAAAAACTGATCGTGGATGAATCCGACATTTTCGCGCTAAAAGCTGAACAACTGCTGCCGCTGGAAAAATTTGGCGAAAAGAAAGTCGCCAACTTGCTCGCAGCGATTGACGCCGCGAAACAGCGCCCGCTGGCACAGGTGATCGCCGCGTTGGGCATCGACGGGGTGGGCAGCAGCGTTGCCGAAGCGTTGGCGAATCATTATCGCTCCGTTGATAAACTTGCCGGCGCCACCGTCGAAAGCCTCGATGAAATTGACGGCGTGGGCGAAATCCTCGCACAGGGGATCGTCAATTGGTTCGCGGATCCTTATCACGCCGAAATCGTTGGCAAGCTGCGCGCGGCGGGCGTGGTGATGGAAGGCGAAGCGAAAGTCCAAGCGGGCGATCAACTCGCGGGCATGACGTTCGTGCTGACGGGGACGCTGCCGACGCTCGCGCGCGACGATGCAGCGGCGCTGATCGAGGCACATGGCGGCAAAGTCACGAGCAGCGTGAGCAAGAAAACCAGCTATGTGCTGATGGGCGACGCGCCGGGCAGCAAAGCCGACAAGGCGCGGCAGTTGGGCGTGACGATCATCGGTGAACCTGAATTGATGCAATTGCTCGAAAATCGACCCAACGCAGAAGCAACTACAGACTGATAACGTTGAAAAGAAACAGGATTTAACGCAGCGTTCGCAGAGAAACGCCGAGAAAAGAAAGCGACTTACGCGGAATCGAAAACGAATCCAATCGATGTAGGGTTTCCTGGTGGCAACTTTGTGAAGCAGCGAGCGTCTCGCCGGAGCGCCACGACATGATTTGATTTTGTTTTCGGATTTCCATTCGCTTTCTTTTTTCTCTGCGATCTCTGCGTTGAAATCTTTTTCAGATTTCAACCGACGATCTACTTCTGTTTTCAAAAGGAATCTCACCCTATGTCCCAAATTGTTGTCCGACCCGACCGCGAAAAGCCGATCATGAACCGCCATCCGTGGATTTTCTCCGGCGCGATTGATGCCGTGCGCGGCGATCCCCAACCCGGCGATATCGTCGATGTTGTCTCGAAGCATGGGCGCTTCTTGGCGCGCGGCTATTTCAATGCACGCTCACAAATCCAAGTCCGCCTGCTGACGTGGAACGACGAACCCATCGATGAAGCGTGGTGGCGGCGAATGCTCAAGCGCGCCGTGGATAGCCGCGCTTGGTATAACCAGCAGCCGCCCGCCGCGTGCCGCCTGATCAACGCCGAAAATGATTACCTTCCCGGTTTAATCGTGGATCGCTACGCGGGGACGCTCGTTCTGCAAGCCTTGACGCTGCATATCGATCAGCATAAACACGAGATCGCGCGCTGGTTGGTCGAAATTTGTGCTGACATCGACTTGAAGATCACGACGATTTACGAACGCAGCGATGTCGATGTGCGCAAAAAAGAGGGTTTATCGCTCGAACAAGGGCTGTTGTGGGGCGAAGAACCGTCCGAACTGATTTGGTTCACGAAAGATGTCAATCCGTATTGGGTCGATGTGCGCGAGGGACACAAAACCGGATACTATCTGGATCAAGTCGGCAACCACGACTACCTCAGCGATTTACTCAGCACACATCATCAGATGGGCGAGGGAATGCGCCTGTTGAGCCTGTTCAGCTATACCGGCAGTTTCGGGATCGATACGATGTGCCACGTCACGAATGTGGATGCGTCGCGCCCTGCACTCGAAATCGCGGAGAAGAACTACACCGATGCCAACTTCCCAGCCGATCAAGTCGAGTTCATCCAAGCCGATGTATTCGATCTTGTGCGCGATTTCGCTGACGAAAAACAGCATTTCGACGTGATCGTCTGCGATCCGCCCAAGTTCGCGCACAATGTCGGACAGGTCGAACGAGCGGCGCGCGGCTACAAAGACTTGAATCTGAATGCCTTCAAACTGCTAAATTCCGGCGGTTATCTCATGACGTTCTCGTGTTCTGGCGCGATTGATGCGGATTTGTTTCAGAAAATCGTGTTCGGCGCGCTGGCGGACAGCGGACGCGATGCGCAAATCGTGCGCTACCTCAGCGCGGGCGACGATCATCCCGTCGCGCTGACGTTCCCTGAAGGCGCGTATCTCAAGGGGCTGCTGCTGCGCGTTTTTTGATCAGTGCAAAGACGCAAAGATCACGAAGGAAAACCTTTGCGATCTTTGGTTCCTTTGCGTCCTTGGCGCTTAATCTTCCCCTTGCTCATCGTCGTCTTCAGTCTCATACGCCTCGATATCTTCGCCTGCCAAGCGCCGAATCTTCTGGAACGTCTCGCGCCAACTGATCTCGCTCAAACCGAGCTGATCGCGGATCGCGCTCGGCGCAATGCCTGCCGCATAATTGCGGACGGCGCACGTCCAGCGCAGCATCTCGAAGGAGACTTTGAACGGGATATCCGCACCCTTCCCCACATCCTCCAAGATATATTCGAGATTGCGCGCCGTGCAGGTGAACAAGTGCTTGTCGAGCCGATACTGTCCGCGATACTCGTCCAACAGCGCCAGCCACGCTGGATCGAGCGCGAGCCGCCGCTCTTTGTAGACGTTCTTCGCGCTCGTGTGCTGGATCATCAGCATCGGTTCTTTGGGATGCGCGCGCTCAATGTGTTCCAATTCCAACGCCGCCGCTTCGCCCTTCTTGATGCCCGTCGCCACGATCAGCCGGAACAGCAGTTCAGGACGCGCATCTGGCTTCTTGCCCAGTCGCAGCAGCGTCGCAACCGCGATGCAGGCTTCGACCTGTTCATCCGTTAAGATCAGCGACAGCGGCGCGGGACCCGACCGCTGCAACAGCGCGAACGCCGGATCGCGCTCCAAATAGTTGTTATCCGCCAACCACTTGAAAAACACCTTGAGCGTGGTCACGCGCCGCGCGTAAGTCTTGCGGCTGCACGGTACGCCGCGCTCATGTTCCATCCACTGGAGAAATTCATTCAGCCGTTCGGTGTTGAACTGTCCGAGCGGCGTATCGCCATCGGCGTGATCGGCGAACACGCTCAAATCGGACGTGAACGATGTGACTGTATAATCCGACTTGCCCTCTTTGTACAAGTACGCTTGAAAGAAGGGGATCGCAAACTTTAGCGGCGTGCGCGCGCTCAAATCCGCCGCCGATTTGGGCGTGAGCGTGAATAAGGGGAGTTGGCGCGATGCAGTCATACGAATATTGCCCTAACGTTTATGCGTCCACGCCGATACAGCATATTTTTCGTGCATCAGCCGCGCGGCGTCCGCATTTTCGTCGTCCGACAAGCTGTCACCGTCTAATGATAGCACAAACGTTTTGCAAAAACCCGCTACAACGGCGGCGGCGGCATCGTTCCATGACACAATGCGCCCATCGAGCGCCGTTTGCAGCGTGAGCGCGCGCTGATGCAGCGCCAATTTCGCGCCGGTGCGCGCGGCATCGTCGGGATATGCCAATACCTCGCAGATGCGCGCCAGATCGCCCGACAGCGGCAGCGATCCGTGCTGCAAGATCGCGCGCTCGCGGCGAAGCTGTGCGCTCCCAACCAGTTTGCGCCCCTCAACAGCGATTTCGTAGTGCGAAGTCGTCTCAAAACAGATCGGATTGGAGGTTTGCGCGCCGCGTTCGACTGGATCGGCGTTCGCGTCTGCGCCCAAGCAGTGCAGCGCCGTCAGCAAGCTGCCGCTGATGCGCTGGTAACTTTCGAGGATTGTTCCGGTTGCTAATGGATGGGTGATCGGGAGCGCAACGCTGTAGGTGAGTTCATCGGCGTGGAGGATCGCGCGTCCGCCCGTCGGACGACGCACGAGCGCCCATCCGCGTGCCGCCAAGCGCGCCAGATCGACCTCGCGGGCGCGCTGTCCATAGCCGAGCGAGAGACACGGCGGCGACCACCCGTACAAACGCAGCGTGGGCGGCTGCGTTCCCGCGCCGACGGCATTCAGGATCGCTTCATCGACCGCCATATTATTGGCACTCGATTGCAGCGGATCGAGCAGTAAACGCCAACGATTCATTGGATAAAAAAGCCCGCCATGCCGTGTGAGCGGTGTTTTGAACCTGCGAGACGCAGGTGGGGACTTTCTCGGCAGTGGGGTCTTGGCTTACGCCTATCACCTTGATGCCGCATGGTCAGCCCCCGAGTGAAAAAATTGGGCTCAAAACACTTCGCCATCACGAACACAGCCGACTACGCATGTTTATAACACTCCCGCTCTCGTGCGGCAAGGGGAAATCTTGCACCAATTGGATACAATCGCGCTATACTAACAGCGAATTGGTTTTGTTCGCTGAAATCGCAGCCACGAAGGATATTTGTTCATGAACAATCTTACGAAAGCAGCACTTGCAGAATTTGTTGGTACGTTCGCGCTCATCTTCATCGGCGCTGCGGTTGTTGCCGCGGCAGTCGCCAATGGTTGGGATGCCGTCGCGCCTGCGCTCGGTCACGGGTTGGTAATCCTCGGCATGGCATTCGCTTTCGGACACATTTCCGGTGCCAACTTCAACCCAGCGGTCACGCTCGGTCTGCTGGTCGGCGGCAAGATGAAACTCGACCGCGCCGTGTACTATTGGGTGGCACAGTTCGCGGGCGCGATTGTCGCGGCGATCATTTTGCGCGGCGTACTGCCCGCCGAGTGGACATTGGGCGAGACGACGGGCGCACTTACGGCAGATGCGCCGTGGTCGGCAGCGGTAGTCGAAGCGATCTTGACGTTCCTGTTCGTGACGGTGATTTTTCAGACCGCCGCGCATGGCAAAGCGGGCAACCTTGCCCCCATCGCCATCGGCTTGACGTTGGCAGCGTGCATCGTTGCTGGCGGCGCGATCACGGGCGCATCGCTCAACCCAGCGCGCACGCTGGGTCCGGCGCTGATCGCCGGCAACACGAGTTATCTTATTCCGTATTTGGTGGGCATCTTCGCGGGCGGCGCGCTGGCGGGCGCATTCGGCGCGTATGTGCTGACTCCCGATCCCGAACCTCAACCAGCGAAATTCAACGCCAGCAAGAAGAAATAACCGTTTTACGTAACGATACGGACATGGAGGGGCTTGGCGCGCCAAGCCCACAATGCGCTGGCAAGATTATAACGCGAAGGGTGTCCCGGTGGGACGCCCGACATCATTTGAACCCAATTTTGGTTCGCTATTGGCTTTTTTTCTTCGGCTCGACGACCTTGATGCCCAGTTCGTCAAGCTGACGCTGTTCTGGCAGCGATGGCGCGTGCGCCATAATGTCGGCGCCCGTTTGCGTCTTGGGGAACGCGATCACCTCGCGGATGTTCGGTTCGCCCGCCAACACCATCACCAAACGGTCAATCCCCGACGCGATGCCACCATGCGGCGGCACGCCAAACTCGAACGCTTCGAGCATGTGTCCAAATTGTTCGCGCGCGTTTTCCATCGTCTGACCGATCAACGGGAACATCTTCTCTTGCAATTCGCGGCTGTGAATGCGAATGCTGCCGCCCGCGACTTCATAGCCGTTGCACGCGAGATCGTACTGCGATCCGCGCGCCTTGCCCGGATCGGTGTCCAACAGCGGAATGTCCTCAAGCAGCGGCGACGTGAACATATGCTGCGACGGATCCCAGCGTTTTTCTTCCTCGTTCCAGTAGAACATCGGGAAATCGATGATCCATCCGAACGCCAACTTTTCGGGATCGTCCAAGCCGAGTTCGTGCGCGATATGCCGCCGCAGAATGTCCGTGACGTTCCAGACGACTTCACGCGCATCGGACATGAACAAAAGCAGGTCGCCGGGCTGCGCACCCGTCCGCTCGAACAGTTCGGCTTTTTGCTCGATAGTGAAGAACTTGCCGATGGGACCCTTAACCTCGCCCTCGACTCCCTCTGCCAGCGCCATCCACGCCAAGCCTTTACCACCCGCGCCCCGCGCCAGCGTCTCCAGCTCCGCCGTGAATTTCTTGAGCTTTTCGCCGCTCAGCCCCTTCGCCATGCCCGGCGCGCGCAAAACTTTGATCGGCTTGCCGTCCGCCGCGTTGGTGACAAATACCGGGAACGCGCTCTTGCCCGCGAGATCGGTGATATCGACCGCCTCAAGCTCGTAGCGCAAATCGGGCTTGTCCGAACCGTACTTCTCCATTGCATCGGCGTAGAGGATGCGCGGGAACGGGACGAACATCGGCTCTTTGCCCGCAACGTCGCGGCAGATCGACAGCATCAAGCGTTCGATCAGCGCCATGATATCGTCGCGTCCGATGAAGCTCATTTCGACATCTAACTGCGTGAATTCCGGCTGACGGTCGCCGCGCAAATCTTCATCGCGGAAACAGCGCGCGATCTGAAAATATTTCTCGTAGCCTGCCACCATGAGCAGTTGTTTTAACTGCTGCGGACTCTGCGGCAGCGCGTAGAAATTGCCGGGATTCAGGCGGCTTGGCACAAGAAAATCGCGCGCGCCTTCTGGCGTCGTCTTGAACAGGATCGGCGTCTCGATTTCAACGAAGCCTTCCCGGTCGAAGTAATCGCGGATGAACTTGACGACCTTGTGCCGCAAGATCAGGTTGTCTTGCATATGGGGGCGGCGCAGATCGAGATAGCGGTAGCGCATCCGCGTGGTTTCGTCGATCTTCTCGTCTTTGTTAATGTAAAACGGCGGCGTCTTGGCGGCGTTCAGAAGCACCACCTCGGACGCATCAATTTCGATACCGCCCGTCGCCAATTCCTCGTTTTCCGTCCCGTCGGGGCGCGCGCGAACGACGCCCGTCATTTGCACGACGTATTCGCTGCGCAGTTCGCCCGCGATGGCGTGCGCGGCGGGCGCGTCATTGACGTTGATCACCACCTGCACAATACCCCAACGGTCGCGCAAATCGATGAAGATCACGCCGCCCTGATCGCGGTAGCGATTGACCCACCCCGCCAGTTTGACCGTCTGACCGACATGATCGGGGCGCAGTTCGCCGCAGGTGTGCGTCTTTAACATCGCTTTTCTCCTGTGATGGGTGAGTGATTTGGAGGGATGATGGTTCATACCCTCGCGTCAAAAGGATAGCATGACGCGCGAAAATAATAAACGGGGAAGGCAACGCCCACCCCCACTTACGGCTTAAGCAGGGGTGTTGCGGTCATTTTACGGCGCGTTCAAGAAGCCGCCTGCCAACTGGCGATCCACCCAGCGTGCGATGAACGGATAGCGATAATCGCGCCCATTATACGTTTCGATGGTTGCCATCGTACCGTAGAACACCATCAGCAGTGGCATAGCGACCACGATCAGCATCAGCACAATTCCGACCAGTCCCCACAGCGGTACGAGGACGAAACCAACCAACGCAATCATCGACAGCATGGCGACGACCATCCCGACGACCCACACCAGCCCACCGACCGCCAGCACCAGCAGCGCGCCTAACGTGCCGAACAATTGCAGCGTGAACGCTTGCAGCGCGTGGAACGCCACATAATCCGAGCGGCGGCGGAAGGCGAAGTAGATGATCAGTGGGATGAACACGCTAATCGGCAAGATCGCGCCAATCGACAGCGCGCCGCCCAACAGCGTGAACCACGCGCTGCCATGCGCAATCGCCGCCCACAGTCGTTCATCGTCCGCCACCCGCAGCGTGCTGTAGCTGCGTGGCAGTTCGCCCGTCGGCACATCTGCGCGCGGGATGCCGCGTTTGGGCTTGTCCATCTGCGGGCGAATAGATTCTTCAGTCATTCGTTTAACCCCCGTTTTGGGCGGAGTCCGTCCAATTTCCGTTCTTCTGACTATAATACGCACAAGATCGCGCAAAGTTGCGCGTAAAGGAACGAGACGCATGATGTCGAACCGCTTCACTCTCTCCAAACGACTGCTTGGGCTGCTGCTGCTGATCGGCGGCGCGGCGGCGTTCATGGGCATCCTCGCCATCGATCTGCTCGACGTGGGGCGCGAGGGCGGGATTGGGCCCGCACAGCAGATCGCCCTCGTTGGTGCGGCGGCGCTGGCGCTTGTCGGTGTGACGCTGATCCCGCTCGGAGATCGCCGCGCATGACCGACACGACCCTACCCGTACCAACGCGCCCCATCCGCGCCGCGCTTTCCGTCGTGACCGTCAATCGGGTACTGATGGCAGCGGCGCTGGTGATTCTCGTCGGCTATCTGGCGGTCTACATCGGCTATGGGCTGAACTTGATGGCGTTCCCGTTCGACTACGATCAGGGCGAAGGCTTCGAGTTGGTCGATACGATCCTGTTCAGTCGCGGCGAATTCCCATACAAAGACACCAACATCTACCCCTTCTATTCGAGCAACTATCCGCCGCTGTTCCATGTAATCGCCGCGCCGTTCGTGTGGGCATTCGGAGAAACGTACTGGTACGGGCGTTTGCTCGGCTTTTTGGGGACGTTGATCGCGGCGGGCGCGATTGTGTTTGCGGTCTACCGCGAGGGCGGCAATCGTGCGATTGCGGCGGCGTCCGGGCTGGCGTTCTTGGCATCGAACACGATTTATCACATCGCGCCGCTGTTCCGTCAGCATATGACGATGGTTATGTTCGAGACGCTGGCGGTCGTGGTGCTGTGCGGCGTCAACGAAATCGAGGACAAGCCTCAGCGACGGCGCGTCATGCTGACCGGACTCGCGTTCATCCTCGCGGCGGGCTACACCAAACAATTGGCGTATGCCACTGCCTTCGCGGCGTTCGCGTTCCTGTTCATCCGGCAACCGCGCCGCGCGGTGGTGTGGGGCGTCGGCTTCGGAATGGTCGGCGTGGCGATCTTCGTCTGGATCAATGTCGCTACCCATGGGCAGTGGTGGCAGCAAACCATCGCCGCGAACGTCAACGAGTTCATCCCCGACCAAACATTCGGTCTGTATCGACTGTGGTTCGGGCTGCACGGCTTCTTGATTGTGCCGGCGGTCTTGTTGGTGGTGTACGAACTGTATTTCGCGCGTCTGTCGATCTATGCCCTGTGGTTCGTTGCCGCCGTTGCCAACGCGGCGCTGTCGGGCAAGTGGGGCGCGGGCGACAGCTATTTTGCGACGGCGATTGCGGCGACCTGCGTCCTCAGCGGCATCTTCGCAGCACGCACGGTCAAGCGCGCGTGGACGTTCCCGCCAAACTATCTCACGCGGATCGCCGTGCCGATTTTGCACCCATTCAAAGCGTTGGCGCGTCCGTTCGGCGCGGCTGGACTCGTGATCGTTCCCCTGCTCTACATCGGCTATGGGCGCGCCGTCTTGCATTTGCCCACCGATATCGCGCCGTACAGCCTCGTCGCAGACGCGCTTGGCGTGGAGGCGAACGCGCTCAACGGGTTCTACGACTCGGCTGGGCGAATCGCGGGCGGCTACGCGGATATCGGGCATTGGACGACGCAGGCGGACATCGATGCGGGCTGGCAAATCGTAGAGCGCGTGCGCGCCGTATCGGGCGATGTGTTGAGCGAAGAAGCGGCGTTCAATCTGCTGGCGGAAAAGACGGTGATCACGAATCCGACGCAGCTCTTGAATCTCGCGCTCAATGGGATGTTCGATTCGTCCGAACTAATCGCGCTGATCGAAGCGCAGCATTTCGGCTTGGTCGTGATGCGCGCGCAGTTCTATCCCGTCGATGTGCTGCAAGCGATTGATCGCAACTACGAGCGCACCGAAACGATCCCGATGAACGGCTTCGGCTATATCTTGCTGCAACCGCGCGCCGTGCCGCTGCGTAATGACATTGAAACAGGGGGAACGGGATGAAAAAACTGCTGCGTCTCGTGGTTGGGATCATCGTCGTCGGATTTGTGCTGTACAGCGGCTATTTTCTGTACTTGGGTCCCAAAGTCGCGGGCGATAACTATGTGCGCGCCCTGCAAGCAGGCGACAGTCTCGCCGTCCGCGACTCTGTATGTCAAGACAGCTTGTTTTCGAGCGTACTTGGCAGCGGATCGGGCGTGTTAGCGGCGATTGGCGTCACACCCGGCGGCGAAGTCCGTAACATCGCTTATACCCCCTTCGGACGAAGCTATACCTTCGATTGGGTGTTTGGCGGCGCGGTTGGAGTCGATGTCTCGACCCCGATCCGGCTGTTGATGGACACGGCGGGCGCATTCCGTTTCTGTGTGCGAGAGATCGCGTCGAACACGTAAGAAGCACAAAGAGCGTAAAGGAAGATGCGCAAGAGACTTTAACACAGCGTGCGCAAAGACGCAGACCAACACAGACAATTGTTCTAACGACAGAATACGCCAATGATCATTCAATTCGATGACCCCATTTTCTTCTGGCGTGGACCCGCTCCTTGGTTTTTCGTGACCGTTCCGGTGGAGCAAAGCAATGACCTGAAAGCGATCTCAAGCCGTGTAACCTACGGTTGGGGTGTTATTCCGGTTCAAGCTCGGATCGGCAGCACCGAATGGAACACGTCTCTGATTCCTAAAGATGGGCGCTACCTTGTACCCATCAAAGCTAGTGTCCGTAAAGCGGAACAGCTTCAGGAAGGCGATCTCGTAATGGTGCAACTGGACGTTGAAGATTAACTATTCTCTAACGCGATACAGAATCTCGCCCGCGTTCGGAATGACCATCCAACCATCATCCGCATACGTGCGCGGATCGACCGTCGCCGGATCGACGTAACGCAGCGCCAGCTGTTCGGTATCGGCGCGCGAAATCGCCGTTGAGAGCGCCACATCGATGCGCGCCTGTTCAACGCCATTGTCGTATGTCCCCGTTCCGCGCAAGTGCGTGCCGTGCGCCAAGACGCCGAGCGGCAAATGCCCGTAGCGTTCCCACTGTTTCAGATAGGTGTCGCGGACATGATAGCCTGCCTCGTGGATGTATTGACCATGCACATGGCTGACGACACGCAGATGCGGCGCGTAAATCACGACCTCGCCGCCGTCGGCGACCGCAGGATCGACTTTGTACATCGCTTTTGCCGCCGTCCATAATTCATCGTACATCGGCGACGGACACGACAAAACGCGCTGAACGGGCTGATCCAACCAGACGATATGCCGCTGTGCCGACAAATCCGCCGCCGCGCGCCACGCGTCGACCAAATTCCCAATGAATAACCCGACGATCCCCACATCGTGATCGTCCTTCAGCACGACCATGCTCACCAATGTAATCGGCGTCGTCACGAAGCGCGCCGCCGCGTGGATCAGCGCGCGCACGGGCGTGTCCGCAATGCCAATCGTGCCGCGCACCGTCGCCAGCGCGCCGAGCCAATGGGTGACGTTGATCATCTCCGCGCCGCTGATGCCCGGAAATAGATATTTAGCGCCACCGCTGAAACCGACGACCTCGTGGGGGAACACCGGACTCAAAATCACAATGTGATCATAGTCCAACACGCGCCGATTGAGACGCACATCGACATCGCCGCCAAGCGACGGATGCCACACAGCGCCCGCGATCTGCTGGATTTGCGCTTGTTCGATGCGCCCGATCACCGTCAAGGCGTTGGGATCGTCCCACGCATGATTGAGCAGTCCGACATGCTTATACGTCGTCGCGCGTTCATCGGCTGTGATGCCGACGAGGGTATGCAGCGCATCTTCACTCAGGGGCGGATGCGTCCCCAACGCAACGAGGAAATCGACCTGTGCCGCGCCATGTAAGCGTTCCACAACCGCGCGGAACAGCAGCGGCAGCGGAATCGTCCGCGTATGATCGGGGATCAGCACGAGAATGCGCGCGCCGCGTCCATCGGGAAGCGCGCCGAGCGCCGTGCGCACCGCGTCGGCGCTCAAAAACCTGTCATTCGTCGGGCGTGTCTGAGTGATTGCCATCAGTCGTTATACCCAAATGGATTGCGCGCCTGCTTATTGGAATTCGTCAGCCCCATCGGGCGGCGCGTCAAGAAGTCGCTTTCCGAACGAATTTGACGCATCAAGCTGTTGACCGATTCTTCCAACATCTCGCGCGAAACTTCGACGCGATGTTCGTGCGCCGCTAACATGCGCGCGTGCAGCGCCACCTCGCGCACGAACGCGCCCGGCTGATCGACGAGGCGCGGCACGATCAGCGCGTGATCGTCGCGCCACTGTTCGCGCATGTAATGGCGCAGCATCCGATTCGCTTGTTCTTCGTTTTGGATCGTGGGAATCACGAACACGCGATCCAAGCGTCCGGGACGCTTGGCGATACGCTCATCAATCGCTTCAGGGTAATTGGTCGTCGCCAGCAGCAGCGCGCCTTTCGGATTATTGGGCGATTCCACACCGTCCAGCACATTCAACACGCGCGCTTTGTCGTCACCCTGCAAATAAGCATCAATTTCTTCCACAATTAGCAAAACGGGATAGCGCGCGGCAGTCACGGCTTGCAACGCCCGCTGAATCTTCTCGAATGACGCGCCGTCGCGGTCTGCGCCGGACACATAGACGACGACCCGTCCCTTGGTGATGGCGATCTTCGCCATCGCGGCGCACAACATCGTTTTGCCCGTACCGGGAACGCCTGCCAATAACAGCTTGCGGAACGGCGGCAGCTTCAATTGGCGGTAAATATCGACACCCTTGTTGAAGAACGCTTCCATATCGTCCAACAAGCGCGCTTTCAACTCGTCGGATAGGATCACGTCCGCCCAATCGACCGTCGGATCGAAGAACGAGTCGGTCCCGCCGACGATATACACGTCGCGGCGGCGGCGGATGCGCGGACGCACGGCGCGCGCACAGGCGAACTCGAACGATGCCCATGTATCAAGCCGATTTTCAGGCACAAGCGCGATAGCGGTCAAATCTTGCGAGTCGTCGCTGAAATAGGCGCTGGCGTAGATCACTTCAAATGCGCCCTCCGCGTCACTGAATTGGAAGGCGAATGCGCCCGATCCGCTGGTCAGCGTCATGCGTTTTCCGCGCGTACCATAGTCGCTGATCGGCGTGATCACCGGACATTCAAGCCGCTCTGCGCCGTCGTAGCGCGTCCGTCCGCGAATGCGCCGCCCCGCCTTGACCTGCACCTGCGCGATCATGTTCCCGCAGTCGGAGGACGCCCAAATCGTGGTATAGTCGCGTTCCGGCGAGCGCGCTTCCCACGTCTGCCGCGCCCATTCGACAAGGCGTTCATATTGCATCGCATTCCCCTTCTTGGTTATACGCCTTCATTTTAGCGGAAAGTTGCAAATCGCGGCGTCCCGGTTCAAAATTTCATACGGTATCTAGCGAGGAACACCATGACCACGATTTATGTTACGCATCCGCGCTACGTCGAGCATACGCTAAACGGACACCCCGAACACGCTGGACGCATCGAAGCGATCTGGCGGCGCTTGGACGCCAGCGACTTGAGCGCGCGCATGACCAGCGTAAAAGCGTCACCCGCCACACCGCGCCAAGTCGAATTCGTCCACGATGGCGAATACATCGAGATGCTGCGCGATCTCAGCGGACAATATCCGAATAAAACGGTCATGATCAACCCGGACACGTATTTTACGCCCACCTCGTATGATGTTGCGCTGTTGGCGGCGGGCGGCGTCGTGACGGCGGTCGATGCCGTCATGTCCGGCACGGCAGACAACGGACTCGCCGTCGTGCGCCCGCCGGGACATCACGCCGTCGATAATTATGCAATGGGCTTCTGCCTGTTCAACAATATCGCGGTAGCGGCGCGCTTCGCCCAACACGAACACAAAATCCGCCGCGTGTTGATTGTCGATTATGACGTGCATCACGGCAACGGCACCGAAGCGATGTTCTACGATGATCCAAGCGTGCTGTTCATCTCGACGCATCAATCGCCGCTGTATCCCGGCACGGGCGCGATCCAACAGTGGGGTGTCGGACCCGGCGAGGGCTACACGATCAATATTCCAATCCCCCCCGGACACGGCGATAAAACCTACGCCGACATTTTCGAGAAAATCATTTGGGGTGCCGCGAAACGCTTCGACCCCGAACTGATCCTCGTATCAGCGGGCTTCGATGCGCATTGGGCGGAGCGGTTGTCGAACGTGAACATGAATTTGAGCGTGAGCGGATATGGACACTTGAGCCGCGAACTGGTGCGGATGGCGGACGCGCTGTGCGATGGGCGAATCGTGTTCGTGACGGAGGGTGGCTATCACTTAGATGCACTCGGCTATGGGGTGTCCGCCGCCGCGCGCGCGCTGTTGGGCGATGCGCCTGAAACAGTCGAAGACCCGCTTGGACAGCCCAGCGACGCGCGCACGGACGGTGACGAACTGATCAAGCGGATCAAGACGCTGCATCATCTATAGAACGTATTCCGTAAGGGGCATGGCGTGCCACGCCCGTTTGCGTTTGCGCGCGGCAGGGTTTGGTCTGCCAAACCCCTACACCGCTGCCCAACTTGTGCGAGAAAAGATTTTGATGCGCTAACCCTACCCACCATCTGATTATTTCGTCTCGTCGATCCCGCGCCGCAAGCTGACGATCTGCCCCTGATACCGCTGGATGTTGCCCGCCTGCGTCGTGTAACGCTGTGCCAGCACTTCGAGACGGCTGAAAATCGGCGTCAGTACTTGGCGTCCGTACTGCGCGAGGCGGCTGCGTTCTTTCTGCGTAATTTCGTTGAGCGCCTCGTGATACGCGCGCTGAAGCTGATCGACGCGCGCGTTCATATCACGCTTGGTCTCGCCCGCCACGCGCTGATAGTAGCGCAGCGCCACCACGCCGCCGATCAGCGCCAGCGGCGCGCCCACCACGAACGCCACCGTCGCCGTTGCCAGCGCGCCCGCGCCAATGACGGGTCCCACCGGAGCCAGCGCCAACAACACGAGGATCAGCCCGCCAAAGGTCGCCGCCGCGCTGGTTGTGAAGGCGTTCATGTTCGTCTGGAACACCGATTGAATGTCCCCGACGATCTTCCCACTGGAATACGTTTTGAGTTCGCCGTCCGCGATCCGAATCGCCTCTTGCAATGCCTCGCGCTGTTCGGCATAAATGCCCGCGTCCAGTCCGCTCAACTCTTGATCGAGCGTGTCTTGCAGTTGATTCAAGCGGTCAATCACGCCGCGCCAGTACAAGCGACTGTTGTCGATCAGCGCGTTGATGTAATTCGTCGTCGCATCCTCGATATCACGCAGCGAACGTCCGATCACGACATCCTGAAATTGCGTTTGCAGCGCCTCGCGGTTGACGCCGCGCCCAATGCGCCGTACCGACAAATTGCCGTCGATGAAGCGCATCGCGCGCGCGCGCAGATCTTCCAGCACGCGGTCAATGTCGGCGCGCGCCGAGAGTAATTGAACATTCATGCCCGCCGACTGCTGTTCCAATTCGCTCTGAACATCTTTGACCTTGCCCGTATCAACCATGACCGTGCTTGCCTGATCTTTCACGCGCTGGTCGTAGCGATTGATCACGGCGGACGCCATGTCCAACTGGGAGAGCAGTTTTTGTTTCGCAGGCGGCGCGCTGCCGAAGACGCCGCGCAAGTGCGCGCGCAAAGCGTCCATACCACTGGTCAGCGGATTTTCGCTGTTCAACGCCGTATCGCTGCCAACGACCGCGCCGGATAAGACGGTTTGCGCCGTATTCATCGCCGCCTTGCGCGCTTCTTTAGCGGACACCATGAACACGAGCGGGCGCATCCCTAACAATTCTTCCATCTGGCGTTCGACAAAGCGGCGCACGTCGGCTTGTTCGCGGGCGTCGAGCAAGTCGATTTGGTTGATCGCCAAGATGATCTTTTTGCCATAGTTCTTCGCCAGTTCGAGGTACAACCGCTCCGCTTCGGTCATGGCACGCTTAGCGGAAACGACGAAGATTACCAAGTCGCTGCGATGCAAAAATGATTTGGCAGTCGTCTCGTGCTTGAGAAACACTGATCCAGTGCCGGGCGTATCGACAATCGCCACGCCGGGCGCGCCCGTGTTGGGATGTGTCCATTCGCGGATCGCGGCGTCGCCATCCGTGCCGCCGCGCACGGTCGGCTTGCGCGTCGTCGTCTCGCTGTAACGGATCACTTCAATCGCTTCAGTGGTCGGCAGAATGCCCGTCGGCAGTAAATCGTCATTGAGCAGCGCATTGATGAACGACGACTTTCCAGCGTTGAATTCTCCGATCACCACTACCAAGAAGAACAATTCGCGCAAATCTTGCGCCACTTCCAACAAACGACGGCGATCTTCGCCCGCCGTCTCGCCCAGATCGGACAAGGTGTCCGCAATATCGGTCAGCAACCGGATTTCCGACTCGCGTAGTGCCGCTAAGGGCCCCTCTAAGGTCATGACAGCCGCGTTCAACTCATCCTCGCAATCCCGTTTTGCCCAATGCCGCCAGATCGGACTCGATCTTCATGATGTCCTGCTGCGCCGCTTGAAGCTGTGCCAACTGATCAGTTTGTATACGTGTTTGCGCATCGATCAGTCGCGTGAGCGGCGCAACCGTCTCGCGGCGCAGACGCATCCCATATTCGACTTGTTCATCTGCCGCCTTTTGCAGCGCCTCGACATACCGCGCCTTCAAGCCATCGACGCGCTGGACATAGGCGTTGCGCAGCATCCGCCCGCGCAACGGCAGGAACAACATCCCAATCACCGCCAAAATCAGCAGGAAAACGACGATCACGAATGGGAGCGCGGGCGCATCGGGCGTAGACGGATTCCACGCCAGCACAAAGACCCCCAAGATCAGCAGGAACACGACCCACCCCGCCAGATACAGTACGGCGTTACGGACAGCGCGTTCGAGCTTGTCGGTTTCCAAAATCATGGCTTGTTCCGCGATTTCGTCCATCGCAGCGCGCGGCTTCTTCAGCGCCGCCCGATCATAGGACAGCGGCGCTTGCACACTGCCAATCACTTTCGTGCGAATGTTGTCCGGCAGCGCGCCGATTTCGCGCTTGGCATACTTGACCAGATCATCGATGTCTTGGATATCGCGCCCTTCCAGTCGGGGACCCACCTTATCCACCACGTTCGGCAGCACACGAATCGGATCGAACGCCTTACGCCGGTCGAACTCTGCGCGCGTGTAGGATGTGCCGCCCGCACGCCGCGCCAACCCTGACAAGCCGAACAACTCCATCAGCCCGCGATACAGCGATCTGAGCGCGCCTGATAATTGAAACAACGATTGAATCGACTCGCCACCCAGATGCGCCGCCTCGCTGAATTTTGCCTCGACCTCGTTCACAATGTCGCGCACACTGCGCTCTTGTTCGCGCTTTGTGGTGGAAAGCTGTTCATCGATGTTACCGGCGATACTCTGATATTGATCGAGCGCGCGCTGATTGCCATTGACGACCGTCAGCGCCGATGAGTGGACGTTCTGCGCGATTTGCAGCGGCGTTTGCAGCTTTTGGCGTAAACGTGCCACGTCACCCAATTGCTCATCGACGTAGGCTTCGATCAGATGCAGCCCGCTCTGTTCCCACAGCCCCTTATCCAACGCCCCATCCGCTGTGCGCGCTGCCATGCCGCGCTTGGCGGACATCGCCCACACTTGGAAGCGGTCGCCCAAGCGGTCGCGCGCCTGTTCTTCGATGTACTGCTTGACGGTGGCAAGTTCTTCGGGTGAGAGCAGATCGACTTGATTCAGGAGGACGATCACCGTCTTGCCATATTCTTGTAGTATTTTCAGATAATCGACGTTGCTCTGTGTCATCGCTTGTGTTGCCAGCATGACCAGCAGCACCGTATCGCTGCGATGCAAGAATTTGCGCGTCGTGTCCTCGTGCGTCTGGAAGATCGACTCCAAGCCGGGCGTATCGACGAAGCTCACTTTTTGCAGCAGCGGCGACGGATAGAAAATCGTGTCCAGATCACCGGAGCGCACACGCTGAAGTTGTTCGCCCCAGCGCAGCATGGTAATGCGATCCGTCGTCGGCGTGATCCCGGTCGGCAGCACGTCGTATTCGCCCAACAGCGCGTTGATCAAGCTGGACTTGCCCGAACTGAACGGACCCACGAACACAATCAGATACGGATTATCGGCGTGGAACAACGCATCGCGCACTTGCGACACGCGATCCTCCGCCAACCCATCGATCTTGGGCAGCACTTCGAGCATCCGCGTGATCAGTTCATGTTCGCGCCGACGGAGTGTTTCGTAATCTACAGCTAATTTGGCGAGCGCCTTATCCGCGACCAGAATATGCCGTCCTTCATCATTTTTGATATACTCGAATTCATCAGCATACCGCGCTTAAACCGCGAGTCAATAGCCGATCCCATGAGGAAGTGTGCATGTCCGACGCCGCCCAATCCGCTGACATGGCAGCCGCCCACGCGCTGGCATATACCCTCGCGCGCAAAGATCGTCAACTGCGGTTGCTGCTTGCCATCGATGAGGTGCGCGACGCCACCGACGACGATAACGAGCCGCGTCCAATGCTGCTGGCGATTTTGCGCTTACTGCTCGAAACATTTGCCGCTCATGGCGGCGCGCTGGCTCTGCTCGAAGAAACGAGCGACGAGATCGAACATTTGGTATTCGAGGGTATCGACGAAACCGCCGCTGTCGCCGCGTGTCGAACAGCCTTGCAGACGCTAGACACGACGACGAACATTATTGGCGATACGCCGCACCGTTATCAGGCTGCACTCCGCTTGGCAGTGCGCAATTTGCCGCTGGGCGCGTTAGTGATCGAACGCGACGAGAACCCGTTCGATGAGGACGATCTCGCGCTTTTACGCACCGCCGCACGCCAGATTGACTCCGCCATCATCCAAGCGCACACCGTCTGGAAATTGATGCAGCGCACGCGCGAATTGGACGCCATCTTCCGCGTCGATGCGCTGCGCGATACGCTGCACACGGAGCGCGAACTGCTCAATGCCTTCGCCTCGATCCTGCTCGAAGAATACAAAGCCGATATCGCCTTCGTGCTGACGACCAAGAGCGATGGAATCGCGTCGGCAACCGTGCGCGATGATCTGGCACAAGCCGTTTCTGCCTTGCGCGCCGAAACCGCGTACATCCAATTCCCGCAAACGATTTCGATGCAGCCCACGCTCATGACCAAAGATGAGCGCAACGCGCCGTTGTTCCTGCTCGCAGCACCGTTCCTCGTCGCGGGCGACCGACTCGGCGCGGTGATCGTCGGGCGCGCGACGGCGTTCAGCATCCCAGAACACCGCTTGCTCTATGCTATGGTCAGTCAAATCGATTCGGCAGTCGTCCATCTGCGCTTGTTAGAGCGGTTGGCGCAACTCGAACGCCAAAATGCAGATGAAACAAGCGAAAAATCAAAACTCGATTAAAATAAAACGAGTATCCTGAGTACTCGGCTCACTCAACAGGAGATCGAACATGAAAAAACGCTTTCGCGCTTTACGCATCGTCAGCTTTCTGTATAAATTAGTCGCTATTCTCGGCTTCATCGGGTCGATTGGCGGCGCGGTACTGTTCTATTCGCAGACTGGACAGGACGTCGATCCCGCGCTGGTGATACCGCCGATCATCGGGATCATCGTGGGCGGGTTGGTAAGCGCGATCATTTTGTTCGGCTTGGGGCAGTTGTTCGATCTATTCATCGCGCTGGAAGAGAACACGCGCGCCACATCCGCCCTGCTTCAGCGGCTCGGTCGCGTGATGCAGGATCGACTGTAACGACATAAAGCCATGCTCAATCCATCGATTCACTATGTCGAGGGGCGGCTGTACGTCGATGCCGTCCCCATCGAAGATATCGTCAAGGTGACGGATACGCCCGTCTACATTTATAGTTTCCCGCGCGTGCTGCATAATCTGCGCCGGATTCAGGACGCCTTCGCAGACCTCAATGCGCACATTCATTACAGCGCGAAAGCCAATGCCAACCTCGCACTGTTGAAGATGCTCATTCACGCGGGCGCGGGCATTGATGCGGTGAGCGCGGGCGAAATCTATAAGGCACTGAACGCGGGCTGTGCGCCAGAACAGATCGTCTTTGCGGGCGTTGGCAAGACAAACGATGAACTGCGTTTTGCGTTGGATCAGAAGATTGGCTGGTTCAACGTCGAAAATGTCGATGAACTGCGGACGCTCAATAAGTTGGCGGGCGAGGCAAAGACGACCGCGCGCGTCGCGCTGCGTTTCAATCCCGATGTCGTTGCCAGCACGATCCCGCAAATTGCCACCGGACACAGCAATGCCAAGTTTGGCTTGAATGCCGATATCGTGCGCGATCTGCTGACCACACGCGCGACGTATGCCAATGTCCAGATCGCCGGAATCCACCTTCATATCGGCAGCCAGTTGGGTGATATTGAAGCGAGTGTGCGCGCGGTCAAACTGGCACGCAGTCTTGTGCATCCCTACCCGGATATTCGCGTGATGAACATCGGCGGCGGCTTCCCCGTCGCCTATCGCCCCGATCAAAAATTCCCCACGCCGTCCGATTTCGCTGCTGCGCTCAAGCCGCTTTTGCTGGGCTACGAGTTGATGCTCGAACCAGGGCGCGCGATCATCGCGGACGCGGGTATTTTGGTCGCACGCATTTTGTATGTCAAGCGGCAGGGCAGCGCGCGCTTTGCGATTGTCGATGCGGGCATGAACGATTTGATTCGTCCGGCGCTCTATGGCGCGCATCATGAAATTGTCGCAGTTTCCGAAAAATTCGAGTCGGAGACGATCCTCGAATATCAGGTGGTGGGTCCGGTCTGCGAATCGACGGATGTTCTGAGCAAGTCGGCGTATCTGCCCGCCGCGCGTGCTGGTGATTTGGTGGCGGCGCTGTCGGCAGGTGCATATGGCATGGTCATGGCGAGCAATTACAACGCCCGCCCACGCCCGCCAGAAGTCGTGGTCGATCCCGATGGCAAGACGTGGCGCACCGTGCGGCGGCGCGAAACGTTGGAGGATTTGCTGGCGGCGGAGATGGTGTAAGCCCCCTCTCCACATGGAGAGGGGGTTGGGGGTGAGGTTAATCTCACGCCATCATCAGCATATAGCCGTCTTCCAAACTCGGTTCGAGCGGGCTAACGCTGTAACGGCGGTCGGGTTCGCCCAAGACGCGATACTGAATGCCGTTTTGCAGTTGCAGCGTCGAGACGACCGATGCCGCGCCTTCGGGACGTTCGCCGCCAGTGACCACTGACCAGACTTTGCCGCGCGCATTTTGGATCAGGTCGCGCGGCGTGCCACGAAACAGCACTTGCCCTTCGCGGATGATCGCCAAGTCGTTGCAGCTATGGCTGATGTTCTCGATCACATGCGTGGACAAAATTACGGTGCAGCGCAGCGCCATGTCCGACAGCATGTTGCGGAAACGGACGCGCTCTTCTGGGTCGAGTCCAACGGTGGGTTCATCGACAATCAACAGCTTGGGCGCGCCCAACATGGCTTGCGCGATCCCAATGCGCCGCTTCATACCGCCAGAATACGTCTTGAGCGCGCGATCTGCGTCTCCCGTCAGACGTACCAGTTCGAGCATCTCGCTCACTTGACGGCGGCGTGCCGTCCGATCACTGATCCCCTTGAGGATAGCGATGTAATCGAGAAATTCGCGCGCGGACAAGTTCGGATACAAGCCCAATTCTTGCGGCAGATAACCCAACTGTGCCTTAACCGCCAGTTTACCCTTCGCGTCGGTGATGTCGTGTCCCAAGACGCGCACCGTCCCGCTGGTCGGACGCAGCAAGCCCGCTACCGTGCGCATGAGCGTCGTTTTGCCCGCACCATTGCGCCCCAATAAGCCGAACATCCCCGCGCCAATCTCCAGATCGACGCCGCGCAATGCGTAGACGCCGCCTTTGTACGTTTTCGTCAGTCCCTTGATTTCGATCATCGTGTTTTCCCCTATTGGGCATGGCACACCAATGCCCTTAAATGGTTGTCTGGAGTATTTATTCACCTACCCGTGCAGACCGCATTTTGCCCCAGTCCTATTGGGTTCATTATGTGTTTCTTGGGTTCAAATTTGTGGATTTTGAGCTTAATCCCATGGATAGGTGAATAAA
>DAOTUQ010000034.1:0-85413 GCA_034437055.1 Anaerolineae bacterium
TAAGCCTTAGATGTCCATAAAGAACTTCGTGGCACGAAGATCACGACCAAAATCCACTACAAAGTGGTCTATTGTCAACCGTTATGAGCCAAAAAGTCGTGATGGCTGAGTAGTTACGGAAAATTGCAGGACAATGACGCGATTAGGCGTCTGCCAGTAGATTTTGGATAACATTGCCTCGCCTTTGAGATGACACTATGCCTGTTAAAGGTTACTATACGAGTGGATGATAACAAAAAGCATTAAGGCAGCGCGGCGTCACGCGCGACGAGGAGAAAAATAGCCATGAAGGTCGGCATCGTGGGCAGCGGCTTGGTGGGCGCGACGGCGGCGTATGCGATGGTGATGCGCGGCGTCGGGCGTGAAATTGTGTTGTGCGATAAGTTTCCGGCGCGGAGTGTGGCAGAGGCGGACGATATTTTCCATGCTGTGCCGTTCGCGGAGCCAGTCGATGTGCGTGCGGGCGAGTACCGCGATCTGGCGGGCGCGCGCGTCGTCGTGGTGGCGGCGGGCGTGAATCAGAAGGCGGGCGAGGGACGCTTGCAGCTTTTGGAGCGCAACGCGGCGGTGTTCCGCGAGGTGATCCCCGCGATCTTGGCGGCTGCACCCGATGCCGTCTTGGTCGTCGCCACCAATCCAGTGGATATCATGACGCATCTGACGGCGCGCATCGCAGCGGACGGCGGCGCGAACCCGGCGCGCGTCTTGGGTTCGGGGACGACGCTGGATACCGCTCGCTTTCGTTCGCTGTTGGGACGGCAGATCGGCGTCGATTCGCGGCATGTTCACGCTTATGTCGTCGGGGAACATGGCGACTCGGAAGTCCTCACATGGTCGCTGGTCACGATTGGCGGCGTCCCGCTCGATGATTATCTATCCGCGCGCGGTATGACGTTGGACGACGCGGCGCGCGCTGCCATTGATGAAGCGGTGCGCAAAGCGGCGTATCGCATTATCGAGGGCAAGAAGGCGACCTATTACGGCATCGGCTCGGCGCTGGCGCAGATCGTCGCCGTGATTTTGGGCGACCAACGCTCGATCATGACAGTGTGTGCGCCCGCCGCCGATGTGGAGGGCGTGAAGGATGTCACGATTGCACTCCCGCGCTTGCTCGGCGGCGACGGCGTGATCGATACGATGTTCCCGGCGTTGTCGGACGCGGAACACGCAGGCTTGCGCGCCAGTGCGGGTGTCGTGCGCGGCGCGATTGATAGTCTGGGACTGTAGGGGCGAGGAACGTCCCGCACGTCACGAGGGCGACCCGGCGGGTCGCTTCTACTCCCTTGCTGAACCGTGATGACGAGACAACGAAATTTGATGCGTTTGCCCGATCACGTCCCCAACACCGCGCGCCAGCCCCACAGCGCCGCCATGCCCAAGACGATGGTCAGCAGCAGATTTTTCGTCCGCCATGCCACCACGATAGCGATAATCCCCGCGACCAAGAAGCTGTTTTGGGGCGAACCATCGATCTGTCCGGCTGGCATCAGCATGGTGGGCGCGATGATCGCCGCCAAGACAGCGGGCGGCACATAGCGCAGCGCCTTGAAGACCGAGTCGGGCAGCGGCAAGCGATTCACCAACACGATCACGGGATAGCGGACGCCAAACGTCACCGCCGCCATGCCGATCACCAAGATTAACTCGTTCATCGTTTATTCCGATTGCGGGCGTGCCAGCAGCACACCCCTACGTTTGAGTTTTGGGGGTCAGGGCGCGTTCCGCCAGCACGCCCGCCGCCACGCCGCAGACTGCCGCCACGAGCAAGCCCAATTGACTTGGCAGCCCGTGAAACGCGATTGCCGCCGCTGACGCCACGACGACTGACACCAGCGCCGGACGATTCTTGATCATCGGCACAACCATGCCGATAAAGGTCACGCTCATGGCGAAATCCAAGCCCCAACTGCGCGGATCGGGGATCGCGCCGCCTGCTATGACGCCCACCAGCGTGCAAAGCTGCCAATTCACGTACATCGACAGCGCCGAGCCGAAATAATACCAATGCTTGTGCGGTGATGGTTTTTCATCCTGATACCGCTGGATCGCTACGACGAACGTTTCGTCCGTCAGCCAGAAGCCGAGTGGCACCAGCCAGCGCTGGGGCAGATGCTTCATGTAGGGCGCAAGCGTCGCGGCGTAGAGGGCATGGCGCAGATTGACCACGAACGTCGTCAGCACGATCACCGGGATGCTCGCGCCACTCGCCAATAAGCCGATGGCGATGAACTGCGCCGCTCCGGCGTACACCAACGCGGATAATGCCAGCGGGAGCGCGGGGGGCAGCCCGCCCGCTACCGCCAGCGCGCCGAAGATAATGCCGAAGGGGATCGCGCCGATGATCAGTGGGATGGTCGCTTTCATGCCTGCGATAAATTCGGCGCGCGGCGTACTGGGCGCGAGGGCGGGCGCATCGGTCGCGGCGGATAAAGGTGGCGAATCGATCATGGCAATCCGTTCTCAAAGGCGGCGATTTGTTCAGTCTATACAATACCAAGCATAGAGATCAGCGCATGAATCGCATAGGATCAACCTAGACCATGTGCGGTCGGGTAGGGTGTTGGCTGCCCGCGTCCGAGTGACTTGCACGCGCGGCGGGTTCAGCGTACAATGAATCGTTGATGATAAGAAAATGTGGCAGAAAATGAGCGGTCAAGAGATGGATATTCGCGCTGCCCGGTTGGTCGATTTGCCGCTAATCGCGCGGCTGATTGAGCGCACCACCTTGTTGGACAGCGAATTGGCGTATACGCGCGAGGCAAATATCCCGCAAAACTTGCTCTTAGAACGCTTTCCGCTGTCGGGGCGCGAACTCTATACGCTGATCGGGCGGGATGCGCGTCAGCCGATCATCGGGCAGTTCCGCCTACGGGGCGAGACGCCCATCGCGCGCGCGGTTTATCTCGCGCCGTCGCTGGATGAAGCGTCCGAGGGCGGCGATACTGCCTATTTGCATCTCCTCGATGGCATGACTGCCGAAGCGGGACGCCGCGGTGCGCACGCGCTGACCGCCGAAGTGGACGAGTTTTCGCGGCTGTTCGTGACCATGCGGACGGCGGGCTTTGCCGTCTATGCGCGTCAACAAATTTGGGTGCGCACGCCCGACAAGACCACGCCCGCGCACATCGTCCCCGCCGCGCTGATGGAGGCGAGGGACGAGGATTCGCTCGATATTCAGTCGCTTTACTGCAACATCGTGCCGAAGCTGGTGCAGCCCGTTGGCGCGCCGCCGATGGACACGGGTTACGTCTATCGGCAGCCAGATCAGCGGCAGATAAACGGGCAAAAAGCGCGTGTGGGCAAAGCGCGGATCGGGCTTCAGGGCTACATCGCCGTCTCGGAGGGCAAGAGCGGGATTTACATGATGCCGCTGCTGCATCCCGATATTTTGTTCGAGGAAGCCTCCTCGATCCTCGCGGGGGCGATTGCGCGCGTGCGTCATGCGGATCGGCTGCCGCTGTATATCTGTGTGCGCCGCTATCAAGATTGGCTAGAAGAGACGCTGATCGACTTGGGATTTGAGCCGGGCAAACAGCAAGCCGTGATGGTACGCCACATCGCGGTGGGTGTGCGACAAGCGATGTTCGCCGCGCCCGTGCGCCATGCGCTCGAAGCGGGGATGCCTGCGCCGATTATCCCGCCGACCAGCCGTCTGCACGAATTGGAATCGAACCGAATCACAGACCGGAGAGAAGTTTAAGACTGATATGGAACGACGGATAACGGACGATATTGCAGAACTCAAGCGGGTTCTCCCCCCCCCGATCACGCAGCAACTCGACGCCATTGGTAATCAAGCTGATTTATTGGAAGTCATCCTCGATTTGGGACGCCGCCCCACCGCCCGCTATATCACGGGCGAAATCGAATTGTCGCAGCACGATGTCACCCGCGCTGAACTTGATGCGGTCGTCGAAGGCGTCGGCTCGTTCGATGCCGACAACCGCGCGGGTATGGAGCGCACCCTGCATCGCATCTCCGCGATTCGCAATCGGCGCAGCGAAGTCGTTGGACTGACGTGCCGTGTCGGGCGCGCGGTGTATGGCACGATTGACATCATTCAAGATTTGATCGAATCCGGGCAGAGCATCCTCATGATGGGTCCCCCCGGCGTCGGCAAGACGACGATGCTGCGCGAGGCGGCGCGCGTCTTGGCAGTGAACAAGCGCGTCGTGATCGTCGATACCTCCAACGAAATTGGCGGTGACGGCGATGTGCCGCATCCAGCGATTGGCAAGGCGCGGCGGATGCAGGTGTCGCGTCCAGAACGGCAGCACGAGGTCATGATCGAAGCCGTCGAAAATCATAACCCCGAAGTGATCGTGATCGACGAGATCGGGCGCGAACTCGAAGCGATGGCGGCGCGCACGATTGCCGAACGCGGCGTCCAACTGATCGGCACGGCGCACGGCAACGCGCTCGATAATCTGCTGCTCAATCCCACGCTGTCCGATCTGGTCGGCGGGATTCAGGCGGTCACGCTGTCCGACGAAGAAGCACGGCGGCGCGGAACGCAAAAGACGGTCTTGGAGCGCAAAGCACCGCCGACCTTCGACGTGTTGATCGAGATTCAGACGCGCCATCGGCTCTTGATTCATGAGGATGTCGCCGCTGATGTCGATTTGATTTTGCGCGATAAGTCGATGCAGGTGGAGATTCGCTCGCGCAACGACAAGGGCGAAGTCGTGATCGAGACGACAAACGTCGAGTCGCGCATCGGAGAGCGCAATTTGCGCGGACGCAGCGGCGAGCGGATGGAACGCAGCGAGCGTCCCGAACGCGGAGATCGCCGTGAACGGGGCGAACGTTTGGAACGCGGCGAGCGCGTGGATCGGGTAGATCGCGTGGATCGCGGTATTCGACTGCGCCCGCCCTATGGATCGCCGTCGGGCATGTCCGATCCGCAAGATGTCGCGCCACCCGCGCCCGTCAATGGCGGCAAGCTGACGACCGTCCACGTCTATGCCTTTGGCGTCGCGCGCAATCGCTTGCAGCAGACAGCGCGGCAGATGCGCGTCCCGATGGTCATGACCGACGATGTGACTGAAGCGGATTTGATCGTCACGCTCAAGAATTACTATCGCCGCCGTCCGAAAGTGATCATGGACGCGGAACGGCGCGGCACGCCGATCTACGTCTTGCGCGCCAATACGCTCACCCAGATCGAGAGCTTCATCGGGGATGCGTTCCACCTTGACACCCAAGTCGACGATGCCGACGCGCTGGACGAAGCGATGCGCGAAACGCGCGACGCGATCATCCGCATTTTGAACGGCGCGGAATACATCGATCTGCCGCCGCGTCCGTCCACGATCCGCCGCCGCCAGCACGAGATGGCGAACCGCGCCAATTTGGAGTCGGACAGCTACGGGGACGAACCCGAACGGCACGTTCGCATCGCGCGCGTGCAGTAAGGTTTTTGACCTCACCCCTCAGCCCTACCAGAGCTGAGGAAAGGACAGGTTTGAGTTTCTCCCTGATTGACCTCACCCCCCAGCCCCCTCTCCACGCAGTGGAGAGGGGGAGTTTCCGTCGAGCTTTCCCCCGCTCCACATCGAGAGGGGATATAGGGGTGAGTTGGTGCTGTTCAAATCGTCCCTAAAAAGTCACAGGCAGCGCCGTCAGTCCGCGCAGTGTCCACGTTTCGCGGTACATCAGCGGCGCATCCGTCAGCGCCAAATTCGGCAGCCGCCGCGCCAACGTCTCGAATGCGATCCCACCCTCTAAACGTGCCAGCGGCGCGCCGATGCAGTAATGAATGCCGCCGCCGAGTCCAACGTGCTTGTTATCCGCGCGCGTGATATCCAGCCGCTCTGGATCGCGGAAGACCGTCGGATCGTGGTTCGCCGAACCAAAGACCGCCGCCACCGTTACGCCCGCCGGAAGATCGACGCCGCCCAACGTCAGCGGCTCGAACACCATGCGCGACGTGAGCTGTACCGGACTATCGTAGCGGAGCAGTTCCTCGACGGCGGAGCGAAACAAAGCCCCATCGCCGCGCGCCGCGCCCGCTTTGAGCAGCGCCCATTGATCAGAGTTGCGCAGCAGCGCCAACGTGCCGTTGCCGATCAAGTTCATGGTCGTCTCATGTCCTGCCAGCAGCAGTCCGATCACGTTAGCGATCATCTCGGCTTCGGTCAGGCGGTCGCCCTGTTCTTCGACGGCGATCAACCCGCTCAAGAGGTCGTCGCCGGGCGCTTTGCGGCGTTCCGCGATCAAATCGCGCAGATAATCCGAAAATTCGACGGTGACCTGCCCGCCGCGATCATACGTCTCCTGCCGCGTATCGATATCAAGCGTCGCCGCCAGCACACGCGACCACGATTTGATTTGTTCAGCGTCGGCGGCTGGCACGCCGATCAGCTTCATGATCACCATGACCGGCAGCGGATAAGCGAAATCCTCGATCAAGTCCATTGTTCCGTCCGCGCGCACGGCGTCGATCAATTGATCCGCGACGGTCTGCACCGCCGCGCGCATCTGCTCGACGACGCGCGGCGTGAATGCCTTGTGCATCAGCCCGCGCAGGCGCGTATGATCGGGTGGATCGCTGATCAACAACCACATCGACTGCATCTCGACCAGCGGCAGTTGGATCGGCGGGACGTAACTGTGATCCACGACGCCATTGATGTGCTTGCTGTACTGATGTCCGAAGCGCGTATCTTTCAGGATCGTTTGCACCTCGTTATAGCCGAAACACAGCCACATATTCCAGCCTTCGAGCGGCATTTTGAGGACGGGCATGTTCTCGCGCAGAAAATGGTACGCCGGATACGGATTGGCGCGAAATTCGGGTGACATCGGATTAAGCATGGCGGGATCGAGGGCTGCCATTGAGCGACTCCTATTCAAACGAGCATGAATAGTCTACATCTTATTCTTTTCAAACCTATTGATTGATATTTACGCGGTGCTTGGCGCGGGACGCACCACGCGCAGACTGACGACCAACAGCGCGCCCATCACCACGCCGCCGAGCGCGAACGGCGCGGACGCCCCAAGCGCCTGAAAGATCGCGCCGCCGAGCAGCGGCGCAATCGCATCTGCGAGGCTGACCGCCGCCGCGCTCACGCCCAAGATTGCGCCGCGCTCGTCCGCGCCGCCCGCCTTGATCATCAAGCTGTTCAGCGCCGGACGAATCAAGCCCGCGCCGACTGCCAGCGGGATCGCTGCCAACGCAAACCACAGAATGCCGCCGAAGCCGCGCGCGCTGTCCTGTGGGAGCGTGATCGGGAGCGCGCCGATGATCGCCTCCGTCGAAGTGGGCGCGAGATCGCGCAGCGCCCGTTCGACCCCGCGCTGCACATACAGCGGATGCGGGCTGGCGGGCGTCAGCGCGACGAGCATCAGCCCGCTGGACAACGCCGCCAGCGCGACGAATAACAAGCGCCGTTCGCCGTACTTGCGACTCCAGCGCCCGATCAAGCGCGCCTGTACGTAGACCAAGATCAGCCCAACGTAGATGAAAATGATCGCGCTCCCTTGCCCCAAGAAGCCCAGACGGCTGAGGATGAACAAGCCGAGCAAACTCTCGAAGCCGAAGAAGATCACCTGCTGCGCGAACATCAACCCGATCAGCGGACGTAGTGCCGTCCGGCTGGCAATGCGCCAGCCGCCGAACAGCGCGAACACGGGACGGAACACCTTCGCGCGCTGTTCCGGTGGGAGCGTCTCTCGGAACATGAACAGGGTGAGCAAAATCGACATCAGCGAATAGCCCGCCGCCGTTAGCGCGGGCGTGGCGAGGCTGTCCGAGATTTCGAGCGAGAACAGGGCAATCGCGGGTCCGAACAAGAAGCCGAGTCCGAACGCCGCGCCCGTCAAGCCCAAGCCCTGGGCGCGCGTGCGTTCGTCGGTCACATCGGTGATCGCCGCTTGCGCCGTCGCCAAGTTCGCGCCGAACAGCCCATCGACCACGCGCGACAAAATGACCATTTCTAACGATTGCGCCGATGCCAGCATCAGAAAGCCGACGAACGTCGAAAGTTGGCTGATCAGCAGCAGCGGCTTGCGCCCATAGCGATCCGACAGCGCGCCCATGATCGGCACGCCGATGAGCTGTGCCAGCGGGAACGCCGCCGCCACCAGCCCGATTTGGACGGGCGTCGCGCCGTATGCCGCCGCATACAGGTGCAGCAGCGGCAAGATCACGGTCAAGCCCAATACATCCACAAATGTGAGCGTGAAGATCGGCACGATCTGCTTGAAATCGAGGCGTGGTTTGGGCGGCGCGGCGGCATCCGCCGGCGCTTCGACGGGAGCGGCGCGTTCTGCCGCCAGCATCCGTTCGCGCGTCTCGCGGATGCGCTGTTGGTAGCGAGTTTCGCGCATCAGACTGCCGTGACCAAGACCGGACGATCCTTGGTGATGATCACGGTATGCTCAAACTGTGCCGCCAATTTGCGATCCGTCGTGCGCAGCGTCCAGCCATCGGGCGCGGTGTAAATTTCGCCTTTGCCCAGCGTGAAGAACGGTTCGAGCGTGATCACCAAGCCCTCGGTCAATTTCAGGCGGTCTTTGCCGCTGAAATAATTATGCACGGTCGGGTCTTCATGGATGCGCCGCCCGACGCCATGTCCGCCCAATTCGCGGATCAGCCGATAGCCGCTGCGTTCGGCTTCGGTCTGGATCGCGCGCCCGATGGCGTTCAGCTTCGCGCCCGCCCGCGCCGC
The DNA here is from genome assembly GCA_034437055.1 of Anaerolineae bacterium. Lineage (GTDB taxonomy): Bacteria > Chloroflexota > Anaerolineae > Aggregatilineales > Phototrophicaceae > Flexifilum. The sequence continues at coordinate 8,676 of DAOTUQ010000034.1, forward strand.
GTCGATGGCGCGCTGAAGCGCGATCTGCGTCTTATCGCACAGGCGCTGCGCCTCGATGGTGACGGGGAGGACAGGGACACTCGCGCCCGTGTCAGCGTAGTAGCCGCCGAGTTCCGCCGATACGTCGATGTTGACCAGATCGCCGGGCTGGATGGCGCGGTTGCTCGGAATCCCGTGCGCTGCTTCATCGTTGACGCTGATGCAGGTTGCGCCGGGAAACTGGTAGACCAGTGTCGGCGCACCGCGCGCGCCTTCGCGCTGCAAGAACGCCGCGCCGATGCCGTCGAGTTCCGCCGTCGTCATGCCGGGACGCAGCGCCTCGCGCATCAGCTTGAGCGCCATCCCGACGATCCGCCCGATGCGCATCAAGCCGATATAGTCCGCCTGTGAGTCGATAGACATGCTGCTTTCCTTCAGTGATGAAAACCGAAAAAGATTTTAATGCAGAGAACGCAGAGAAGGGCAGAGAAAAAGAGAGACTCGTCCTTCGTTTCTCCCCTTTACGCTGCGCCCTCTGCGTTGAATCCTTTTTCCCTATCCATATCGACTGCGCTTAACGCGGCGCAATCTTCAAACGTAAGACCGCCCGCGCGGGCGTCCGCAGCCGCGCCGGAATCAGTGCCAGCACACGATCCAGTTCTTCCGGCGCAAAGAGGCGCAGCCCTACGACCGCCGCCGCGTACACCGCGCCGCCGAACGCCAAGCCGATGAGCGGATGCAGCAGCCAGCCCGCCGCCGTCGCCGCTGTCATCAACGCCGCCGCGCCGCCCGCGCGCGCCAGTACACTCATGCCGATGGGCTGCCCGATGGTATCGCGCAGCGCGCGGGCGAAGAAAGCGAACAGCACCAATTCCGACAGGATCGTCGTGATCGCCGCCGCCGGATAACCGTAAATCGGGATGAAAATCCAGTTCGTGACGATGTTGAACGTCACCGCCGCGACGAACGCCACCGTGATCCGTCGCCCGATATCGAGCGCGATCAAGGCGTACTGGGTGAGGCTGTTCATCCAGCCAATCGGGATGCTCCAGATCATCATCTGCGTGGCAATCGCGCCGTCGGGCAAGAATGCCGCGCCGCCCAACACGCGCGTGAGGAATTCCGCCGCGAACGTGAACACGACGGCGACGGGCAGCGCCAAGATCAGCATCAGCTTGATCGAAAACGTATACGTGCGCGCGAAGGCATCCCGATTTTCGCGCACCTGCCGCGCCATGACGGGCAGCAGGGCTTGCGTGAAGAACGACGGGATGATGTTGAGCGCCAACAGCCATTTGTAGGCGACGCCGTACTGCCCGACCATGCGTTCACCGTGAAAGATTTCGATGATGATCACGTCGATCTGAAAGAAGATTGTCGCCAGCAGATGATTGAGCATCAGCGCCCAACTCTCGCGCATCATCCCGCGCATCGTCGCCCATGAGACTCGAACCTCACCCCTCTCCAGATGGAGAGGGGGAGTCGCGGCAATGAAATCTCCCTCTCTCCCCGCTTGCGTGGGAGAGGGGGTTGGGGGGTGAGGGGTTTTTAACAATCCCCGCGCGCTCCACGCCAGTACCACGAGCGTGAGCAGGTTCGCGCCGATGCTGACGCCCGCCAAGCCGACGACACCGAAGCCCAACAGCAGCGCGATCAGCCGCGCGACTGCGCCCGCCATCGTTGTCAGCGTGGCGACTGCCGCCGGGACTTCGATGCGCTCGAAGGCGTAGAACAGCGCCGCCAATCCGGTGTTGATCGTGCCGGGAATCAAGCCAATGTAGAGCAAAATTAGCGCCGTGACCGCTTCACCGCTCAACGGATCGCCGCCCGCCGATTGGCGCAGCGCGATGAATGCCAGCAGCAGCGGGGCGCAGACGCCGACCAGTCCGAGCCGCAAAATCGTCGTGTTCGCCAACAGCGCCGCCGCCCGCGTTTTGTCGCGCGCCGCCTCGCGGATCAGATACAGATTCAGCCCGAAATTGCTGATGATATCGAACCAGCCGAAGATCACGACCACATACGTGTAGATGCCGCTGCCTTCGGGTCCCAGCACGCGCAGCATGACCAGCGCGAAGGCGAAATCGATGCCGCGATTGAACAAGTTGAGCAAAATCGGCGCGATGCTGTTGCGCGCGACGCGCTCGGTCGCTGTGCCTTCGCCGTCGGGACGGGCGACGAACATCCGCCACGCCCACGCGCCGAGTGCGAATGCCAACAGCGCCGCCGCGATGAACGACCCGAACAAGCCGATTTGGAAACTCTGCGGGCTGTAGACGAGGCGCACGATCCACTCCCGATTGGGGGCAGGCACGTCCACGCCGATGAAATTATCATCGACTAAATCGAGGGCGGCGGGCAGTTCGTCGTCTTCTGTCCCATCGATGGGGCGAACGAACGCGCGCCAACCGGGATAATGCGTCATGCTGACAGTAAAATAATCGGACGCACGGAACAGGATTTCGCGTCCGCTATCGCTCACGATTTCGACGGGCGCGCCGTCCGCCGTGTAGGCGCGTGGGAGCGCGTCCGTATTTTCCCAAATGCGCACGGCGGCATCTTCATATGCCAATGTGTAGCCGTCAACGTCGCTGATATCGGTCGTCAGATGAGTCATGACGTAGCGGACGTTGAGCGCGTCCAAACGTGGTGACGTGAGCGCATCCCGATAATCGAAGGGGATGCTTTCAGGGTAGGCGGTGTAAATCGGTGCGACCCGGTTGAAATCCAACTGCGTTTGCGGCGCGATGGATTGCATATAGTCAACGTACTGGCGCGCGATGATGCTCTCGTAGCCGCGTATATCGTCCAAGCCGTAGCGCCAGCCGACATTGGCGTTCATCAGCGGCGGCTGCGTCGGATCATCGAGCGTGGTGTAGCGCCAGTCGCCCGTCTGCGCTTGCAGCCACGCAATCGCGGGCGGCGTGAAGTCCAACAGCGCCGGATCGGACGCCGGATTGAAGTTCCACGATGCGATCAGCAGGTCGAGCGTGATCAAGGTGACGGCGAGCAGCGCGGCGGCGCGCGACCGCACCGTGTCGGGGCGACTCGCTGGGTCGCCCGCGATCATGGCTTTCCGTGAAGGCGGCGGTATCAGGATGAACACGCCGCCCGCGCCCAGTGCCATCAGCGCCAAGACGGCGAGATTGCCGAACTGGTAGCTGTAAAACATGCGTGCATCGCTGAACGCGCGATCTGCCTCTGCCAAGCTGGACAGGACGCGCGTCAACAGCGGTTCGATCTGCGGGAACAGGACGTAGGACGCCGCCAATACGACGAGGATTTGTCCACCGATGGCGATCAACAGCCAGCCGATGAAGCGGCACGCGCGATTCGGGCTACGGGCAACCTCACCCCCTGTCGCTTCGTCCGTAGGGGCGACTCGGTGGATCGCCAGCGCCGATATCGCCAACAAGCGATCCATCCCAATGCCTGCCAGCGCCGCGACGCACAACGTTAGCGCGAACACCCAGCGGAACGGTGAATGCAGTTGATCGATGCCCGGCAGCGCGTACAATGCGCGATAGGTCGGCAGCCCGAACATGAACGACAGCGACAGCAGCGCCAGAATGAGGAATATCCAACGATAGGGGACGGGCAACCTCACCCCCTGCCCCTGTACCGGAGCGGGAGAACGTCCCGCCAACAGCGCATACGCCGCCAACGCCAATGGCAAAATCCCGACGTACAGCGCCGATTCGACGTAATTTTTGATGCCCCAATCAATCGTCGTCAGCCATCCGCCGCGCAGACTATTCACCGTTGTATCGATGAGCGAGACGAATTGGCGGTTGAACACGTCGAAATAACCGTGATGCGCCGGATTGCCGTAGACGTTCGGCAGGATGAACTGAAGCACGTCGCGCGTCGGATGCGCCCACCCGACGATCTGATCGTAGGACGCGCTGCCCGAACGGAAATTGAGCGCGGCGAACTCGAACAGCGGCACGAACTGCACTGCGCCCAACCCGATGCCCAACGCGACCAGCGCTGTCAACCATAATCCGCGCCCGATCACCGCCCGTAGGGGTTTGGCGCGCGAAATCCGCCGCCCCTCCCACCACAGCCACGCCAAGCGCGCCGCCGCGTAGTACGCCATGATCAACAGCGTGTAATACGTGATTTCGACGTGTCCAGCGAGGATGCTGCATCCGAGCGCCGCCGCGCCGATGATCAGCCAAATCAGCGTCCCGTCACGTCGGAATACCGGACGCCGCTGCACGATGAATTCGATCATCAGCAAGAGCAGGGGAATCCACGCCGCCGCGCCGATGATCATGGGGAACACGGCGCTGGCGACGAAACAGCCGGAGAGCTGATACACGATGCCGCCGACAGTGCCGCCCGCCCTTCCGACGCCGATGCCGCGCAAAAACAGGAACATGAATGCGCCCGCCAGCCACAGATTGACGACGGTGAACCAGCCATAGGCGGCGGGCAGCGGCAAGACATCGTAGAGGATGCTCAATGGATAGAGCGCGGACTGCTGTCCGGCGGCGAGGAATGGAATCCCCGCGAACTGATGCGGATTCCACAGCGGGATTTCGCCCGCCGCCAGATTCTCGCGGATGAACGATTTCCACTGGAAATTTTGCAGCGCCAAGTCGGACAGCAGCGCGTTATGCGGCACAGCCGCGATGCCGAGTTCGGCGCGGTAGGCGGCGTGCGGGAGCGACTGAAAGAGATTTTCGCTCGGAATCAGCGTCCTACCGCCGATGGTCTGCGCCCCGAACAGGATCAGCGGGAGCAGGAACAGCAAGCCGAGAATAGCGATATCGCGGGCGTATCGGCGCATGAATCACCGTCAAATGAAAGGTTAAACGAAGCTACTATAACCGTTGAGCGGTGTATTCTCAACGGAACGTCCGCGCCCGCGCCGGATCAGCGGGCAAACGCCCGAAACGGATTGTCATGCGTCAGCCGCCGGATCGCTGCCTCATCGACGCCGCTGGCGCGCAGTTTCGGCAGCAATACCTCGCTGAGATAGGTGTACGGTTTGGGGACGCCGCCGCTCGGTTGGGCGGGATCATACCAACCGCGATCATGACTGAGCAGCAGTTGATCGCCCAAACCTGCATCGAGGACGCGCTGAATGTTCGTGACATAGGTATCGTCATCGCCCCAACCGCCGATGCCGTCATATTCGATCCAACAGCCGCGCCGCGCCAGCTCAAGATGCAGTTCAACGTCCGCTTCGGCTTGCGTATGAATCCAAATGAAGCGTGCGGCGGTGTAGCCTGCGTCCTCGATGATTTGAAGTTGGTCTTTGACGACGCGCGCGCGAATCGTGTGGCTGCCGATGATAGCGTTGGTCACGACGCCCGCGCGCGCTGCCGCCCGCAAGATTTTCGCTTCGGTCGGGGTGATGCCATCGTCGCCCGCGCTGAGTTTGATCCAGCCCGCTTGCACGCCGCTCGACTCGATTTCGCCCTGCAATTCACTCAACATCCAATCGTAGAGCGCGTCCTCCGTCGCATCGACCGCCCACGTTGGAATCCACGGTTCGCGGTAGATGCCCGTCGGCACGACAATCGGAAAGTGGGTCGCTTCGGAGACCGCGCGGTCAAGGTCTGCCCGCCGTCCCACGCCGACGGTGCTGCATTCGACCAATGCGGTGATATTGATTGCCTTGATGCGCTCGATTTCCGGCTGCATCAGCGCGATCACCGCGTCGGGATCGGCTTGGGCATAGCCGGGCTGATCCCATGTGCGCAAATCAACAAAGACATGCTCATGCGGCAGAATCATGCCCAATTCGTCGGCATTTTTGCGCCCTAGCGTGGTGATCAACTGTGTCATCGGTTTCGCCCTCAACATGACGTGCATTGATTCGATCTTGCTGACATGACTTTAACGCATCGATTGACAGGCTGATAGTCCTCCAACACCTGTGATAGACTTTGCAGCAACATGTCAACGCTTAAAGGACGATAGATGACCCACCTCACCATCCCCCTCGACCCCACCATCGACTTTCTGATCGGGCTGCTCAACATTCCAAGCCCCACCGGCTATCACCGCGAAGCCAACGCTTATACGCGCGCCGCCTTCGAGGCGCTCAACATCCCCGATTTGCACATCCACGAGACGGGCAAGGGCGCGCTGATGCTGACGTGGTGCGGCGAAACGTCCGACAAGGCGCGCGGCGTGACTGCCCATCTCGATACCTTGGGTCTCATGGTGCGCGAGATCAAAGCCAACGGACGCCTGAAAACGTCGCCCATCGGCGGCATCTCGTACAACTCCGTCGAGAGCGAAGGCGTCACCGTGCGCACGTTCGCGGATACGCGCTTTCGCGGCACGGCGCAGATGGTCAATCCGAGCTTGCATGTCAACGCGAACCTGCGCACCAGCGAACGCAGCGCCGAAAACATCGAAATCCGGCTCGATGCGAAAACGTCCAGCGCCGCCGATACGCGCGCGCTCGGCATCGATGTGGGCGACTTCATTTTCGTCGATCCGCGCGTCGAAGTGACCGATACGGGCTTCATCAAATCGCGCTTCTTGGACGATAAAGCGGGCGTCGCCAACATTTACGGCGCGATCATGGCATTACGTGACGCGGGCGTGCGTCCGGCGTGGGACACCGAATTTCTGATCGCCAACTACGAAGAAGTCGGACATGGCGGATCGTCCGGTTGGACGCGCGCGCTAACGGAACTGCTGTCTATCGACATGGGCGCGCTGGGTGAGTCGCAGAACTCGGACGAATTTTCCGTGAGCATTTGCATCAAGGATGCGTCGGGTCCGTATCATTTCGATTTGACGCACAAGCTGCGCAATTTGGCGCTTCAGCACGCTATCCCGCACAAGCCCGACATTTACGTGTTTTATTCGTCGGACGGATCAGCCTATTGGCGCGCGGGCGGCGATGCCCAAGTCGCGCTGATCGGTCCCGGCGTCGAAGCGTCGCACGCCTACGAACGCACGCACAGGGAGAGCATTTTGAACACGACGCATCTGTTGGCGCAGTATTTGTTGAGCGACTCATGAACGCAGCTTGGACACAAGGCATCCATCACGACGCATCGGCGCTGTACGTCTCGAATCCGCAGCCCCGCCTGAATGAAGTTGTCACCGTGCGGATGCGCGTCCCGGCGAATGCGCCCGTGCGCAGCGTCTTTTTGCGCAGCGTCCCCGACGGCGAACAGCACATCGACGCCATGCGCTTCGCCGGACAAGACGGCGCGGTTGCGTGGTGGGAGGGCAGCTTGCGCGCCGCCAACCCGCTCAACGCCTATCGCTTCAAGGTCTATACGGACGATGCTGCCTACCATGTCAGCGGATGGGGCGTCAGCCGCGCCGAAAATCTGAGCCTGTACGATTTCAAATTGTTGGCGGATTACCACGCGCCGACATGGGTGCATGACAGTGTGATGTATCACATTTTCATCGACCGCTTCTGCAACGGCGACCCTGACAACGATGTGCCGCCCGGCGCGTGGACGCTCGACGGCAAGCGGACGCAGCGGCGCGCGTGGAGCGATCCGCTGTTGACGTGGAAAGAGGGCGGCAACGCCGATTTCTACGGCGGCGATCTGGCGGGCGTTGTCCAAAAACTCGACTACATTCAGGCGTTGGGCGCGAACGCGCTGTATCTTTCGCCCATTTTCACCGCGCCGAGCAATCACAAATTCGACACGTCCGATTTCGAGAACGTCGATCCCCATTTCGGCGGCAACGAGGCGCTCGTGCGCTTGCGCGAGGCGTTGGATCGGCGCGGGATGCGGATGATCGTCGATGTTGTAGTCAATCATATTGGCGTGGGACACCAATGGTTTAAGGCGGCGCAAGCGGATGCTGACGCTGACATGCGCAATTATTTTACGTTCCATACGCATCCCCACAGCTACGAGATGTGGAACGGCGTGAAAAGCCTGCCGAAGCTGAATTATCGCAGCGAGGCGCTGCGCGATGCCATGTATCGGTCGCACGAGTCGGTCTTGCGGCGCTGGCTGCACGAACCCTACCGGATCGACGGTTGGCGGCTGGATGTGTTCAATATGATGGCGCTGCAAGGCGAAATCCAACTTGGACACAAGGTCACGCGCGGGATGCGCCGCGCGATCAAAGGCGACAACCCAACGGCGTATTTCATGGGCGAACATTTCTTCGACGCCACGACGAATTTGCAAGGCGACGAGATGGACGCCGTGATGAACTATCTCGGCTTCACCTATCCCTTGCGCCGCTGGCTGACGACCGCGCCGTTCTCCAGCACCATCGAGGGGCGTGTCGATCCGACGCGGCTGCCCGGCGAAGCGATGATCGAGCAGTGGCGGGCGGTGCGCGCAGCGATCCCGTGGCAGGTGGCGCGCGGACAATACAATTTGTTGAGCAGCCATGACATCACGCGCTTTTTCACGGCGGTGAACGGTGATAAAGCGATGATTAAGCTCGGCACAACGATCCTGCTGACCTATCCGGGCGTTCCCGGCATCTACTACGGCGAAGAAATCGGGTTGCCCGGCGGCAGCGACCCCGACAACCGCCGCCCGATGGTGTGGGACGAAGCGGGGTGGGATACCGACTTGTTGGCGCATTACAAGACGCTGATCAAGCTGCGCCGCGAATCGTCGGCGTTGATTGAGGGCGCATTCGAGGAACTTTATGCGGACGATGGGACGGTTGCGTATCAGCGCCAGTCGAAAACACAGCGGTTGATCATCGTCGGCAATCGGGACGCGCGCGCGTCGTTCGCCCTCGATGCGGTGTGCGCGGGCTTGGCGGACGGCATCGCGTTCCGCGATCTGCTGTCGGGAGCGACGTACTGCGTCGAGGATGGCGCGCTGCAAGTGGGCGCGTTGGCGGCGGGAGCGGCGCTGGTATTGGAGGCGGAATAAAAGAGTAAAATGAGGAACGCAAGAATGCAAAGGCGCAAAGAAAAGAAAGGTAGATGACCTGAGTTTTGGATAGGCTCTAAACCGTTCACCTCACCCCCAACCCCCTCTCCATGCAATGAAAAGCCGGTCGGGGGGTGAGGTGAAAAAACTTCTCAAATGGTCTCTAAAAGAAGGACTGCGGGCAAAGGACTGACCAAATAGCGACGTTGTGCCACTTTCTTTTGCTCAATCCTTCGTTGACGCAGCATTTCCCTTACATCACCACCTGCGAAGCCACAATCAGAACGCTCACCATCGCCGCCAGATACAGCGAGATCGCGCGCGCGTGCAGCCGCAAGGGGTTGCGATCCGTTGCCATCAGTTCGTTGGGGATGGTTGGATGCCGCTTGAACAGCAAATCGGGCGCAATGATCCAGCCGAGCAGCAAGCCGCCGAGCGCGCCGCCAATATGCGCCCAATTATCGATCCGCATTCCGGCGGGACTGGCGCTCGACAGCACGCCCAACACCAGATTCAACACCCCCATGATGATCAAATTCTGCATTTGCGCCCGTCCGCGCGCGCCCAACAACTTGCGATGCTTGTAGATATAAACGAACTCCGCGCCCAAGATGGCGAACACCGCGCCCGACGCGCCAACCGAGTAAATCGCGGACGGATTTAGCACGACGCTCAGGATCGATCCGGTCAGCCCGCCCAAGACGAAGATGATCTTGAAGCGCCAATGCCCGAAGAAGCGTTCGACTGAGCCGCCAGAGACGAACAAGATATAGGCGTTGAAGACCAGATGCAGGCTGTTTTGCAGCGCGAAGGATCGATCCGGTGCGTAGATGCTGCTGTGTAGGAACATCGACGTGAACAAGCGGTAAAATTCACCTTTTCCGAACACATCCGGCTGATGATTCGCGCCCCACAAGAACAGCTCCACGTCCAATACAGGCGACAGCGCGCGGATGACGAAGATGACGACCATTGCGCCGATGAAAATCAGCGTAAACGTCGGCTTGACCGTCGGAATGTGGAGCATGATCTGTTGGCGCGGTGCAGTGTTCGGCGCGTTCCCGTCCGGCGTTGGGCGCGCGGGGCGATCTTCGAGCGGGTGACGCTTAGGCGGCGGATTGGACGCGGCACCCGGATTGGTTGATGGCTCATTGAGCATGGGTTTTTTCTCTCGTATAATGCTGTAGATGATTGGGAGGCGAACATGCCTGTCTACGAATACCACTGTAACCATTGTACGCGCAAAGTCAGCCTATTCTACAAGAGCTATAGGGACTATGACGCGGCGACCAAGACCTGTACCCACTGTGGCAGCCCCGATTTGACGCGGCTGATCAGCCGCGTGGGCATCGCCAAGCCGACGCTCAACTATGCCAAGATGGACTCGGATGCCATGCTGTCGGTCTTGGAGGGCGGCGACTCGCGCGAAGTCGGGCGCATGATGCACGAACTGGGACAAGATGAGGTGGTCAGCGATCCGGCATTCAACGATGTGACACAGCGGCTGATGCGTGGCGACGATCCCGCCAAGATCGATGCCGATATCGGCGGGAGCGGCGACGTTTAGGGGGTCGCGCGGCGCACATCCATCGGCAGGCGCAGCGTGTTCAGCACCGGACAGTAGCGCTCGACCAGTTCATGCAGCTTTTGCACGGCTTCCGGCGGCGCGGGCGACTCGATGCGCGCGGCGTAGGCGATATTTTGCAGCGCGGGCGCGTCCGTGACGGGCAAGCCGACCACACCCGTGAAATCCAACTGTCCGCTGATTTCGACATCGAGCGCATCGAGCGGCACGCCCAACAGCGCCGCCTGAATGACATACGAATGCGCGAGGCAGCTTGCCAACGCGCCGAGCAGCATCTCTGGCGCGGTGATGCCCAAGCCATAGCCCGCCAAGCCGGGCGCGGAGTCGGTGATCACGGTGTAGTCGCCCATCTTGACGGGGCGAATCCCGCTGTTGCCCGCGACTTTCGCGGCGGCGTGCAGCGTGACCAGCGCGGAATCCGGCGCGGCGGTGAAGGCGGCTTGCTTCGCGGTGAGCGCGGCGTGCTTGCGGGCGAGATATTCATCGAGGTGGGACATTGGCGTTATCCTTTATAACGATACGAGCGCGTCGGGGCGATCCAGCGGGATCGCCCCGATGCTGGTGATGGTTACGGTAACGACGGCGCGAGCGCATCGATGCAGCGCGTTTGCGCGGCGGGGACGCTCACATTCGCCGTGAATTGCACATTGTCGATCTCGATCCAGCCAGAGTCAACGGCGGTGGACGCATAGAATGACAGCGTTACGTCCGCCCATGGCTGCTGTGTCATGAACTCGACGCCATAGGTCGCCAGCGGGGTATTCGCGGGCAACCAGAACGCGCAGAAGGTCGTATCGCTGAAATCGGCGTCGTGCAGCAGGACGCCGACGCGCTGGCGCTGCGGGCTGGCGTTGCCGAGTTGGAACGATCCGCGCAGTCCGTTTGGTGCAGAGAGCGCCACGCCCGACTCTTGGAACACGACCGTTCCCACGCCGCCGAGGGGACGCCGGAAACGGAACACGCCGTTCACCAGTTCGTATTCGATATCGCCGTAGATCAGCCACGATGACAGCCCGCTGGTGAATGCGCCATTGTCGATCAGCGCGTCATTGACTGGGACAGCGACGCCGACTTGATTACAACCGGGAATATCGAAATAGAAGGTCGAATCGTTGAAATCGGACGCTTGCACGCCCGGCACGGCAATTGGGAGCGGCGGCGTCCCCGCGCCCAAGAATTGGACGTAGATGCGAGTGCTGCTGTTCGCATCGGCGCTCAGGTTGTTGAGCCATGTGCCTTCTTCCGTGTCGGGCGTCACGCCGCCAATCGTCGGCGGCACGATATCGCCCGCTGCCGCCGCGTTTTCCCAGATCGGAAGGCTTGCCCCCAACGACCCGCCGCCGCCGCGCACGCGCCACAATTCCATGCTGCCGTAGCGCAACCAGTTGAGTGAGAAGCCGACGAGGTTCACGTTCGTATCGGTCAGATTGGTGATGTCGAAGGTTGCGACGCCGTTGCCGGACGAGAAATCGACTGCCGAGATGGACAGCGCGCCGGGTGTGCAGTTCAGCGGATTGGCATTGAATGGCAGATCGCATTCAGTGCCGTTGAAAATGACGGTGATCACCGTACCGTCGAAGTTGTGCGCTTGCAACCTGGGAAACAACGGATGGGGCCCGTTGAAGATTGTGACTGACAGCGTGGTTGCTGAAGGGATTGCACCACCAACGTTCGCTTGCTGAATAGTTAATGGCGCGCCCGCATTGAACGGCGCTTCGCTGGGTGGCGCACCGATCACGGTTGCAGGCGATTGATCAGGTGTCACCGTGTTCCAAATCAGGCTTGATGCCAATTGCATCACGCCAACGCCCATGTCGGGATAGAGTTGCAGTGTATCCCAGTCTAAATTCACCCGATGGAGCGTCAACGGCAAGTAGTAGCTGTTGCGAATCGTGAAGCGCACTTGGTTATCGACGAATTCTAGTGTTGAATCAAGCGCGACAAGGCTGCAATCAAAGTCTTCAGTCTGAGTGTAGTTCTCGAACGTGGAAATATTCATGTCCGGCACGGCGGCAACGGCGGCAACCGCCAGCGCCGCGCTGTAGAACGCCAATAAGATCAGAACCGGAAACAGGGAACGACGCATGATTTACCTTTTGCTGCTCAGTGAGCGAGAAGTCCGGTGATGGGGACGCTGCCCCGTTCCAGCGCGATCATGCGCGGGTCGAAGATCACCCGCTCACGCCGTCAGTTGTCGTACCGCTCAGTCGGCAGTTCCCGCGCGCGCAAAAAGACTTCGATCACCACCAGCGCCAGCGCGACAAAGAACGCGACGGTGGGCGTCAGCACGCGCGGGATTTGCAGCCACGCGCACGTCACCGCGAACAAGCCGATCCAGACGCTTTGGCGCACGAACACGCCGCCCGATGGCGCTTGGCGCGTGAGGGGGGTGAAGCGCAGATTGAGATAGCGCAGGAACGGCAGCGCCGTCGCCGCGACCGCCACATGCAGCAGCAGGAAGAACTGCCAGCGTTCGCCCACGCGCGGCAGCGTGTTTGTGACCAGCAGGTACATGCCGCCCCAACCGAGGCACATCAGCACGAACGACGCGAACATCACGCCCGTATGATCGGGCGGCGTGGTGGATTCGTAGGGCATCAGGTCGTTATCGGACGCAATCACGCTTGTTGTTCTCTCTATGAAAACAGTCTAATTATAGCCGTGAATCAAAAAAAAGGTTGGGCGAAACACGCATCATGCGCGTTTCCCCAACCCCTTGATGGTTGGCAAACATAATGTTCCGACCGGCTTCCCCGAATCTTAACGAAGGTCTGGAGCGCGCACAGCCGGACAGGAAACGTTAGCGATCAATCGATTCGTACAGCTCGCGGCTCTCGCGCGACGGGTTGATGCCGAGCCGTTCGTGCAAGACTTGTTCCAGCTTGTGATATTGACGGCGCGCGTCGTCTTTCATGCCCATCTTGATGTACAGATTCATGGACGAACGATGGATATCTTCGCGCTCTGCCGTTTCTTTCAGCGCGCGCGTGAAATAGCTGAGTGCGTCCTGATCTTTGCCGTCTTTTTCAGCGATCCGCCCGATGGAGATCAAGGCTTGTGCGTACAGTTGGCGCAGTTGTTCACGGCGTTCCTGGACCCACTTCATCTCGATTTGCTGCAAGAAGGGCGCTTTGTACAGGTCAATTGCGCGCAGCAGCAGCGCCGATTCTTCGCGCTGAGTCTTGGCGACCATCGCGCGCTCGACCGCTTCTTGGAAGTCAGCAACATCATAGTGACGGACGAGCTTGTCCGACGGCAGATAAAAGCCGCTGTTGTACTGGGTCAATTCATAGCTGCCGGGCAGGGCAACCTTCATGCTCACGCGCTCGGTGATCTTGCGCTTGGTCACATGGAACACATTGGTCGCTTCTTTCACGCTCAAATCGGGCCAGAACGTGGTAAAGATTTCATCGCGCGTGACTAATGGATGATCCATGAAGTAGAAAAACAGGTTACGGGGCAATGCGCCGTCCCAATTGGTGATCATTTGCCCGTTGACGAGCGCGTAGCCGCGTCCGAGCGCATAGACTTCCAACTGGGGCTTGGGCGTGGTCTCGACGACGAACATCAAATCATTGCGACGGTGTTCCGTTCCGAGAACGACGGCGATACCCGACTTGATCATTTCTGTCCACGGCGAATGGGTCAACAAGCGCGCGCTAAAGGCGATCTGCACGTTCGCGGGCAAATTTTTGACCAAGGCGTTCATAAACGCTTCAAAGTCACTATCAAGCGGGACGCGATCCAATTCGTCGAAGAACAAAATCGTTCGTTCGTGCTTGGCGATGCCCTTGAGGTCTTTGCCGAGCGCCTCACCGAGCTTCGCTGGCTTGGGGTCTTCTAATGCTTTCGTCAAGTTATCACCAAACTTGCCGATTACATCGTTAAACTCAACAACTAGACCTTCCATCCAATCGCTGATGCTCATATGTTCGTTGGTTATACGATAATAGAGCAATCCCTCTTTCATACTGGTTAGGTAGTATGACAAGAATAGGTTGCGGTAACTGTTCCACGGATAGAGTAGAATGACCTTGTGACCTTCGGATCGCTCACGGAACGATGCCAGTGAAACCCGCGTGGTTTCAGTCGGGTACATATTAGCCTCCTCACAGGCTGAAGCAATGAAAAAACGAGCCGATGAAACACGCGCCGATGGTATCAAAACCATCTTCTTAGTATATCATCGACAAAAAACTTTTCTGATGGTGACAAGGAGGTATATTTTGACAATTGACTAGTTGCCAAATGGATATGCCTTGTCAACTCAGAAACAAGTAAGACACTCTAACATAGACTAAACGATCATTTTTGAATTGTCAATAAGCAATTGAATACCCTGTGATATACGCTATAGATTATAGATTCAAGATAACGATGTTTAACGAATAACAATGGCTCTTAAAAGGTCAATCAATGGGACTATCACCGATGTACCTATTTGTCAAGCAGATAGCGCGCGGAATAACACGCCTCGAGTCGCTGCTGTTGGTCATCATGCTAATTGCTTTTTGGTATCCCGATCCGCGTCGAGTATGGGCGTTGGTGCTGCTGATTCCCATTCTGGCGGCGCGTTGGATCGCGCGCGGGCGCCTCTGGACGCCAACACGTATGGACAATGTATGGTTGGCTTTTATGGGCTTATGTCTGTTGAATATCGTCGTTGCAGACAGCGGTGTCGTCGGCGGGCAAGACAATACACTGCCTTTTACGCGCGGATTAATGATGCTCGGACGCCCAATCTTAGGCATCGTCCTCACGTCGGCGTTGGTCGAAAGTGTTCGGCTGCGCGGGGACATGCGCCGCAGTACGTGGGCGCTGATTGCATTAGGTATGTTGGTGGCGATCTTGTCGGTTGGTGCGTCAGCATGGTCGGAAAAGTCGGATCAGCTTCGTTTTCTGATCGATCCGCTGCCTCGTTTGCCCAACTGGGATATGATTCGTGGTGGCTTCAATGTGAACGAAATCGGCGGCGTGCTGGCGACGCTCGTCCCGCTGATGGCGGGGATCGCGCTGTCTGCCGCGCATCCGACACAGCGGCGCGCGGCGGCGGTCGTGTTTTGGATCGGGCTGTTCGGCGCGATGATGGGGCAGAGCCGCCTGGCGATTGGCGGGATTATCGCCGCGTTGTTCGTCGTGAGCGTTTTGCTCATTCCCGCAGGACGCCGCCGCGCGCTGGCAATCGCTGGCGTGGCGCTGTTGACGATCATCGAACTGATTATCTTGTCTGAAATTTTGGCGACCGGTCAAGCCACGATCAGCGACCGCGATGAGGGCAGTTGGCGCGCGCGCCTCTATATCTGGGAGTCGGCGCTGGATATGACGGTGGACTATCCGCTGACGGGCGTCGGGCTGAATATGTTCCGCGATGGGCGGGTGCGCGCGCGCTACCCCGTTGTTGGCTATGAGACGCAAGTGCTGCCGCACGCCCATAACGAATGGCTGCAACTCGCCGCCGACATGGGGATTCCCGGCGTACTGATGTTCACAGGTTGGTACGGGGTTTTGACATTACTATTATGGCGGTTGTGGCGGCGCGGCGATGCGCCCACGCGCGGGATCGCCGCTGCGTGCGCTGCTGGCTTGCTGGCGCACGCAATCTTCGGGCTGGCGGATGCGATCCCGCTGTGGGATCGGTTTGCATTTGTTCACTATGCCATAACAGGATTGATACTCGCGCAGTATCGTCATTTCACCCATCGGGGCGAAGATCGTGTTATGCTCAGAGAGAATAAGGGTGAGACGGTGTTTTTGTGGCGGAAAACCAACGCAACATCATTCGATGGTTGATCGCAGGGGCGGGCGCGGCGCTCTTGCTCTTCAATTTGCCCGATCCGATTTCCCTGTCTGTCTATGCAGCGCCGCTGTTGATCGCCTTCGCGCTGACGGGGCTGGCGGTCGTTTTCAACGTGGCGCTGGTTACGGGCGAACTATCGTTGGCGCATGGAATTGGCATGGTGGCATGTCTATCGCTGCCGGCGATGGCGCAAGACGGCGCATTGTGGGCAGTGGGAGTCGGCGCGCTGCTGGGCGAAAGTGCGGCTCTCGGCTGGCGCGCCACGCAGCGTTTTCGCGGACAAGCGTTGGTGGCGTTCACGCCGTCGGCGTTGGCGTCGCTTGGCGTTGGCGTCGCGCGCGCGGTCATTAGCCTGTATGCCGCCAGTCTCACCTATCAAGCGATTGGCGGCGCACTTCCGTTCCGCACCATCAACAGCGAGACGCTGCTGCCGCTGATCCCATTTACGCTGGTTTACGTTGGCGTCAACGCGGTGCTGTTCCTGTTTGATGTGCGCGTTCTCAACCCGCGCCCAAAGGCAGCATCGCCTGCCGTTGAAGGTCGCTGGCATTCGAGCGCGGGCGGGGCGGTCGAGTTGATCGCGGCGCTGATTTTGCCAACGCCGTTTGCCATTCTCGCCGCCGATGCCTATGCCCAACTGTCGCGCACAGCATTTGTGCTGTTGATCGCCGCGCTGATGCTCGTGATCCTGTTCATGTATGGTATCAGTCACGCACGCTTACGGCTGCGGCGGCGCATGGAAGAACTTGAGTCGTTGGCATCGATGAGCGAAACGCTGCAATCGACCACCGAACTTCAACCGCTCTTGCGTTCTATCAAAGGGCATGTGCGCGCGCTGATGGAGGTCAGCGACGTTGAGATCGCGCTGCGACAGCCCCGCGTTCCCCTGTTGGACTCGCTCGCCCCGAATGGTCACAGCCTCATCGCGCATGTGCAAACAACGGGCGCGCCGCTGCTGATCTCATCGCGCGTTCGTATGAGCGCGGCGCAAATTGGCATGGAAGTGCCTGCTGATGTGGTGTCGTGGCTCGGCGTGCCGCTCATGAGTGGTGGCGCATCGCTCGGCGCGCTGGCGGTGGTTTCGCGCACGAGCGCGCGCTTGTTCGACCGCGACGACGCCCGCCGCCTGACGATCATCGCGGCGGGCGCGAGCGTGGCGCTGGAAAATGCCCGCCGCCAAGAGGAACAGACCGCGCGCGTACAACAACTGGCAACACTCAATAATATTTTGGCGCTGCTGTCCGGCACGCTGTCGCCAGAGGGCGTCTTAGACACCGTAATCACGTCGGCGTCGGCGCTGTCGGGCGCGTCCGCTGTGACGGTGTATCTGGGCTGGGATGATCGCGCTGCGTCACCGCTGCTTGTGCGGTGTGCGGGCTTCAGCGCCGAGTTGATCGCGCAGCCGCCGACGCCGCTGCTGATCGGCAGCGCGCCCGCCGGATCGCTGAACGAGCAGCCGCCGCTGGTCGTGGCTGATGTCACAACCGACGTGCGCACGGTACATCTGCGCGAGAAGATGGCGCGTGAACACAAACGTGGTTGGATCGAACTTCCGCTGGTCGTCGGGGCGATCAGTCGCGGCATAATCGGCTTGTATTTTGACGACCCGCCGTCGTTGTCCCCCGAAAGCGTCGAACTGCTGCGCACCTTCGCCAATCAAGCCGCACAAGCGATTGAAAATGCGCGTTTGTTCGCCATCACCGATGAAGCATTGGAACGGCGCGTTGGGCAGTTGTTGGCATTGGCGGGAATTGGGCAAGAATTGACGGCGCTCATCAACCTAACCACGATCTGTGAGGTCGTCGTGCGGCACGCGCTGGACGCAGTACTGCCGCGCATGGGCGTGTCTGCCGCTGGGTTTATAGCGCTGATTAGCGAACGTACAGGTCATGTTGAAGCGTGGGCAGCGCGCGGGTATCCCGATGATACATTCGCGGATGTCGATGCGGCGGTTCGCGGCGCGTGGAAGGCGGTCGGGCGCGATGTCAACCCGATCTTGGACAGCAGCGCGGGCGATGTGCCGCCTCCCAATGCCTTGCTGCCGTCCAGCCGCGCCCTGATTCTGACACCGATCCGGCGCGGCGAGCTGTGGTTGGGCGTCTTGGCTTTGGAAACCGACCGGGCGGACGCTTTTACGCTTGAAGATAGTCAATTCGTTGGACAATTGGCGACGCAAGCCGTGATTGCTATCGACAACGCGCGCTTGTTTCGGCGCATTGCAGAGGCGCTCGACCGATTGCAGGTCATTCTGAACGCGATGGACGAGGCGATCTTGCTGATCGACGCTGATGGACTGATCGCGCTGGCAAATCCGCGCGTATCGATACTGGGCTTATCTGCGGACGATCTGATCGGGCGTGCGGTCGATAATCTGACGAACGCGCCCGACATCACGGGCAATCTGGGGTTTGTTGCGCGTGATGAATTACAGCGGTTGGTCGCCGATTTGCGCGGCACATGGACAGATCGTCCGTCGTTTAAATACACGCGAATTGGAGAGATGGGCGACGAACTCACGATCCTGCGCCAGACCATCCCGGTTTACGACGATGAAGGGCACGCGATGGGCGTGATGTTGGTTTTCCATGACGAGAGCGAAGCGGCGCAGTTGGCACAAGCGCGTGATGATTTCTCGCGCATGATCGTCCACGATTTGCGGGGACCCCTAACGGCGATTACCACGGGCTTGAGCATCTTGACCTCGACGATCCCATCCGAAAGCCCGTATCGTGAGGTGGTGGAGACGACCAGCGAGTCGAGCCGCCGCTCGATTCGCAAGCTGTTGGGGCGGGTCAACGCACTGATGGACGTGGCGCGCATGGAGAGCGGACACATGACGCTCGACCTTCAGCCGACGGATTTGGCAACGCTGATTGACAGCGTGTGCATTGAACTCAGCCCATTGGCGCACGAACTGAATATCAAGATCGAGCCTGATCTCCCCGACGATCTGCCGAGTCTGCCCATCGATGCCGATAAAGTCGAACGCTTGCTGCTCAATTTAATCGACAACGCGCTCAAGTTCAGCCCACTCGACAGCACGATCATCGTGCGCGCGCGGATGCCGGGCGAGGGCAATTCACTGGATGGATCGCCGGGCTTCGCGCGCGTCGAGGTCATCGATTCGGGACCTGGTATTCCGAACGAAGAGAAGCCGCGTCTTTTCGACCGCTTTGCGCAGATCAAGGGACGCAAAGGGCGGCGGCGTGGGACGGGCTTGGGGTTGGCGTTCTGCCGCTTAGTCAGCGAGGCGCACGGCGGGCGCATCTGGATCGAGGACAATCCAGATGGGGGGAGCGTGTTCGTGTTCACGCTCCCGATCTCGCCCGTAGGCTAAAGAAATGCTGTAGGGGCGTGCCAAGCCCCTGCACGCATTCTGAACATGAGCCATCATTTTCCAACGGTCGTTTAGGGAATCAACAAAATCTTGCCCGCCGTGCCGCGACTCTGGAGCGCGATGTGCGCGTCGGCGGCGTGCGCCAATGGCAGTTCGCGGTCGATAGCGATGTGCAGCGTGTTGCGCGCAATGCCGTCGAACACGTCAGACGCGCGGCGCAGCAGTTCGTCGCGCGTGGCGGTGTACGCCGCCAGCGACGGTCGCGTGAGATACAATGAGCCTTTCGCGTTCAAGATTTGCGGATCGAGTGGCTGAATCGCGCCGCTGGACTGTCCGAACAAGACCATTAACCCGCGTCGCCGTAGGCAGTTCAGACTCTTGTCGAACGTGTCTTTGCCGACGCTATCGTAGACCACATCCACGCCCGCGCCCGCTGTGATGCGCCGCACTTCCGCCTCGAAATCCTGTTCGGTGTAGTTGATCACGGCATCCGCGCCCAGTTTGCGCGCGATTTCCGCTTTCGCCGCTGATCCGACGGTGGCGATCACGAACGCGCCGCGCATTTTTGCCATCTGCACGATGAGCTGTCCTGTACCGCCCGCTGCCGCGTGAATGAGCGCCGACTGTCCGGTTTGCAGGGGAAAGGTATCATGCGTCAAGTAGTGCGCGGTCATGCCTTGCAGCAGCGCCGCCGCCGCGATGCGCGACTCGACGCCCGCTGGCACGGGAATCAGCTTTTCGACGGGTGCGATCACGTAGTCCGCATATGCGTCCGGCACGCCGAACCCGAACGCGGCGCGGTCGCCCACCTTGAAATCCGACACGCCGTCGCCCAGCGCATCGATCACGCCCGCCGCCTCTTGTCCGGGCGTGAACGGCAGCGCGACCTTGTACTGTCCGCCGCGTTGATACGTGTCGATGTAGTTGACGCCAATTGCTTCGACTTTCAAGCGCGCCTGTCCCGCGCCGGGTTCGGGGATCGGCGCATCCTCGTAGCGCATGACCGACGGTTCGCCTTGTTCGGTGATGATGATGCGTTTCATGGGTTGCTCCGGCTTGTGTTTGAACTTTTTTCATTAATGTAGAGAGAGTAAATGATAAAAACGGTGTCGTAGGGGGACGATGAGAACGCAAAACGATCCCTTCAGTAACGAAAAAGTCAGGTCGTTGAAACGGACGATCCGCAATGACAAGCGGATGAAGTTGATGCAGTGGGCGACGGCGGGTTGCGGCGCGGTGAATCTTTTTTGTATTCAACGTGATGACAATCAATTTTCGTCGTTTCAGTATACGGCGAAACGCGCAGCCCGTGAATGCTGCCGTGCTGATATTTTCGTGGCGGCGCGAATCTCAACCAGCACTAGATTGCATATTCTCGCGTAAAATAAGGCAGTTGAAGTGCGATCAACCGTCCTTCTGCCGCCATAACGGCGCAATCGTTAGCGAGAAAGAGGCACAGCCAATGCCAGCAAATGTCCAACGTCAAACCCCAAAAGCGGGGCAAGAATCGGTTTGGGATTATCCGCGCCCCCCGCGCATCGAACCGACAAGCAAGCATGTGCGCATCGTGTTCAACGGCGTGGTGATCGCGGACAGCACCCATGCTAAACGCATACTGGAAACCAGTCACCCGCCCGGCTACTACATCCCCGCTGCCGACATTCGCATGGAATATCTGTCCCCGACGCGCCAGGAGACGTTCTGCGAGTTCAAAGGCGCGGCGAGCTACTGGACGATCAAAGTGGGCGATAAGGTGTCTGACAATGCCGCGTGGAGCTACAAAGCGCCGTCCAAGGGCTTCGAGTTGATCACCGATCATCTGGCGTTCTACGTCTCGCGCGTCGATGAATGCTACGTCGGGGACGAGCGCGTCCAAGCACAGGCGGGCGACTTTTACGGCGGTTGGATCACAGCCGACGTAGTGGGACCCTTCAAAGGTGAGCCGGGAACGTGGGGTTGGTGATGGTGCGCCGTCTTCTCCTGTTCGATATCGATGGCACGCTCGTTCTGACGCGCGGCGCGGGACGCGAAGCCACCAAGTACGCGATGCAAGATATTTTCGGCACGCACGGCAGCATCGATACGCACACCTTCGGCGGCAAGACCGATTGGACGACGCTGATCGAACTGCTCACGCCGCACGGCTTCAACGCCGATGCCATTGGCGATCATCTGCCGCGCTATATCGAATCGATGGGGCAGCACTTGGCGCGCGTGATCGTCGGCTACCCCGTCATTCCGTGTCCCGGCGCGCTGGAAACCGTCGCAGCCTTGCGCGAACGCGACGATCTCGCCTTCGGCATCGTCACAGGCAATGTGCGCACATCCGCGCCCGTCAAACTGCGCGCGGCAGGCTTCGATCCGGCGTGGTTTCCGGTTGGCGCGTATGGCGACGAAGCGATCTCGCGCGATGATCTGCCTGCACTGGCGCTTCAACGGGCGCGCACGACGTTCGCCCACGATTTCGCACTCGATCAGGTGTTCGTGATTGGCGACACCCCCGCCGATATCCAATGCGCGCGGGCGTGCGGTGCGGTTGCCGTCGCGGTGCGCACGGGCTTTGGGACGCAGGACGATTTGAGCGCGTGCCAGCCGGATTACTTGTTCGACGATCTGCGCGACCTGCTGACCATCCTCTGAATCGAGCTTTTCCACGACGAACGCAAAGGCGCGAAGCACACGAAGAAAAACGTTGTGATCTTCGCGTCGTTCGTGCTAGTTTTTGCTTGCATCGCACATCTGTTCGTGATATAGTTTAGAACATAAATTCAGTTCATAGGGATGGTATCATGATCAGCGACGCGGGCAGACGCACGAAAAACGAGCGCACAAAGTCAGGGCGCACAACGCTCAACTTCAAACAGTCGAAAAGCATCCTGACACCCGCGAGCGGCTTCATCAGCGGCTTCGATTTCACCCTCAATCCCTATTCTGGCTGTGCCTTCGGCTGCACCTACTGTTATGCGGCGTTCTTCGCCACGACGCAGCGTCAACAGGATGATTGGGGCAAGTGGATCGATGTGAAAGAAAACGCGCTTGACCTGCTGAAATCGCTGCGTCGCAAACCGCTGACCGATAAGACCATTTATATGTCGAGCGTGACCGATCCGTATCAGCCCATCGAGCGCGAACTCGGCTTGACGCGCGCCCTGCTCGAAGAATTGGCGGCGCATCATCGCGTGCATCTGGTCGTGCAGACGCGCGGGACGCTGGTCACGCGCGACGCTGATTTGTTCCCGAAATTCCTGTCCGCGCGCGTCAACCTGAGCATTACCACCGATGATGAAACGGTGCGCAAGGTGTTTGAGCCAGCGTGCGCGTCGATTCCACAGCGATTGAAGGCAGCGCGCGATCTACGGGCTGCGGGCGTGCCGGTGTGCATCACCATGACGCCGCTGCTACCCGTGCGCGACGCCGATACGTTCGCGGAGCAGTTGTTGGCGACGGGCGCGGATCGCTTCGTGGTGCAGCCGTTCCACGCGGGCAAAGCGCGCTTCGCGGCGGGGACGGGCTTGGCGGCGCGCCAGTTCGCAGAGTCGTTCGGTTGGGACGATGCGCGTTACGAACAGGTCGCGGCGACCTTGCGGGCTAGGCTGCCGAATTTGAAAGAGGGCAAGGCGGGGTTTTTGCCGCGCATGTAACTGTAGGGGCTTGCCGCTGGCACGCCCGCGCCTTACCCCGCTGTCGTTGGTGTCGGCGGCTGTGCCGTCCGCGTCGCAGCCGAGGGCGTGGGTGTGCGTGACGGCGTGCGCGTCGGCGGCGGCAGCAGCGTGGGCAGCGGTGTCGGCGTCGGCGGCAAATTCGCCTCGATGCGCAGTTGGTCAGGGTTGAACGTATCGGCACAGACAAACGCCGCGCGTTGTCCCCATCCCGCCGCGCCACCGCTCAACGGAAAGCGCAGCCACGCGCCATCAAGCGTGCGTCCGTCCACGACCAATGGGGTATTGGCGGACGCATTGCTGTAGACTTGATGCGTAATATCGGGTCCGGCGTACAGTGGTGTGTTGTCCGCGCCTGCTGTGCAACTCGGATCGATCACCGGAATCGCCAACGACTGCGTAATCGCCTCGCCGTCGGCATTTTGCGCGCTCAACACCAGTTCAATCGGCGCGGTCGGGATGCCCGATACGCTGACCGTCGCCGCCGCCGGATAGGCAGAGTCCAGCGGCGCCTGACTCCACGACTCCACACCGCTCAAGCGCGTACTGAGCGCGCCGCTGACCTCCCAATCGACGGTGACGGTCTGCGTGACGTAGCGCACGAGGCGCGCTGGCTGGAAATCGAAGCGCGTCACCATCAGCGGCGCGTAGACGAAAACGGATTGTTCGGCGCGCGTGTTTTGGTCGCCGTTGAGCGCGATCAGCACCACGCGCACAACACCGTTGAGCGCGCTCGTATCGATCTGCGTCGT
This sequence comes from Anaerolineae bacterium, assembly GCA_034437055.1. GTDB lineage: Bacteria > Chloroflexota > Anaerolineae > Aggregatilineales > Phototrophicaceae > Flexifilum. Next base: position 32,625 of record DAOTUQ010000034.1, read on the forward strand.
GTTCGTGCGCAGGTCGATAGACGCTAACTCGGTCAGTGTTTCGTCGCCTCCCGTACCGGACGATTCCACGAGCGCGAGGCTGACTTGCTCGGCATTCTGCACTTGCCAATCGACTTGCAGCGGCGCGCCCTGTGCCACGCGCGTGCTGCTGAGGGTGAATGCCGCGATGCTCGGCACGATATTGGGGCGCAGCAGCAAGATCACCGACAAGATCAGCAGCGCGACGAGCGACAAGCCGATCCCGCCGATGGCGAAGCCCGCCCACGTCGGCAAGAGCGGTTTTTCGTTCAGGTAGCCGCGCGTCGCTACCAAGAAGCCGGCACTGTCGCACGAGCGCACGATCAGATCGAAGGGATTCGAGCGCGCCTCGCCAAACAGCATCGGCTGCCGCGCGCGCACGCGCCCATCGATGGCGGCGCGCTGTCCGGGCGCGAGCGTCATGGACGCCATCGGGAATGTGAAGCGCAGCCGATTGGGCAGATCGCGCCCCATGAGCGCAATCGGCAGCGGCGCGCTGCCCTGATTTTGCACATACAGCCGGAATTGCCCGTCCGTTTCGAGGCTGCGCGCCGCGAGTGCCACGCCAAAGCCGCCATAGGGCAGGACACGCAGCCGCACCGGACACACGAGCGCTTTCTCGGTGTTTCCGCGCGGGCGGATGGTGATTTGCGCGACATAATCGCCGGGCGCGCTGTCGTAGCGGCGAATTGGCTTGAAACTGAGGATGATATCGGCGTGTTCGCCGGGCTGAATCTCGACATCGGGGCGGTCGATGCGCGTCCACCCCTTCGGCATTCCTTCGACTTCGAGCTGGTAATGTTGGGCGGCGGCGCTGGTATTGTAAATCGTGACCGTCGCCGCAATGTGCGCGCCGGGCGGGATGGCTTGCGCCGGATTTTCGACTTCGACGCGAAAATCCGCATCGACGCGCTGTTCATGGTGCGTCAGCGTTTCTTCGGGGACGTTGACCGGGCGCGTCGGGCTGTCATCGAGGTTGTGAAAGATGATGCGCAAGTCCCCGATCAGGATTTCTTCACCCCCATATAGGGTGTGCGGGGCATTGTGCTTGACTCGTTCGCCATCGAGGAATGTCCCATTGGCGGACTCCATATCGACGAGCGTCACTTGTCCATCTTGCTGTGTCAGGGAGAGGTGATAGCGCGAGATCGTATCTGTTTCCAACGGGATGGTGTTGCCCGTTGACCGCCCAATCGAGACGGGCGAGGTGGTCAGCAAGAACGTCTTGAATACCCCGTCCGGGAAAAAGACATCCAGCCGTCCATAAGCCATACTGACGCGCTCCCGTTGTGCATGGGTGATAATGTGATTGTACGCGCCTCAGTCGAGTTTGCAAGCGATAGGGCGGCAAACGCGCGTAAAACGGCGGTTTTGCATGGCTTGACAAACGCATTTATCGCCGCCATCCAATACATAATGCTATACTGTTGCCGTGTGCTGGCGATGTGCGAAAGGGGTGGGCATGATCGAGCGACGGAAGAAGCAGCGGGCGGCGCGGTGGGCGCTGATGGGTGCGCTGGCGCTGCTGATGATCGCGTTCGGCGTGGTCGTGCCGATCTGGGCGCAAACGAGTGGCACGGGCTGGACCGTCTCGTATTTTAATTCGCCCGACCTGAGCGGTGCGACGGTGCTAACGCAGACCTTGCCCGGCGGCATCGACTTCAACTACGGCACGAACAGCCCCGCGACGGGCGTCAACCCCGATAACTGGTCGGCGCGCTTCGTCGCGTCCCAAAACTTCGCCGCTGGCACGTATCAATTCTTGGTCGGCAGCGACGACGGCGTGCGCGTCCGCATCGATGGTAACTTGGTGCTGGACAAATTTACCGGGCGCACCTTCACAACCGATACGTTCGTCGTCAGCTTGTCGGCAGGCACGCATTCTCTGATTGTCGAATACTTCGATGGCATCGATCTCGCCATCTTACAATTCCAATATGTGCAGGTCTTCAACATCACGCCAACATTCGGGACGCTGATTCCAACCACGCCCGCGCCGACCATCTTTGTCACCCTCACCGCGCCCGCTACTTCCACACAGCCGCCCTGCCCGACGCCGGGAAACTTCGTGGTCGGACAAGATGTGCTGCTGCGCGGCGGCGTGAATCTGCGCAGTTTGCCCACGCTGTCGGGTGCAGTCACGAATTACTATCCGAACGAAGTCCGCTTACGGCTGATCGCGGGTCCCATCTGCGCGGACGGCTATCAGTGGTGGCGCGTTGAAGGCGTCGGTGAACCCGGCTGGGTCGCAGAGGGACAGCCGGGTTTGATCTTCCTGTTCCCCGCCGCGCCGCTGATCGATCCCGCCAACGTCTGCTTTACGCCGCTGCCCATGACCATCGGCGGGACGGCGCGCGTGCTGAACAATGTGCGCATTCGTGGCACGCCGTCGCAGATCGGGCGCACGCTGACGATTCTGCCCGAAGCGACGGTCGTCACGATCTTAGAAGGCCCGCGCTGTTCGAGCCAGATCAATTGGTGGCGCGTGAACGCGAATGGGCTAGAAGGCTGGGTTGCAGAGGGTTTTCCCGGCAACTATTGGCTGTCGTCGCAGAATGTGCCGTTTACAGCCATCGAACCGTCGAACTGCGGGCGCGCCCTCGAACTCGTCATCGGATCGCGCATCGCCGTGATTGCGAACGCCAACAATCCGCGTCCGCTGCGAACTGATCCGACGATCAACGCGGGCGTTGTGGCTACACTGATCGACGGCATCGCATTGGAAGTCATTGGCGGCTCGGTGTGCGCCGAACAGATGATTTGGTGGCAAGTGCGCGTCGTTCCGACGACCATCACAGGCTGGATCAGTCAGGGACGACCGGGCGATCCGATTTTGGAACCTTTGGTACGCTAAGACAGGACTGAGTAAAAGAGCGAGGTTCCACGTTCAGAAGCGGTGCAGAGGCGTATTGGAGCTTATAATCCGTCAAGCAGGTTTGTAGGGGCGTGACGTGTTTCATGCCCACATCGTAGGGGCGTGCCGCTGGCACGCCCACGCAAGACAGAATGGGGGGAGTTTCATGGCACAATTTTTGGTGAACGTTATCGGCATTCGCAATGTCCCGACAATTAAAGAGATCAACGTGCGCGCTGCACCGACCACGACTGCCGCGCTGATCGTGCGCTTGTCGGTCGGCACGCGCGGCTTGACAGTACTTGACGCGCAGCCGGACAGCGCGGGGACGCGCATGAATGGCAAGCTGTATGAATGGTTGAAAGTGCGCTTGCCATCCGGCGGCGACGGTTGGATCCGCGACGATTTGATCGAAGTTGAAGGTGACGGCACGCCGTTCGGCTATCCGGTGCTGCTCGTCCCGGCGATTGCGTTCAGCATGGCGCGGCGCATCGTTGGAACGCCCGCCGTGCCGCCGCCGCCGATTGCCACGCCGCCAGTGAATACCACACCGACGCCCGTCGCGCCCGCACCTGTCACGCCTGCGCCCGTTAACCCTGCGCCCGTTGTACCCGTCACCATCAGCGCCGAACCGCGCGGCAGAGTAATCGGTAAAGCGGGCATCAATTTGCGTGCCGCACCAGTCAGCGGAGCAGTCTTGACGCGCTTGAACTACGGCGATACGGTCAAGATCGTTAACGCGCAGCCGCAAGGCGGATCGAGCAATTACAAGTGGGTGCGCGTGATCACGGCGAGCAGCGGCGATGGCTTCGTCCGCGACGATTATTTGAGCATCAACGGCGATGCGTCAGCGTTCGGCTTGAGCAAGGGCGACGAATATCCCGCGCCGATGGGACGCTATTGGTGGGTACGCGGCTTCAATGTCAATCAGAATCCCGGCGAACCAGAACATCTTGGTTGGGACTTCGGGGCGGACACGGGCGAACCGATCCTCGCTGCGCCCAACGGCGGCACGGTCACGCGCGTGCTGTTGTGTCGCAAATGCACGCCGGACAAGCCGAGTACGCTCATGCACGGCTTTTCGCTGGGCGACACCAGCATTTACAGCGACGAGGGTTGGGGCTTCGGCTATGGGACGTTCGTGGTCGTGCGTTATGACAATCATCTGCTGCCCGCATCGGTACGCGACCGTCTCACGGCACGCGGACTCAGCGGCGCGGCGCTGTTCGCGCTGTACGGACACTTGTCAGCCGCAATGGTCATGACTGGGCAAACCCTCACAGGCGGACAGACGATTGGGACGTGCGGCAACACGGGCAACAGCCAAGCGCCGCATCTGCATCTCGAAGTCCGTGCCTCGACCAACGTCAATGCACAGTGGAGCAATATCCGTAACGGGCTGCTCGATCCCGGCGTGTTGTTCCTCCGGTAGCGTGATGCGTGCAAAGACCGGTGATCTTCGCTTGTGTTCAAGGCGTGGGGATGTAAGGGCGCGCCGCTGGCGCGCCCGACTCCATCGGGACGCCCCTACAGCCCTCATTTTGAACCTGAGCGGCGCGTTTTTCCCAGCCCTCAGTCCTCAGTCCTCGCTTTTATGATCACTGTCATCGCTACCGTTCTCAACGAGGGCGACACCATCCATCATTTGATGGACTCATTGGCACGTCAGACGCGCCCGCCCGACGAAATCGTGATTTGCGATGGCGGCAGCCGCGATCATACGGTCGCCGCGCTGGAGTCGTATACCCAATCGCTCCCCTTGCGCGTCGTGATCGCGCCCGGCTGCAACATCAGCGCGGGACGCAATCGCGCGATTGACGCGGCACATGGGGACATCATCGCGGCGACGGATGCGGGCGTCGCCTTGAACGCCGATTGGCTCGAAAAGCTGGTCGCGCCGCTCGTAGACGATCCCAACATCGCGGTTTCGGCGGGCTTCTTCCAGCCCGATCCGCGCACCCTGTTCGAGGCGGCGCTCGGCGCGACGACGCTGCCGCTGGTGGACGAAATCGATCCCGCGCGCTTTCTGCCAAGCAGCCGCAGCGTCGCATTTCGCAAAGCCGCATGGGCGCGCGTCGGCGGCTACCCGGAATGGCTCGATTACGGTGAGGATTTGGTGTTCGATTTGCGCCTAAAAGCGGTGGGATGTGCCTTCGCGTTCGCGCCCGACGCCATCGCGCACTTTCGCCCGCGAAAAACGCTGCGCGCGTTCTACAAGCAGTACTATTTGTACGCGCGCGGCGACGGCAAAGCCAATTTGTGGCGCAAACGTCACGCGATCCGCTACGCCACCTACTTGATCGCGCTCCCGCTCATCTTAGCGTTGACGCTGTTCGCCCATCCCGCGTTCGCGCTGGCGGGACTCGCTGGAGGCGCTATCTATACACGCGCTCCCTACCGCCGCTTGTCCGCCAATCTGCGTTGGGCGCGTGCGAACGGCGCACGCAGCACGCCGTTGAGCGTCGCTTATGCAGCGGCGCTGATTCCGGTTCTGCGCGCCGTCGGGGATATCGCCAAGCTGATCGGCTATCCGGTCGGCGTCCGCTGGCGACGGGCGCAGCGTCCCCCCGATTGGCGCTTGGTATCCTCCCAATAATTGGCGTGTGCAAAAATTTGCGTTACAGTAGCGAATGTGTTGTGAGCGTCCGATGGGATGGCGCTGTGACTAATTTCATCAATGTGAATCTCAAAGTCGTGGTAATGGATACCGATTACTACGCGCTGCAATCTGTCAACGGCTATTTGGCGTGGGATCGGCGCACGCGCGTCACGTTCTTGACCGAGACGGTGGACGAACTCTGGAAGTATCTCGACCGCACGCCGCACGCCGAACAGCCGGATATTGTCATCATTGACGGCGATCACTTGGGTGGCGCGACGGGCTTGCGCACGACCTTACAGAAATTGCGCGCGAAGATCGATGAACGGATGATCGTTTGCCTCGCTCAGAACGCCGACATCAAACTGATCGAGGTGTGCGCCGAGTACAGCGCGCGCGCCTATTTGCTTAAGGGCGAAGTCCGCGCCCAAATCGCGTGGACGGTGGTGTACGCGCACGTCTTGGCGCTCGATTTCATCATGACCCCCAGTGCGGCGCGCGCGGCAGCGGCATCCGCTGATCCACGGTTGCGCGCTGCGACCATCCTCCCCCGACGCCGCGAGTACCCGGAACTGACGGGGCGCGTCCACCAAGCGATGGAATTGTGCATCATCAAGGGGATGCCCGCGCAGCTTGCCGCCGATGAAATGGGCATCAGCCTGCACACGATTCGCAGTTACATCAAAGACGGCTATCGCATCCTTGAGGCTTATGACGAAACCGATTATCCGCGCGATATGTCGCCGCAAGAGCGCGCGTTCATGCGCTTGACGCGCTTCGCGGATGATGGCGTCAAGACCTAAAGGCAGAACGGAGCAAGGAAAGTGCTGAGCAAAAGCAGGACTTTCCTTACTCAGCACTTCCCCTAAGGCATCCACATCGAAATCAACTGTACGCCATCGATGAAATCGCCGTTGACCGCCATCTCCCAGTGGAAATGCGCGCCGCTCACACGCCCCGTCGCGCCCGTCATACCGATGATCGCGCCGCGCGCCACCCTGTCGCCGCGCTGAACGTTGGTCTGCGACAAATGCGCGTAGCCAGAATAAATCCCGTAGCCGTGATCGATTACGACATAATCCCCGCGAATCTCCAGCACCCCCGCAAAGACCACGCGCCCGCCCGCAACTGCCGCGATGGGCTGTCCCGTCGTCGTGCGAATGTCCCAGCCCGTATGGCGCGTGTTCAGCGCGCCGTTAAACGTGCGGAACAGCCCAAACGCGGAAGTTAATTCTGCTTCAATGGGCAGTCGAAAGCCGACGGTCTCCCACATTCGTTCCGGCGTGACCGGCTCGAATAGGCTTTCGAGGCGCGCGAGTTCGTTCCGTTCGGTGTCGGCGTCGAGCAGATAGCGTTTATCGGCGGGGACAGTGACGATCTGGCGGAAATAGGGTCCGTCGCCAATTTCGATATTGGCATCGATGGTCTGCATCGTCCCGTCGGTATAGGTCACGACGGCGGACAGCGGATTTTCGCGTCCGGTTGGCGCTTCCATGCCCGCCGCCAGCAGCGCGTAGAAGAAACCGCCGTCGGTGGCGAAGAACGTGATATCGTCGCCCAAGAACGCCGCGCGCACGCTCTGAATCGCCGCTCCCGTGTCCTCCGTCTTAAAGACGCGCGCCAGCCCGGTCTGTCCCTGTGCGAGCGCGGGGAAGAACAATTCGAGCCGGGTGTTGCCCGCCGGAAGGATGCGCGCGGGGTTGCTGAAGGCGGCGCGCGTCGGCAGCGGGCGCGGCGTGCCAACGGGCGCGTCCATGCCGCCGTCGGGGGGCGTATCTTGCGCGGTAACCAAACGAACAATCAGCGCGGACGAGCCAGCGAACATGAGCGTCAAACACAAGAGGATGAGGCGTAGTTTCATGGTTAATCGGGTTGATTTTCGGATGCGTGCAAGCATAACGGAGGGGCTTATCACTGGCAAGCCCACCCACATTCATCGTTGGGCAACCGGAGGGGCGACCTGCTGATTCGCGTACTCGATGTGATGCTATCGCCCAATCGTAGGGATGTGCCGCTGCCTCGCCCCCTCGCTGAAATCCTTATGCCCTGTACCGCTCAATCGTCACTGCGGGATAGGCGCTGTAGCTTGATTCAAAATTGTAATTTCTGGTTCGGCGAGTGTGTCGCCGCCCATGGGCGCGAGTCGCATACAAATTTCAATACGAATTTCACACCGATGGCGTTGCGCGCATAATCGTCCGCCCTTTCCAGCGCGCGCCACCGTAGCGTACACGCCAGTAGACCGCTTGCGCCGCGATAATCGTCATGAGCAGCACCGACAGCGGCATCAACAGCGCATCCACAATGCGCTGGCGCGTGACCGCCGCCGTCAGCGCGCGCGCGCCAATACCCAACACAATCCACGCTAAGGGGAGCGCCGCGTTCCAGCCCGGCGCATCCCATCCGAACACGATCCATACGAACGGGACGAAGAAGATCGCGTAGTGAAAGATCGTCGCCGCCGCCAACGCGCCGATGCTGCCATAGCCCGCGATGATATTCTTGGCGTAGCCCGCGCGCACGCCCGCCCAATCGCGGTACATGCGGCAGCCGATCACGCCAGCGCCATCTGCCATGCGCAAGCGCCAGCCACAGCGTTTGACGAGCCGCGCCAAGCCGATATCCTCGATGATGCTGCTCTTGACCGCTGCATGTCCGCCAATTGCTTCGTAGACGCGCCGCCGGAACGCGAGACACTGCCCATTTGCCGCCGCGAACGCCGCGAACGGCGTGTAATGCACCAGCGGCGCGGGGAGATAGCCGAGAATCACCAGCGCCATCAGCGGCACAACCAAGCGTTCGCTCCATGTGACGGTCGTCTGCGTTGACCAAACCGTGAGCATATCCGGCGTCTGCCCCGCGCCATCCTTGCGCTCCAACTCCGCGACCAGCGCCGCCAGCGCATCCGGTGTCCATGTCACATCGGCATCGCAGAAGATGAGGATCGGATCAGTCACCCCACCCCCTGAACCGCTCCCCAGTATATGGCTGAGGGAAGGACATGTTTGGTTTTCTCCCTGATTCACCTCACCCCCCAACCCCCTCTCCACGTTGTGGAGAGGGGGAGATGCCGCCGCGCCCAACTGCTGACACGCCCAATTCTTGCCGAGCCAGCCCGCCGGGAGCGGCGTCCCCGCGATGATGCGCAGCCGCGCGTCTTCATTGGCGGCGTGGCGCGCGATCTCGCCTGTGCCATCGGTGGAGTTGTCGTCGAGGATGATCAATTCAAAATTGGTATACGTCTGTGCCAGCATCGCGCGCACTGTGTCCGCAATCACGGCGGCTTCATCGCGCGCGGGGATGAGGATGGACACAAACCGCCCGCCGCCGCCCGCCGCACGCCCTAGCCCCCGAACATTCGCCCTAGCCCCTTCTCCAAGCAATGGGGTTGGGGGATGCGGTTTTAAGCGCGGAAATGTCAGCACGTTCATGCACGCGATCAACGCAATGACGCACAGCGCGCCCGTGATGAACAGAATCAGCGCGTCGAGCGGGGTCATGGCGTCGGCATCCGCCCCAAGCGCCGCTTGAGCCAATCACGCGGCTCGAGTGGATAGCGCAAATCAGCGCGATACTTCCACGCCATGAACAGCATCGTCCCCGCAACCAACGCCAGCACGGAGCGGTCATTGCTGGTGAGCGCGTAATACACGAACATGCAGCCGAACGTGAACACGACCGCCCAACCGGAACGCGCATGGAACGCGAACATCACGCCCAACACGATGCCGCCCAACGTTGGCGTTTCCCAAAACGTGATCCCGGTGAACACACCCGCCGTGACCGCCATCGCCTTGCCGCCCTTGAAGCGCAAGAACGGCGAATACGCATGTCCGAAAATTGCGGCGAAACAGACGGGCAGCAGCGCGAAACCGTAAATCCCGAACCCATAGCGCGCGATGGCGACCGGGATGCTCCCCTTTAGGAAGTCGAGCAAGAAGGCGACCGCACCCAATTTTGCGCCGCCCGCCTTGATCACGTTCGCCGTGCCGGGATTGCCATCGCCCACCTCGCGGATGTCGCGTTTGAGCGCCAAACGTCCGAGCCAATACGAAAACATCAGTGAACCGGAGCAGAACGCGATGATCGTCCAGATGAGGATGGTCGTCAGTGGCACATTGCCGGGATTCCAATTCATCGCAGTTGATCTCCAAGCCCGTCGCGCCGCCGCCGATACGCACGCACCGCCGCCGCCAAGCACAGCCCCATCACGGCGCCGCCGACGAGCGCAGGACCCGGCAGCCCCCAAAACACCATCAGTCCCATCGTTTGCAGCGCCCAAGTAATCCCGTAAATGATCAGCAGGATAAAGAATGGATAGGTCGTCGTGCCGTCAATTTTGATCACCAACGAGGCGATCAGCGTCATGGTGAACGAGACGAACAGCCAGCCCGCATAATTCGCCCATGGGATGCCGAAATAGTTGAACGCGCCGGGACTTTCCCAACGCCACAAATCCCACGCGACCATCTGCGGATCGAGGAACAAATCCCACGCGGTGAACACCAGCGCCGTGACCGCCGCGAAGCCGAGCCGACCGCCGCGCAGCGTGCCGTCCGCGCGCATCAACAGCAGCCCCGCCACTGCCCACGCGGGCGGGAGCATCATCAGCCACGCCAGCGGCACGAGCAGCGGCACGCCGCCCAACTGGGGTTGCAGCCGGTCGGTATAGTAATACGCGCCAAACGGGAGTCCCGTATTGTGTCCGACGAACTCCGCGACCCACGCGATGAGCGGCACGAGGACGAGGATGATTTGCATTTTGCGCACGCCGAACGACCCGCTCAATGCCATCATGACCGCGCCCACTTGCAGCAGCACCGTGATCGGCAGCCAATCGACGACCGCCGCATCGCCGCGCGTCCAGCGCAGGATCGGAACGCCGATCATCGCCAGCAGCCACAGAACCGCCAGCGCCGCGACGATGCGCGTTTTCATTGGGATGGTGGCGTAGGTGATGCGATCCATTTTTGGGAGGATTTTCATCTCATTTCCTCTGCGTTTCTCAGTCTACCCGTTCTGATACGTCAAAAACTGAAAATGATTTCAACGCAGAGATCGCAGAGAAAAAAAAGGGGATTCTCCTTATTTTCTGTGTGATCTCTGCGTTGACCCCGATCTTTTCGGGTTGACCGCGTTCATCAGCCGTTCGGTCTCGCCCGCGACTTCCAAGCCCGCACAGCGCCCCGATCCCGCCAGTATCAGCGTCCCATCGGCGCGCGTCAGCCGAAATTCGATCTCGGCTTTCAGAGTCTCAGGCACGCGCTTGCCCATGTCGGCGCGATCTGGACCCGGCAGCAGCGACGCATCGGCGCGCGTCGCGTGGATTTCCAACCGCTTGCCGCTCCCGCGCATCGACCAATCGACCGCGCCGTCGGTGATCGCCAGTCGTTCGACGCGCGCGCCTGTATAGGTGGCGAAACGGTGCATCGTCGTTCCGTCCCACAGCGCGACGATGAAGCCCGGAAACCACATCCCCATCAACGGCGTGACCGCAATCGACGCCGACAAGCTGATCCCCGACAATCCGGTATTGGGCGCGTTATAGTGGTTGCTCTGCATCCACACCCACCCCGCTGGAAATGACTTGCCCCAGTCTTTTTCGATGTAGCCGCGCCCGCTATCGAAATCCACGCGCGCCCCATCGACCTCCAATGCGCCCTGTACGCCGTGATCCATGCTCAGGATGCCGTGATAGCATTCCATGAACGACAGCCAACCGAAGGGGCCCATGATACCGGGCGATGCCACCGTGACCGGGAACAAGACTTGATTGGTGAAGCGCAGTTCCCCGTGTACGCGCCGCAAATCGTCGTCGATATCGAGCGTGATGGTGTCCGTCGTGAAGCGATTGCGCCCGACGCAGACTTCAAATTTGTCCGATGCGACGGTGAATGCTTCGACGGGATAGCGATGATAGCTGACCTGCCCCGATACGCCGTCGAACACCTGTACGAACGCATGGCGGACGGCGGGATCATCGCTCAAAAAGATGCCCGGAATCACGGCGAAACGCTGTGACTCGTCGGCACTGACCAGCTTGTAATACCAACCCTCGAAGAATGGTGGCTTTTTCGTCGCGCCATGATAGCGTTCGGGGTGCAGCGTCAAATCGATCCAATCGCGCATGTTCGCTCTTCTATGCTTCACTTTGCGGGAAAAATGCTGCTGCAAATTCCAATGTCATCCGTTCGACCAAGTGATAGCACGCCATCTCTGGCGCGATCAGTTGATGTTCCGCTGGCACTTCGCGGTACGTGACCGTACCGCCGAGCCGCTCAATTAGCGCGCGCGTTTTGTCCGGCTTAACGAGCGGATCGCGCGTCCCCTGTACGATGAGCGTCGGGACGCGCACATTCGGCGCGGCGCGACTGGCAGCAGCGCCCGCGCGGCGAATCTGGTCGAACAAGTTGGTCGGCACGGCGAACTCGCGGATCGCCGCTTGTACCGCTGGATCATCGAAATCCGCGCCCGGCATGAACTGGGCGATGCTGGCGCGCGTTGCTGGCTGATCGAAGTCGAGTTTCATCAGCTTGAACGGCTTGAACGTCGGAATCAGGTGTTTGAGCGCGGGCAGCACACCCCACAGCACGCCGTCCAATTTCCAGAACGGGCTGTATAGCACCAGCGCATCCGGCGCGATGATCGACGCCGCCTCGATGCACAGCGCGCCGCCGAGCGAGAAGCCGACGAGGATCACGCGCTGATATTGGCGCTTGAGATCGCGCAGTTCTTTGACGACCGCACCGACCCATTCGCCCGCGCTGCGTCTCGGCAGCGTCTCGATGTCCGTGCCGAAGCCGGGCAGCAGAATCGCGTCTGCCCACCAACCCGTGCGCTGCAACGCTTCACCGATGGCGCGCATCTCGGCGGGCGTGCCGGGAAAGCCGTGTATCAACAATACTGCCGCACCGCCCGCCTTCGCGCCGGGCAAGAAGAACGGCTGATGCGCGGGTTGTTCAAAGACGCGCTGGAACGCTTCAATCGGATTCTCAGCCATACGGTCGCCTCATGGTTAGCGTTCGGGGACTTGCGGCGCGTGCAGCACATCGAAGATGAACAGAAATGCCCCCTGAATGATGATCCCGATGCCCATCCCGCGCCGCTGCTTCGTCTTGGCGCGCGCTGCGAACAGCGCGCCGCCGAGCATATACAGCAGGTCGAGTCCAGCATTGATCCACAACAAGCGGCGCAGATTGGTCGCTTGTCCCTCGCGGATCAGCGGCGAAATCGCGTCCGGTTTTTGCGCCCGCGCTTGCGTCGCGCGGTCGCCAAACAGCGCGATGGCGATGTTGATCAGCGCCCAGCCGGCAAACTGCGAACCGACGCCGCGCCGTCCGCGCCGCACCAGCGCCACGCCCACCAGCAGATTGATGATATTCCACGATAGCAACCGCTGACTGACGAGCGAACTGAACTGCCAGATATTCATCTCAATTGAAGTTCCCGTTTTTCAACAGATGGTTTTCGATCCATGTTTGCATCAGCTTCGGCACGCGCTTGCGGCTCTCCGGCGATTGTACCAATGTGAAGCCGAGCGCGATCAAGGTGTTCGTCAGCAGGAAGAACAAGCCTTCTTCCAAGGGCAGTTTGCCGCCGATATGGACATTGACCGTTTTTTCTGGGTTGATCGTCCACGTCCCCGAATCGATGGCGAGCGAGTCGGACAGTCCGAGATACAGCGTCGCCGGGATGATCCCCAACGCGATCAAGCGCCGATGCTGCCACAAGATATCGCCTCCGAATGCGGCTTGGAACATGATCGGCAAGAGCGCCCAACTGAGCGTCAAGCTCAAATATGTGCGCGCTTTCGGACCCCACAATAGATTCCAGACCGAGGCTGCCCAAATCAGTCCGATGGCGGCGGTCATGCCGACGCGAATCGCCAACGGATGCGCGGGCGGTTGCTCGTTGGCGGGCAAATTCTGCGCCAGAAACAGCATCCATGACCCAGTGAGCAGGGTTTGCAGGACGAAAAACGTGTATTCTTCGAGCGGCACGTAGCCGAGAATAATGCCCGTGACGAGCTTGGGATCGTACCACCACACGCGCGATGCGACGAGATAATTGTCCCACGGCGTCGTGTACGCGACGGCGACGGCGACATGCCCCAACAGCGTGACGGCAGGCGGCATCCCGTTGAGCGCACGGGGGAGCGGCGACTCACCCTGTTCGCGCGCGTTTTTGCTGTGTCGCCAGTTCAAGAACGTGAAAATCGTGAGCGGGATGATCACGAACTTGGCGAGAAATCCGAAGTACTTCATTTATTTCACCGCAGAGACGCAGAGACGCAGAGCAGAGAAGTTCACAAATCATCCTCGATATCGGCTAGATCGGGCAGATTGAAGGCAATGCGGCGTACCCGTTTGATCAATTGAGGTACATTGAAATTGATGAGCAGACCCAGTTTGCAACCCGTCAAGCGTAGATACGTCATCACTTGTGCCTGATAAATTGAATGAAGGTGATCAACAGCTTTCAATTCGACAATCACTTTTTGGCAGACGAGAAAATCAAGGCGCAATTCAGTGTTTAAGTTTGTTTGCTTGTAAATCAGAGGAATAGCCTTTTGTCGCTCAAAGGGTATTTTTCGCAATTTAAGTTCGTAGGCAAGACATTCCTCATGGATGGACTCAAGCAGACCAAGTCCGAGTTCCCGATGTACATCAATCGCAGCACCCATGATCGTCTGCGAAATTTGATTCTCGTGCATGTTTTTCTTACCTTTATAGGATGTCGTTGTTCTTCTCTGCGCCTCTGCGTCTCTGCGGTGAAATCTTTTCGCTCTCCGCTCGACAAATGTCGCCGCCCTCGCCCGGATGCGTACTCGCGCCCGTCAGGTACAAGCCCGCGATGGGCGCTTTATACTGGCTCATCCCCAACGCCGGACACAGCATGAACATCTGATTGATCTTCTCTGCGCCTCTGCGCCTCTGCGGTGAATTCTTTTCGCTCTCGGCTCTATGTCTTTTTTATACCCCTCGACAAATCCCGCAGCACCACTGCCGCCGCGTTGCGCCCTGCCGCCCCCATGATGCCCCCGCCCGGATGCGTACTCGCGCCTGTGAGGTACAAGCCCGCGATGGGCGCTTTATACTGGCTCATCCCCAACGCCGGACGCAGCATGAACATCTGATTGATCGACATGTCCAAGTGCATGACATTCCCGCGCAGCAAGCCGAGTTCGCGCTCCAAGTACAGCGGCGTCTCGACCAAGCGTCCAATGACTTTATCCGGCGTCATATTCGGCGCGTATTCTGCGAGTTTCGCCAAGATGCGATCCGCATAAGCGTCGCCAATTGCGTCCCACGACTCGCCCGACGCCAACTCATACGGAGCATACTGTGACCAGATGAACAGCACATGATTCCCAGATGGGGCGAGTGTGGGATCAGCCGCGCTCCACGTCATGGCGATCAGCGCCGGATCATGGGCGGGCTTCCCCGTCAGATACTCGCCATAGGCGCGCTCCAAGTAATCGAGGCTCGGACACATGAATTGCATCCCGATGTGATGCGGCATGTTCCCGCCGGGCAGCGCAGTATAATTTGGCAGTTCCGAGACCGCCATGCGCACAATCATCCCGAAGCCGTTGCCGATGCGCGCCTTGCCGACGCGCTCGCGCATGATGGGCGGCGCATCGTCGCCCAACATGCGCATCGTGGTGGCGATGTGCGCGCCGCTGACGACCGCGCGTGAGGCAGTGAAGCGTTCGCCGTCTGCCGTTTCCGCGCCGACAACACGCCCGCGCTCAACCAGCAAGCGCGAAACGGGCGTGTTCGTCAAAATCTGTCCGCCGTGCGCCTCGATCATGCGCGCTAACGCCTGTGTCAGCATCCCCGATCCGCCGCGCGGACGCCGCATCCCGCTGATGTGATACATGGGATGCCACAGCGCGAACGGCGACGAGAACGGCTCGCCCGGCGGGGGTCCCGACTGTGCCGCCATCCATCCGATCAGCGCGGGGACTTGTTCGCCGCTGAACGACTGCCGCAAGACCTGTCCATAGCCGCGCAAAATCTCGTTGATCTCATCGAAATCGGCGGGCTTGAAGCCGCGATAAAACATCAGATAACGCCCGACATTCAGCGGCGACGGCGCATTCAGGAACGCGCCCACCATCCCCTCTGCCATCGGTTGCCAGCGCGCGACGAAGCGCCGATACGCCTCGGCGTCGGCGGGGGAGAACGCTGCGATGCTCTCACAGGTGCGATCTACGCTGCGCCACGTCGTGAAGTGCGATCCGTCGGGGAACGGGGCGAAGAACAGCGGATCGAGGTCGATGTAATCGAGTCCGTAGCGTTCCAGTTCGAGATCGCGGACGATGGGCGTGTGGTTGATCAGGATATGTGCCGAGCCGCCCAAGTCGAACTGGAAGCCCGGTACGATTTCCTCCGTGACGACCGCGCCGCCAACCTTATGCCGCCGCTCGATCACGAGGACTTTGTAGCCCGCTTGGGCGATGTAGGCGGCGCACACGAGGGCATTATGCCCCGCGCCGATGATCAGAACGTCACAGTCGCTCAAGTTCGCTTCATCCTTCGTAAACTTGCAATTCGGGTTCGGGAATGACGACTCCCAATTCGAGCGCGGTGGTCAACCCGGCGCGTTTGGCATCATCAGTCAGGGTTAGCGCATCGTGGCGGCTGTCGCCATTGGTCATGCAGCCGTCCAAGCGTGGAATTTCAGCAAACCAACAGCCATCGATGTCGGGCGTGAGTTTGATGGGGTAGGGGAGCGCGAGATACTGCTCTAAGTCGTGCCGTTTGCTCACTTTGATTGCAAACCCACCGACGCCGCATCCAACGCCGCCACCTCATCCGCCGTCATCCGCCAGCCGAGCGCCGCTGCATTCTGGCGCACTTGCTGCGCGTTCTTCGCGCCCGGAATCGGCAGCGTCCCCTTGCAGATCGTCCAGTTCAACGCGACCTGCGCGGACGTTTTGTCGTGGCGCGCGGCAATTTCGTTCAAGGTGGCGATCAGCGGCGGCAGTTTCGGCAGCAGGTCGCGGTATTTGCGCCCGCGCATTCCCGGCGGCGGCTTTTCGACCGTGTATTTGCCCGTCAGCAAGCCCATTCCCAAGGGCGAATAGGCGATGATCTTGATTCCGCGCTCTCGGCACGCTTCCATCGTCCCATCGAACTCGATGCCGCGCGCGATCAGGCTGTATTCCAGTTGATTCGATGTCACGACGTGTCCGCGCTGCTCCAGCGTGTGCGCTGCACGGATCGTCTGTTCGCGGTTGTAGTTGGAGACGCCCGCCGCGCGAATCAGCCCCTCATCGAGCGCGTCCGCCAGCGCATCGACCCAGCGTTCCAGCGGCACAGGCGGTTGATTCCAGTGGATTTGATACAAATCGAGATGCGAACGCCCGATCCGCGCCAAACTGCGCTTGATCGCAGCGTTCACCTGTCCCGCTGTCCAGCGCCATGGCAGCGGCAGGAATTTCGTCGCCACATAGATCGGCTGTGACGGTTGGACCTGTGCTTCGCCGCGCAAAAATTGTCCAACCAGTGCCTCTGACTTACCCATGCCGTACAGTTCTGCCGTATCGAACAGCGCGATCCCCACTTCTAAGGACGCATCGAACGCCGCGCGCACATCGCTTTCGCCGTAATCGCGCCCATAGCCCCATGCCAGCGGATCGCCCCACGCCCAACACCCCGTCCCCATCTCATACGCATCCAGTGGGTTCGTCCGTTCGCTGTTCGCGCTCATTTGGATCGATCTCCGCTTTGTCACACCGATGCTTATTACGCTGTCTTAACAAAAGACATGAGAAATATTGTAATTAACAGAAATTATTGGTGTATACTCAATTGAACATCGCAGTTTCTATCGAGGAAGCCATGCTCTCACAAGTCTACTGGCAAACTTCAAATCGCGTCTTGGTCGTGAAGGGCATTGGCACGATCAATTTGGACGATGCCAACGCCATCAAGCAGGTGATGGACATCGTATTGAGCGATGCCAACGCGCATGTTCATTTCCTCATCGACGCGCGCGACAAAGACGGCTTGGATCCACAGTTGTTCAAACTGCGCGAAACGGTCAGCGCGCTGACCCAGAATCGCACTTGGCGCGGCAAGCCGGGTTGGATCATCGTGGTAGACCAACATCCCAATCCCGTGATGGAATTCGTGACGTCGATAGCAACCCAATTGATCAAAGCGCAGTTCCGCGTTTTCAGGACGATGGATGAAGCCCTCACGTTCCTGCAACACCTCGATGCGCAAATTGTGCCGACGCTGCCCGCCGAACCGGAGAATCTGCTGGCGACATTCTTGCAGTTGTCAGCCATACCCGATTAAGGCGTGCGCCCAATCAGCGTTCCACCTCGCACCAGTCGGTCGTACACGCGGTGCGCAAATCCGCGCCCTCCGCCGCTTCACCGAGCGCGATAAACTCGTCGTTGCTGATGCTGGTGAAGGTATAATCGATGAACAGTCGGAAGTTTTCGCCCTCGACCAGCATCATATTGGAGAACGGCGTGTAGCTGCGCCCAACCACGTTGAACGGCGTCCCATCCGGGACAACGCCGCCGCGCCGCGTCGCTTTGCGGTCGTAGAAGCCGACAACGAAGGGTCCCACCGCCTGAAACGGCGCGGTGAAGCCGCTCGGCGCTTCGACGCCGCCCGTCCCCGCCACGACCAAATCTTGCGCCGTCAACGCCGGACGGGTCGTCACCGTTTCTACGAACACGCTGGCTTGCAGCGCCGCGCGGAAGCAGTAATCCGGCTGACTATAATCGACTTGGACGAAATAGCCGTTGATCGCCGTCACCTGCACGAGCGCCTGTGTCGCGCGGTCACAGCGCATGATTGGGTCGTCACCGAGCCAGCCTTCGGGACGGATGAACGTCGATTCAAGGATGATATCCGCCAGCACTTCGAGATCGTGCCGCACATCGCGCGCAATCGCCAGCGGCTTGCTCGGTACGACGCCGAACCAACTGTCGGGGCGCACATCGGGTCCCACGGTTGCCCCGACCAGTAATTCCAAGTCCAAGCGGAGCAAAAGTGCGAACTGCGGATCATTGGTGTCGAAGCTGCCTGACCAACCCGTCGGGCGGTCGATCCCGCGCGAGATCGACGCCAACAATTCGAGGTCAGAGCGCGCGGCGGCGAGCGTCGGGATCGACGCGAGTTGTTCCTCATCGGGGGGATTAACCGGAGGATTGAGCAGCGGATCAATGGTCGGTATCGGGTCTTGCGCGTGGACAACCACGCCCATCCCGCCGATCAAGATAAGCGACAGCACCATCATCATCATCCGACGCATCGTTTCCGCTCCCATGTGCCAATCTCATCCGTGTATTCTAGCCGAATGTGGCTGCGATAGAAAAGCGAAGTTACGCCCGAACTGCAAGCGTTGGTCGAAGCAGCCGCCAAGATGTCCGGATCGTTCACCAGCACACGCCCGCGCGCGTCAGCGCAACTCTAAACGCTCAGCATAGTAGATCGTGCAGCCCATCCCTTTGAGATGGGCTGATATGGTTTCTCAAAGCGGCAGCGTTGGTGGGGGCGGTGGCATTCCAGCCTCTGGCACAGGCGGCGTCCCCGTTAGCGGCGGCGCGAACACATCGCGCGCCATCGGCACCAACACGAACTGGCGAATCTGCGCATTCAGCATCGTCCGCAGCGCCGCCACGCCGTCCGCCTGAACGCGCGCGAACGCATCCGGCGGCAGATCGCTGGCTTCGAGTTCGTCCAACGCCACGCGCAGCACGTTATCCAGTTCGCCCGCCGTGACCCCGACAGACGCCGCGCCCTGCCGCATCACGATATACGGCGCGATCAGCGTTGCCAGCACTTCGATCAAGGGGACGGCTGCACCCGCAATCACGACGACGGGCGGCTGTTCCTGATCGACGAAAAAGCCGCTCACCTCGGTATACGACGGGAACAGCGCCGCGCACAGCACGCTGTACAAGCGCGTATAGCCATCGACCCATTCGCGGAAGTACAGCGCGGCGCTCGATTGCGTCGCGCCCGGCGCGAGATCGCCCATCAGCGCCAGCGCGCCGTTGGACGCCAACGCGCGCGCCAGATCATGGAGCGGCGCGGGATAATCGCCCGCCATCTGCCACGTTGGGGGGACAAGTTCGGGCGCATAGCGGCGTGCCACCGCGATCAGCGCGCGTTCGAGACGGTCAGTCATTCGTAACCCTTTCAGGAAGCTTCATCGTCACTTTGGCTCAGGAGTCGCCGTCACACCCGGCGTCACTTCATAATCGTCGTCGCGCGCGTAGACGGAAAACGGCTCATAGCCCTCCCATCGATGGAAATACGAGGTCGCCAGCGTGTCGGGCGACAGATACAGCCCGCCTATCGTTGAACAGTTCCATATCGATTGGATTGAACTGCCATGCGCGTAGGCGCGGGCGTTGCTTGCGCCATGACGAGACGTGCGAACACGCGCCGCCGGTGAATAGGATGGCAATCACAGCTTGAAGCCGAATCGGGATTCTGAACATACCTACTCCTGATACGGTTAAAAATACGTTCACTTGACGCAGTTCAGTATAACCCGTTCAGTGGTGAAAACGCGCACCCTTCGCTATAGTCAAGAATGCGAATGGACATGGTGCGCCATGCCCCTTATACGATAATTGATGGAGTTTGCAAAATGGCACGACCCGTAACTTTATTTACTGGACAGTGGGCAGATTTGCCCATCGGCGTGATGGCGGAGAAGGCAAAAAGTTTCGGCTACGATGGGCTGGAACTGGCGTGTTGGGGCGATCACTTCGAGGTCGATAAAGCGTTGGAGAGCGACGGCTATCTACGCAGCCGCAAAGATATTTTGGAGCAGCACGGCTTACAGTGTTACGCCATCAGCAATCACTTGGTCGGACAATGCGTCGCGGACCCGATGATCGATGAACGCCACAAGAGCATCCTCCCCGCGCGCATCTGGGGCGATGGCGATCCCGAAGGCGTTCGCCAGCGCGCCGCCGCCGAGATCGAGAATACCGCGCGCGCCGCCAAAGCGTTCGGCGTGAGCATCGTCAACGGCTTCACGGGCAGCCCCGTCTGGCACATGATTTACCGCTTTCCGCCCACATCGGACGCGATGATCGATGCGGGCTACACAGCGTTCGCGGATCGCTGGAAACCAATTCTCGACGTGTTCGCGTCCGAAGGCGTCCGCTACGCGCTCGAAGCGCATCCCACCGAGATCGCCTATGACCTTTACACGAGCGAAAAGACCCTGGCGGCGCTCGACCATCATCCGAGCTTCGGTTTCAACTTCGATCCGAGCCATTTTGTGCATCAGTTGTTCGATCCGGTCAATTTCATCGAGCGGTTCCCTGATCGCATCTTTCATGTGCATATCAAGGACTCGAAGGTCAAGCTGAACGGCTTCACCAGCATTCTCGGATCGCATCTCGGCTTCGGGGATGTGCGACGCGGTTGGGATTTCGTCTCGCCGGGGCGCGGTGACGTGAAATTGGAAGATATTATCCGCGCGCTGAACCGGATCGGCTATCAGGGACCCTTGTCCGTCGAGTGGGAGGACAGCGGCATGGATCGGGAACACGGCGCGCGCGAAGCCGTTGAATATGTGCGCCGCATCGACTTTACGCCGTCGTCGGTCGCGTTTGATGCCGCGTTTACAGCGAAGGAGTAACGAACATGAGCGAATCAGTCGGATTTGTCAACATGGCGGGCGCGAAAGCCAGCGGGGACGCGCCCGAAATCGGCATTGGGATGTTGGGCTATGCGTTCATGGGCAAAGCACACGCCAACGCGCTCAAGAAGCTGCCGTATATGATGTACCCACCCGTCGCCATCCCGAAATTGGTGGCGGTCTGTGGGCGCACCGAGAGCGCCACCGCCGAAGCCGCGAAACGCTATGGCTTCAGCAAATACTACACCGATTGGCGCAAGCTGATCGAAGACCCCGACGTTCAGGTGTTCGACAACGGCGGCTCCAACGATGTGCATGAAGACCCGTGCAACATGGCGGCGGCGGCGGGCAAACACGTTTTCTGCGAGAAGCCGCTCGGACGCACCGCCGAAGAATCCATGCGGATGCTCAACGCCGTGACGAAAGCGGGCGTCAAGCACATGGTTGCGCACAATTACCGCTTCGTCCCGGCGATTGTGCAGGCGCGCAAGCTGATTGAGAGCGGCGCGATGGGGCGGATCTTCCATTTCCGCGCCGTCTATCTGCAAGAATGGATCATGGATCCGCAGTTCCCGCGCGTGTGGCGCTTGGACAAGTCCATCGCGGGCAGCGGCGCGCTCGGTGACTTGGGATCGCACATCATCGACTTGGCGCGCTTCTTGGTCGGAGAGCCGAAACAGGTCATGGCGATGACCAAGACGTTCATCGATCAGCGCCCCCTCCCCGACGGCAGCGGTATGGGCAAAGTCGATGTCGATGATGCGTTCGTGTCGCTGTTCGAGTTCGAGAATGGCGCGCTCGGCACGCTCGAAGCCACCCGCTTCGCGGCGGGGCGCAAGAATTATGAAGTGTTGGAGATCAACGCCGAAAACGGCACGATTCGCTTCAACATGGAGAACATGAACGAACTCGAAGTGTACTGGGCGGGCGAAAACCCGAAAGAGACGCGCGGCTTTCATCGCGTGTCCGTCACCGAGTCGTATCATCCGTACTGGGAGAACTGGTGGCCTCACGGACACATCATCGGCTATGAACACACCTTCGTCCACGAGTTCCATCACTTCTTCAACGCGATTGTCAACGGCGCGGATGTGGCTCCGTATGGCGCGACGTTCGTAGACGGCTATCGTAATGCGGTGGTCGGGGACGCGATCAGCGAATCGGCGGCAACCGGACGCACGGTGGGCATCAAGTACGAAGTTTAAGGGTGACCTCCCGCCTCTACCTATCTCGACGGGAGGATTGCTGGACGCGAACAGGATGCCTTTTCAAAAACCGCCTCCCTTGTCCTGTCTCCATATGAACAGCGGACAAGGGATACGGTTTCTTGGTTTCCCTACCACAACTTTCATATTCTATTTCGGCGTAACCTGATAGAATCATGTGCAGAATATCACAAATGACGTTGAGGACAACAAACGATGGGCAAAATCGGGTTGTTTTTCGGCAGCAACACGGGCAAGACCGAGATGGTGGCGTACCTGATCAAAGGCGAGTTCGATAAGTTCGATGCCACTTTGGTCGATGTGCATAACATCGGCAGCACGACGTCCGCGCAAATTTTGGGCTACGAGTTCCTGATCTTCGGGATTCCGACGTGGAACACCGGACAGTTGCAAGACGATTGGGACAATTTCATGCCGCAGTTGAAGAAGATGGACTTCAACGGCAAGAAAATCGCCATCTTCGGCTTGGGCGATCAGAACGGCTACGGTTTCAACTTCTTGGATGCGGTCGGCACGTTGGCGGACGCCATCATGGAACGCGGCGCGGATGTGTACGGACTTTGGCCCACGAAGGGTTACGAGTTCAACGAGTCGAAGGCGAAGCTCGAAGAATTTTTCTTGGGCTTGGGCGTCGATGAAGATGGACAGACCGAACTGACGAAAGCGCGCGCCACCAAATGGGTGGGCGACGTGAAGAAAGAATTTAACCTCTAAACCTCAAGCCCCTCTCCAATTTGGAGCTGAGGGGAGGACATGTTTGGTTTTCTCCCTGATTCACCTCACCCCCAGCCCCCTCTCCACGCAGTGGAGAGGGGGTCAGGGGGTGAGGTTCTTGAAAAGGTGTCCTCCCCTCAGCCAATTTGGAGAGGGGACGGATAGCACCATTGTTCGCCCTGAATTACAATACCGATACCCAATGTTGAGGAACTGACCGATGGCTATTGTCGAGCGCGAACGATTGATCACCGCCGATGAATTTTTCGAGATCATACGCCTGCCGGAGAACGAGAATCGCCGCCTAGAATTGGAAGATGGAGAGATTGTTGACGTGGCTGGATCGACACCCCTCGATACTGTGACCGCAGGACGCATTTTGACATTTGTGAACGTTTTTGTCATGCAGCACGATCTCGGCTATGTATCGGGTGCAGACGGCGCGTTCAAATTAGGCGAACGCCGATCACGGCTGCCCGATGTGGGCTTTGTGTCCAAGACGCGCGTCCCCAAACTCCCAAAAAAGTTCACCGTTGCGCCCGATCTGGCGGTTGAAGTGGTTTCGGAAGATGAAGATATCCACAAAAAGGCGTTGGAATACTTTCACGCAGGGACGCGCCTCGTCTGGGCGGTCTACACCGACGAAAAGTTGGTCTTTGTCATGCGCATGAACGATCAGGGCGGCATCAATTCCGTGCGCTTCGGCGTCGATGCCGTGTTAGATGGCGAGGATGTATTGCCCAACTTCAAACTGCCCGTGCGCGATATTTTCCCCGTGTGAGCGAATAGCAACTGTCTATCCGCTCACGCCCGTCCGAATTATTGGATTGCCGCGTCCAACGCCGCGACGTTATTCCCCATCGTCGCATCCGTCACCGGAAAATAGCCAACCTGTCGCCCGTCCAGTCCAAGCTGACTAGAGACGTTCTCCAAGTAGAAGCGCACGAACGCCGCCACCTGTGGCTTTTCCGCCAACACGGACGCCGCCGTATAAATGAACAGCGGGCGACTGAGCGGGTACGCGCCCGATGCGGCAGTGTCCGCGCCCGGCTCGATGCCATCGATGGACAGCGCGCGCAGACGACGGCGCTCCGGGTAGTAGTAGGCGTAGCCGAAGAAGCCAATCGCAAAATTGTTCGCTTCGATGTACGTCACCAGCACCGTATCGCTCTCGCTGAACTGCACACCGGGCGCGCGCAAGATAGCGCGCGGGCTGCGGTCGAAGATCGCTTCGACAAAATAATCGAACGTGCCGCTGTCCGTGCCGGGCGAATACGGAAAGACCGGACTGCGCGGATAATTCGCGTCGAGTTCGTCCCATGATGCCGCGCCGCCGCTGTAGATCGCCGCGAGTTCATCGCGCGACAGATCGCGCGCGAACGTATTGGACGCGCTGACCACAACCGCCAGCGCATCGATGCCGATCACCAGTTCAATCGGTTCGCGTCCATTGGCGCGGCACGCCGCGAGTTCAGTGGCGTTGATTGCGCGGCTGGCGTTGGCAATATCCGCGTCCAAATCTTCGCAGAAATGCTCGAAGCCCGCGCCTGTCCCCAAAACATCATTACGCACCGCCCCACCGAAGCCCATGCGCGTGAACATCTCGAACATCCGCGCGGTGACGGGCGCAACCGTCGAACTGCCCGCCGCGACGATTTCGCCTGATACGTCGGACGGATTGACACCCGTCTGCGCCGCTGCGAGCGACGCGCTCAACACTACGGCGCTCAGAAGCATGACGCCGATCCCGCGATGAAGTCGTTTCATGCCGGATGATCTCCCTATGTGATTGACTACGCCATTATAGGATAACCGAAACTAAGCCGAACAATCCCCCACAATCGGATGATGTATCGCGCGCCAGATCGTCCTATGATTGAGCGAGTTAACTTTACCCATTTGGGGGACGATGTGAGACTGAAAATCATCTGCACCACCTTGATCGCACTCGTTCTGACGGCGTGTTCGGGGACGGGCGGCGGCGGAACGACCAACGACGGCGGATCATCCGTCACGCTGCCCGCGCTGCCCAGTTACATGCGCGCAGATTACGAGACGTATCCCGAAGCTGGCACGAGCGCCCGACCGGATAACGCCATCGACATTTTCATCGCCTATTCGCCCGAATCGCAGCAGTATATGCCGCGCATCATCGAGGCGTTCAATCGCACGTCGGCGGCTGGCACCAATCCGACGACGGGCGCGGCGTGGGCGTCTGGCGAGCGCCCAATTTTCGTGCGCGGAATGCAACCCGTGACCGGATCATCAGGCTCGGTTTCGACGGGCATCATCAACGCGATTAACGCGCCCAACAGCGCCATCGTCTATCACCCGACGATCTTTCAGCCGTCCGTCTCGCATTGGTTGGGGCTGGTGAATCTGCAAGCTGGACGCGACGTGTTCAATCTGGCGGAGTCGGTGCCAACCGCGCTCACGCCCGTCGTGATCGGCATGTGGGAGAGCCGCGTCCGCGCGATCCAGACCACGCTGAACAAGCAGGAGATCGGCTGGAACGACCTGATCGGCGTGCTGGAAAGCCCCAACGGGTGGGCGGATTATGGCATCGACGCCGGACGCCGCGCAATTTACTACGCCCACGCCAATCCGCGCGTCAGTTCAACCGGCTTGTCCACCAATATCGCGGAATACTACGCTTGCGCGCGCGAAAGCAGCTTCAACGAGCGCCGCTTGACGCTGGCAGCGGTCAACAGCACCGACGTGCAGGGCTGCGTCGCCCGAATCGAACAGCTTGTCCGCCATTACGCCGACAGCACCGAAGAATTTCTCGAATACATCAATCGAGGACCCGATTACCTCGATATGGTGGCGCTCGAAGAGACGGACTTGATCTGCTTGAATCGCGGCGCGCGGCAGGGCGACCGGACATGTTTCAAGCCGCAAGAAAAGCTCGTCGCCATCTATCCGGCGGAAGGGACATTCTGGCACGAGCATCCGTTCGGCATCGTCAACGCCGACTGGGTGACGCCCGAAATGGCAGCGGCGGCGCGCGGCTTTACCGATTTCGTGCTGACGGCGGACATGCAGCGGATCATCATGGCGGAAGGCTATCGCGCCGCCAATCCCGCCGTCGCGGGCGAGTTCCCGTATGGGGCGGATGAAGGCGTCGATCCGGCGCAGCCCGCCGCGATTTTGGATGTGCCGGATGCGCCCGTGATTGCGACGATTCAAGAGAACTGGTCGCTGGTCAAGCGTCCGGCGGACATCATGCTCGTGGTCGATACCTCTGGCTCGATGGGCGATCAGAACAAGTTGGAAACCGCGCGCGAGGCGCTGGTACAGTTCTTGACGCGCCTCGATCCGACATCACGCATTGGTATGATGAGTTTCAGCGACACGATTCAAATCTGGGAGCCGCTCGATTTGTTGGAACAGAATCGCCCCGCGCTCTTGCAGCACATCACCTGCACGGAACAACCCGGCTACATAGAGCCGCTGAACGCGCTGAGTGGACGCTGCTTGCAGCCGAATGGCAGCACATCGCTGTACACGGCGGTACGCACGGCGGTTGATACGCTCGACGCCCTGAGCGAGAATCAGCGCATCCGCGCGGTGATCGTCTTGAGCGATGGTCAAGATACGTGTCAGGGCGACGGCTGTTCGTCGCTGGAAGACGTGATCAACAAAATCATGCGCACGCGGGCGACGATCAATCCGGTGGTCGTGATCCCGATTGCGTATGGCGCAGATGCTGACGGCACGACGTTGAACGCGATTGCGCGCGCGTCCGCCACGCGGCTGCTGTCGGGCGATCCGGGCAGTATCGGGGAACTGCTGGCGCTGTTGGGCAGCTACTTCTAAAGCGAAGTGCTTTCACCGCAGAGGACGCACAGAAAAGAAGCAGGATCATGTCTTTCTCTGCGCGCTCGGCGGTGAAATTGCTTTCAGTTTTTCGGGAAGTGGTGAGTATGGGGATAGTTAGGGGCGGGGCGTGCCTCGCCCGTGCGCGATATTTTTCCCGCTTACGTGTCAGCTTTCGTCCGGTTTCTCTGCTAAGGCGCTGTACTATTCGTGCAGCGCCGCCGCAACATGGGATACATCGTTCCCGACCAGCTCCATCACCACCAACGAAGCGATCATCAATTGTTGACCGTGGGACTTGCCCTGCTTTTCCATTTCTAGGATCAAGCGATATCCAGTCCATAACGGGTTATCCCCCACGCGGCGGCTTGCCCGTCGTGTAGCTGTCCACGATTTCGTGTTTCGCCGCCAGTTCAACGTAGCGCGGCTCGAATTGCGCCAGATAGGTTGGGTTGTCCTCCAGCTTCAGGTGCATCTCGTAAGCGTCCTCCCCGTCGTTGTGATAGTAGTTCCGCTTGATGCCCACCGTCTTGAAGCCGTATTTGACGTACAATTTTTGTGCCACCGCATTGCTCACGCGCACTTCTAACACCAGAAACGACGCGCGCAGCGTGATCGAACGCCGAATCATCCCTGCCAGCGCCATCTCTCCGAAGCCCTGCCCGCGAAAGTTCGGATGCGATGCAATCGTGCTGATGTGCGCCTCGTCCATGATGTGCCACAAGCCGCCATACGCGACGATCTCGCTGTCACTCACAGGCGGCGCGTTGTGCAGCAAGCGCCGCCATGCGGGGACGGGTTTGGGCTGCACAGCGCGATCCAGCACGACCATATGGCTGTAATTGGACTCGCTGACCTCAAAGTTGTACGAGCGCATCGACCAAGGCGGATCGAACGACAGCGAGTCGATCACCACCACTTGCGGGACATCGGTCAAGCGCATATAGCGTAGCGAGAGCATCATGATTCGAGGGTCGGTATGTCTTTCGATTTCACATAGACGGGGACAACGGTCGCCGCGTTGAACACCTCGCGCAGGATGCCGTCTGCCTCACGCAGCCTAGCCCACGCTTCTTCTGCCAAGAAGCCCGCACGCCGCAGCCGGAACGCCGCCACTGCCACGGTGACGGGGACGCCATCCGCCTTCGCCGCCTCGATAGCGGCATGTCCCTCATCGGTGATCTCGCCCGTGACGCACGCCGAACCGTCGATGTTGGCGATCAGTTCCGCCCACGTCAGCAGCGCCGGGTCGTTGCGCGTTTTCCAGCGCCCTTTGCGCCATTGATAGGTCGCCGCGATGATGCGTTCGCGTCCCGCGCCTGCCACCGCCACCAGCCCGCCCTGAAAATGCGGCTGACCGGCTGCCAGCACATCCAGCACGCCGATGCCAACCAACGGCAGATTGCGCGCCGCCGCCAGCCCTTTGGCGACTGCGACGCCGATGCGCACACCTGTATACGAGCCGGGTCCCGTCGTGACGGCGAGCGCGCTCAACGCGCTTGGGTCGATTTTGGCGCGATCCAACAGCATTCGCACAGCGGGGATCAATTCGACCGTATGATTGTTGGCAGTGTGCCAACTGGACTCTGCCAGCAGATCGCGCCCATCATGGAGCGCCAAGCCGACGTATTGCGTTGCAGTATCGATTGCCAGCAGCACGATGAATGAATTATCCCTGTTTCGCCGCGCCGCTTTGCGCGTTCTGCAAAAATGAAGTGTCCTGAAATTGCGCCAATAATGTTTCATACCGTTTGCCGACTGCCTCGAACACAAAATTGCGCCGCGTTGGCTCCAGAACACGCAGCTCGATCCACAGGCGTTCGGCGGGCAGGGTGGGTTCGATCCGTTCGGGCCACTCCAAGATCAGCACGTTTTGT
Organism: Anaerolineae bacterium; assembly: GCA_034437055.1. Taxonomy (GTDB): domain Bacteria; phylum Chloroflexota; class Anaerolineae; order Aggregatilineales; family Phototrophicaceae; genus Flexifilum. Next base: position 61,365 of record DAOTUQ010000034.1, read on the forward strand.
TCGGTGAACATATCATCCAAGCCGATAGTCTCAGCATCAGCGGCATCGCGCAAACGGTAACAGTCCACATGATACAAAGTAAGCTTATCTTTTTCGCGGGTGTGCGGATGCGCAAGATTGAATGTCGGGCTGGTCAGCGGCGCGGTTGCGCCCCATCCAGTGCCAATACCCGCAGCAAAGACCGTTTTGCCCGCGCCCATATCGCCAGCGAGACAAAGCACATCCCCGCCCGCCAACAGCATCCCCAAGCGGACGCCCAACCGCCGCGTCTGTTCGGCGCTGTGGCTGATGATATCCAGTTCGCCCTCACGCAGAATTGGCACGCTTGTCTCCCACACCACCATCATATCGCTAATTATACTACGCGCGGGGGTGGATGATCGAGATTGCATTGATCCAACCTTGAGCAAACTGGTTGCCAACTGCGAACATCCCCACGTACAATCGCGCCTTATGTTCAACCACGTGGATATAAAGGGATGCCCATGAGCGGCACAAGTCTGCGACGGCGGTTCGTGATCGTCACGGCGGTGCTGTGCGCGCTGATTTTGGCGTTTACGGCGATCTTGGCGTTCGGATCATCGTCGCTGGTCGTCGCAGATCAGATCGAAGCGCGCTTGGTCGAGCGCGGGCGGAGTGCGGCGGCGGCGCTGGATGCCGTTTTTGACGATGCAGACGCCACGGTGCAAAGTTTGGCAGCGATGATGGCATATCGTAATTCATCGCCTGTCGCCGCGCTTTGGCGCACGGTTAGCGGCGTCATGGGGAACGCGGACAGCCCAATCAGCCGCATCGGCGTCATCCGCCCGTATCGGGATGGCTATCAGATTGTGATCTTCCGCCGCCCGCGCACGCCCAACGACAGCGCGCCGCTGTCCAAATTCTTCATGCAGCGCCTCGACACCGATGCCGCGCGTTTGTACGCCGCGCGCGATGAATCGACACTCATTTGGATGGGACCCGAACGTGGTTATCGTCCGTTTGGGGGCGACTTGGTGTTGGTCGGTGCGCGCGGTTACATCGGCGCGAATGGGCAGCCGCTCGGCGCGATCTGGATCGAAATGCCGATTCGTCATCTCGACGCGACGCTGATAGCGACGGCGAACGCGATGGACGAAACGCGCGATTTGGCGACGCTTGCCCTAGGTGACGACGGCGCGATTTTTGGCGTCTACAATGGCTTAGAAACCAGCGTCGGACGCAGAGCGCGCGCGGTGGCATTATCCGACGCGCTCCAGAGTGAGATCGTGGCACTCGACCCGGCGAATGTCATTGAAATGACGACCGAGGCGTTCGGCGCGGAACGCACGCTCTATGCCAGCAAGGCACTGCTCAATCATGGCAACAACTGGCATTTGCTGCGTTTCCTCCCGGTACAAACGCTCCAATTTGAGCTGTCGCAGACGATACTCAGTGTGTTGGTCATCGGCATCATCGGCGTGGGGTTCATCGCGTGGCTGACGCGGCGCATGGCGGGCGATACGCTGACCATACCGCTCACCGATTTGACGCACGCGGCGCAAGAGATCGGGTCGGGCGATATGCGCTATCAAATCGGCTATCAGCAGCGCACCGACGAGATCGGCGGGCTGGCGCGCGCGTTAGAAGACATGAAGCGCGATCTGGCACAGTCGTCCGAGACGCTGCAAACATGGAGTCGGACGCTGGAAAAGCGCGTCGCCGAGCGCACACTGGCGCTAGAGAACGCCGAAAAAAGCGCGCAGAGCGTCGCCCGCGATCTACGCGCAGTTTACGATACCGCGCTCGCCGTCGCCAACGAATACGATTTCGAAATCGTACTGAACAAGCTGACCGAACAAATTCCCAAGCTGATGAACGCGCGCTACTGCGGCGTCTGGCTGTTGGACGCAAAGGCACGGACGCTGCGATTGGTGGCGACCACGCACGCCCATCAACAGATCGTCGGTCGAACGATGGACGAGGATGAGGGCTTGGCGGGGACGGTCATGCGGACGCGCAAACCGCTCATGATCGAAGATTATCCGGCGTGGCTGGGGCGCGCGTGGCAAGACCCCGACCCAGATTTACACTGCATGATCGGTGTGCCATTGATGGTCGCCAATATACCAATTGGCGCGGTGGTCGCGGCGCGCCCCATCGGCGCGGGCGTGTTTAGCGATGCCGACGAGCGCCTGTTGATGCTGTTGGCAGCACTCGCCGCGCCTGCTGTGCGCAATGCTCAGTTGATTGCGGCGCTCGATGAGGCAGTCAAGCGCGCCGAGAGCGCTAACGCCGTCAAGACGCGCTTTCTCGCCAGCGTCACGCATGAACTGCGCACGCCCTTGAACTTGGTGATCAACAACATGGATTTTATGCGCGTGGGCATGTTCGGCGATGTGAACGATGAACAGCGCGACAAGCTCGACCAGACGATTCGCAGCGCCGAACATCTGCTTTATCTGATCAACGATCTGCTCGATGTAAGTAAAATTGAGGCGGGCGAGATGCAGTTGTTCATCCAGCCCAACGATCTTACGCCCGTGATCGAGGATGCCCTCGACGCCACCTTCGGGTTGATCGGCATGAACCATCCCGTCGCGCTGCAAATCGAACTGCCGGAAAAGCTGCCTACCATCGAAATGGACGCGCGGCGCGTCCGCCAAATCCTGTTGAACTTACTCAGCAACGCCGTCAAATTCACGAAAGAGGGTGACATCCGCTTGCGCGTCCAGTTGACCGACAGCCACATCGAATTTGCCGTCAGCGATACGGGCATTGGTATTCCACCCGAGGAACAAGAGCGCATCTTCGAGGCATTCGAGCGGTCACGGCGCGCGCAAGACATGGCAATCGAGGGGACAGGCTTGGGCTTGGCGATCTCGCGCTATTTGGTCAACGCCCATCACGGGACGCTGACCGTCGAATCAACCATCGGCGTTGGCACCACCTTTACATTCCGGCTGCCGCTGCGCCAGCCCGACCCCGATTTGACCAAGCCGGGACGGGTGGCGACGCCCTAAAGCCGCCCATCTGCCACGCAGTTGCGGTCTAGAAGGCATGGGCGCGATGCTGGAAAAAACGCTGATCGTTGACCTAATAAACATCAGCGACCCGAACGGCATCACGACGGCAGAAGAAGGCGCGGTCGGCTTGGGTGAGGTATTCGGCTTCCCCTTCCAAACGATTGAGTCGGTCTACCCGGTTGATGCGGATACCCTGATCGTGGTGGATGACAACAATTGTTCAGCAGCGGACGTCGCTCGGGCATTGCGCCGGACGACACCGAGTTCATCCTCATCGGGCTGCCCGAACCGCTGAATCTGATGATGGCGGGTATGTAATCGTCGTCGGTTGAGCTGCAAGGGGGAGGGCGTAGCGAATTTGCAGCGCCATCCCCCATGCCACCATCCGCGCGCCCAACCCCCGCAGCAGCGGCTTGTAAACCGCGAAGCGTCCCTGTTCACCCTTCAGCGCGGCGCGCACAAGCCGCGAACGCTCCGCGTACCGCATTTTCTCCGCTTGTTCAGCCGCAACCAGCTCAGTCGAAAGTCCATAATTGCGCATCATGATGTTCATCCTCACGTTGTGGACATGGCACACCATGCCCGTATACACCCTTACGAACGAGACAGAAAATTGGTCAGTGCGCGGATCGTGTCAAAGGCGCGCTCTGGGTTTAGGCTGTAGCATTTTTGCTGTTCGCGCCGCCGCTCGACGATGTAGCCCGTTGCAGTGAGCTGGCTGAGATGGCGCGAGACGCTCGATTGACTCAATCCGCCGATGCGTTCGATGATCGATTGCGCGCACAATTCCGCCTCGTGTGTCAGCAGTTCCAAGATGCGCAAGCGCGTATCGTCTGCCAGCGCGTTCAGTCGAACGAGCAGTTCCGCACGGCTCAAATCTGACGACGAGACGCCCGATCCGCGTGGCAAGCGCGCCCCAAAAATGATGATCAGGGTTTGATCGCGCACGAACTTGCTTACGTAAGGGCCCAAATGCGCCGATGGTACGAAACGCAGATGGGATGCGCGATCCAACTTCGTGTCGAGCTTGCCCGTCATATCGCGTCCTGTGATCGCGCGAATCGCCTCCAAACCCGTCATATTTTGATAGGGGATGCGCGCAAACGCCGCTATCGACTCTTGCAGCATTGGCAAGATGCGCGCCCATTCCGCTTTGAAGGCGGTCAACCACATATAACGCAGATGATCGACAATTAGCGCGAGCATCGCGTCCGGTTTCAGCATCAGCGCATAAACATCGCGCCACATGGTTGGCGTCGTGGGTTTGAAACAGGCGATGTAATCGACCAATGCCGCGCCATCGCCTTTCAGGAATTCGTCTAGCGACGGCAGCGGCGTGTAGGCAACGTCCGTATGATGGCGCGGAAAATCCTCTGCAAAAGTGCGATACAAGTCGTTGCGTAAGCGCAGCGGGTCTTGCTGCGCCAAATCGTCGAGATAACCCTCGAAGGTTGTATGGTGAGGCTGTGGCGGGAACGCATCGAACAGCACACCGCCTAAACCATTCATCACTAATTCGTGACGCTGACGTAGGTCAGGCGACATTGTGGAGTAGGTCGTTAGCACCCACTCACCCAACCCCGACAGATCGTCGATTTGGTTAAGCATGTGCAGGCTATTAAGCGAGCTGAACACGGGTTCGAGCGCGAAATCGACCGTCACAACTTGCGGAGCCAAAATGTAATCGCGGTCTACCATCGTTTGTCCATCTCTTTGTACGTATGTGATTTATGCGTTTATCTGCATAACTTGAATACATCCTATGTGGATTGTGACTGGTTGTCAATCGGTTGAGGTCGAAATCAGACTAAAGTCGGAGGATCAAAATCAGGCATAGCGCGCTTAAAGCGCGGCGAAAACAACTCGTTAGGTATAATTTTATTGGAGGTAGGTTGGTACGTTTCAAAGCGTCTCTTTAGATATAGACGACGCAGCCGCGCGTTTCCAATTCGGCTAGCCACGCCGGGCGGCGCGCAAGCTGGTGCATCCAGCGCAGATCGAGCTTTTCGAGTTCGGACAGCGCTGCAATCGAAGCGGGGAGCGCCGTCAGGGGATTGGCGCGCCAATCCCCTGACGGCGCAAACGCGCACAGCCGCCGATGCTGTCCGGCACGGCGTCCAACTGACAGCCGCGGAGCGACAAGACGCGCAAATCGTGCAGTTCCCCAATCGTATCGGGCAGCCTCGTCAACAAGGTCGCATCCAAATGTAGTTCGCGCAGATGGACGCATTTGCCAAGGGAGTCGGGGAGCGTCGTCAGCGGATTACGATACGCGCGCAGTTCGATCAAGCCCACCATGCGCCCGATATCGAGCGGGAGCGCCGTCAGCCGATTGTCGGTGACGTTCAGATAGCGCAGCCGCGTCAATTGGGTGAGCGCAGCGGGCAAGCGTTCGATGCCGTTGTCGCTGAGATACAGAAACTCGGTGAGCGCCGCCAAATCTCCGATGGCATCGGGCAAGACGGCGAGTTGATTGTGTCCGAGATCGAGCATTCGCAGCTTGACCAACTGGCGCAGCGCGTCCGGGATCGCGGTTAAGCGATTCGACGCGACATTGAGCGTTTGCAGCGTCGTCAGCGACCACAGCCATTCGGGGAGCGCCGTTAGCGCGTTGTCATAGACGCTGAGATGCGCGATATCGGGCGTGGCGCGGATCGACGCGGGGAGTTCGGTTAGCCCCTGTGAGTCGAGGCGCAGTGTGTTGGGACGGTTAATCATGGTTTCACTTGCGCAAGTGACTGGCTGTCTTAAACAGCACGTTCAAGGATTGCGCGCACGATGCGCCAAGAGGGTCGATTGTCCTGCTGTCCACGCAGCGTCCCATTCGGCTTGATGCTGTTGGGCAGCGGCGTACAGGCGGTCGTACTCGATTTGATCGGCGTAATCAAGCTGCATGTCGCCGGGTGTGGGTTTGAAAATGTGCGTGGCGACGCTGAGTATTTTAATACCGTTGTCCAGATCGCCGTCATGAAAGTACCCCGCCGCGAAGCCGATCAAACATTCTGCGTATTTCAATGGGTGTTCTGATTTGAAACAAAGCGTATCACAAAACCGCTCAAGGTGTCCACAGTTTTGAGCGATGAAGGGGGGATTTACGAAATTTCGATTTCTCAACTGTCGGAGGAGACACTCGTGAAATGCAAGCCGAAATATTTGCACGGGGATCAAAAAATCCAGCGTTGTCGCCGGATTTTGTAGGGTTGGGCAGCATAAGACTCGAACTTATAACCTTCCCCACGTCAAAGGGATGCTCTGCCAATTGAGCTAGCTGCCCGTATTGATTAAAAATTATAGCGTATTTCGCGCGCTTGGCAAGTGCATCTTTGGAAGTGTACGCGCGGCGGCGCAGGGCGCGTCCTGCCCTCGACACTTTTCATCGCTCTCTTGGATTTCGGCACGAATCGCGTACAATTTGCGCCACGTAACGTTTACTACGCGGGTATCGATGATGGGCGAACAATATCAAGCGTTGGTCAAGCATTTAGCGGACGTGCGCAACCTGAATCGCGCGCAAGCACTGCTCGACTGGGATCAACAGGTCAATATGCCGCCGGGCGGCGCGGCGGCGCGTGCTTCACAAATGGGGACGCTCTCGCGCATTGGACACGAACTTTTCACCAGCGATACGACGGCGCGTCTGCTGGAGAATGCCGCCGCCGAACTCAACGGCACGATGTATGACAGCGACGAAGCCAGCATGATCCGCGTCGTGCGCCACGATTACGCCGAACGCACGCGCATCCCATCCGAATTGGTCGAGCAAATGACACAAGCGCGGGCAATGGCGCATCATGCGTGGGTGAAAGCGCGCGCGGAGAATGATTTCGCCGCCTTCGCGCCGTACATGGAGCGCAATCTCGAATTGACGATCCGCTCCGCTGAATACTTGGGCTATGCGGAACACCCTTATGACGCGCTTGTCGGTTCATATGAGCGCGGCATGACGGCGCGGCGCGTCCAAGAGATTTTCGACGGACACCGCGCGGAATTGGTCGAACTGATCGCCAACATCCGTAAGCACGCAGATCGCGCCGACGATTCGATGCTCAAGGGACAGTTCGAGATCGCCAAACAACGCGATTTCGCGCTCGATATCATCAAATATTTCGGCTTCGACTTCGCGCGCGGACGCCAAGATGTCTCTGCCCATCCGTTCGCCATTCGCTTCTCGCGCGGCGACACGCGCATTACGACGCGCTTCAACGAGCATGATTTGCGTCCGTCTCTGTTCGGTACGATGCACGAGGCGGGACACGCGCTGTACGAACAGGGTATCGCGCCGGAGATCGACGGGACGATGCTCGGTTGGGGAACGTCGCTTGGTGTCCACGAATCGCAATCGCGCCTGTGGGAAAACTTGGTCGGGCGCAGTCTCGGCTTCTGGAAATGGGCGCTGCCCAAATTGGCGGCGGTCTTCCCCGAATTTGATGGCATCGATCCGGTGCAGTTTTACCGCGCGATCAACACGGTACAGCTTCCCAACGCAACGGCGGGGTATATCCGTGTCGAGGCGGACGAGGCGACGTACAATCTGCATATCATGCTGCGCTACGACTTGGAAATGGGCTTGGTTTCGGGCGCGATCAAGGTCGCGGACTTGCCGCGCGAGTGGAACGACCGCTTCGAGGCATATTTTGGCGCGACACCGCCCACCGCCGCGCTTGGCGTGTTGCAAGATGTACATTGGTCGAGCGGGCTGATCGGCTACTTCCCGACGTATGCCATCGGCAATCTGCTCTCGACGCAATATTATACGGCGGCGTGCCGCGCGCATCCGAGCATCCCCGACGAGATCGAAAACGGGCAGTTCGATAATCTACGCAATTGGATGAGCGACAATATCTATCGGCACGGGCGCAAATTCACGTCCGACGAACTGACGATGCGCGTCACCGGCGACTGTATCCAATGCGGCGATTTCATCGTGTACTTGCAGACCAAGTACGGCGACATCTACGACTTGTAGTCCAAATTTAGGCGCGTCGCCGTCTAAGTACCAGCAAGAAGGAAGTTTAGAATAGAGACCTCACCCCTAAATCCCCTCAGCCACGCCGTGGAGAGGGGATTTAGGGGTGAGGTGAAGCTATCCGAAACTCAGGTTACCTGGATGCCCACCACATCGCAGGCGTGCCAGTGGCACGCTTCTACACCAAATCAGCCGTTCTGGACATGAGCATAACCCTTCGTCATTTGCCCTCGTCCGATCCCTTACTCCGCCCGCAGCGCCCGCGTTGTCGATAAGCGCATCAGCCGCCCCGCCGGATACAACCCTGCCGCCAGCGCCGCGATCAGCGCCACGCCGAACGCCAACAGAAATTCGTCCACTGTCAGCGTCAGGGTCATCGTCCAGCCGAACGAGCGCGCGTTGATCACCGTGATCAGCACCCACGCCAGCGCCGCGCCAATCGGCAGCGCCATCAAGCCCGCTGTCCCGCCCATCAAACCCGTTTGCAGCAGGGTGAAGCTCCACAATTGGCGCGGAGTCATGCCGACGGCGCGCATCGTCCCATATTGGCGCGTCTGTTCCAGTTGCAGCGCCATCAGCGCGGACAAAATGCCGATGAACGCTACGACGGTCGCCAGCAAGCGCAGCGCCGCCGTGATGGCGAACGTCCGCTCGAATACGACGAATACACTATCACGGAGCGTGCGATTGGCTTGCGCGACCAATTCCGTCCCTGTCAGCGCCTCGCTACGGATCGCGTCCAAGACGGTGCTTAAATCGGCGTCCGGCGTCGTGAACACCGCGAGGTTGGTGATGTAGGGATCGTCGTAGAACTGACGATAAACGCCGTCCGCCATCAGGATCATGCCCTGATCCGTTGAAAAATCTGTGTAGACGCCCACCACCGTGAACGTGTGTTCGCCGCGATCCGTCAGCACCGTGAGTGCGTTATTCTCGCGTGTGATGCCACGCCGGAACGCGAACGGCTCCGTGACGACAATCGCGCCGCCTTCCAACGCTGCCCAATAATCCGGCACATCCAGCCAGATGAATGGGCGCGCCGTCGCCACGACCTCGCCCGTCGCCGCTGTTGCGCTGACGGGCGGCAGATCAGGGAACGCGGGGGCGATCAACTCGACGTTGCGCCCCGACACCACCCGCGCGACGCCCGGAATGACGCGGATGCGATCCGCCAGTGCTGGATCGACGTTGGCGATGATGCGCGTGGCGGTCACTTGCGGGGGCGAAATGTAGATATCCGCGCCCAAGGTCGCATCGAGCCAGTTGGCGACGGTCGTGCGGAAACTGCCGATCATCACGCTCACGCCGACGATCACCGACACGGCAACTGTCAGCGCCGCCACCGCAATCGCTGTCCGACTGAGCGAACGCGACACGGCACGCGGTGCCATCCGCCCCAAGATGCCGAATAAGCGTCCGCCTAACGGCGCGATGGCACGCATTCCGACGACCAGCGCGCCCGGCGTCAACAGCGCGCCGCCCACGACAATCGAGAACAGCGCGCCAAAACTGACGATCAAATTATTCGTCGGGATTTGCAGCAGGATCGCGCCCGCGCCGATGAGCGCCAGCGCGCCGACGGTGATCACGGGCAGCAGCCGCAGCGCGCTTTCTTCCAGCGATGAGCGCCGCAGCGATCCGGCGGGCGGCGTGCGCGTCGCGTCAAACGACGGGATCAGCGCCGCGCCAAGACTCGCGCCGATGCCGATCAGCGCGCCTTTCAACAACGTGAGCGCATCGACACTGACGCGCTGAACGTTGACCGTGAAATATAAGTCGCTGATGGTCTGCGCCACCACGCCAACCGCCGCCCGACCGAACAGCACGCCGACGCCGAGTCCAATGATGGTGCCGAACGCGCCCAACACCAGCGCCTCGCTCAAGATCAGCGTGAAGATTTGCGCGCGCGTCGCACCAACAGCGCGCAAGACACCTAACTGGGCGCGCCGCTGCACAACGCTGAATGAGACGGTGTTGTAGATTAGGAATACGCCGACGACCAGCGCCAACAAGCTCAACGCTTGCAAGTTGAGTTCAAATGCCGCTGTCATTTGTCCGAGCGCGTTGGCTTGATCGCGCGGCGTCGTGATGCGTGCGCTGGGCGGGAGGATCGCCGCGATGCGCGCGAGATCGAAATCAGCGGGCAAGATCAAATCGATGCGGCTGATCGCGCCGCCCATGCCGAGTACCTCTTGCGCCGTCGCAATGTCGGTCAGCAGCAGGCTTTCTAGCACATCGGCGCTCGTTTGGTCGGCGGGGCGCAGCACGCCCACGACCGTGAGTTCGACGCGCCCGCTTGCCGGACGCAGCGCAATCGTATCGCCCGCGACCACGCCGAAGCGTTCCGCCAGCGTCTGGCTGATCAAAACGGTGTTGGGCGTAGCGATGAAAGCGTTGAGCGCCTCGAAGGCGTTCTGGTTCTGCCCATCGACTTCGATGCGCGACAGATACTCGCGGAAGGGCGGCTCTGCGAACGGATCGACGCCGAGCAGCCGCAGCGGACGCCCGCCCAAATCGACGGCGGCAACATACGCTTCGACAATGGGTGCGGTGGCGCGCAAGCCCAAATCCAGACGGAGCGCGCGGTAGACTTCTGTTGGCAGCCCGCCGGGTCCGGCGATGATTTGGTGTGTGGCGCGTCCGGTGACGCTTTCGGAGCTTAAAGCAAAGGCGCGACTGGAAGAATTGTTGGCGAGATCGATGGCGACCATGACCGCCACCCCCAACGCGACGCCGAGTACGAACAAGATGCTTTGAAGCAAGCGGCGACGTATCGTCCGCCCCGCCAGTCGGAGCATGATCGGGGTGTGCATGGAAGTCCTATCGATTGTAACAGCAGAAGGGGCGTCCGCGCGGGAGCGCGGAACACCCCCCACGCGCGGATTAGTTCTCGATCTGTTCGCGCGCTTCGTCGCGCAGGGAGCGCGCGTCACCACCAACGACCGGGACGATTTCCGGTAGTTCACTCAGCGCATCACGCTGCATTTCGGACAGTCCTGACGACGAACGCCGGAGCGGATCGACCGAAAATTCGCTCACCCCATCGGGTGTGCTGTCCGGGTCGATGCCCATCCGATGCAGCGCCGTGCGGGCTGCCGCTCGATATTTGTCATGACTGTTGGAGAGCATCTCGCGCAGGGGTTCGACCGCGCGCTTGTCGCCAATCATGCCCAACGATTCGACGGCGTGCAGCGTGGTCTGAAAGCCGGGCGCATCGAGCGCCTGAATCAGCGGATCGACGGCACGCACATCGCCCAACTTGCCGAGCATCTGTGCCGCGCGTCCGCGCACGATCAAATCTTCTGTGTGGTTGACGACGATCCGGATAAGGTTGATGACGGCATCATCGCCGCCCAACATGCCAAGTTTCATCACCGCCGTGCGACGGCGGTCTTTATTGGAGTCCCGAAGCTCGGATAACACCTGCTTGAGGACTACCGGGTCAGGTTCAGCCATGAGATTGCTCCTTTATCAGCTCAGGAGAATTCGCCGTGATGAACAAGCGACCATCATGAATACGGCAGACACGATCTGCCAGAGGAATAATTTCGGGGTTGTGTGTTGCCATGACTAGGGTCTTTCCTTGATTTCGGGTCAATTCTAACAGAAGTGTCAAGATTTGTTCACCCGTCTCTTCGTCGAGGTTGCCCGTCGGCTCATCCGCCAGTACAACTGCGGGTTCGCTGACCAGCGCCCGCGCGATGGCGACACGCTGCTGCTCCCCTCCACTCAGTTTATCCGGGAATGCCCCTTCCCGTCCATGCAGACCGACACTTTCTAATAATCGGCGGGCTGCCGCCGCCCCGCCGCCCGATTTACCCGCCAGTTCGAGGGGGAGTGCGACGTTCTCTAACACGGTCAGTGTTGGAATCAGGTTGAAAAACTGGAAGACGATGCCGACTTGATCGCGCCGGAACAACGTCAACTGCTTTTCGTTCAAGTGCGTAATGTCCGTTCCGTTGACCTCAACCGTCCCTGAGTCGGCGGTATCGATGCCGCTGATCAGATTCAGTAACGTACTTTTGCCGCTGCCCGATTTGCCGAGTAGGACAAAAAACTCGCCCGCCGCAATGTCGAAATCCACGTTGGTGATGATTTCGCGCGCGCGCCCCGCTTCGGTGTAGACCTTGCTCAGATTGCGCAGCCGGACGGCGGGAATCGGGGACGTGGCGGCGGTCACGGCGGGACGGGCGGGCGATTTCATAGGTTTGGACGACTTTCGTTTGCGCACTATTTCACGAAGTATAGCACCAGTCGATGAGCGGGAGGTGAACATTTTTTTACATTTGTGACGTATATCTTGATATCTTGATAGCGCAAGTTCATGAAATGATGATGAATTTATCTAAAAACCTCCGATATACCATTTACCTCAATGTTTATCGATGAGTTTTTCGTGTTAAATTGAGGTATAAACAAGAGGAGGGTTGCAATGCGATTACGCATTTTTCGTTTATCCATTATGTTCGTTGCCATCATCACAACGCTGTTCGCCATGATCGGCGGATTTGGTCCCAACGCCGTTGCCCAAGACTCGCTGCCGACCAAGATCGACAGCCCGCCCGACGAAAGCACAGTTCGTGCGGGCGAAACGCAGTTGACCGGTTGGCTGAACAGTGTCACCGGCGATCCACAAGACCCGACGCTCACACCGAGTGTCGAAATCATCACGCTTGACGACGACAACGGCGCCCTGATTGCTGTCTTGGATGTGTCCACGGCGCGCGTCCGCCCGTACTATGGTCAATATGTCACTGTAACGGGAACCTTGGACAGCACGCGCAGTAACGAGTCGCGCTTGTTCGTGCGCAATGTGCTGCCTGCGGCTGTCCCGCGTGACGGCGGACTGCGCGATTTGCGCGTCGTCAGCGGCGCACAGCCGTGGGTCAATTTGCTCTGCAAGTTCGCGGACAACAGCAGTGAACCGAAGCCCGTGTCGTATTTCGATGGGCTGTTCAACAACACGAATCCGGGTCTGGATCACTACTGGCGTCAACTGTCATACAACACCATCAACATCGTTGGCACATCGACACAGCCGTGGCGTGTGCTGCCGCAGCCGCGTTCGTATTATGTTGTGGCTGGAACTTACGGCGCCAATTTGGATCGCTTGTTCGATGACTGCACCGCAGCTCACAATGCGACGGTCAATTTTCCCACTTTCGTCGGCATCAACCTGATGTTCAACGCCGATCTGGACTGCTGCGCGTGGGGCGGCAGCGAAACCCTCAACGCCGATGGGCAGACTAAAAGCTATCGCGTGACGTGGGATCCGCCGTGGGCGCAAGTCCATAATGTGTTGGCACACGAGATGGGGCATGGTTTTGGCTTCCCGCACTCGACGGGTCCCGCCAACAATCCGCCAAGCGAACTGAGTATCTATGTCTCGCAGTGGGATATGATGAGCGCTTCGAGTGGGACGTGCGCCGTTTTCAGCAGCACTTACGACTGTATTGCACCCGGCACGATCACGAATAACTTGCGCAATGCGGGCTGGATTCCGCCTAATCGAATCGTGACCGTCGCCAGCGGCACGCAAACGATCACCCTAGAACGAACGCTTCTCCCTAGCAGTACGACCAATACCCAGATGATCGTCGTGCCGATTAACGGCTCTAGCACACGCTACTATACGGTGGAAACGCGCAACCTGAACGCAGGCTATGACCAAAACATCCCCGCGTCGGCGGTGATCATCCACAACGTCGATACATCACGCAGCGGCAACGGCGGTGATGCCTACGTCGTGGACGCCGACACCGCCAATACCAATACCAACGATGCGGGCGCGCGCTGGTTACCCGGTGAAACGTACACCAACAGCACGGATGGCGTGACCATTGCCGTCTTGAGTCAAAGCGGCACAACCTATTCGGTGCGCGTCACCAACACCGCGCCGCCACCACCGCCGCCGCCGACCAACGATGCGTTCGCCAATGCCATCGCCATCACGCCGCCGACGACGCGCACCCAGAACAACATCAGCGGCTCGACCGTCGATCCAAGCGACCCGGCGATGTGTACCAGCCGCTCCAGCACCGTCTGGTACAAGTTCACGCTGCCGAGTGCCACAACCGTGAATTTGAATACCGTGGGCAGCAACTACGATACCGTACTCGGCGTCTATACGGGCAGCGCGGGCAATCTGACCCAAGTGGCGTGCAATGATGACAGCAGTGGTGTCACCTCGTCGGTCAGCTTCGCCGCCAACGCTGGCACAACGTATTACGTCTTGGTCGCCAAATTTAGCACGACGCCCGCCGCCGCTGGCACGAATATGACCCTCAATTTCAGCACGAGTGCGCCGACCAATCTGGTCACGAACGGGACGTTCAACAGCGCGCTTGCACCGTGGACATCGTGGGGCGTGGCGACTCAGATCAACAGCGGCGCGCTCGAATTGTCGCGGTTGGCAGGATCGGCGAGCGGCGGTGTCGTCCAAGAAACACCCTACAGCGTCAGCGCCAATACCGTCCTTGAAATGACGGTGCGCTTGCGCAATACCACCAATAACCCGCGACAAATGTCACTGGTTTTGCGCAGTTCGACGTGGAGTCAAGCGTGGGGTTGTCAATTCAATGTTGCCGCAGAGATGGCTTTCCAAACGTTCAAAGTTCGGGCGCGCGCCAGTACGGCATGGTCGGCGCTTGCCGTGCAGTTGAATGTCGAGACTGTCGATGGACAAATGGGCTTGTTGATTGATGATGTTGTCGTTTCCACAAGCAGCGGCGCGCCCACCAGCGGCGTCCAATGCACGCTGCCGGGCAGTGCCAACCTCTTGAGCAACGGAAACTTCACCAATGGGCTGAATCATTGGTTCGTCTTCGGCGGCGGCACGGGCAGCGGCGTCAGCGGCGGCATCCTCAATATGCGGCGTCAAGTCGCTACTGCCAGTGGCGGCGTGATCCAAGAAATCCCGCAGCCGCTGCTCGCCGGGCAAAGCAACATTCCGTTTGATATCCAACTCGAGTTGGGCAACACGAGCGGCGTCTCGCGCGGCACGACAATTATTTTGCGCGGCATCTACAACTGGGAAAATGCGCTTGGCTGTTTGTTCAATATCCCCGCCTACAGCGCGCGCCAAACGTATACCATGCGTATCCCGTCGGATACCACCCTTACATGGTCACAGATCGCGCTGCAACTGAACGTGGAAATCGCGGACGGACAAGCGGGGCTGCAAGTCGATAATGTCGTGCTGCGCCATCGCCCGGATTTGAGCTTTAGCAATGTCGGCTGTTACTTACCGGGACAAGCACCGCTCGAGGATCGGGGTACAGACGCAGCCGCACCGATCCAACCGACGTTCATCCCCACTGCGCTCGCTATCCCGTACAGCGCGCCCGCAATGCCCGCCGAAGTCCCGCTGATCGTTGTACCGTCCGCGCCGACGGAAGCGACGACGGGCGAAGGCACAACATCGGAATGACAGTAGGGGCGGGTCGCTGGCGCGCCCGCCCCATTATCTGAACATCCGCTAAACCCGACTGGATTTTCGGCGTCCATCCGTCCACAATCATCGTATCGAACGATGAGGACGCGATGGACGCCGACAATTCGTATCCGTCACATCTCTACCGCTCCGCACAGGGCTACGCCGCGCTGATGGCGTGGTACGCCAAGGCGCTGGCGGCGCTGCCCGTACCGTATCAGACGCGCCTGATCGACACGCCGCTAGCGCGCACGCACGTCGTGGAACTGGGCGATCCCGCTGCGCCGCCGCTGGTCATGCTGCAAGGTTTCGGGGCGAGTTCGCCGCTGTGGAAAAATCAATTTCCGGCGCTGGCGGCACATTTCCACATCTACGCGCTCGATGTGCCGGGACATCCCGGACGGAGCGAGGCGCGCGTGTTATCGCTCTTGGACGACAGCTATGCCCGCTGGCTGACGGGCGCACTCGATGCGCTCGGACTGGAGCGCGCGCCCATCGTCGGCGTGTGCTTGGGCGGCTGGATCGCCATGCAGACGGCGATCACCGCGCCAGAGCGCGTCGAGTCGCTGACGATGCTCAGTCCCGTCGGGTTGGCACGCTTCAAAATCTTCGTGCGCAGCGGCGTCCCGGTCATTTTGAATCTGGGGCGCGCCGTCGAGCAGCCCGGCGAGCGCCTCTTGCGCATGGCGTTCGCGCCGCCGCGTTCCGGCTTGACGTTCGACCGCGACGTTGCCCGCGCGCTGATGCTCGTCCTCAAACATTACGATGTGTCCGCCGTCGCGGGCTTCGACGGTGCGCGTCCGGGCTTGCGCGATATCGGCGTCGGCTTGCGGACGCTTGGGCGCTTCACGCAGCCAGAGTCGGACGCCAACTTGCGCCGCATCGCTGCGCGCACGCTGCTGTTGGTGGGCGAACACGAAGCCATCTTCAGCCCACGCGCCGCTTATGAACGGGCGCGGCGGGCGATTCCAAACGTGGACGCTGAAATCGTGGCGAATGTCGGACACGCAGCGATTTATGATCGCCCCGATTACGTGAACGAACGACTGCTGCGATTTTTGCACGCGAAAAGCTAAACGCAGAGCGTGCAGAAGCAGGGCGAGGGAAATCAATTCTGCGTTGAAATCGTTTTTGGTTCGCTGCCTCTATGCCAGCAGCGCGCTCTGACGGGAATCATCAAATGGCAAACAACCCCATCTTCGAGGTGCTGGTCATCGGCGCGGGTCCCGCCGGACTCGCCAGCGCCCACCATCTTCAGCGTGCGGGCATCCCGTATCGCGTCGTGGATCGTGCCGAGTGCATCGCATCGACGTGGGCGAACCTGTATCCGTCGCTGCAACTAAATACGGCGCGCTTCGTCTCGCATTTGCCCGGACGCCGGATGCCGCTGCGCTACAAAATTTATCCGCTGGGGACGCAGCTTTACGAATATCTCGTCGAGTACGCCGAACGCGGACAGTTCAAGCTTGAATTTGGCGTCACCGTTCGCCGTGTCACCCCCGAAGCACACGCATCCGCTTCCGGCTGGCGCGTTGAAACGGACGCTTGGACGGCATGGTTTCCGGCGGTCATTGTCGCATCGGGGCGCTTCAACAATCCGTACATGCCCACGATTCCCGGACAAGAAACGTATACCGGACGGCTGCTGCACGCCAGCGCCTATCACCGTGCGGCAGATTTCGCGGGGCAGCAGGTCGTTGTCGTTGGCAACGGGCCAAGCGGCGCGGATATCGCCGCCGAGTTAAGCGCCGCTGCTGCGCGTCCGGTCTGGCTCTCGATTCGCAGCGATATCGTGATGGCGCGGCGCTATCCGCTCGGACTGCCAGAAACCGTCTGGCGGATTCTGCTCGACCGTCTGCCCGCGCGCGTGAATAAATGGCTGACGAATCGCATTTCGTATATGGGCTATCCTGACCAAGACGATTTGGCAGCGCAATACGGCGTGAAATTCGCGCCTAATCGCGTGGATCGCGTTGGATCGTCCGCGCCGATTCGTGGGCGCGAATTGATCGACGCGATCCGCGCCGGCAACGTGCGTCCGGTCGCCGGACTTGCGCGCTTGCATGAGCGCCGCGCCGCGCTGCTCGATGGGACGAGCGTCGAAGCCGACGCGGTGATTCTAGGTACAGGTTATCGTCCGGCGATCCAGTATCTCGATTTTCCGTATACGGTGGACAAAGACGGCTGGCTGAAGCGCACGAGTGACGAAATCACCGACAGCGTGACCGCCGTCGCGGGCTATGCCGGCTTGTATCTCGTCGGGCGGTACTATCGCGGCTTGGGCCCGCTGCACAACATCCGCGCAGAGGCGCACGATGCTGTGACGCGCATTGCGGCGGCGTGGGAAACGCAAACGCGCGAACCAATCCGCCAAACCTCCGTATAATGAGAGCGTATATCCGTAATCATTGAGGGTTCCCTATGACGACCATGAAAGCCGTCCACATTCATCGCTATGGCAGCGCCGACGTGATGCGCTATGAAGACGCGCCAATCCCGACGCCGAATCGAGGTGAAGTTTTGATCCGCGTGCATGGCGCGGGCATCAACCCCATCGATTGCAAGACGCGCGCCGGACAAGGGATGGCGTGGAAGATGGGCAGTGCGTTCCCGCTGATCATGGGTTGGGACGCGGCGGGGGTGGTCGAAACGTCAGACAGTCTGCGCTTCGCTATCGGGGATCGCGTTTATGGCATGTTGAACTTTCCCGACGCTGGCTCTGCCTACGCGGAATACGCCGTCGCCAATCCCACGCACATCGCGCGTGCGCCAGAACGGATCGATTTACACGCGGCGGCGGCGCTGCCACTGGTGGCGCTGACGGCGTGGCAAGCGTTGTTCGAGACCGGTCACTTGCAAGCGGGCGAGCGCGTCTTGATCCACGCGGCGGCGGGGGGGGTCGGGCATATCGCTGTGCAAATGGCGAAGTGGAAAGGCGCGCATGTGATCGGCACGGCGTCGGCGTCCAATTTCGAGTATTTGCACGGCTTGGGCGTGGACGAATTGATCGATTACAACCAACATCGCTTCGAGACGCGCACGCACGATATCGACTTGGTGTTGAACACGGTCAGCCCGGACATCAGCTATCGGTCGCTCGAGGTGATCAAGCCCGGCGGACGGTTGGTCTCCATCGTCGGGCAAGCGCCGTCCAAGCGCGGCATCGAAACGGGCTGGATTCTCGTGCGACCCAACGCCGAACAGCTCCAAGAAATTGCCGCGCTGATCGATGCGGGCGCGATCACACCGACGGTCGAGCGCGTCTTGCCGTTAGCGGCGGCGGCGGAGGCACATCGCTTGGTCGAAGGGCGGCATGTGCGCGGCAAGGTCGTGTTGGACGCGATCAATCAATAGATGGATGGAGGGGCGAGGCGCGCCTCGCCCGACTCGATACAATCTGATAAATGCGGGCATAACAGCGGCGGGCGCGCCAGCAGTACGCCCGAACGGTACCCGCGTCACGCGGGCTGCGGCGTGCGCGCGTGCGCGACCATCTTCATGCCGTAGCGCTCGTGAAGCGCAAATACCTGCTTCGGTTCAACGATCTGTCCGGGCGCGACTGACAATGTGTAGCGGCTGCCGAGCGTGGCGAGGATCAGCTTGGCGTTCATGAGCGCCAATGCGCTCCCGATACAGATGCGCGCGCCCCCGCCAAATGCCAGATATGCATATTTCGGAATGTTTTTCTCGTTCTCCGCGCTAAAGCGCTCCGGATCGAAGTGGTCTGGATCGGGGAAGAAACGCGCGTCGCGCTGTACACCATAAATATTGACGAAGAACACGCTGCCGGGCTTAAAGGTATAGCCGCCGATTTGAACTTCCTCCGCCAATTGGCGGCTCATCATGAAGGCGGGCGGATACAGCCGCATCGTCTCTTTGAGGATTTGCTCGGTATAGACCAACTTGGATAGATCATCGAAGGTCGGCAGCCGCCCGTTCAATACCGTATCGATTTCTTCGTGGAACGTCGCCTCAACGTCGGGATTCGCCGCGATCAGATACCACGCCCACATCAGCGCCACCGCCGTCGTGTCATAGCCCGCGCCGAACATGGTTAGCAGTTCGTGGCGTACTTGATTGTCGTCCATCGTCGCGCCATTGTCGGCATCGCGCGCCGCCAGCAGCATCGATAGCAAATCGTTGGTCTCGACACCCGATTGACGGCGCTGATCGATGTAACCCTGAATCAGGACGCTGAGTTTGTCCACCGCACCGAAAAAGGCGCGATTGCCGGGTGTCGGCACCCAATCTGGGATCGGCACGGGCTGGCTGATACGGTCGTTGGTCAGCGAGAGCAGTTTCAGAACGAGATCGCCCGCTTCTTTCGCTTCGGGTCCCATGTCCACGCCGAACAATTCTTTGACGATGATGTGCATCGTCAGGTTGCTCATCACCTGTTCGATGGGGTAGACCTGTCCCGGTTGCCAATCCACGATGAAGCGCAGCGTATAATCGACAGCGGACTCGGCATAGGCGCGGATGCTTTTGCTGTGAAAGGCGGGCTGCATCAGCTTGCGCTGACGCTTCCATAAATCGCCCTCGCTCGTGACCAAACCCTGATTGGCGGCGGGTCCGGCGGCGCGCTTGAGCAGGCTCGACTTGCGAATCTTGGCTGCGTCCGTCACCAACACCTGATGGATCAAATCAGGGTGATTAAGGACGTAGATGCGGAAGGGTCCAAATTTGATGCTGGCGATATCTCCGTACTGGCGGACACGAAGCATGAAATCGAGCGCGTCGTTAGCAAAGTCAGTGGCGCTGCCCACTAAAAAGCGACCTTTCGGTGACGGGGGAACGCGGTTCATCATTGCTCTCCAACTCACAATAACGTTATTTTAATGCAAAACGAAATATTTTGCCACTCATTTGTCACAGAGACGCAAGCCATTTTTTCCGTCTAGGCGTAATCTTTGTAACACTGAGGCGTCATAGATAGACACATGGGTATAGGTATTGTGGAGTGAACACGATGTTTGGGGAACTTAAGCCCATCAACATGACCAACGCATTCGACATACAACGGTTGCTGATGACCGACAGCGGCGACCCGCCCGCCATTCAGGCAGATCGGTTCACCCTGCTGCACGACGCCCAATCGAAATATGGGCTTCAGCCCGATACAAACTTGTTGATCACGCAGAGCGGCGAATACCACTTGGCGTTTATCACGTTGCAAATGGTATATTATCACGTCGCTCAAGGGCAGATCGACAACGAAGCATGGATGCTGTCATTTTGTGCCGCGTGTAACGGTGGTATGTTGTTTTCTCCCGTCGTGAAAGGGCGCGAACTCCATTTCGACATGGGCGGCATGTATAACGCGATGCTGCTGCTGCGCGATACGGATACCGGATCGTATTGGAATCACATCACGGGCGAATGTGTGCATGGAACGCTGGTCGGTGAACGGCTGCGCTCGCTGGCTGCGACCCGGCACATGCGGCTGTCCGACGCCCTCGCACAAATGCCCAATGCGCGCTTGGTCTATGCGCAAGATTACAACGCACTCCCAACCGAAGAGCACGCTGACATTGAACGCTGGGACGGCTTTCGCAGCGCGCCCGAACACCCTTACATTGAACACTTCGCTGGCACAATGGGGCAAGAAGACACGCGCTTGCCGCGCCTCGATATGGGCTTGGGCGTTTGGACAGCGAAAACGCAGCGTTATTACTCGATGTCGCATCTATATATGCGCGATAACGTGCTGATCGACACCTTCGACGGGCGTAAGCTCTTGGTTTACATCGATCCGGCATCGGGCAATCCATCGGCGTTCTTCACGACGGCGGCAAACGCCGAGCGGCGCGGCGACGATCTCATTCTGGACAACGGCGACCGCTTGCGCGGCAGTACGCTCCAAGACCGGAGTGGCATGTCCCTTAAGCCAGAGCAGCCCACCCAGTTATTCATGCGCTGGTATGGCTTCGCGTTCATCTTTCCGGGCTGTGAAATCTATGGGCGGCGCGACTCACGCCCGACGCGCTGATGGAGGGGCGTCCCCGCGGGGACGCCGATTCCTGCTTAATCTTTCGCTCCAATCGCCACGCCCGACAGCGCCTCCAACGCCTTGACCAGCGCATGATTGCCCTCTGCGCCCAAGCCGCGCGTTTGCAGCGTCCGATACAGGTTCGAGACCATGCTGGTCGCCAGCGTGGGAATGCCCAGTTCGGACGCCGCTTCGAGCGCCAGTCGTAAATCTTTCTGCTGCAAATCGATAGTGAAGCCCGGACGCCAATCGCGCCGAATGACTTGGGGACCCCGGTTGCTCAACATCCAACTGCCCGCCGCTCCGCCCGCGACCGCGTTCAACGTCTTCTCCAAGTCCAAGCCGCCCGCCTCTGCCAGCAACAGCGCCTCGCTGACGGCGAGCATGTTGACCACGACCAAGATTTGATTGACGAGCTTGACCATTTGCCCGTCACCTTGCGCGCCGACATGCGTGATCGTCTTGCCCATCGCCTGAAAGACGGGCAGTGCGCGCTCGAACGCTGCCGCTTCGCCGCCGACCATGATGCTCAACGTGCCGCGCGCCGCGCCTTCGCTCCCGCCGCTGACGGGCGCATCGAGCATCGACGCCCCGCGTTCGCGCAAGCGCGCCGCAAGCGCGCGCGTCGCCGCTGGACTGATGGTACTCATGTCGATGATCAGCGCGTTCGGGCGGACGCTGTGAATCACGCCGTTGTCGCCCAAAATGACCTGTTCCACGTCGGGCGTATCGCTCACACAGGTGATCACGATATCGCTGTTCGCCGCCACGTCCGCCGGGCTGCTCGCTGCCACTGCGCCCGCCTCGACCAGCGGCGCAATCTTATCGGCGCTGCGATTCCAGACCGTGACCGCGAAGCCGTTTTTAAGCAGGTTGCGCGTCATGCCCGCGCCCATGATGCCCAAGCCGATGAAGCCCACTGATTCTGTCATTGTTCATCCTTCAACGGACGTGCCAGCGGCGCGCCCCTACGATTTTGCGTCGATTGTAATTCATCTACTGGGAACACCCCACGCCGGATATAGACTCCAGCCCGGCGCGCGGATCGCACGGACGCGGACGCCGCGCACCATGTCCAACAGCATCAAGTCGAAATCTGTGCCACTGGCGACGCTGTACGCGAGATAACGTTCGTCCGCCGACCAATCGAAGACGGCGGCTTCTTCGCCCGCGCGCGACAAGCGGCGTTTGTCACCCGTGACGTGGTTGTAGAGGTAGATTTGCGACCGGGACATCACCGGATTTTCGTTGGAGAAGTAAATCGCGGTCGCGCCATCCGCTGAGAGGGTCAGCCAGTAGGCGGTTCCGCGAAAATCGATCCGGTCGCCAAACTGCTCGTAGCAGGTCGCGGGCGCGTCCAAACAAGCGGCACGCAGCCAGACCAATGCCCCCGTTATGCCCTCGGAAAACGCCAACCAACGTCCATCCGCCGACCAATCTGGCATCGTCAACTGAAAGCCCGACGTGAGCGGATCGGTGATCGCCGCCGTCCACTCGGCGCAGGCATCCGGTGAACTGCCGTCCCAACAGCCGCGCGTGAAGATACGCAGCTCGGTGCCGGTTTGCGAGGGGAGGGCGATCACCGAGCCATCGACGCCCCACGCCAGCCGCAGATCACTCCAAGCGCCGTCAATCGTCGTCGGCAGACAGTCGATGCGCGTCAGCAAACAGTCGGCGCGATAGAACAGCCAGCGGGCATCGCGGGCGCGCGCGACGATGAACGCACCATCTGGCGACCATGAGATGACCGGATAGGTGGCGTGCAAATCCTCTAGCCGTGCGCGCGTTCGATCCGCACAGCGCGTCCACCAATCAGGGCAGTTCGGCGCGAAGCTGTAGAGTGCTGGTGCGGGGTTGAGCAAATCGGCGTTGTACGTGTAGATCAACGGCGGGAGTGGCGGCTGCGTCGCGCGTATTACCCCGACGACGCCCAGCGCCGCGATCAGCATGACAGATAGCAGCAGCGCGGATAATCGAAACACGAAAAAATCCATATGCTCCCAGTCCAGAACTCGATTTATCATTGAAAAATGTTATAACAAATTGCCAATAGTCCAAAAGTCATGCACGCGCCGGAATGTTTTTTGCTTATGATGGAAAGCATCACGTCGGTGCGAATTGGAGATTGTCATAAATGGTCGTAGCCGATGATCCTACCCTACCACCACGCTACATTGTCGAAACGTATCGTAAAGCCTACGAGTCGTTGTATAGCTGTGTCCCCAAGATTCGCTACTTGGGCAACCACTGGTACACCGTCAACGATGAGACCGTGCATCGCGTCACATTGATGGAAGAAATTGCGCGCCTGCGTACCGCCAACCAAAAACAAGATTTGATGAAGACCGATAAGGGTATCATCAAAAAACTGATCAATAAACTGCGCGGCTTGTAGCATTCTTTCGCTTATTCCAGCCCAACCATGAACGGACAGGCAGACAACGCCCGTCCACTTTTTGATTCCGCCTCTCCCGTGATCATCAATGTGTATCGCCCCCAATTCAGGGCTATCGCACGAAGATACAACGTCTCATTCACCTCACCCCCTGACCCCCTCAGCCGGTACGGAGGTATTTATTCACCTATCCATGGGATTAAGCTCAAAATCCACAAATTTGAACCCAAGAAACACATAATGAACCCAATAGGACTGGGGCAAAATGCGGTCTGCACGGGTA
>DAOTUQ010000035.1:0-267940 GCA_034437055.1 Anaerolineae bacterium
TAGGTTGTTTTCGACAAAAACCCTCAATCTTTTGAGGGAGAGCCTATTCTCATCGCAGACAAATTTGGCGTTTCAATTTGCCAAAATGAGGGGAAAAACGACCCCTGAGTAGTTACCCACGACAATGCGCTGATCGCCGCCGCTAAAATTGCTGGACCCCGCCCGATATACGCGGCAATCAGCAGTACCGCCATGAGTTCGGTCAAGCCAACAACTTGGTAGCCAATCCATGGAATTTGATTGTAGATGAGGAGATCGATGGCGGTCATGATCGCAATGATCGACAGCGCCAGCAGGTATTGGCGCAGGTTTGAATGGATGGTTGGCTGAGGGAGGGTAAACGCGGGGCGCGTATCACCAACCGTCTCGTCGCCCGTGACGACATACACATCGATATCGCCGCTGGCACGAATCATGTGATCGACCAACGATCCGCCGCGCAGCCACATCTGAAACCGCGTGTGCGTCGGCTTGCCGATCACGATCTGTGTGACGTTGCGCTGGCGCGCTGTCCGAATCAGCACATCGGTGATGTTTTCGCCTGCCGCGATCACGACTTCGCCGCCTAGTTCACGCGCGGATTCGAGGTTGCGCTCCAACTGTGCTTTGGCATCGGGCGTGAGGGATGCAGATCGGTCGATGTAGACTGCGATCCACGGCGCTTCGAGGTTGTACGCCATGCGCCGGGTCCAGCGGATCAGCCGCTCCGAGAAGGGGCTAGGGCTAATCGCTACCATCAGCCGTTCGCCCGATTTCCAAGGTCCCGCGATGCGCTTGACCTGCATGTAATCTTGAAGTTGATGATCGACGTGTTCAGCCGTCAGGCGCAGCGCCATTTCGCGCAGCGCCGTCAGGTTGCCGACGCGAAAGAAGTTGTTCGAGGCGGTTTCGACGCGCTCCACCGTGTAAACCTTGCCTTCCGCGAGGCGGCGGCGCAGATCGTCGGGCGAGAGATCGATCAGTTCGATCTCGTTGGCGAGATCGAGGATGGTATCGGGAACGGTCTCATGGACGGTGATGCGCGTGATTTCGCGCACGGCGTCGGCGCGGCTCTCGAAGTGTTGGACGTTGACCGTTGTATAAACGTCAATGCCCGCTTCGAGCAGTTCGGTCACGTCTTGGTAGCGT
This sequence comes from Anaerolineae bacterium, assembly GCA_034437055.1. GTDB lineage: Bacteria > Chloroflexota > Anaerolineae > Aggregatilineales > Phototrophicaceae > Flexifilum. The sequence continues at coordinate 1,129 of DAOTUQ010000035.1, forward strand.
TTGAGGTGGCGCGAACCGGGCGCGTTGGTGTGTGCCAGTTCATCGACCAACACGAACGCTGGCTTGCGCGCGAGGATCGCATCGGTGTCCATCTCATCGATGAACGTGCCGCGATATTCGATCTTGCGGCGCGGCATAATCTCTAGACCCGTCACAAGGGCATCCGTTTCGGCACGCTTGTGCGTCTCGACGTAACCGATCACCACATCGACGCCATCCACCTGAAGACGGCGCGCGGCATCGAGCATCGCGTAGGTCTTGCCAACACCTGCCGCCATGCCGAAGAAGATTTTCAATTTACCGCGTGCTTGGCGGCTTTCCTCTTTTTGGATCGCCGCCAACAGCGCATCAGGATCGGGGCGGAAGTCGTCTTGTTGGCTCATAGCTGCCCTGCCTCTATGGGCGTGCCAGCGGCGCGCCTGTTTGCTTATTGTAATCTGAGTTTTTCATCGCTTCACCTCACCCCTAAATCCCCTCTCTACGCAGTGGAGAGGGGGTTGGGGAGTGAGGTGAACCCGAAAGTCACGCAAAATACCTATCCGAAACTCAGGTTATTGTAATCCGTCGAGCGCCAAGTTGAGCAGCAGCACATTCACGCGCGCCTCGCCCAAAATCGCCAACTGCGGTGACTCGATCTGTTGCTCCACTAACGCGGCGATTTGCGCCTGATCCAGCCCGCGTGCCATCGCCACACGCTCGATCTGCAAGCGCGCTGACGCCGGGCTGATGTGCGGGTCAAGTCCGCTCCCAGACGCGAACAGCATTTCTGGCGGCACAGCCACCTCAGCGGGGACGTTATTGGCGGCACGGAACGCTGCTTCACGCTCGGCGACTGCCGCCACCAACGCGGCGTTCGTCCAGCCGATATTCGTGCCGCTCGAAACGGCGAGCGCGTCGGATGATGAACCAAGCATATAGCTGACGCCCGACGGACGCGACCAGAAATAGCGCGGGTCGTCCGTCGCTTGCCCGATCAGCGACGAGCCGACGATCTCTCCGTCGCGTTCGATCAGGCTGCCGTTGGCTTGCGCTGGGAATGCCGCTTGTCCCAAGACGGTGATCAGCATGGGATAAAGCACACCTGTGATCACGGTCAGGAGGACGAACATGACGACCGCTTGTCTGATAATACGCATGATCTGTCCTTTTACGCCAGCCCAACGGCACTGACGATGATATCGATGATTTTGATACCGATGAACGGCACCATTAGCCCGCCGACGCCGTAGATCAGCAGGTTGCGCTGTAAGACTGCCGCCGCGCCCATCGGCTTGTAGCCGACGCCGCGCAATGCCAGCGGGATCAGCGCGATGATGATCAACGCATTGAAGATCGTCGCGCTGAGGATCGCGCTCTGGGGGGACGCCAAACCCATGATGTTGAGTGCGTTTAAGGGGCCCGGTTCGCCCGGAGTCGCGGCGTAGAGCGCGCCGAACAGCGCCGGAATAATCGCAAAATACTTCGCCACATCGTTAGCGATGCTGAAGGTCGTCAGCGCACCGCGCGTCATGAGAAGCTGCTTGCCGATCTCCACAACTTCGATCAATTTGGTTGGATCGCTGTCGAGATCGACCATGTTGCCGGCTTCGCGTGCCGCTTGTGTTCCCGTGTTCATCGCCACACCGACATCGGCTTGCGCGAGGGCGGGGGCGTCGTTCGTGCCGTCACCCGTCATGGCGACAAGGTGTCCGCCCGTCTGTTCGCCGCGAATCCGGCGCAGCTTGTCCTCCGGCGTGGCTTGCGCCATGAAATCATCGACGCCTGCTTCGGCAGCAATCGCGGCGGCGGTTAACGGATTATCGCCCGTGATCATGATTGTGCGGATGCCCATCGCGCGCAGTTGAGCGAAGCGTTCGCGGATGCCGCCCTTGACGATATCTTTCAATTCGATCACGCCCAGCACATCGGCGCCTTCAGCGACGACCAGCGGCGTGCTGCCTTTGCGCGCGATATCATCGACAGCGGTCTGGACTTCGCGCGGGTATGTCCCACCAAGCGCCTCGATATGCTTTTTGATCGCGTCCGCCGCACCCTTGCGAATGCTGCGCGCGGGGCGTCCATCGACCGCCGGAAAATCTGCGCCGCTCATGCGCGTTTGCGCGCTGAATGGGATGAACTCCGCGCTCAGGTCTTTGAGTTCGCGTCCACGCAGTCCGAATTTCTCTTTTGCCAGCACGACAATCGAGCGTCCTTCGGGCGTCTCGTCCGCCAATGATGAGAGCTGCGCTGCGTCCGCCAAGCGGGTCTCGTCAATGCGTGGCGCGCTCACAAACGCCGTCGCCATCCGATTGCCGAGCGTGATCGTCCCCGTTTTGTCGAGCAGCAGCACATCAATGTCGCCCGCCGCTTCCACGGCGCGCCCGCTGGTGGCGAGGACGTTACGCTGAATCATGCGATCCATGCCGCTGATGCCGATGGCGCTCAATAAGCCGCCAATCGTCGTCGGGATCAAGCACACCAACAGCGCCACGAGGACGGGAACAGTCGCCGTCGTCGTCGTGATGCCCGATTCGGCTTCACTGTACAACGCGAACGCGCGCAGGGTGACGACCGCGAGCAAGAATACAATCGTCAAGCCGGACAGCAGAACGGTCAGCGCGATCTCATTGGGCGTCTTTTGACGTTTCGCGCCTTCGACCAACGCGATCATGCGATCCAAGAAGGTGCTGCCTTGTTCAGATGTGATGCGGATCACAATCCGGTCGCTGAGGACGCGCGTTCCGCCCGTGACGGCGCTGCGGTCGCCGCCGCTCTCGCGGATTACCGGCGCAGACTCGCCCGTGATCGCGCTTTCATCGACGCTGGCGATGCCTTCGACAACTTCGCCGTCGCCGGGAATTTGATCGTTCATTTCGCAGACGACCAAATCGTTGCGCTGGAGCGCCGTCGCTGAAACCTTTTCTTCCTTGCCGTTCACCAGCCGCCGCGCGATCAACTGCGTGCGCGTCTTGCGCAGCGCATCGGCTTGCGCCTTACCGCGCCCCTCCGCCATCGCCTCCGCGAAGTTGGCAAACAGCACCGTGAACCACAGCCAGAGCGCGATCTGGACGTTGAAGCCGATATCGCCCGATTGTTCGCTGATGGCGTCGGTGATGGTGAGCATCGTAGTAACGAGTGCGCCGACGGCGACCACGAACATGACCGGATTCTTGAGTTGTTGGCGCGGATCGAGCTTGCGGAACGCATCACCGACGGCGCGACGCATGATGGCTGGGTCGAACAGGGGACGCGATTTTACTTTGGGTTCCATTTTCATCACCTCTTAAAAAGTACGTCCGGCGGCGGTCAAGAGCTGTTCCACGATGGGTCCCAATGCCAACGCCGGGAAGAATGTGAGCGCGCCGACGATCAAAATTACGGCGATCAACATGCCGACGAACAAAATACCATCGGTCGGGAACGTGCCAGACGAGGGTGGCGCGACTTTCTTGCCGACCATGCTCCCGGCAATTGCCAGCGCGGGCAAAATCACGCCGAAGCGTCCGACCCACATCGCAATCCCAAGCAGCACGTTATAGAACGGTACATTCGCGTTCAGTCCGGCGAAGGCGCTGCCGTTGTTGCCCGCCGCCGATGTGAAGGCGTAGAGCATTTCGCCGAAGCCGTGCGCACCCAGATTGGCGCGGCTGGCGCGTCCGACATCCGTTACGGATGCTGCGGCTGTGAAAAGCAAAATACACGCGCTCGGCAGCAAGATGGCGATGATCGCCATCTTGACCTCGCGGATTTCGATTTTCTTGCCTAGATATTCTGGCGTGCGTCCGACCATCAAACCAGCGATGAACACGGTCAGAATCACGAACACCAGAATGCCGTACAAACCCGCGCCGACGCCGCCGAAAATCACTTCACCGAGCATGATGTTGAGCATGGCGATCATGCCCGCCAACGGCGAAAAGCTGCTGTGCATCGCGTTGACCGATCCGTTCGAGGCGGCAGTCGTCACGACGCCCCACAAGATGCTGTTGGCGACGCCGAAGCGTGTCTCTTTGCCTTCCATCGGTAAGACGCTGTTGAACGCCGGACTAGAGGCGTATTCGCTGATCAGCATGACCGTCAAGCCGACAACGAGCAAAATCATCATCGCGGCAAAAATCACCCACCCCTGCCGCTGCGATCCGACCATCACGCCGTAGGTATAGGTCAGCGCCGCCGGGATGAGCAGGATCGAGAACATCTGCAAGAAATTGCTCAATGGGGTGGGGTTCTCGAACGGATGCGCGCTGTTGACGTTGAAGAAGCCACCGCCGTTCGTCCCCAACTGCTTGATGGCGATCTGTGACGCGGCGGGTCCTTGCGGCAAAAGCTGTGACTCGCCCGAAAGGGTCGTCGCGGGGAGGTAAGCGCCAAAGTTCTGCACGACGCCTTGACTGACCAAGATGAGCGCCAAGACGATACACAGCGGCAAGAATACATACAGTACACAGCGGACGAGATCGACCCAGAAATTGCCCAGTGTCGAGGCGCTGCGCCGCGCCAAGCCGCGAATCAGCGCCAACACGACCGCAGCACCGGTCGATGCGCTGACAAAATTCTGCACGTTCAAGCCGATCATCTGCGTCAGATAGCTGACAGTGATTTCGCCCGCATAGGACTGCCAGTTGGTATTGGTCATGAAGCTGGTGGCGGTGTTGAACGCGAGGAATGGTTCGACGTTCGATAAGCCAGCCGGGTTGAGTGGCAAACTGCCCTGCAGGAGTTGCAGGATGAACACGAACGCGAAGCCGACGAGGTTGAACGCCAGCAGCGCCAGCGCATAGGCTTTCCAGCCCTGTTCCTGATCCGGTTTCGTGCCGACCAGCGCGTAAATCCCGCTTTCGACGGGGCGCAACACCGGCGTCAACACGGTGCGCTCACCGTTGAAGACGTGCGCCATGTAGCGCCCCAATAAGGGGGTGCAGATGATCAACAGACCGATGTAGAGCGCGATCTGCAAGAGTTCGAGCGACGACATGATTAGAATCTCTCCGGGTAAATCAGGGCATAAACGAGATACACCAAGAGGGCAAGGGCAATCAGCCCAACCAGCACCATATCTAATCCCATGGCTGCACAATCCGTTTCTTGATTCGATACGCCATCATTATCGGCTTGAGGGGGTCAAAAGGGGGTCAAAAATAATCGTATAGATATCAGGAAGACATCAAGACGATGGGGAAAAAGAACAGAATGGGGGATTTTGTGTGGAGATGTGCAGAGCGACTTCAACGCCGAAATAAACAGAGATACGGAAAGCGGAAAAGGATTTTCTCCGCCACTCTGCACTCTATTTCAGCCGTCGATCAATAGTCTTTATTTAGATCATGATCAAAATGCGTGATTCGCCGTGCGAGGTGATGGGCGTCCCACTAGGACGCCCATATGACACTCGATTTGAATCTGAGACTTGTGTTTAATCGGTGTGGAACACTTCTTCGAGTTCCATCATCATCTGATCGGGGCGTGCGCCGGGAGGGAGTTCAAAATAATGCGACATAGCAGCTTGCCAACGGGCGTTGACTTCTTTATTCGCCATCTCCGCTTGCGCCTGTTGCAGCGATGTGGGTGTCTCAAAATAGCCGAACAACATTCCATCGTCGCGCATGAACAGCGAGTAATTGCCCCAGCCTGTCTCGCGCAAGGCGTCAAGCATGTCTTGCCAAACGCGCTCGTGGTCTTTTTTGTACGCGACGATGTGTTCGGGTTTGACCTTGAGGATGAAGCCGATCCGTTTCATAGTACACTCCAAGCTGAAAAATTAAGCAGGTGGACGACGCAAACGCGCCATATCGCGGCGGCGGCGCGCGCGCAACCCCATGCGTCCAGTTAAAATCATATAGGTGGTCGTATCGCCCATCGACGGCGGCGCAGAATCCGTGCGCGTTGGCAACCCATCGGGCGCGGGTTCGTCCTGGATGGCGTTGACGGGTTCGGGCGCGTTCTCGGCAGGACGCGGCACGCCAAAAATCTCCCAGATGCTCTTGGCTTCAATGGGCGGCGGCGGTGTAGCCTCAGACACGACGGGTGGCGCTTCGGGCGTCTTGGGCTGCGTCTTCTGAAAGATGGGCGTCGCATCCCGATCCAGCGGTTCAGGCGGCTGGATCAGTTGGAAATCGAGCGGGACACGCGGTTGTTCGGTCGTGCGTTGGAACGACTCCGAGTCGGGACTTGTCGGCAGGACGACAGCGGGACGTTCTTCGGTGGCGCGTGCGCTCGACCGCACGACCGTATCCATGATGGCGGAGGACGGTTCGGCGCGGAGGCTTTCGATGGTTTCCGTTGCAGCGCGTGGGAAAATATCCGTCTCGGCAATCGCTTTGATTGCAGACGTGGGTTTCGTGTCCTCTTGCGAGATGGGCGGTTCGAAGGTGGAGAGGTCAATTGCTGCACGTTCTTCAGTGGCGCGAATCGCCGCGAAATTCGCCAAGAAATCAGGCTCTTCACTCGACACGTTCGGCAGCCGTAAGCGCGAAGGCGTCGCAGCCTCGTTCAAGCGCGGCGTTTCGGTGCGCGTTGGCTGGGCGTCGGGCGGCGGCATTGGTACGGGCGGACGTGGGCGGGTATCGCTCAGTTGAATCGGCGGCTCGATGATACGTGCAGAGGACAATTGAATTGGCGTGAACGGTTCGAGATCGCCGGATTCGATGGGTGGCTCAACGAGGATGCGTTCGCGCTTTGGGGTGGTTGATATCGGCGTCGAAGGCGCGCGTTCTGGAATTTGCGACGCATGGCGCGGCTTGTAATTTTCGCGGCTCTCTACGTCGGGAGCTTCTTTAATCAGCGATTTTGATTCAAACGTGCGCGCCATCCCGCGCGACTGACTGAACTGCTTTTTGAGGTTCTGCAAGTTTTCTTCGATGGCGAGTTCCAATTGCCGCCCGATGCGCCGCCCGGAGAACATGCTGGCGGGTTCGTAGCTGAACGTCCATTGGACAATTGTGCCTTCGGGGATTTCTTGCAGCCGCATCCGTCCAAAATTCTGTTTGAACGGCATTCCATCGACGAAATGATACTCGTAGCCGAGACGGTTGTACCACGCGGTTGCCTCGACGACGCAATCATGTCCAGTCGGCGTGGTGTAACGCCAACGGACGCCGGGACCCTCGCGTCGTGGCGTGATGAACGAGACGTTGGCACAGTCTACCTGCCACGTTGGATTGCGGGCGATATCCCGCACCGTGTCCCACACAACTTCGGCGGGGACTTGGATGAGTATGCGCTGGTCTATGATTTGCATATCCCGATTATAACGGTTTTCAAGCGGTGTTCAAAATGGAGAATTGCCCGTATAATCACGAATATGATGGCGGGAGCAGTCCAGTTGCCTACTCCGACTTTGATCTTTGCATGTTTGCTGGCAACGCTGATCGGCGCGGGGTTTCATCTCGTCGTCGGTGGCAGCGGGCGGCGCTTGGCGCTGTATCTGCTGGCGGCGTGGGTCGGGTTCGCCGTTGGGCATCTGGTCGGCGTCGTCCTACAAATCAATATCATCAACGTCGGTACGCTGCGCGCCGTGAGCGCGGCATTTGGCGCTTTGATCGCCCTGATCGCCGCGCGTTTTTTGACGGGGACACCTCCTCGATCCGATGCGCGGCAAGTCCAACGTTGAAAGGGTACGAATGACCAATGTCCCACAGTTGACCCCGCCCGCCTTGGTGACGCCACCCGCAGAAGCGCCTTCGTCGGGCGGTTGGAGCTTGCGCCGAATCTTGATCGTCGCCGTTGGCGGCTTATTTGGCGTGTTCGCGCTGCTGTTCATTGTCGCGCTGCTGCTGTCGGGCGTGAGCGACGTGGAGGGTATCGGGTCGGTCGTGCGGTTGGCGCGCGATTTGGTGATCATTTTCCTTGCCCTAGAGGGCGCGCTGATCGTGTTGGCGCTGGCGGTGCTGATTTTGCAAATCGCGCGGCTGGTCAACTTGATTCAGACCGAAGTCAAGCCGATTTTAGAGAATACGCAAGAGACGCTCAAGACCGCTCGCGGGACGGTCGAGTTCATGAGTGGCAACATCACGCAGCCGCTCGTGCGCGCGGGTGGATTCTTCGCGGCGCTGTCGGTCATGCTCAACAGCGTGTTTGGCTTGCGACGCGCCGTCAAGAAGGGGCATATTGCAACGGATGATCTCGATGAACCTCTTGGATAATCTCTTTCCGCGTCCAAAGCCGCGCTTTATGATCGATATCGGATCGTTGTTGGGCGGTGCCGTCGTTGGCGGGCTGATCAGTGCTGGGCTAACGCTGCTGTTCTCGCCCGTCAACCGCGAGCAGCTTCAGCGCGCGCTGCGTCGGCGTTCGGATGCGCCGCGCATGTCAGCGCGCTCGAACGATCCGGCGGCGGAGCGAATCGCAGAAGGCAAGGCAGCGGCACGGCGGATGCGCGCGGAGTTGGGGCTGGATCGGGAGTAGCGCTCGGCGCGTTTTTGATTGACTTACGCGGGCTGTAGCGGCTATTTCTAGCACCAACGTCGTTTCCAGCCACAGCCGTTTGGCGTCGTCAATCAGCTCCAACGCTTTGGCACGATCCGCGCCATTGATCGTCCACTCTTGCAACAACGGGATGCGCGCGAACCAATCGCCGTCGCTGTCAGGGATGATTTCGATGGGGTAGGGCAAGGATAAATAGTATTCAAGCGTTTTCGTCGTCTCGCTCACTGAAATAACCCCCGCGCTACGTTCGCCACATCGCGCGCCAACGTCCCGCGTTCCCCGTATGTCTTGCCCGCGCGCACGCCCGCTGCGCCGTGTAAGTACGCGCCGCAGACCGCTGCATCGAACGGTTTCAATCCGCCCGCCAGCAAGCCGACAATCATCCCCGCTAACGTGTCGCCCGTTCCCGCTTTCGCCAGCGCCGACGTTTTGAACGGCATGACTGCGATTTCTCCCGACGGCGACGCGATCACGGTGTGCGCGCCCTTCAATACGATGATGGCGTTCCACGCGGCGGCTTTTTCGGCGGCAAGCGTCCAGCGCTGCGCGTTCACGTCCGCCGTTGAGACTCTGCACAGGCGCGCCATTTCGCCGGGATGCGGCGTGAGGATCGTCTCGGCGGGGAGGCGCGTCCACCATTCGCCCATTTCACTCAGGATGTTGAGCGCGTCCGCATCGAGAAGCAAGCGCAGCGAAAGGGTAGGTGGATGCGGCAGCAGGGTATCTAAAAATGTGCGCGTGCTGTCGGTTGTCCCCATGCCGCATCCAACCGCGAGCGCGTCATAATTGGACATTTCTTTCAGCGTCAGCGCGGCTGCATCGGCATTTAAGTCGCCGTCGCTATGCGCCAACGGCAGCCACGTCGTTTCCAAGAGTCCCCCTGCCAACGCAAACGCGACGGGCGCAGGCGTCGCTACGCTGACCAGTCCCGCGCCGACCGCATACGCGCCGTTCGCAGCCAGCGCGGGCGCGCCCATGTAGCGCGTCGATCCGCCAACGATGAGCGCCTTGCCATACGTGCCTTTGTGTGTGTCAGGTGTGCGCGCGGGCAGCAGCGGCTCGACATACGCCGCGTCCGCGAGGAAACGTTTCGCGCCGCGTAAATCTGGGAGCGTCGGCGGCACACCCAACGATGAGATGCGCAGGTCGCCCACCGCTGTCGCGCCGGGAAAGGTGAGCAAACCGGGCTTGGCGGCGATGAATGTGATGGTTTCGTCGGCGTGCAGCGTATTCTTGTCCATTGCGCCGGTGTCGCAGTCCAGTCCGCTCGGACAATCAAGCGCGATCACGTAGGGACGGCGGCGCGGCGGGGTGGGGGACGCCGGATCGCGCAATGGCGGCTCATCGGCTTCGCCTTCGACGGCTTGCGCGGCGAAGCGCAAGATTTTTGCTGCTTCATCGCGCAGCGGGAGGGTGACACCGATGCCGAACAGCGCATCGATTACGACGTTGGCGCTGGCGATCATGTTGATCAGCACGCGCTGACGCTGATCGTCCTCCGCATAAGCGACGGACAAGCCCGCATCCGTCACAGCACGAAATACACCGTCGTCGTCCGCGCGCCGTGCCAGCAGATAGAAACGCACCAGCGCCGCGTTTTGCTCCGCGATGATCCGCCCCGCGACCAAGCCATCGCCGCCGTTGTTGCCGCCGCCGACCAAGATCGTCACGGCTTTGTCGCCCGTTGGCAGGTGTTCGAGCAATTCGAGCGCGCGAAATGCCACGACGCGCCCGGCGCGCTCCATCAGTTCGGTATAGGTTAGCCCGCCCGTATCGGCTGCGGCTTCAATCGCGCGAATTTGCTCCACCGAGACGATTTTAATCATGGCGTGCGTCCTCCCACTCAATGAAAAAGCGTCCCAATGGGGACGCTTCGATTATACTGCGATGGCTGATGGTTGGGGTAACGATGTATCGTTCGCGCGGACTAGAACTCGCGGTCAATCACCGAGTACGCCAAGTCGATCAGCGCCGATTTTGCCTCCGAGTTGGGCAGTACGTCGAGCGAGTCGATGGCGCTATCGACCAACACCCGCGCCTTGATACGGGCATCGTTGAGCGTGTCTGTGTTCATCATCTTGCGCTTGATCGCTTCCATCGGATCGCCATTGTCCACGACGACCGGTTCGGCGTTGTACGCCGCCGCAAAGCCGCGCCCTTGCGCGAGGTCGATGCCCGATGTTTTGCCGAGTTTTTCTGGTTCACCGACGATATCCAGCACATCATCGACGATTTGGAACGCCAAGCCGATGTTGAAGCCGTAATTGCTGAGGGCGTCAGCGTAGCGTAGATCATCGTTGGACATAACCGCGCCCATGTACGCCGCCGCGCGGAACAGCGCCGCCGTCTTGCGCGCGATGATCTGATAGTAGACTTCGCGCGTGAAGTTGTTGTCTTTCACAGCAGCAGCTTGCAGTGTTTCGCCTTCGACCAATGCCATCGTCGCTTCGGCAAACGGCACGTTCATCTCGCGCAAGGGTGCCATCAATTCATAGACTTTGGTGAACAGGAAATCGCCCGTGAGCAGTGCGAATGTCCGCCCCCAAATCGCGTTCACCGACGGACGCCCGCGCCGCAGGACGCCGTGATCGTTGATGTCGTCGTGGACGACACTGGCGGTATGCACAAGTTCAACCGCCGCGGCGACGCGCAGAATATCATCGTTCGGTTCGCCGCCAACCGCCAAGCAGCTCAACACCACCAATTTCGGACGGATGCGCTTGCCGCCCGCTGCGAGGATGTGGCGGCTGGCATCACGCAGAACGTGAACATCGCTGTCCACGACGCGCAGCATCAATTCTTCGGCGCGCGCCAATGCCGTTTGTGCTGCTTCAGGTAAATCCGCCGTGTCGGACATGACGGACAGCGTCTGGGTGGCTTGTGGCAGGGTCATGAGATCATATCCTATCGTTAATCAGCTCAATTTTGCATTCGCTTGTAAAATTCAGTACAAATTAAATTTATTGAATCTATTGTATCGAAATCTGCCCTTCGAGTCAACGAAGCTGCATGAACATTCGCGTAGCGTCATCCATGAGCTTGGATGAAGGCTGATTATAAGGCGGGGGCGATGGGGAGGGCAAACGCAAATATGCTGCCGCTGCCAAGTTCACTTTTGAGGGCAATCTGTACGGTATGATTCTCTAGGATCAGGCGCACAATCGCCAAGCCCACGCCCATGCCGCCGTATTTCTTGGTGACGGAGCTGTCGATTTGAAAGAATAGATCGAAGATGCGTTGCTGATATTCCGATGCGATGCCGATGCCGTGATCTGATACGGACAGCATGATGCTGTTTTCCGTATGCGTCGCTTTGACTTCGACCGTCTCGTGACTGAACTTCAGCGCATTGTCGATGAGATGATGGAGGACAATCCCAATGCCCTTACGATCTCCCAACACGAGCGGGAGGCGGTCGCCAAAATCGACATAGACGCGATCTAGTTTGTTTTTCGTCATGCCGCTTCGTCGCAGACTGCCCAATGCTTGATCAACCGAGTCGCGCGCGACCATTGGTTGGGTTTGAATGTCGAGCGTCTCTGCCAATTGGGTCAGATTTTGAACTTGGTTCGTCAGTCGTGCGGTGGCATCATTAGCGAGGCGCAGCAGCGTTTCGCGGTCGCGCTGTGAATCTTCAGCCAGTAAATGGATCGAGGTTTTGATCTGCAGCAGCGGCGTATTGAACTCGTGCGCCACCGTGCTGACAATCATCGCTTTAAGTAGTTCAGCGGCATCGATCTCACGGCGCTGTCCATCCAACTGATGCTGCAACCGCGCGAGCTTCTTACGCAAGCGACGATTTTCAGCGCGCAAATACACTTCGGTACGGGCGCTCCCGTTCAAGGGAAGGGTGAGGGGAGGCAGTTCATCTAAGATGGGCTGCCAATGGCTGCATTCGATTTCGGTAACGGTCGCCGGCAGGGTCTCCCACAGTTGTTGGCAGACGACTTGTAAGCGTTCCAAATCCACCGTTTCACCCGTATACAAATGGCGCTCACCGTATTCTAAGAGGGTAGCCCGTTGGCTAAGTTGGGCGATCAGCGCCTCGACAGAACCCGAAGCGAAGATGCGCTGCGGATGAGCGCGCTGAAACGGCTCGATGATGGCGCTCAAGGCGCGCGCTTCGTACAACCCGCCGAGAGTCCAGAGCTGAAATATCGAAGCCGAAACGCGATCATCGATATGAAAATATTCGCGCAGCGCCAGCGCGCGCGCAGCATCGATCACGCACACCAAACGCAGCGTCGGATCGGTGGTCAGCGCCGCGATCAGGCTGTCGATGAACCAATCGCGGTCACGCCAGCGATGGGGCGCGCTGTCGAAGAGGCGTTCGGCTTGATCGAAAATCAACGCGCGCGGCATCATGTCGCCCGTCGCATTGATTTGACGCGGATGCTGGTCGAGAAAGCGTTCTACTGTCCAATCGCCCGCGCTGCCCCGTCGCCAGCGGCGCAGTGTCTGGATGGCAAAGACGTTGCGCGGTTCGGATTGCGGCGCGTTGATGGTGGGGGCAAACGTCACCGTTGGAAGGGTTTCGATGCCCAATTTTTCGAGCTGCGGCGCAATAATCGTGTTCAACAGCGAGGTTTTGCCCGTTTTCGCTTCGCCCGCGATCATCAAAATGCGCTGGTTTGCGATCAGCGGCGCAAGTTCATGTGCTTCTGATGCACGTCCGAAGAACCATGCAGCGTCGGCACGCTCGAATGGACGCGCGCCGACGAATGGCGATCGGGTATGGGGCGAAACGGTCTTGAGCGACATGACGATTTTCCTGAAGATACTGTATCAGTATATATCAGTCATCGCATCGACACGGATAGAGTTCAGTTTGGGGTTCGCTTGATCCATTTAACAGCGGCATCTGCCAAGGTGTTCAATGCCCCTTGCTGCATCGTACAGTCGGGCAGCGCCTCTAAGAAGGTTGCACCGTATTTCTTGGAGCGAATACGGGTATCGAAGATGGCAACCACGCCGCGATCCGACGTGGAGCGGATCAGCCGTCCGAATCCCTGCCGAAAATGCAGTACCGCGTCGGGCAAGCTGAAATCGTTGAACGCATCGGTATAGGTATTGCCGCGCGCCGATAGGATTGGATCGGTGGGCGGCGCGAACGGCAGGCGCGGGAGGATAATGGCGCTGAGGGTTTCGCCCGGAATATCCACGCCTTCCCAAAAGCTTTTGGTGCCGAGCAAGACTGCTTTTTCGCTCGATTTGAAGCCGTCGAGTAACGCTTGGCGGCTGGTGCCGTCACTCTGATCGTAGACGGTGATATCGCCTAACGCCAAGCGTGGCGTAATCACGCCAGATGTCTGCCGCAAATGCGTATAGCTGGTGAACAAGACCATCGTTCGCCCGCCAAGTGCCGTCGCCAATTCAATGATGCCGCGCTCGACCATCGGCTGATAGCGATCTTTATCGTTGGGTTCGGGCATGTCGGTGGGGATGAAGATGAGCGCCTGTTCTCGGTAATTGAACGGCGATGCGATCTCCAACGTAGCGACGTTTTGCGCCCCCAATCGACCTTGAATGAAATCGAAATTCCCATTGGTTTGCAGCGTTGCGCTGGCGATGATCGCGCTGGCTTTGCCACTCCACAACAGCTTGTCCATCAGCCCACCGACATGCAGCGGCGCGCTGTGAACGCTCAAGTAATCGGGTTCATTCTGTCCAAGCGTGAGCCAGTAGATAGTGTTGTCGTCGGGCGTGCGCAGCAGCGCGTCGAAGAATGCTTGTGTTTCGGTCAGATAGCGCGCGGCGTCGTTCAACCGTTTGATCAGCCCATCGTATTCCGCATTCGTCCCGCTGGACAGGCGACGGATTGCGCCTGCCGCGCGCCCCATCGAGACGCTGATCGTCTCCGCGAAATCGCGCAGCGTCGTCCATGTATATTGGGCGGGTGCGAAGCTGTCCAAGTTGCGAATCGACGGATCGAGGCGAATTTGCGCGTAATAATCGCCGTTTTTCATCGCTTCGCGCGCGACATTGCGCAATGCCGTGAACAGCGCGCCGACATGCGACGCCATTAGCCGGATCGCGGTGCCGACTTCCGTGCTGAAGCTCGAAAACCGCTCGATATCGCGGTCAGACGCGCTCTGGCGCGTGACCGTGACCACCGTCCGCAATAGTCCAGTCATGTTGTCCAGCCGACGGCGCACGCCGACCTCATCGAGTTTCGCGCTCATGCTGCCCGTAATCGACTCTTCGAGATGGTGTCCTTCATCCAAGACGACCCGGCTGTAGGCGGGCAAAATCTGCGAATCGGACAGCGCATCCGCGAACAACAGCGCATGATTGACGACCACGATATGCGCGGTCTCGGCGCTGCGGCGCGCCTTGAAGAACGGACAAACGCCCTGCATCGCGGCTTCACAGACGTTATCTTGGCAGTCGTGCGAGTCTTCCGCACTGATGTTCGCCCATGCGATTTGTTCGTCTTGCCCGCGCAAGTTGATCTCGCCGCGATCCCCTGTGCGGCTTTCGGTCAGCCATACGAGAATCTTGGCGATCATGCGCGCATCGTCGATGCTGGCGGGGCGTGCGCGCAGTTCGTTGAAACGGCGCGGACACAGATAATTCGCGCGTCCTTTGATCATCGCCGTGTTCAACGGCGTCCCCAATGCGGCTTCCAGCAGCGGGATATCATGCTGCAAAAGCTGCTCTTGGAGGTTGATCGTGTTGGTCGAGATGACGACGCGATCCTGATTGCGCAGCGCCCACAATGCCGCTGGAACGAGATAACCGAGTGATTTACCGACACCTGTCCCCGCTTCGATCAGCAGATGGAACGACTCGTTGAAGGCATCTGCGACCGCTTCTGCGATGTCAAGCTGTCCGCGTCGCTGTTCGTAGCCGGGCAGTGTTCGCCCCAACGCACCATCCGCGCCTAAGATCGCCGTCGCTTCGCCACGCGCAACGGTCTGCGCGCCCCCTTGTGGAAGCATAGGCGGCACGGCGCGCTGCGACGCAGGGAGCGGATCGAACATCGCAGTCGGTTGCATGAGCGCGCGCTCGAAGCGCGCGGGGAGCGTCTGGATGCCATGCTCGCTCAATGCCGCGTCGAAGATCGGGCGCACATCCCACTCGAAATCGCGCGCCAACGTCGCCATCTCCATCAGCATCGGCACGGGGAGCGCGATCAGCCGTTCCCACAGCCACCAATACAGCGATGCGGTTGCGCGCGCATCGTAGAGCGCACGATGCGCTGACTCAATGTTGAAGCCGATCATCTGTGTCAAGTTCGTCAAACTGTAGCGTGCCGCGCGTGGCATGAGAATCGGCGCGAGATCGAATGTATCGATGCGCTGATTAGCTTGCGCGATGCCATAGCGCGTCAAAAATGCGCCATCGAAGGTGGCGTTATGCGCGATCCACGGCGACTTTCCGATGAATGCTTGAAATGTCGGCAGCACAGCATCAATGGACGGCGCGTTGTTCACATCATCTTGTACGATGCCCGTGATTTGCGAGACGATGTAGGGTATCGGGCGTGTCGGCTTGACGAATGTAGACCATTGTTCGACGACGCGGCTGCCCTCGAAGCGAACGGCACCGATCTCGATGATGTCATCCTGTGAGGGATCAAGCCCTGTGGTTTCTAGATCAAGAGCGATCAGTTCGCCGCGCATCGTTTGCCTTTGCTATTGAAGGGGACACGTTTTGTACGTGTCCCCGTTTCAAGATCGGATTTTAGGTCGAGGGAGTGGGCGTGACGCTGGTTTCGCCTTCGGTCGTCGTGCCTTCAATGCTGGCAGGCGTTGACTCTGGCGTTGCTTCAGTTTCAGGTGTGGCTTCGGCGTTGGGTGTTGCCTCTGCGCCGGGTTCGGGCGTGGATTCCGCTTGAGCGGCGGCATCAACGGCGGCTTGAGCGACTTCGGCAGTTGCTTCTGTGAACAACGTCTCCAACGACGCGCGCAATTCCGGCACCGCGCTGATCGGCAAGCCGACCAAGCCCGCGCTCTGGATGATGCTGTAGTTCGCATCTTGCGCGATGAACCACAACAACGCTTGCACATCCTGCCGTGCCAGTGCCGCACGGTTGATCAAAAGCTTGACCGGACGCGCCAGCGGATAGGTGCCGTCGGCAATCGTCGCTTCTGACGGCGCGATGCAGCCGCTGCCGCCATCGACGGACACGGACGCGATGTTGGCTTGATCGCTCGCCGTCACGGTCACGAAGTCTGCCCAATCGTAATAGCCCAACGCACCTTCGACGTTCGCCGTCGCAGCGGCGCGGTAGCCGGAGTCGTCGTTCTGATCAGCGGTGTCCGCGCGATCTACGGCGGGTGTCGCTCCACTTTGCAGCAGCAGCACATCCGTGTAGAGATTGCGCGTGGAGGGTGCGAACAAGGTAATCGCCGTCTCTGGCAGCCCCTCACGGACTTGATTCCACGTCGTGATCGTGTTTTCGGACGCCGCGCCCCACGTCGTCGCCAATTCTGCCGTTGTCAAGCAGGTCAGGTAATCGCTCTGGGCATTGGCGATCAGCCCAACGGCGTGCTTGCCCAGTTCCAACGACGTGACAACGATGTTATTGAGTGAACAATTTTCGACTTCAGCGTCGGGTAAGTTATTATACGCGACGACTAGATCGACTTCGCCGTTGCACAGCCGCGCGAAACCATCAGGTTCACCCAATAGCGTCGGCGTCGCCGTGACCGTCGGATACGCACTGGCAAACACGGATGTCCACGCCGACAGCAGATTCAAGCCGGATGGCGATCCCGCGATCAAGACTTGTCCAGTGGCACTCGTCGGCACGTTGAAGCTCGTATCCGCGCCGCTGAACTGGCGTCCAGTAATCAGATTGGTCAAAACATCGGTGTTGCCCGCGAAATCATCTTCCGACGGCGCGATCAAGCCGAGACCAACAAACACGTCACTGTTGGCTACGTCCGCGAGGACGTTGAGTGTCTCGGTCAAGCCGGGCTTGCTCAAATTGTCCGCGTTGACGTAAAAGAACAGTGGTTGTGCGCCACCGTACAAACCGGCGTTGATGTTTTCCAACGTCGGCGCGAGGCAGCCCGCTTCGCCCGTGTTGTATTCCAGTACGCGCACGGCATCGCCCGCGCTGTTTGCTGAGCCTAAGCGCACGATGCCGAGCGCACCCGGCGTCTCGCTGACTTGGGCGATCACAGCCGCGTCATCCGCTGCCAGCGCGAGATCTTCGCGCAGACCGCCTGTGCCGACCAGCCCATTCAAGATGTTGTAGGCGGCGGTATTGGCGTTCGGAACGACCAATGTCAGCGGTTGGAACGGCAGTTCAGGGTTGATCTGCGTCCAGTTGACAATTAAGCCCGTCGATCCCGGCGCATAGATCAAGCGCAGATCGGCGCTGGTCAAGCATTCTGTTAGGTTATCGACAGGATTGGCGATCAACGCGATCCCATCGTAGCCTGCCAGAATTTCAAGATACGATACGGCGCTGTTCGCACACGCCGCTTCATCGCCGGGCGTAATCGCGCGATTTGCCAGCGCGATATCGACTTCGCCACGACAGAACAGATCGATGCCCGTGTTGGTTCCCGTGATCGACACGTTGATCGCGGCGGCTTGCGGCGAACCGCTCCGCTCGATCAGGGCATTCAGGACAGGCGCGACGGCTGCGGAGCCAGCGGCGCTGATATTGTCGTCTTGCGCAAACAAAGAAAGTGGGGAAAGCACAAGCGCAAACAAGAAAAGCAGCCCGATTCGGCGCTGCGTTCGACTCATTGTAGATGCTCCTCGCGCGTGGATGGCGTATAATACAGTGTCATTGTACGAACGGGCGTGACCGATTGCTAGAGAAAGTTTCGCGCATGACTGAAACCACGCTTTTCGATGTGGTGGGCGGCGAACCCACGTTCAAGAAATTGGTCGATGCGTTTTATACGCGCGTCGAAGCAGATCCGGTTCTGCGCCCGATGTTCCCGGACGATCTCGAACCCGGTAAACGGTATCAATATCTATTTTTGATGCAATACTTCGGCGGATCGACTCAGTACGCTGTCGAGCGCGGGCATCCACGCTTGCGGATGCGACACAATCCATTTCCCATCGATCAAACGGCGCGCGATCACTGGCTCGGACACATGCTGATTGCCATCGATGAAGTGGGCATCCCCGAACCCGCGCGTACCGAGATGCGCGCGTATTTCGAGCGCGGCTCGGCGTTTATGATGAACGTCGAGCTGGACAGTAGAGGGGGGTAGGGGACGCCATGACCGACAAAAATACTGCTTCGACTCGCAAGGCGCAGACGCCACCGATTCGCCGGACGCGATTGGATCGCCTGATCGAATCGCTGGTGGATCGGGTCTTGGCGTTTCCACGCATGACGCGCGTGATTCTGGCGGGCGTGTTCGCTTTATTCGTGATTTTGCTTGTGCGCCCGATCATCGATGTGATCTATCTCGATAATTTTTACGTCGCCAATCCAGAGACGAACATGCTGCCGACATGGGTGGCAACGGTCATTGGGTTGATCATGTACGGCGCAGGTTGGCGGCTGATCGTCGGTGTGCCGGGCGAACCGCTGACAAAACGGCGCGCGGTGTTTTATTATCTGTTCATCGGGATCGGATCGCTGTTGATCGTGATGGCGCTGATTGTGTATGGATGGATCACAGTGAATATTGAAGTCTAAAAGGGGTCAGTATGCGGAATGTCGTAGCGATGTGGCGTTGGAGAGGGTTGATGCTGCTGGGTGTGGTGCTTATGGTGGCAGCGTGCGCCCCCCAAGTCCCGATGGCAACCGCGCCGCCCATCATATTTGTTTCTGCGACCCCGCGCGCGACGAATGTCCCCGCGCCAAGCCCTACGCCGCTCACGCGCCGAACGCTCCCGCCGTCGTGGACGCCCTCTATCCCAACGGCAACGCTCGATCTGATTGCGCTCCCGCGTGAAGCGACGAATGTACCGGAACGTTGCGACGCATTCACGCCCGATTTTGACCGCAACCGCCCGACCTTCAATTTCGGCTTTGCGCCAGAAATTTACTGGCGGCTCGTTTCTACAGCGTCGCTTTATCGCGTGCGGCTATACAACCCGCGCGGTGAGGTCGTTTTTGGAGACGATACGCCCAACGATGTGTATGTTTTCCCACCAGAACTGTTCAGTGAAATTGAACCCTATGGTTGGGAGGTGATTCCACTGGACACCGAACGCAACCAATTGTGTCAGCCGATTGGCAGCATCCTGATCGGCAGTTTTGGACCCGGCAATACACCATCGGGGACGTGAGCGTTATAGCTCAATGGTGTCGTCAAAGAGATATTGTTCGCACGCTTCTGCCGTCCAAGGGAGTGCGGGCTTGAAGAAGTGGCGGTAAATCGCCTGCGCATAGACACGAATTTCGTGCTGGGCGTCCTTCGCCATGCGGAGGCGTAGGAAATTGATGAGATTCCAAGCGTCGACTTTGATCACCCATGTGTAGTAGACGCTGAAACCGGGTAGGAACAGCCGCGCCATCTCTTTCGCTACGCCCGCTGTCAGCGCATCCTGATAAAGTTTGTAGCTCGTCGCATAGAATTGACGCAGATTGTCAGTGAGTTCGGCGCTCACCGCCGCGTCGATTTCGCCCTCGCTGGCTTGCTTGTTACTGGTGGACTGCTGGCGCCAGACCGACGGCACGTAGAAATCATCTTCCTCGAATGGCGTATACCGTCCTGATTGCGCGTTCGCGGATTGATAATGAAAGGTGCGATGCCGAATCCACTGCCAATAAGTGACGACGGGCGCGTGCAGCCGAAACTTGAACTCGACCATCTCAAACGGGGACGAATGTTGGTTGCGCATGAGATAGAACAACAATTTTTTGTCGGCATCCACGCCCTTGCTCTCGCCCAAAAAGCTCACGCGCGCCGCGTTGACAATCGCTAGATCGCCGCTCATGCCGCTGGCAGGGTGGGGCATCAAGTCGAGCAGTTCAATGAAGCCCTTGTCCAAGACATCGATCCGTGCGCCGATCAATCCGTCCGTCATGGGTGTGTCCTCTATACGAAATATTGCAGCGCCATACGCAATCGTTCATCGAATAGCTTAGGCGCGTCCTTCGGCAGGGCGCTGAGTGCGGTTTGGGCTTCGGTGATGCTGTAGCCAAGCCCGATCAGCGCGTCGATCACATCTCTGTTGTAATCTTCGAAGCCTGTACCTGCTCCAATCAAGCCGTCTGCGCCTTTGAGCTTGTCGCGCAAATCCAATATCATTTTTTCGGCGGTCTTTTTACCGATGCCCGGCACGCGCGTCAAAACTTCGGGCTGTCCACTGGCGACGGCGTTACGCAGATGATCGATGGTGAGGGTACTCAGGATCGCCAAGCCTGTCTTGGGCCCGATTCCGCTCACGCTGATCAGAAGTTCAAATAAATCGCGGTCAGCGGGAGTCGGAAAGCCATACAGGGTGAGCGAATCCTCGCGCACGATCATCGATGTGTGCGCGAAAATGTCGTCGCCCATCCCCGCCGCGAACGCGCCGTGTGCGACGAACACTTTGTAGCCGACGCCGTAGGTGGCAATCACGAGGTAGTCGGTGGCGACAAGCACCACACTGCCTTGAATGCTGGCAATCATGATTCGTCCAATAGCAGATCGAAATGCGCATTATAAAGTGTGGTGATGGCAATGGCGAGCGCGTCGGCAGCATCGTCGGGGCGGGGGATCGTCTCTAAACCGAGCAGCATTCGCGTCATTTCTTGCATCTGGGGTTTTTTCGCCGCGCCGTAGCCGGAGATCGACTGTTTGATAAAATTCGGCTTGAATTCGCGGATCGGGATGTGCGCTTGTGCCAGCGCCAACAGGATTACGCCGCGCCCTTGAGCGACGGTGATCGCTGTCGTCACATTTTTGCCGAACATCAATTCCTCGACACCAGCACGATCCGGCTGATGGAGCGCGACCAGCATCGTAATCCCGTCGAAGATCAGGCGCAGTCGTTCCCACATTGGGAGCGATGGCGGCGTGGTGATCACGCCGTAATCGACCGCCTCCAACGCGCCATCGCTCAATTCGCGCACCACGCCAAACCCAATGGTTGCCGTTCCCGGATCGATTCCTAATGACAGCATCAGGCGCTCTCGAATGCTGCGACAACCTCATCGTTGATCGCCAGATTCGAGGCGACTGCCTGCACATCGTCCAGTTCTTCCATGTCGCTCATCAGCTTCATGTTGGCGAGGGCTTTATCGATGGCGACTTCGGTTTCGTTCTTGGCAATCCACCGTAGTTCAGAATCTTCGATCTGGTAGCCGGCTTGATTGAGCGCATCCTCGACCGCGCCGAAGGCTTCGCGCGGCGTCCACACGGAGATGGCACCGTCTTCATCCACGACATCATCCGCGCCCGCTTCGGCGGCGATCATGAAGAGCGCATCGAAATCGAGTTTGTCCCCGCCCACCATGATCGCGCCTTTTTGCTCGAACTGCCACGCGACCGATCCCGCTGACGCCAGCGCGCCGCCAGCGCGGTTGAACACATACTTGACCTCTGCGAGTGAACGATTCTTGTTGTCGGTAATGATATCAACCAAGAATGCCACCCCGTCCAAGCCATAGCCTTCGAGCGTGAACTCGTCCAACGTCTCGCCTTCGCCCCCCTTACCCGATCCGCGCGCCATCGCACGCTCGATGTTGTCTTTGGGCATGTTGCCCGCTTTCGCCTTTAGGATGGCGAGTTTGAGTTTGGGATTGGAGTTTTCATCAGCGCCGCCCTCGCGCGCTGCTGACGTGATATCGCGCGCCAAACGTGTGAAAATCTTGCCGCGTTTGGCATCTTCCGCGCCCTTTTTGCGCTTGATGGTCGACCATTTGCTGTGACCGGACATGGCGTTGCCTTCCTTTAAGACTGTCCGCGATTGCCCGCCATTATACTGAAATCGCGCTTGAAGGGCATGGTATAATCACGCCGAGTTGTCAAACTATGAGGGAAACGCGCGTGGCAAATGCAACCGGAACGGTTCCTGCCGCGCCCATGGGTATCGAACCCCACCGCGTGGCGTGGGGGATACTGCTGCTGGCGTTCGCGGCGTTTTGCGTGTTATGTCTGGTCGTTGGATTGGGCTTGCAATATTTCTTCTTTCAATCGACCATCCCCATGCCGTCGATGATCACGGTCGCGCGCGGCACTGCGGGGGTGACGGAAGCCGATCAAGTTGCACAAGCGGTCACGCGCGGACGCGAACTTTACAATCGTGCGCGCGTCGGCACCGACGGGGTATCGCAAGCCACCATATCGTTCATGGATCGCGCTAATGATGGAAAATTGGTCGCGTCGGTCACGGTGCGCAGTAATAGTTCGCTTGATGTCGAGCGGGTTGAGCGTCCCCGATTCAATTGGAGTGTCGAAGACTACAACATCGATTTAAGCGATGTGATGGGCGATATCAGTATCCGAGTGAATGATGATTTGGGGCGTGGGCTGCGGTTTGTCCTTGATATGGCGGACGGGACGCGCATCGTGATTGAAAGAGCGGGTCGCTATACGGTGAGCGCCGGGCTGGAGCAGGTTCAAGTCTCCAATTTTGACGGTGCAGCAACGTTGATCTCGTCCACTGGCGTTGTCCAGCCCATCCCCATTGGTGATCGCGCTGTTCTGAATTATGCCAGCGGTGAGATGGCGATTTTGCCCGGCTACGTCGATCTGATCCTCGGTGACAGCTTTTTGCCAACCAATGTTGTGAACATGGATACCGACACCGATGCGTTGGGACGCTCTGTTTGGCGCTGTCGCAGCACGCAAATTGGCTTGCCGGATGGGCAGTTCGACCTAGCGATTGCTGACGGGCGGTCGTCACTGCACATGTGGCGCGGCGGCGGCGCGGACTCGCATGGCGAGACGTTTTGCATTCAAAATCTTGGCGAGACGGGACAAAACGGCTTGGACGTGTCAATGTACGATTATCTCGCGTGGCGCGCTAGTTTCAAGATTATGGGACATTCGTTGGGGACGTGCGGCGTTGACGGGAGTGAATGCCCGATGACTCTGCGCATGGATTACATCCCCATGGTTGGTGATCCGATATCGTGGTATCACGGCTTTTACGCTTTCCCAAGTACCCAGTTTGAATTTCCACCGCGATGCAATACCTGTGCGCAAGATCATCAAATCATTAACGATAACGCATGGTATAACTATGACAGCGGCAATTTGTTCGCTCTGATTCCGCCCGATCAGCGCCCGAAAGCGATCTTAAACGTCCGCTTCTATGCGTCGGGACACGAATACGAGGTGTTCGTCAACGATGTATCGCTGTTGGCGGGGCAGGGGACGACCACACCCGCCTTTGTGCCGACGACTAGATGATTGCGTCGGAAGATCGACGGCATTATACTTTCCGCATGATCAAGGGGCAGGGTAAGCAATGAATCTCAACGAAGCAAGCGGCATTTTCACGGGCGTGCTGATTTACGGCGGCATGATTCTCGCGGCAGCATGGCTGGCGATGGTCATTTGGACGTTCCGTGATATGCGCGCCCGCTCCCGCGACAAACTCGCGCCGGTGTTGGTTGCGCTCATGGTGGCGTTGCTGACGTTTCCGGGCTTGATCATTTATTTGTTCTTGCGCCCGCGCGAAACCTTGTCCGAAGCCTACGAACGGTCGCTCGAAGAAGAAGCCCTGCTGCAAGAGATCGAAGAAAAACCGACCTGTCCCGGCTGCCGCCAGCGTGTGCAGCAAGAATGGCAGGCGTGTCCAAGCTGTCACACGCGGCTCAAGCGTCCATGTACGCGCTGTGGTAATTTGCTCGAACTGAGTTGGGATTTGTGTCCGCATTGCGCGACGCCCGTGGCGCAGTACAGCGATGATCGTGCAGCGCGCCCGGCTGCAACGCCGCCGATGGCGCGCCCCGCACAAGATTGGGGAACGTCGTCGCCCTACGAGGCGCGGCGGCGTGGCGAGATCGAGTTTGTGGACGGTGACGACGCCAATACTTGAGTAGAAAGGTGAAAGGACTGAGTGAAAAGTGCTTTTCGCTCAGTCCTTTCGCTCAGTCTTACTGCGCTTCGGGGTCGTCGAGTTCGCCCGCTTCGCCCGCCATGTGAATCTTCAAGAAATTCGTCTGTCCCGCCATGCCAAACGGCACGCCCGCGATGATCACAAGGCTGTCGCCGCGCTTGATCAGCCGCGAATCGTGTGCCGCGCGCACCACGACCTTAATCATGTCGTCAATCGACTCGAACACTGGCACCATGATCGGCTGTACACCCCAGACGAGCGCCATCCGGCGGTATGTCAGTTCGTTGGGCGTGACGCATAAAATTGGCGTGCGTGGGCGTTCTTTGGCGATTTGACGTGTGGTGTAGCCGGACATCGTAGCGGTAATGATCGCGCGGCAGCCCAGTGTCTCTGCGACTTGGACGGTCGCCTGACTCACCGCATCGGAGATAATTTCACTTTCGGAGCTGTTTTTCTTCGTGCGCATCTGGCGATCTTTGGGCAGCAAGATGTTGTTCTCGGCAATCGACGCAATGTTGACCATCGTTTCGACGGAGCGTGCCGGATAGTGTCCGTTGGCTGTTTCGTTGCTCAACATGACTGCATCGGTGCCATCGAGGATCGCGTTATAAACGTCGCTGGCTTCGGCGCGCGTCGGACGCGGATTATCGACCATCGACAGCAGCATTTGTGTGGCGGTGATCACGGGCTTGCCCGCTGCATTACACAGTCGAATGATGCGTTTTTGATGGAACGGTACTTCTTCGGCAGGGATTTCGACGCCCAGATCGCCGCGCGCGACCATCACGCCGTCGGTGGCATCGATGATCGCCTCGATATTTTCCAGCGCCTCGTGCTTCTCGATCTTGGCGATGATCGCGGTGTCCATGCCGCCCAAATGCCGCAGCAGCCAGCGCATCTCGCGGATATCGTCGGGCGAACGCACGAACGACATGGCGAGATATTCGGTTTTCTTGCTGACGGCGAAGATCGTATCGTCGCGGTCTTTGTCCGTGATCGCGGGCATGGTCAGGCGCGCAGTCGGCGCCATGATGCCTTTGCGGCTCGTCAAATCGCCGCCGATCACGACTTCGCACACCATCGACCGACCCATCACGCTCAGGACGACAAATTCATATTTGCCGTCGTCTAGCAACAGTTGCATCCCCGGTTTGAGGTCTTTGACGAATTCGGGATGCGGCAGTTGGATCACGTTGTTCGTGCCGTCCGCCGGGTCGAGCGTCAGCGTGAGCTTGTCGCCGGGACGGAGCGGGATCGGTTCGTTGGCGATCTTGCCGATGCGAATTTTGGGACCTTGGATATCGCACAGGATAGCGATGACGACGCCTTCTTCGGCGGCGATGCGGCGCACATCGTCAATGGCTTTGCCGTGCGTTTCGTGATCGCCATGCGAAAAGTTGATGCGCGCTACATCCATGCCGTTGCGAATCATCTGGCGCAGCACGGTCTCGTCGCGCGACGAGGGTCCAATCGTGGCAACGACTTTCGTGCGTTTGCCGTCGATGCGTTGGCTCAAGGCGATGCCCTTTCTATCCGAGTTAGAGGTCGAGGTTCAGATTGGTAAACGCATGGATGCCCGCGTAACGCGCCGCGCTGCCCAGTTCTTCTTCGATGCGCAGCAGTTGATTGTACTTGGCGACGCGATCCGTGCGCGCGGGCGCGCCCGTCTTGATCTGTCCGGCGTTCATGGCGACGGCGAGATCGGCAATCGTCGTGTCTTCGGTTTCGCCGCTGCGATGGCTGCTGACGACTGTCCAACCGTGCCGCTGGCTCAATTGGGCGGCGGCTAACGCTTCGGTCAGCGATCCGATCTGGTTCAGCTTGAACAGCAGCGAATTGGCGGCACGTTCTTTGATCGCACGCTTGACCTTTTCGACATTGGTCACGAGCAGATCATCGCCCACGATTTGGACGCGATCCCCGACAGCGGCGACCAAGCGCGACCAATTTGCCCAGTCGTTCTCCGCCAAACCGTCTTCAAGCGAGATGATCGGGTAATGGTTGATCCAATCTTTCCAGAACTCGACCATTTGCTCGCCGGTCAAGATACGTCCTTCGATATCGAGATGATAATTGCCGTCTTTGTAGATTTCCGACGCGGCGGGGTCGAGTGCGATCCGGATTTGTTCGCCCGGTTTGAAGCCCGCCTTGACAATCCCTTCCATGATCAGATCGAGCGCGCCCTGATTCGAGCCGAGACTGGGCGCAAAGCCGCCTTCGTCGCCGACAGTCGTGGCGTAATTTTTACCATGCAGCAGTGACTTGAGCGCTTGATAGATTTCGACGCCCCACTGCAAGCCCTCGCGGAACGAGGACGCGCCGACGGGCATCACCATGAACTCTTGAAAGTCGGTGCTGTTGGCGGCGTGCTTGCCGCCGTTCATGATGTTCATCATTGGGACAGGCAGCGTGTGGGCGTGTACGCCGCCAACATATGTATACAGCGGCAAGCCCGCCGCCGCCGCGCCCGCCTTCGCCACCGCCAGCGAGACGCCCAAAATCGCGTTCGCGCCCAAGTTTTTCTTGGTCGGCGTGCCGTCGAGGGCGATCATCTTCTCATCGATCTCTTTTTGCAGGAAAACGGACATGCCTTGCACAGCATCCGCCAACTTCTCATGGACGGCGGCGACGGCTTTCAACACGCCCTTGCCGCCATAACGCGCCTTGTCACCGTCGCGCAGTTCGAGCGCCTCATGTTCGCCCGTCGATGCGCCGCTGGGGACAATGGCGCGCCCGATGATGCCGTTGGTTAATTTGACTTCAACTTCGACTGTAGGATTGCCACGCGAGTCCAATACTTCGCGCGCGTGAACCGATGCGATAGTCGTCATGTTTTGATCTCTCGTCGTGTTTAGGACGCAACATGCTTGATGATACCGATAAATTGGCGTGCGCGCACGGGTCTTCCAATGACTTCTGCGCGGGTTTCGGATAAAATAGACGATAATTGGCATAATTCGGTGATTCAACATGGCTCAACGCCGCTTCGTCTATCTCGATCATTCCGCCTCAACGCCAACCGATCCGCGTGTGTTGGAAGCGATGCTGCCGTACTTCAGTGACAGCTACGGCAACGGCTCATCGGCGCATTGGGCGGGGCGCGCGGCGGAACGCGCAATTGAAGCTGCCCGCGAGTCGATGGCGCGGCTTTTCAACTGCCAGCCGTCGGAAATCATCTTCACGTCGGGCGGCACAGAGAGCGACAATCTGGCGCTGCGCGGTGCGGCATGGACAGCAAAAGCGAACGGACGCGGCGCGCACCTCATCACGACGCCCGTGGAACACAGCGCTGTCGGCAAGACGGTTGACCAATTGGCGTGCGTGATGGGCTTCGAGGCGACGATTCTCCCGGTTGATGCGTCGGGCATGGTCGATGTGGAGGATTTCGCGGCGGCGATCCGCGCCGATACGACTGTCGCCAGCATCATGTACGCGAACAACGAAGTCGGGACGATCAATCCGCTGCCCGC
This sequence comes from Anaerolineae bacterium, assembly GCA_034437055.1. Lineage (GTDB taxonomy): Bacteria > Chloroflexota > Anaerolineae > Aggregatilineales > Phototrophicaceae > Flexifilum. Next base: position 28,926 of record DAOTUQ010000035.1, read on the forward strand.
GTTGGCTGCACAGGCGCGCGAACGTGGCGTCTTGTTCCACACGGATGCGGTGCAAGCGGCGGGACAGCTTACGCTCGATGTCAGCGCGCTCGGCGTGGACATGTTGAGTATTTCGGCGCACAAATTTTATGGACCCAAGGGCGTCGGCGCGCTCTACGTCCGCGCTGGCATCGAACTCGTGCCGTCACAGTCGGGCGGCAGCCACGAAGAGGGACGGCGCGCGGGGACGAGCAACACGGCGGGGATTGTCGGCATGGCAGCGGCGCTGGAAATCGCTTATGCCGAACGCGAAACGCGCATCGCGCACTATCGTGCCATGCGAGACGCGCTGATCGACGGCATTTTGGTGCGCGTTCCCGGCGCATACCTCACCGGACACGCCGAACAACGGCTGCCATCGCACGCGAGTTTCGTCTTTGAGGGCGTCGAGGCGAACCGGCTGCTCATGCACTTGGACATCAAGGGGATCGCGGCGTCGAGCGCGTCCGCCTGCAAGACGGGCAATCCTGAGCCGTCGGGCGTGCTGCTGGTGATGGGCTATACGCCGGAACTCGCTTCAAGCGGTCTACGCTTGAGCGTGGGGAAAGATACGACGGCTGACGATGTGGCGTATGCGGTGGACGTGATCGCGGAGTCGGTAGCGAAGTTGCAGCGTGTCCCATGATGGGATCGATGTGAGGTGAAGCATGATCGCAGAACAGAAACAAGTCTATACCGCCGATGAATTTGAAGCGATTGCCGACGCGGCAGACGCGGATGATCGCTTGTTGGAATTGATCGATGGAGAGACCATCGAAAAAATGCCATCGGAAGCACATGGACTGGTGCAATCCAATTTTGTGTTGGTTTTCAAGCCGTTTGTCCGCAAACATAAGCTTGGACGAGTGACGACTGAACCGCGTCATCGCACGAAAAATGACAATCGCAACGTGCGCTTGCCCGATGTGGCATTCACCAGCACGGAACGCAAGCTGCCGCTGACGACCAAAGGCAGCGTACCGCAGATGCCCGATCTGATCGTCGAAATTCAGTCGCCAGATGATTCAATGGCATCGCTGCGCCGAAAAGCGGCATATTATCTCGCCAACGGCGTGAAAATCGTCATTCTTGCTTATCCGAGCAAGCGACTGCTCGAAGTCTACCGCGACAATGGCGACATCGATATTTTGCGGGAAACCGACACGCTCGAAGGCTATGATGTGCTTCCGGGTTTCACGATACCAGTCCATGAGTTGTTCGAGGACGATTAAGATTGAATACAACGAAGCGTGTGGTCGTCGCCATGTCCGGCGGCGTGGACAGCTCCGTCGCGGCGGCGCTGCTGGTCGAACAGGGCTATGACGTGATCGGCATGATGATGCGCTTGTGGTCAGAGCCAACGGCGGCGGGCGGCGCGCACAATCGCTGCTGCACGCCGGAGCAGATGAGCGACGCGCGCCGGATTGCGGACAAAATCGGCATCCCGTTCTATGTGCTGGACACGAAAGATGTGTTTCGCGGGACGGTCGTGCAGTATTTCATCGACACCCACCGCGCTGGCTTCACGCCCAATCCGTGTATCGAATGCAACCGTCATATCCGCTTCGAGTGGCTGTTGAATAACGCGATGGCGCTCGAAGCCGACTATCTGGCGACCGGTCATTACGCGCGCATTGCCCAAGCGGACGACGGTAAATTCTTGCTCAAGCAGGGGTTGGACGAGGCGAAAGATCAGAGCTACGTCCTGAGCGTGATGGGGCAGAGCGAACTGTCGCGCGTGATGTTCCCGATTGGCGAGTATGAAAAGCCGCGCGTGCGCGAACTGGCGGCGAAATTCGGCTTACCGACTGCCAGCAAGAAGGACAGCCAAGATTTGTGCTTCTTGGGCGACGGCGATTACCGGCGTTTCTTGCGCGATCACGCGCCCGAAACGATGATCGAGGGGCCCATTGTACGGCGCGACGGCACGATCATCGGGGAACATACCGGACTTGTGAATTACACCATCGGACAGCGCAAGGGACTCGGCGTACAAGCGCCCGAACCGCTGTACGTGATCGGCGTCAACCCCGTGCGCAACGCGCTGATTGTCGGCACGGCGGACGAACTCGGATCGAGTGAATTGACGGCGAATCGGGTGAACTGGGTGAGCGGCGTGACGCCGAGCGCACCGTTCCGCGCCGATGTGAAGATTCGCTACAAGGCGAAGCCCGCGTCCGCGTGGGTCGAACCGTTGGGCGCGGATCGCATCCATGTCACGTTCGATGCGCCGATGCGCGACATCACGCCGGGACAGGGCGCGATTGTGTATGACGGTGACGTGTGCTTGGGCGGCGGGATCATCGAGCGCCAAACGCCGTGAAGCTCGAAATTGCCCGCACAACGTCCAGCGCCCGTATCCAGCAGCATTGAAATTGACATTGCGACCGCGCTTAGATGATTCAAATTGTTTAGGTGATATCCGTCATGCGTTGATAAACGACATCATGAACAGCATCTTTGATGCGCGAGGATGGTAGCTTATGAAAATCGTAAGATGGGCATGGTTGGTTATCACCATTTTCTGCTTGGGTTGTCTGACATGGGCTGTTTCAGCTCAAGTGACACCTACTGGTATATGGCAAATGAATTGGAGTCCAGATGGCGAACAGTTGGCGATGGCTGACTGGAACAGTCTAGTTTACGTTTTAGATGCTTCAGGCACGCTTCAGCATACGTTGAGTGGACATTCCAGACGAGCGACATCGGTTGCATGGAGTCCGGACAGTGAAATGTTGGCGACGGGTGGTGCTGACGACCGATTTGTCAACCTTTGGAACCCCTTGACAGGAACACTAATCAACCAAATACCATCAAGCATTGATGCACTCTACGAGGGTGTCTTTAATCTTACGTGGAGTCCGGATGAGGAATCCCTGCTCGCAACCTCGTTTGATACGTTTCAGTTCTGGGAAACCACCTCGTGGACAGCCTTAGAACCGTCACGCAGCGGTACGTTGATCGATGCCGAATGGAGTCCCGATAGCTCACTGCTTGCCGTCAGCGATATTTATTATCTTTCGTTCTTTAATGGTCAAACGCTTGTACGCGATGATCTCGACAATGACGTTATTTCTAACCTTGAGGAGCATCCAGGTCCACTGAGTTGGAATTCCACTGGGCAACTCCTTGCAGTGACAGATCGCTACGATCCGCTCGTGAGCATCTGGGATGTTCCCTCGCGGACGCGCATCACGACCTTCACACAGGGCAGCGAAATTTTTACGGATGTGGTGTTCATCGCGCCGGATCGTGTGGCGACGATTACCGAAGGCGGGACGCTTTACATTTTGAACACCGATGGAGATGTGATCGCGGTGACAGAGACGGGCGTGACTGAGGCGCGCAGCTTGGCATGGAATCCGCAGTTGGGGATATTCGCCATTGGCGGCGCACAAACCTTTGTCAGCGACACGGGCATCTCTGGACTGCCGTTGATCGCACTCAATGATGTACTTCCGCCCGGCAGCATCGAGATCAACACCACGACCGCGCCCGGTCTGACGCTGACCGACGCCGACACGTTCCTCGCGGAGGGCGCGACCATCGGCGATTAGTTCTCCGTAGTTTTGTTACAGCGGCGGCGCGGGCGCGCGCAGCAGCCGCGAAACTTCGATGCTGAAGAGCAACATCAGCAGTGTTCCCAAGACGATGTAGGGTCCATACGGCAGCGGCGTAAACATACTGTAATGTTTGCGCGTCAGCCCACGCACGATCAAATACAGGATCGCGCCCGCAGCGCCCAAGAATACGGTCACGAACATGGCGATGATCAGTGGTTGCCAGCCGAGAATCAGCCCTGACAGCGTGATCAGCATCACGTCGCCATAGCCGAACGCCACTTCATCGATGTCCTCTCCGCGCGCCTTGCCTAACAGATATGTGAACACGAAGCCGCCGAGATACAGCAAGAAGAACACGCCGAAGCCGAGTGCGCCGCCCAGCAATGCTGCACCGATATCCGCGCCGTAAGTGGTCGTGAGCGCGTCCAACAGCGCCACGACGCAGCTTGGGATGATCACGACGAACAAAATCAGCCGATGTTCGAGATCGATCACGGTGATCAAGACGAAAATTGGCATGTAGATCAGCCAGAAGATGAATTGCAGCGTCGTCATGGTCATTTCGACCGTGCGATCATCGTCCGTGACCAATACGACGATCACCATGAGCGCGGCGGTCGCCAGTTCGGTCAGCGGGTAGCGCCAACTCAGTTTGATGCCGTTGGGCGAACGCCGCTTGCCGAACAAAAACGCGGTCAAGCCCAACCATGCGCTGAGTGGGCGCGGCGTGCCGTCGGGGTAATGGGGCAAACGGGGGCGCTCACGGCGCGGCAGATCATCCGATAGGGCGTTGACGACGCCACCCGCCAGAATACCAATGAAGATGATGAAGATGATGAGCATTCAAGACTCCGCTGTACGACGCCTAGCGTGGGATCATCGGCGCAGGCGGCAGCAGTGACAAGGATAGCAGAATGAGGGCGGAAAATGCCAACAATGCGGCTACGACGATAGCGACTTTTTGCGCAGTTGTCTGTTCGGCGCGCAAGTTTGGCGGCGTGCGGTCGATATGCAGCGAGATTGGCTCGACTTGCCCATAGCGAATGTGCCACGCCGCGAGTCGTGGTTGCGGTGGCTTCATGCCGACGATCACATAGGCGGTATCAGGATAGAACGCCAGCGCGATATCGTCGGGTGACGGGAGTGGATCGCCGTTGGGATGCGAATGATAGATGCCAATGAGCGAACAACCGCGCGCGTCCGCGTCGGTCAATGCCGCCGCGAGTACGCGCTCGTCCATGCGATAGCTGTGGTCGGGATCGGCGGCGGCATTCGGGATCGGCACGATCTCGACCGCGTGGAAATCAGGCGTGCCGATGATCAATCCGCAGGCTTCGCGCGGTACTTCCGTCTGTGCATGGGCGACGATCTGATCCGCGTGGGCGGGCGTCAACCACAGCGGATTCATGGTGCGACGCTGCCCTCGTTCGCTTCTGGAATCATGAAACTTTCAATCATCCGGTCTTGCGGCGGATTGCGCGTCTCGTAGAACAATTCGGCGGTCAAGGTATAGACGCCTGCGGGTTCATCGCGGTTGCGGATGTGCATCGTGAATTCCATGTCATGGTGCATGGTCTCGATGATGTTGAGTTCAGTCACGATTTGATCGGCGTCGTCATGGGCGGTCAAGACCAAATTCGGGCGCTCTTGAAACGGTGTCACCAGCAGATGGATGTACAGACGGAAGCGATCCGGGTAGGGGACTACTTCTAATAACTCGATTTTGACCTGATCGGGCGGCTTTTGCGCGTTTTCGTCGTCGAAGTGAACAGGAAAGCTCATATGCGACCTAAAAAATCTGACATTACGATCATAATGAACAGAATTATACACCAATTAAGGCGCGGTTCGCAATTTTTCTAACGTTTTCCACGCAGTGTCGAAGTGTTCGACGGTGACGAGCAGATGATCGCGTTGGAACGCCGCAAACGGCATGATCGTCACACTGGCGGCTGCCAATGCGGCGCTCACGATTGCCATGAAGCCGATCACACCTTCGCCCAGCGCAATATCGAACGTAATGAGCCGATAGACCGAGTCGCTGATGCGCGCGTCGCCTAAGCGTTTGCGGAAATCTTCGACATCACCTTCCGTCAAGACGAGCGATAGTTCGTCTTTGTCCATGATCAGCACCGCGAACGGTTCGCGGATTTCTGCCAGCACGCCCGCCGCCGCCGTCAAGCGATTGAGTGGCAAGCTGACATAACGATAGCGTTCTTCGTCGGTGAAAAGCTGCATCTTTTGGATGGCGTCGCGGGCATCGAGCGGCATACATTGTCCTTATTCATCGAATTGATAAGTCGTTTCGGCGTAATAGCGCATCTGACGTTTGGCGATCTTGTCGTGCAGCCAGTGTTGCAGCGCGGCGTTCTTCTGTTCGAGCGTTGGCGTCGGGTCGCGCAGCGCGTCAAGCGGATAATTGACGCGCAGCGCCCGCCCATGCACGATGTGGCGGCTGATTCCGGGCGGCAAATACGCGCGCTGCTGTGCCGCTGCGATGATATCATCGGGGCGATACGCTGGAAAGACGATCAGCGCCGCGCCGTCCTGAAATGTTTCCCAGACTTGCGCCGGATCGCTGAGTGCCGTCCGCTGCAAGATGGCGCTCCGCTGATAGACTGCCACGATTTGACGCAGGACGGCGCTGCGCTCATGGTTATCTTGTGTGTGGGCGCGCAGTGCCAGCAGGCGCCCATCGCGGCAGGTCACATGCGCGAGGGCGTCAGCGTGGTGTCCGTATAAAATTTCAACGTTGGGCAGATCGACGAGATGTTCGATCAGTGCGTCGGCGCTCCAGTTGCAGACGACATGCTGCCACGTATCGAGTTCGACTGTCCCTGCCGCATACGACACGACTTGAATCAAAATGTGGGGATAATCGAGTAATGCAAACGCATTGGAGCGGTTCGCGCCGTCTAACACGACGTATTCCGTATCCGATATCGGGGCGACAATCGGCGGATTGATCATCGTCGGTTCGGATTGGATGCGTTCGACCAACGGTTGCAAACGCTGACTGTCCGTTTCCTCATGTGGATGTAAGGCGCGCGTCATGACGATGCGTAAAACTGGCGTGGGCGCGTTGGTTGTGGACATCATCACCTTGCCTAGCGCGGATCATGGGGTTGCCAGCGGCAAGCCCTACATCAGATCAAGCTTGTTTCGATTCTTCATTAGCTTAACATGCGCGTTGAGAATCTGCATCAATGGGGGAGGGTGAATGATGGGTGCGAATGAACAAGGTGCGGACGCGACGGCGGGGCGCTGGCTGACGATCCCGCGCACGCTGTGTTTCGTGCTAAATGGCGACGATGTGCTGTTGATGAAGCGCGGCGCGCACAAACGGGTGTTTCCGAAGCGCTATAATGGGGTGGGCGGGCATATCGAGCGCGACGAAGACCCGCTAACGAGCGCGCGGCGCGAAATCCACGAGGAAACAGGTTTATCTGTGCGCGATCTGCGTTTATGCGCCGTCTACAACATCGACGCGGGCGAAGCGAGCGGAATCGTGTTGTTCGTATTCACCGCCTTCAGCGCTATCCGCGACGTGATCGCCAATGACGAGGGGACGCTGCATTGGGTCGCGCGCGCGGATGTGGGGACGCTCGATCTGGTCGAAGATTTGCCCATCATCCTCCCGCGCGTGCTGGCAATGCCGTCCGATGCCGCGCCGTTGTTCGTCCACGTCAGTTATGACAGCGCCGATACGCTGCAAATGCGCTTTGCGGAGGACATATGACCAGCGCACAGTATGGAAAACCAGCGGATGTATTGAACGATGGTGGCGCAGCGGCGGGGATGCCGTCGGCAGATATCGCGGCGCGGCTGCGTCTGGCAATCAATCAACTTGCCGCTGACGGAATTGACGTTGAGCGTGGCACGGTCGATTACGCGCGCTTGGCGGGGACGAGCGCCTATGCTGAGTATGTCGAGGCGGCGCGAATGCTCTGGTCATTCGATCCGGCGAGTTTGGAAACTGTCGCTGAAAAAACGGCGTTCTGGCTCAATCTGTACAATGCGCTGATCATCCACGCCGTGATCGCGTTCGGCGTGCGCCGTTCCATCAATGAGACTCGGCGCGCCTTCGACCGCGCCGCCTATGTTGTTGGCGGCGTCCGCTACAGCGCCAATGAGATTGAACACGGCATTTTGCGCGCGAATGCCGGACATCCGCTGTCCATCGGCGGACAATTTAAGCATGGCGATCCACGTTTGGCATTTGCGCTGGAGAAAATTGACCCGCGCGTCCATTTCGCGCTGGTGTGCGCGGCGCGTTCGTGTCCGCCGATTGCGTTCTATCGGGTAGAGACGCTTGATGCACAGCTCGATTTAGCGGCGCGGCATTTCGTCGGACGTGGGAATCTGGTCGTGGATCACGGTAAAATGAGGGTGAGTCTGTCGCGGATTTTCTCGTGGTACGCCCATGACTTCGGCGGCGCGTGGTTTGGCTACCGCCGCGCAGATCGCTTGTTGAAGCACATCGCACGCTATACCAACGACATTGATTGCGCCTTCATCGAGGCGAACGCCGCGCGCTTGAGTGTGCGCTTTATGCGCTACGATTGGACATTGAATGACTGAACAAATCGAAATGCCCGCTGCGTCCCCGCCGCGCCGCCGCAGTCCGATCCGGCGTGCGGGCTGTGTGCTGGCGCTCATCGTTTGGTTTATCGTGCTGCTGCTGCCATGCGGGTTGATCGTCATTGCGACGCAGGGCGAGATTGCGATCTCGCAAGGCGAGCTGCCGGGACAAGCGATCCGCGTTTGGCTGATTAACGAGGCAGATCAACGTGGCTTCGGGACGGCAGCAACCTCGATTTATCAGCCGTCGGACGCGAATACTGTGTGTATGCAGACGGACAACCGCTTCTTGTTCTGGTATGGTCGTGCGCAAGCGGCGGTGAGCTACTGCGAATGTTTCATCCGCGCGGCACCAGCCGACGAATGGGGCTTTTTGAGTGTATCGGAGGGCGTATGCGGCGCGGCGTCACTTGAAGCAGGAGAGCGGATGCCGTGAATATTGATGGGGGAACGGCGCTGCTGATTGGCGTTGGCTTGTGTGGGTTGTGTGTCGTCGGGATTGTGTTGAGCATCGGCTTACAGATTTTCGGCGTGGTGTTCGATTTGATTGGCAGTGTGTTCCAGCTTGTGTTTGGCGCAGCGGGCGGCAGTCCGTGTGGCTGCATCGTCGTGATCGGCGCGCTGGTGGTCTGCGGCGGGGTGACATGGTTGGTCATCGCTGGCTTGTCAGCGTGCGGCACGCCAGCGGCGACCAACTTCTGTGCGTTGATTGGGCGGTAAAGCGATCTACACCCACCCGATCATAGGATTTCCGTCGCCTCGTTGACGATCTCCAGGTCGGGATAGTGCTTTTCGATCCATTTGACGACGCTGCTGATCACTTCGTGGGCGTGTTTGGTCGAATTCGTGACGACTCCAACAGCGATCACCGCCGACTGCCAGATGTCCTGATGATCGACTTCGGCGGCGCTGACATTGAAGGTGTTGTGCAACCGCGAAAGCATCGACTTCAAACGACTGCGCTTGTCTTTCAATGACTCTGCGCCCGGCAAGTGCAGTTCAAACGTAAACAGACCAACAATAGCATGAGACATGGGTTTAAGTGTCGGCGCTCGATTGCCGACGAGTACGAGCGTGCGCGTCCTTCGATGGACACGGCGTAAAGACTTGTGGTAGACTGTGACCAGACTGCCACCCAACGAAATTGTAACCTCTAGCTCGCGCCAGTGGAAGGTCAAGCGATGCCAGAAACGCGGATCGTATCCATCGAAGATGAATCAGACATGATTGAATTGATTCGTTTGATTCTCGTTCGGCGTGGCTACATTGTGGTTAGTGCCAACGGCGGGCGGGAAGGGTTGCGCGTTGTCGCAGCGATCAAGCCTGATCTTGTTCTGCTCGATCTGATGATGCCGGATATGGATGGTTGGGAAGTTTACGCGCGTCTGAAAGATAACGATGCCACGAAATCGATTCCAGTGATCATTGTTACCGCGCGGGCGCAGTACAAAGAACGATTGATTGCGATCCACGAAACGGGCGTCGATGACTACATCATCAAGCCGTTCGGTCCCGCCCAACTTGTCGAGATGGTTGAGCGTATTCTCACGCGGGAAGCTTGATGGTTTAGGACTTTTTGGGCTTGCCGCATTGGGCTGAATCGGTTAAACATGAGCGCGTATTAAACACAAGGTTTTTTCTTTGCGCACAAGGGGAGCAAGTGATGACTAGGTCTAACGGCAGTCGGCGCGTCCTTTTCTTATGTGTCCTCTTATGGCTGGCGGTGTCGGCAGTGTCCGTCAACGCGCAATCGGGCAACTTGCTCACCAATCCAGGCTTTGAGCCGCCGTTCACGTCGGTAGCGGGCGCACCACCGCGCGAAGTCGCACAGGGTTGGACGCCGTGGCACGTCGCGGCGACGCCGGATATGTCGTCGTCGGAGAACATTCAGCCGGAATATTACCCCGCGTCGGATGTGACCAACGGACTCGGTGAACCGCGTATCCGCAGCGGCAGTGATGCCCAACAGTATTTCAGCTTCTTCGCTACGCACGTCGGCGGCGTCTATCAGACCGTCAGCGGTGTGACGCCGGGCGCTGCCCTGCGCTTCAGCGTATACGCCTATTTGTGGTCATCCACTTTCGATGAAGCAGACGAGAGCGCCGATGACGGCGGGATGGTACTCCAAGTCGGGATCGATCCGACAGGTGGCACCGACGGCGAAAGCACGGACATCATCTGGTCGATTGCCGGACAAAATTACGATACTTACACGGAATACACGGTGAGCGCGGCAGCCGCCGCTGCATCGGTGACGGTATTCGTTCGGTCGAGCGTGAGCTTTCCGGTGAAAAACAATGTCGTTTATTTGGATGATGCGGCACTGATGCTTGACACGGGAGACGTGCCGACCGCAACGACTGAAGCGCCGACAGCAGTTCCCGTAACGACTGAAGCGCCGACAGCAGTTCCCGCAACCGATGAGCCAACCGCGGTTCCGACCAACGTTCCGCTGACGGATGTTCCGCCCAGCGCGACACTTGTTCCCCCGACAACCGCCGCGACAGCGACGCCGATCACGGCAACAGTTGTTCCGCCAACGGATGTCCCACCGACAGCGACACTCATTCCACCGACAGCGACACTCATTCCATCGACAGCGACACTCATTCCATCGACAGCGACGCCCATTCCATCGACAGCGACGCCCATTCCATCGACGGCAACCCCAATTCCGGCGAGTCCGACGACGGCGAGTACGCCGCTGCCAAGCCCGACGCTGGATCGGACGCAGTTCCCGCTGCAAATCATCTATCAGGTGGCAACGGGCGATACAGTGGGCATGATTGCGGCGCGTTATGGCACCACCATCCAGGCGATCATCATCGCCAACGGCTTAAACGAAAACGCGCTGATCTTCGCCGGACAGCAGTTGATCATCCCCGTGAATACCATCCCGACGATCACGAATACGCCCACGGCGACAGCAACGGGCGCGACCGCGACGAACACGCCAGCGCCTACAGCGACCTTGTTCACCGGACCCGTGATCATTTATGTGTTGCAGCCGGGCGATACGGTTTCCACGATTGCACAGCGGTTCGGGACAACTGTGCGCGCGATTGCGCAAGCGAACAACATCCTGAATTTGCAACTCGTGTTCGCTGGGCAACGCCTGATCATCCCATCGCGTGGCGTTGTGCAACCGCCGCGCCCAACTGCGACGCGCACGGCGACGGCGCGTCCCGCCTCGACAGCAACGCTGCGCCCTGCGCCGACGGCAACGGTTCGCCCCGTCACAGGCGGCATCGTCTATCGGGTGCAGTCGGGCGACAATTTGTACGGGATTGCGGTACGCTTCGGCGTGACGGTCAATGCGCTGGTACAGGTTAATCAAATTGCCAATCCGAGCCGGATTTTCGTCGGACAGTTGATCACGATCCCCTAACGATGGTGACTTGGCGACGGTTACAGAATGCCCAGACGGGCGCGGTGATTTTGCCCCGCGCCCGCTGGTGTGCGAGTTTTTGGTGTCATTTGCGCGGGTTGCAATTCCGCTCGCATTTGGATGAGGACGAAGGACTGCTGTTCGTCTTCGACAAAGAGAGCCGCTCCAGCACATCGATCCATATGTTCTTCGTGTATTTCGATATTGGCGTCGTATGGCTGAATGCGGCGGGCGAGGTGGTCGATAAACAATTGGCGAAGCCGTGGCGTCCGATGTATGCGCCGCGCGCACCTGCCCAATATTTCATCGAAGCCAATCCCAGTCTGCTCGACCGCGTGACGATTGGTGACCGAATTCAGTTCGATGAGTTGACATGACCTTCACGCGCTTCAAACGAACCCTTATCATCATACTGGCGGCGGGCATGATCGGAATGCCCGCCGTTTTTGCGCAAGACGCGACCCCTGTGCCGGAGGCGACGCCTTCTGGCGTGACGATTCATGTTGTGCAGCGCGGCGAGAACCTGACCAACATTGCCACCGCCTACAGCATGACGGTGGAGGCGCTGGCGGCGCTCAACGGCATCGCCAATCCGAACAATATTGCGGTCGGGCAGCGATTGCTGGTTCCGAATGCGAACGTTGATGTGGTACTCATGCCCGGCGATGCCCCGGCGCCAATCTTCTACACGATTCAGGCGGGCGAGACGCTGTACCGGATCGCACTGCGCTACAACATCAGCGCCAGCGCGCTGGCAGCGGCGAACGGGATTGCTGATCCGGCGCTGATTTATACTGGACAGCGGTTGACCATCCCCTTGTCGAGGGCTGCCGATAGCGAGTTGGTCTCGGCGTCGGCATACCCCGCGCCTGTGACCGCTTTCGCCATGCGTCCCGTCAATCTGGTCGAAGGGCAGACGGGACGCTTTCGGCTGACTGCCAGCGCGCCGATCACCGTGACAGGTCGCTTTCTCGACCGCGCATTCGTCGCCGGAAGCGATGCAGGCGGCACCAGTGCAGTGATCCTTGTGGGTATCCCCATCGACACGCAGAGCGGGAGCTATCCGCTCGACCTTACCATCACCTCCGACGCCGGACAGACGACGATGCAGGTGGCGATCCCCGTCGTGGGCAAGGTATATCGCAGCGAGGTGATCAACGTCCTCGCAGATCGCTCCAATTTGCTCGATCCTGCTATTGATGAAGCTGAATTGAACATCTTGCGCGGCGTGATGAGTGCGTTCAACCCGGAACGTTATTTCGTCGATCTGATGGGCTTGCCCGCAGCAGCAGGCATCAGTTCGCCATTCGGCAGTTCGCGCGTCTACAGTGGCAGTGATATTCAGCGCATCCATACGGGGACGGATTTCGCAGGCGCGCCGGGCAGTCCGATCTTTGCGCCCGCGCCGGGTCGCGTCGTGTTGGCGGACACGCTGAATATTCGCGGCGTTGCCACCGTGATCGATCATGGCTGGGGCGTTTATACGGGTTACTGGCATCAGACCGAACACTATGTCAGTGTTGGCGATAATGTCACAGCAGGGCAGGTCATCGGCGCGATTGGCAGTACGGGGCGCGTGACGGGCGCGCATCTGCATTGGGAACTGTGGGTCAACGGCGTTCCTGTCGATCCCATGCAGTGGGTGAGCGTGTCGTTCGTGGATTGATGGGGTGGAAAGCAGATCAGGGCATGGTGTGCCATGCCCTTACAACGATGCTCGTTGCGTTTACGACTTTGCGCTACCGTAGGCGTCGTCTAACACCTCGAAGTTGGTGAACAAGAAATGGTCGTGATAGTAGTGAATCCACAGGAATGACAGGATCGACGTGTAATACGCCACATCGAAGCGCCAATTCGCCAGTGCGCCCGGTACACTGAGATCGACTGTTCCCGGCGTAACCAGATGCGCCAGCGCATACGTGATGATGAACACAGCAATCGAGCCAACGAGCATCAGCGTACAGAGGATGAATAATCCGGTCGAATTCTTGCCCTTGCTGAAGCGGGCGACCAGTGGGGCGGTCTTGTCCAGTGTGCCAACTTGCTGGCGAATCTTGATAATGTAGAAGGTAATCGCCAGATATTGGAACGAGTGCCACGTATTCAAGCCTTGAAACGCCGTATCGAGGTTATCGAGCGCCGGAATTGTGAACGCAACCGCAATCGTGAGCAGGATGAACACGGTCTTTGGCGTGTTGAGGTAGCCGCCGCGATATTCCTGCACCGATTTGGCGATGAACGCCAACAGTGCCGCCCCGAACATCGCAGACATGGCGACGAAGAACCATGTTTGCTGGAAGAAACCGGGAATTACGCGCGCAAGGTCGTTTGTGCCGATATCGAACGAACCGGTGCTGATCTTGAGCGCCGCGAATGGGAACAAGCACGTCAGGATCACGGCGTAGTCGATGATGCGGGCTTGCAGCGTGACCGCACTTCCTTTGCGAACGAAATGATGCTCTTTGTGGTTGTAGAGTTCGACGATATACGTCACTTGGTGGAGGACGTGCATCGCTGCCCAGAAGAAAAAGACCGTCAGCAGTAGATTCAGATTCAGGAACGCCAGTGAGATCACGACAATCGGGATGATGATCGACGAGCGGATCAGCATCGGGTAGCGCGTGGAAAAATCTTTGTCGAACCTAGTGCGCAGGAAGGTGGACATCATGTGCGGTCCACCGATGGCGATAGCGACGAAGCCATTAATCACATTGCGCGCTACATCGGTTTCGATGGAGGTGACATTGGTGATGATCAAATAGATCAGATACGGCAGCGGGACGAGTACCACGCTCATCGTGATGAACGCCAAGTCCCAATTGCGATTGCGCAGCCACAACTGCGACTGTTTGACCTTCGGTTGTGATTGTGCAGATAATCTAGCAGCAGCGACGCCCATAAGCTCTCCGTATGGTAATTCGTTTAGCTGAACAAAAATTTAGCGATGCTAAACAATTATAGCGCGAAATCCGCGCCGCGCTACCAGTCAATCATGACGAACAACATGATGATTACGACAGCGCGCCTCATAAACCTCGTGCGCACCCACGAGAATGACAGGATCATGATAGCGGGCGGGCTGTCCGTTGACGAGGCGCTGTGTTCGGCAGGCGGACTCGCCGCAGACCACGCAGATCGCATGGAGTTTGACGACTTCTTCCGCCACACACATCAGTTGGGGGATCGTACCAAACGGTTCGCCGCGAAAATCGGTATCCAGTCCGGCGACGATCACGCGCAAACCGCGACTTGCCAAGTCTTCACACATGGACAAGATGGACGTATCGAAAAACTGCACCTCATCGATGCCCACCACCGTGGTTGATGGCGCAAGGCTCATACGCAGATCGCTCGGTGTGGCGACAGCTTGCGCCTCGAAGTTTTGCCCATCGTGGCTGACGACGCGCTCAAGGTGGTAACGTGAATCGAGGATCGGCTTAAATACTTGGACGACTTGGCGGGCGATCACCGCGCGGCGGACGCGGCGGATCAATTCCTCAGATTTGCCCGAAAACATACTGCCGCAGATGACTTCGATGCGTCCTGAATGATGAATCATTGTTGGTTCTATTCGCTGTGTCCAGTGTCCACACAAAATGAAAGGCAGGCATATGGTGTATGCCTGCCTTTGCAGAATCCGATGCTTCGTGTTTATTCGACGGCTTCGGCGGCTTTCGGCACGTCGTAACCGCGTGAACGCAGCGACTTCTTGAGATCACTCAAGACCTTGCGTCCGATGCCGGGAATCTCCAACAGGGACTCTTCGCCTTGTGCCAAGCGCGCGAGGAAGTCGCCCGCCGTGCTGATGCCATTTTCGTTCAACGCCGCGATTTGGCGCGAATTCAAATCGAGATCGCCCAACGGCAGCGTGAGCGGCGTCTTGGCGGCGGCGCGTGCTTGCGCATCCATCGTGCGCTGTTCGCGCGCTTGCAGACGCTTCTTGAAGCGGTCAACCTGACCCTCAGTATCGACGATGCGCTGTTCGCCCGTGTAGAACGGATGGCACGCCGAGCAAATATCGGTGCGAATTTCCGCGACGGTCGCGCCCGTTTTCCATGTATTGCCACACGCACAAACGACATTCGCTTCGGCATACCATTGGGGATGAATAGCTGCTTTCATGTGGAACCCTTCGCTGCGGTTTCGACCGCGTTAATCGGCGCTTCCATCCGTCGTCACTGGGACGGTGGTGCTGCCGTTCGAGCCTTTTTTGGCGGGCATTTCGGGGTAGACGCTGATCTGCTTGCGTCCGACGCGACCCCGAATTTTCTCAAACACCACATAGCCTTCAATCGTGGCGAATAGGGTGTGATCCTTGCCCATCATGACGTTGATACCGGGATGAAAGACGGTGCCGCGCTGGCGCACGATGATCGTCCCTGACGAAACGAGTTCGCTGCCATACCGCTTGATGCCGAGACGCTGCGAATTACTATCGCGCCCGTTGCGGCTGCTGCCGCCACCTTTTTTGTGAGCCATGTCGTTATCTCCTCAAGGTCGTCTTAAACGACCGCGATGTCGTCGATGCGAATGCGCGTGTAATAGTGGCGGTGTCCCCGCTTGCGCCGGAACTTCGTGCGCTGGCGGTACTTGAACACGATCACTTTCTTGGCGCGATACTGCGAAACGACCGTTGCCTTGACCGTCGCGCCGCTGACGTTCGGTTGCCCGATGACCGTCTGATCGCCATCGGCAATCATTAACACGTCGGTGATTTCGATCTTGTGATCGAAGGGTAGCGGGTCGCCGTTAGCACTGTTTAGGCGTTCGATGTCGATGATCGAGCCAACCTCGGCACGATACTGCCGATTGCCCGTCCGAATGATAGCATACATGGAAAGGGGATTCTCCAATCTTCGCTTTTCACCGCGCTCGTACCGAAGTCGAGACAACGGGGAAAATTGGTACCAAAATGTGGTACTGCTCTACGATTTAGACCCAGAATTATACGGGTTCTTACGGCGGCGGTCAATCCAAAGTTTCGGTCAGATCGGTCAGGAACATCGCATCTCCGAACGAGAAGAAGCGATAGCCTTCCGTTTTCGCCGTTTCATAGGCGCGCAAGACGTTTTCACGCCCTGCAAATGCGCTGATCATCATGATCAGTGTCGATTTGGGCAGATGAAAATTGGTGATCAAGCCGTCCACCACGCGCCAGCGGTAGCCGGGATGAATGAACAAGTTGGTGTCGCGCTCGAAGGCGATCACCGGACGCCACGCGCACGCCTCGCCGTCTTGCGGCTGCGCGGGATCGCCGCCCTTGCTCAAAATTCCGGCGGTTTCCAGCGTGCGCGCGGCGGTCGTGCCGACGGCGATGGCGCGTCCGCCCGCGAGTTTTGCCTCGTTGATCGTGCGGGCAGTGTCAGCGGATAGGATCGCGCGTTCGTGGTGCATGATGTGATCCGCGAGTCGCTCGGTTTTGACGGGCTGGAACGTGCCAAGCCCGATATGCAGCGTGCAGTAGGCGAAGCGGACGCCGCGTTCGCGCAGCGCAAGCAGCAGGTCGGGCGTGAAGTGCAGCCCGGCGGTCGGCGCGGCGGCAGAGCCGGGATCGCGGCTGTAGACGGTTTGATAGCGTTCCGGGTCGCTGACTTTCGTCCGAATGTATGGCGGGAGCGGTGTTTCTCCGAGCGCGTTCAGGCGCTCGTCCAGCGGTATATCGAACCGCACGATGCGCTCACCGTCGTCCAGCGTCTCGATCACTTCCGCGCCGATCTCGCCAATTTTCAAGCGCGATCCGACGCGAATCCGGTTGCCGCCGACCAACGTGCGCCATGTCGTCGTGTCCAAGCGGCGTAAAAGCAAGATTTCG
Organism: Anaerolineae bacterium; assembly: GCA_034437055.1. Taxonomy (GTDB): domain Bacteria; phylum Chloroflexota; class Anaerolineae; order Aggregatilineales; family Phototrophicaceae; genus Flexifilum. The sequence continues at coordinate 46,288 of DAOTUQ010000035.1, forward strand.
ACCGCGCCGCCCGTTTCCGCTTTGATGCCGTGCAACCGCGCCGGAATCACGCGCGTATCGTTCATGACCAGCACATCGCCGGGACGGAAATAATCGACAATCTCGCGGAAAATGTGATGCTGGATGGCGCCACTGTGTCGATCTACCACCATCAGCCGCGACGAATCGCGCGGTTCAGCGGGCGTCTGCGCGATGAATGAGTCGGGCAGTTCGTAATCGAAGTCGGAGACGTTCATATCAGCGTATTCTGCGTCGGCGGGCGCGGATCGTTCAAGCCAAGATGTTCATAGGCGCGGGTGGTGGCTTCGCGTCCGCGCGGCGTGCGCTTGAGGAAACCGAGCTGCATCAAATACGGTTCGTACACATCTTCGATGGTCGAGCTGTCCTCGCTGATCGACGCGCCAATGGTGGGCAAGCCGACGGGCCCGCCGTTATAGTTCTCGATGATCGTGAGCAAGATGCGGCGGTCGATATCGTCCAAGCCGAGATAATCGATATCCATCAGGTCGAGCGCCTCACCCGCGACGGGACCCGTGACGATCCCTTGCGCGCGTTCTTGCGCATAGTCACGAACACGCCGAAGCAAGCGCAGCGCGATCCGGGGTGTTCCGCGCGCGCGGCGGGCGATCTCCGAGATGCCTTCGGGACGGACTTCGACTTTCATCATGGTGGCGGCGCGATTCAAGATGTATTCCAGCGCAGGTTGATCGTAGAAATCGAGCCGGAAACGCGCGCCGAAACGGTCGCGGAGTGGACCCGCCAACAATGCCAACTGAGTCGTCGCGCCGATTAATGTGAAGCGGGGCAGGGGAAGGCGGACACTTTTTGCGCCGGGTCCCTTGCCAACCACAAGGTCTAAGGCAAAATCTTCCATCGCCGGATACAAAATTTCTTCAACGGCGCGCCCCAATCGGTGAATCTCATCGATGAACAAGACTTCACCCGTTTTCATGATGGTGAGCATTGCCGCCAGATCGCCCGCGCGCTCGATAGAGGGACCCGCCGTGATGCGAATGTTGGCGTCCATCTCATTGGCGATGACATGCGCCAGCGATGTTTTGCCCAAACCAGGGGGTCCGTACAATAAGATATGATCGACGGGTTCGCTGCGCTTCTTTGCTGCACCGACGATAATCTGCAAATTTTCGCGCACCCGATCCTGCCCGACGATATCGCGCAACAGCTTGGGGCGCAGGGCTATATTCTCGCGGTCGTCGCGGCGCGGCTTACCGCTGACCAGCCGTCCATCATCCGCCATGACGCGCTCCGTGTAAAACAATCTGAAACAATGTTCTATACACAAGTATAAAACGCGCCGCGCGCGAGGGCAAGGCGCGCCATGCGCTATCCGACACCTTTTGACATTAGATCGCGCGGGGCGTAGAATCGGCGCACTTTTGTCCTGTCTGGGAGCAAACACACAATGGCATCTGTCCATGTATCCGATCATCCGCTGGTTAAGCACAAATTGACACTTTTACGCGATAAAAGTACTGATTATCGTAGTTTCCGCGAATTGATGCGCGAATTGGCGCTGCTGCTGTGCTATGAAGCGACGCGCGATCTCAAATTGTCGCCCAAGTCGGTGCAAACGCCGATGGGCGCGACGGAAGGACACAAAGCCGATGAGGTAATCGGTCTCGTCCCCGTCTTGCGTGCGGGGTTGGGTATGGTTGAGGGCGTTTTACAACTTTTGCCGAGCGTTCAGGTGTGGCATATCGGTTTGTACCGCGATGAACACACGCTGCGTCCTGTACAGTATTACAATCGACTGCCCGAAAACACGGGTGTGCAAATCTGTATCATTCTCGATCCGATGTTGGCAACCGGTGGATCGGCGGTGGCAACGGTCGATATCCTCAAACGCGCGGGCGTGCCGCATATCAAGTATATGGGGCTGATCGCCGCGCCGGAGGGCGTGGAAAAATTGTCGAGCGCACATCCCGACGTGCCGATTTACTTGGCTGCGTTGGACGAGCGGTTGAACGAGATCGGCTTCATTGTGCCGGGATTGGGCGACGCCGGAGATCGCCAGTTCGGGACGTGAGATGATGGCGTTCTTTCTGGTCTTTGCGCTGGCGCTGATCGTGACACTGCTGCTGATCCCGCTGACGGATCGACTCGGCAAGCGACTGGGCATCACGTCCAAATTTGGCGGACGGCGCATTACCGACGGCGATACGCGGCGCGTCTCGAAACTCGGCGGGATCGCGCTGTTCGGCGGGTTCGCGGTGGCGGCACTGGCGGCGCAAGTCTTGCCCGTGCCGCGTCTCGATCCGTATGAGTTGATCCGCTTCGTTGGGCTGATGCTTGGCGCGTGCGCGATCTTCGTCGTTGGCTTGCTCGATGATATCAATAACTTCGGATCGCTGCCGCAGTTCATCGGACAATCCATCGCGGCGGGGATCGCCATCGCGTTTCAGATTTTCATCGAATATTTCAATAATCCGATCACAGGCGCGCAGACCGATCCGTTCCCGACGATTGTCACGGTGACATTGAGCTATTTTTGGCTCGTCGGCATGATGAACACGATGAATTTCTTGGACGGCTTGGATGGCTTGGCGGCGGGTGTGACGGTGATCGCGGGCGTGATGTTGTTTCTCAACAGCGCGTTTCGCGTCGAACCCGCGCAAACGAGCGTGAGTTTGCTGCATCTGGCGTTGGTCGGCGCGGCGGCGGGCTTCTTGCTCGTCAACTTCTATCCGGCGCAGATTTTCATGGGCGGCGGCGCGCATCTGCTCGGCTATCTGCTCGGCGCGTTGAGCATCATTGGCGGCGCGAAGATGGCGACCATCCTGTTGGTGATGGGGTTGCCATTGTTGGATGTTGGCTGGCAGGTGATCAACCGCCTACGACGCGGACGCAACCCCTTCGAAGGCGACCGGGGGCATCTGCATTTTCGGCTGCAAGATTTGGGCTTTACGCAGCGGGAGATCGTCTTGGGCTACTATGCTTTTTGCGCCCTATTCGGCGCGTTGACGCTGATCACGACCAGTCAATTCTTCAAATTTGTTGCACTCGGCGTGATGATGGGGCTTATCGCGGGCGGATTTGTTCTCATCGGTCGCATGGGACAGGCACAGCGTCAAACCGGTTCAGCTTCGGCGGGTTCGGGCGACTCGTCCTGACTCGCTGATAACCTGCCCGGACCCGGCGGAATCGGGAGGGGAAGGTCGTAGATACTGGTAACGGCGGCGCGCGCTGCCTCTTGCTTCGCCTGTTTCTCTTCCTTCTCGCGCTGCTGCTGACGTAGTTTGAGGATTTCATCGCGGCGCATGGCGATCAGTTTGCCGTTCTGAAAGGTGGCGCTGTCGCCCGTGATGCGCTCGTAGATCGATTCGATGCCGCCGAGGACGCCGATAGCGATCAGATCAACGATGATGATCACAGCGAACGTCAAACCGAGACCGCTTAAGACTTGCGCAAGCGATCCGCCCAGCAGCGAAATCATGATCGTATCGCCGACGCCGAGCGCATAGATCACCCCGACCACCACCACAACGCCGAGCAAGATCGGACGCCAGCCGCGCAGCGACTTTCCGTCGGGCATCATGGTATTGGCAATCGTGACGATCAAATACAGCCACAGCCACAAATCGGGGATGGCGAACAGATGCTCGAATGCGACGCCCAACGTGACCGCTGGATCGCTTGTATTGAGCGATCCGAGTGGTGTGGGAGCGGCAGTTGCACTCACAAGGGCGACGAACTCGCTCACGTTCAGGATATTATTGGCGATGACGGTGATCACGGCGATGGCGACGAACAGCGGCGCGATGCTGATGATCGCCAGCTTGATCGACCCGACGCCGCGCGCGAGTTTGACGAAATTCAGCTTGAGTTCCGCCATCTCTTGCGTTTCGGGCCATGTGAAAGCCCGCTCTGCGCGCACGTTCAAGAAGCCCGCTGTCAGCCAGTAGACGAACTGATTGAGCGCGACGCCGGGCGCAAAGAGGCAGTAATAAATAATGGTCGTCCGGCGCATGTTTTTCGTGAACAGCCAGCCGACTTTAAAGATATGCTGGTGAAACACCCGCTCCAATTGGCGGATCGGGTAGAGCAGGGCGATCACCAGCGCCCATGGGATGAGGAGATCGATCACGTTCATGCGCCGTGTGCGCTCCGATCAGACGCCTTTGGTTTGGGCGGCAATCTCGATCAATTGGGTGAAATCGTCCAGCTTGAGCGCCGCACCGCCCACCAGCGCGCCATCGACATCGGGCAGCGCCATGTATTCCGCCATATTCTCTGGCTTGACGCTGCCGCCATACTGGATGCGCACGGTATCCGCCACAGCGCCCCCATACAGCGCCGCCAATGTCGGGCGGATGATGCCACCGATCACCTCGTTGGCGATCTGCGCGCTGGCGCTCTTGCCCGTGCCAATCGCCCAGATTGGCTCGTAGGCGATTACGACCTGCGCCATGCCCGCCGCCGTCACGCCATCGAGCGCAGCGCGCACTTGCGCGGTAACGACCGCTTCGGTCTCGCTCGCGCTGCGCTGGGCGTCGCTCTCCCCAACGGCGATAATCGGCTTCAGCCCGCTCTCCAGCGCCGCTTTCGTGCGCTTGTTAACGCGCTCATTGGTCTCTGCCAAGTTGGCGCGCACTTCCGAATGTCCGATGATCACATATTCGACCAAACCCTGAAGCATGTTCGGCGCGATCTCAGATGTGTATGCGCCGTTCTTCTCCCAGTGGACATTTTGCGCGCCGACTTTGATCCCCGTATCTTTTAGCACGTCCGCGACGGCGGCGAGCGCAACAAATGGGGGGCAAACGATGCGCTCGACGCCTGTAAATGCGGCGAGGCGCGGAGCAAGTTCAGTTGCGAAGGCAGCCGACTCAAGAATCGTTTTGTTCATTTTCCAATTGCCAGCGATGATCGGTTGACGCATCATGTCTCCTTTAATTGAGCGAACGAATCAGTTCATTAGCGCGTGCTGTTATCCACGCGGGGGCGTCCGGCACGTTGAGCGCGAGTTCATATTCGAGGCGGGCGCGCCCCGGAATGCCATCGGCTTGGCGCAGTTCCCCCGTGATTAAATGGATTTCCGGCATGGCACTGTCGCGCACGTCGGGGCGGCTGAGTACGATCTCCGCGATAATCAGCCGATTATCATTCATCAGGGCGCGAGCGATGAGGGCTTTCACCAGCGGCGAATCGTCAAAACGTTGATTACTGTTTATACGGCGAATTTGCAGCGGATTGAGCGCGTCGGGGTCAATCGCGGCGCGGTACATATATTCGCCCGCCGTCGCCCGAATCGCCTCGTAGAAGTTGCTGTCTTGACCGCGAATGAGCGCCTCCGCATACAGCGCGAATGCCTCGTTCGGTTTGTTGAGACCGCGTGCCAAATCTGCCGCACTCATCAAGAATATGATCGGACTTTCCATGTCGGGGAGGGCGTTGGTGATGATCCGTTCACTGGTGAAGAATTGTTCCGACTCGGTGTAATTGGGTGACGAGAGGACGGCGCGCAAGTACGCCAATTGGGCGCTTGGATTGGTTGGATTGGCGGCGGCATTGGCGCGCGCCGTGTCCAGATTGGAGATTGGCACACTGTAAAGGGTGGGCGGTGGCGGACGGTTGTCGGCACGTCGTAGCACGAATAGGCTGACGCCGATGAGCGCGATCACCAGCACAATTCCGGCGCTCCACGCGACGCGACGCGACAGCCGCCGCCGTGGATTGGTGCGCGTGTCCGTGCGTGGGAGCAGCGATGTATCCGAACCGGGTGTGAGCCTCATGATGGGTGTTTCTGCGCCCGGAAAGCCGGGCGGAATCTGTTTTTTGACTTTCAGCGCCTTCATGCCGGAAGTGTTCACAGCGTCGCGCAATGCTGCAACCAGCTCGGCTGCGCTGGCATAGCGTTCCTCCGGTTGCTTCGACAGCGCCTTGACTAAGACGTATTCGACCGAGGGCGTCAAATTCGGATTGAACAGACTCGGCAGCGGGAGGGGCTTATAAATATGATCGTGAATCACCGCGAAGGTCGTTCCGGCGTTGTATGGCACTTGCCCGACCAGCAGTTCGTACATCACGACGCCGAACGAATACAGATCAGCGCGCGCGGTCAGTGTTTTGTCCCCGCTGCCTTGTTCGGGCGAGACATAGAAGGGCGTGCCGATGAAAATATCGTGGCTCAGGCTGCTTTCACCCGCCATCACAAAGCGCGCCAAGCCAAAATCCGTCAGATAGGGCGTGATACCCTGTTCGAGCAAGATGTTCGATGGCTTGACATCGCGGTGGAGGATGCCCTGCGCGTGGGCGTAATCGAGCGCCGATGCGATGGGGTCGAGGATGCGAAAGATCGCATCGAGTTCCAGCGCGCCTTTGTTCAAGACTGCCTTGAGCGATACACCGTCGATCAACTTCATGACCAAATACGGCTGATCTTGATGCTGGGCGTAATCGTACACGGTGAGGATGTGCGCATGAGTCAGCCCGCCGACAATCTGCGCCTCACGCTCGAAGCGCTGCCGCAGGATGGTATCGGACAAATAGGTCTGATGCAGCATCTTGATCGCCACGTAGCGATCTTGCTCTGGCTGATAGGCTTTATAGACCGTCGCCATGCCGCCTTGCCCGATGCGCTCCATAATTTCGTAGGCACCGATAGCTTGACCTTGTGCCAATGTCACAATGGCAACTCCGATGGATGAATCACTGATGGTAGATTATAGTGCGCGCGCCCAATGGATGCGAGGATGATACGTTGTGGTAGCAAGGCTACAACCGACATAAAATGGGACGGACATTGACCGCCCCAATCTAGAGCGTGTCTGCAAACGCTGAAACCGCACCCCCCGACCTCCTCTCCGTACCGGAGCTGAGGGGGAGCGAAGCGCAGCGGGGGTGAGGTCGAACAAAACAAGCGAAAATCGAGTTTGCAGACACGCTCTAGATCGCTACTTGTCCTTCAGCGCCGCGACTCCGGGCAACGTCTTGCCTTCAAGCATTTCGAGGCTTGCACCGCCGCCCGTCGAAATGTGCGTAACTTGATCAGTAACACCCGCGTTCTCGATGGCTGCCACCGAGTCGCCACCGCCAATAATCGTGGTCGCGCCGGCTTTCGTCAGGTCTGCCAGCAGATGGGCAACCGCCGTCGTCCCCGCGGCGAACGGCTTCTTCTCGAAGACGCCCATGGGCCCGTTCCAGACGACGGTTTTTGCGCCGTTCAACTTCTCCGCGAACAGCTTGATCGTCGCTGCGCCGATATCGTAGATCGCCCAGTCGTCCGGTACGCCGTCCTCAAGCTGGATCGTGCGCACTTGCGAGTCGTCTTCAAATTTGTCGCCAATAACAGCATCGATGGGCAAAATCAGCTTGCCGCCCGCGCTTTCCAACAGACCGCGCGCGGTATCCAATGCGCTGTCTTCGACCAGCGATTTGCCGAGCTTGTGTCCTTGCGCCTTGAAGAATGTATTTGCCATGCCGCCGCCGATCAACAGCCCGTCGCACTTGCCCAACAGCGCCTCGATCACGGCGATCTTGTCCGACACTTTCGCGCCGCCCAAGATGGCAACGAACGGACGCGCGGGGTTTTCCAATGTTGTTGAGAGGTATTCGATCTCTTTTTCCATCAGCAAGCCGGAGACAGACGGCAAAAAGCGCGTTACGCCGACGGTGGACGAATGCGCGCGATGCGCCGAGCCGAACGCATCGTTGACGAAGATGTCACCGTGCTTCGCCAACTGCTCGGAAAGCGCATCATCGTTCTTCTCTTCGCCCGCATGGAAACGGGTGTTTTCAAGCAGCAGGACGCCGCCAGATGGGAGATTGGCGGTGGCGTGATCCGCGATATCGCCAATCGAATCTGCCGCGAACTGGACATCAACGCCCAATAGCGCCGCCAATGCGGGCGCGACGGGTGCAAGCGAGAACTTCGGATCGGGTCCCCCCTTCGGACGCCCGAAATGCGACATGAGGATGATGGATTTCGGCTTCTGTTCCAAGATCGCTTTCAGCGTTGGGACGGCGGCGCTGATGCGCGTATCGTCGGTGATTTTGCCGTCCTCAATGGGGACATTGAAATCGACGCGCACGAGGACGCGCTTACCGCGCAAATCAACGTCGCGGATGGTCATTTTGGTCATGGTGAACTCCTAAAATACATGCGAAAAAGGGCGTCCCGCGGGGACGCCCCTACGCGAGGACATGGTTCTAACAGGGAGGCAGACTTGACTACAGCTTATCACCCATCAATTTCGCCAAGTCGGCGGTGCGGTTCGAGTAACCCCATTCGTTGTCGTACCACGTCACGACCTTGACCAGCGTGCCGCCAATCGCCATCGTGGATTCCAAATCGATGATGCTGGAACGCGGATCGCCCTTGTAATCGACGGAAACGAGCGGTTCATCGGACACGCCGAGAATACCTCGCATACGCGGCATCTGGGACGCTTCGATGAAGGCGGCGCGCAGTTCGTCGGTGGTGACGGGGCGCTCGACCACAGCGACGAAATCCGTCAGCGAGACGGTCGGTGTCGGCACGCGCACGGAGAAGCCGTCAAATTTGCCCTTGAGTTCTGGGATGACCAGCGAGATGGCTTTCGCCGCGCCAGTTGTCGTCGGGATCATGCTCAAGGCGGCGGCGCGGGCGCGGCGCAGGTCTTTGTGCGGCAGATCGAGGAGCTGTTGATCGTTGGTATAGCTGTGGATGGTCGTCATCAGCGCGTTGACGATGACGAATTTATCGTTGACGACCTTGGCGGCGGGCGCGAGGCAGTTGGTCGTGCAAGAAGCGTTCGATACGACGTGATGGATCGCAGAGTCGTATTTATCCTCGTTGACGCCGATCACGATGGTCAAATCTTCGCCCTTCGCGGGGGCAGAGATGATTACTTTCTTCGCGCCACCATCGAGGTGCTTGCTTGCGGACTCTCTATCGGTGAAACGCCCCGTGCTTTCGATCACGATATCGCAGCCCAGATCGCCCCAAGGGAGCTTCGCCGGGTCTTTCTCTGACAGAACGCGCAGTTCGTCGCCATTGACCACGAGGCTGTTCTCGCGCAATTCGACGGTGCCGGGAAATCTGCCGTAGGTCGAGTCGTACTTGAACAAATGCGCCATCGTTTTGAGGTCGCCCAAATCGTTGAAAGCAACCAGATCGATTTCGCCCTTGTACTTTTCGAGGATGATGCGCGTGACCTGCCGACCAATGCGACCGAACCCATTGATGCCAACTCGAATTGCCATGTTCGTTCCTCCAAATGCTGTAGCGTGTGCTTGACGCGCGGCGTCGGCTGTAGACGCAGCGCGCGGGCTAAACGGTGTTGAGATTGCGGGCGACTGTCACTGGACGGACAGTTGAGACGCGATAGACGCGCTCTGCTTGGCAGGCTTCCATGATGGCTAACCCCAATTTGTGCGGATCGTGTCGCCATGGGCGCTCATCATCAACTAGATCGGCGTAGCGCACTTCGTAACGCTGCAAGATTTCGTGATGCGGCGGCGCAAGCTGAACATAGCGCGTGATGCCCGCGTTTTCGCTCGGAAAAGCGCTGTTTGCCAAGATGAGTTGAAAGACGCCACGCCCGATGTGCTGCTCCAGCGCCAAGACATGATCTGCGACGGAATAGCCGGTCGTTTCGCCCGGCTGCGTGGCGATGTTGCAGATGTAGATTTTGTACGCATCGGTCGCGCGGAGGGCGTCCGCGATGCCGCCGACCAAGACGTTCGGGAGGATGCTGGTATACAGGCTGCCGGGCCCAATCGTCACGATCTCGGCTTCGAGGATCGCGCGCACGCTGCCCGCGAACGCCTCGACGCGCTCCGGCAGAATGCCAATGTGGACGATGCGTCCGCCCGCCTCGCTGATCTGCGATTCGCCGCGCACCGTGATCGCCTGCGATGAGTCGAGCAGCAAGATATCGGCGGTCAGGGTGACTTCTTCGAGCGTAGCGGGGAGGACACGCCCCTGAATATTGAGGACGCGCTCCGTCTCAACGAGCGCCGTTTCTAAGCTGCCCGTGACGCCGGATAGGGCGGTGATGAACAGATTACCGAAGGCGTGACCACCCAAATCGCCCTTGCTGAAGCGATATTGGAACAACTGGGTCATGAGGCTTTCATCGTCCGCCAGCGCAGCGATATTGTTGCGTAGATCGCCGGGTGGTAGCACGCCAAACTCGCGGCGCAGCCTGCCAGAACTGCCGCCATCGTCTGCGACGGTGACAACCGCCGTCATATTGCTGGTGAATGCCTTCAAGCCGCGCAAGACGGACGGCATTCCTGTGCCGCCGCCGATGGCGACGACCCTCATCCCCTTGTTGCGGCGGCTGTGCGAGACAACCGCATCGAGGACGGGCGTTGGCATATGCCGACGGTAGGGTGCAAGCAAGCTGCGCGACAGTTTGAGAAAGCCCACCATCACCGCGATTCCGCCAACGAGGGTGATCAGCGCGATTTCGAGCCAGCCCGTTTCGAGAGCGGTATTGATCAGCATGTCGCGCAAGCGCATCAGCCGCAAAATGCCGAGCGCGAAGCCAAAGGCGGTCGCTAGTAAGCCCACGAACAACAAAATGAGCCAGCGCTTTACGCCGATGCCGGGAGTCAGGAGGTTACGAAACCACTGCGGAAGAGTCATGCGCCACCTTTCGCGTCGCTAGCCGCGCCACCGCGTCGGAGATCGCTGGATTCGCGCAACAAAAAAATATGTTCAGGCGAACCGATTCAAAATGTTAACACTGAAGTCCAACGGTGTCAAAGGCGCTGGGGCGTTCGGCACGAGATTTCATTGACCCTTAACGATGGACGCGAGGGGTCGTTAAAGGCTTACCGATTCGGGCGGCGATGAACAGCAGCACCAGCGCCCCGATGAGTGCGAAACCGCCGATGAACAGCGCGGCATCGAACCAGAATCGCTCCGGGAATAGGCGAATCAGCGTGTCGGAAGTCAGGAACAACCAACTGCCGCCCGTGAAAAAAATCTGATGGAACGCCGTGAAGAACACATCCCACGCCAAGACGGCGGCGACGATTACGACGCCGATCAGCCCCAACGTGAGCCACGCGCCGCGCTGGAGTGCCGTGCGCAGTTGATAGGGGGCGCGCTGTGCCATTGTGACGATGGCAATGATGGCGATCAGTCCGGCGGCGAAGGCGATGCGATACGCCCATTCGGTGACAACCTTCACATCGACCATATGCTGAAGTTCGCGCGAATTGAACAGCGGATCGCCGTTGGGAAACGTGAGATCGCCCAAATAGTCGATGCCGCTGCCGTTGAGCAGATAATCGACGGCGTAAGGCGCATACTCGCGGCGTTCGTCTTGTGTGAAACCGTAGAAATCGGACGGGAAATCGGCACGCCCGTACTCGAACAGCGCAAAGGCGGGCGTCATAGCGAGGCGGACGCCGCTCAGGATCAGCAGCGGCGGGATCAAAATCGTGATGATCCAACTCAACAGCGGCGCAAATGTCAGCCCGCGCGGCGTAGCAGGGGCGCTTAATGGGGTATCGGTCATATCAGTTTCCTCGTAGCTGTTCAGCGCCGCCGGACAGCACGAAATTTAGCACGAGCGAATCGATCAACGTTTCGACGGGCGCGCGGTCGTCGGTGAACACGATGTCGGATGCGCCCGTCGGCACGCGCGCGGCAACGGCAAGCGTCAGCGTGTCGCGCAGAAGCACGGACGCATCGGCGGGCAGCGCGGCGAGATTCGCATCGAGGTTGGTGGCGTCCGTCGGTTGCAACGTCGCCACCAAGATCGTATTGAACGAGCGCGGCACGTCCAGCGCGTGAATCGTCGGATAGACCTGGCTCAACGTGTTGGTGAGCGCATCGACCAAACGCCGATCCGTACTTGTGCGTCCGACGTTGATCACGACCACGCCTGTATCGCTCAGATGAGCGCGCACTTCGCGGAAAAACTCGACGGTCGTCAGATGCCATGGGATGTACGGCGGACGGTAGGCGTCGATGGCGATCACGCTGTAGCGGCGCTCCAAGCGATTGAGCATCCAGCGCCCATCGTCGGCGTAGGCGGTCAGATTCGGCATCGTCATGTCGAAGTAGCGGCGTCCGACGTCGATGATTTCAGGGTCAATTTCGATGCCATCGATGGGAAGCGCGCCGTAGACGTGCGTGTATTGGCGCGGGATCGTCCCGGCGGCGAGTCCAATCACAGCCAGCGACTCGACATCGGCGGGCGCGAAATTGGCATTGAAATACGGCGCGACGAGAAAGAAATCCCATGTCTGTCCGAAGCCGATAATCGTGGGGTGATAGCGGCTGTGGACGCCTTGACGCTCGTTGAGATACAGATAGCGATTGCCCGCGCCATCTTCCTGTACTTGGATGAAATTGTAGGCGCTCTCGGTCTCGTAGAGGATGCGCGATCCAGCGGCGGCGGCGCGGAACGGCTGCGACAGCACGACGACCGACAGGATCGCAATGGCGGCGGGCATCCACAGCCAGCGCGCCGCGCGCACGCCGTCCGTGCGCCATAAGCCGATCAAGGCGACGATGAACAATAATCCGGCGAACAACAAGAACGTGCCGAATGTGCCAAGTTCGGGGATGATCAACAGCGTTGGGACGAATGTGCCAATCAGACTGCCGAGCGTGCTGATCGCGTAGATGCGCCCAGAGACTTTGCCCATCGATTTCACGTCTGTGACCGCCAGTCGAATTGCAAACGGCGACGCCGTGCCTAAAAGCGTTACAGGGATGGCAAATAGCACGAGGACGGAGACGAACGATCCGATCACCAGTCCTGCCTCTAACTGCGCGAACGCTGTCGCCGCCGCCGCCAATACCGGGCGCGCCGCCAACGGGATCAGTGCGGACAGGAACGCGCCCCAAATCAGGATGCGATAGAATGTCTCGCGGCGCGGCGACCGATCCGCCCACCAACCGCCAACGAAATAGCCGACGGTGAGGTAGAGCAGCATCAAGCCGATCACGTTTGCCCAAATCAGGTTGCTCGTGCCGAAGATGCTGCCCAACAAGCGCGAGGCGGTCAGTTCCAGTGCCAGCGTCGTCATACCGCTGGTGAACACCGCTAGATACAGATAGCGATTACGTGTGGTCGATGGTTCTGGGGATGGAAGATTCATCCGTTTTGGGAGTCACTCGCATGATGATTCGACGGGCTGTCCCCGATGATGCGCCGGAACTGGCGCGCTTGATCGGGGCAATTTGGCACGATGATACCCCGAACGCGGACGCTCTCGCTAGAGTCATTCGGGAGCGCGACGGTGGCACCCTGCTGGCACACGTCGATGCGCGGTTGATCGGGTTTGTGGATGCATTCCTGACGCTCCGTGCGGATGGGGCGCTGCGTTGGGAGGTCGATTTGCTCGGCGTGTGTCCCGACGCGCGCGGCAAGGGCATCGCCGCTGACCTCATCGCATCGGCGTGTACGTTCGGGGCGGCGCAAGGGGCGCAGATCGCGCGTGCCATCGTGCGCGGCGATAATCTCGCGGCGCAAAAGACGTTTGGGCGTGCGGGTTTCACGACGGATGGGACAGTGTATCGGCTCTGCGTCGCATCCCCTAGTGATAGCGCCGTCGATGTGACGACACACGACGACAGCTATCTGCTTCCGGTTGCAACGCTGACCTATCGCGGTGTGTGGATCGAAGGGACGCCAACGCCGCGCGGGTTGGCAGCGGCGCGCTCGATTTGCGCGCGGCATGGTTGGGAAACGGCGGGCATTTTGCTAACGGAAGATCGGGCTATACCGGAAGGATACGCGGAAATCGGCGTCTATCAAGTTTGGACGAAATCGTTCTAACGGTTATAGCGGGCGTTGCGCCAGCGCCAATGCGATATCGTCGCCCTGTCGGATGATCAGCGTCGGGATATGCGCCGCGCTCAGTGCTGCGCGCGTATCGTCAAGGCTAACGGGCGCGCCGAACGATGTAGGGTCGATCAGGATGCACATTGGACGGATGCCTTTGCGCGCGATCAACGATATCTGTGCGATCCATTCGCGGTCGAGCGACGCCGTAATGATCAACATCGTCGTGCCGCGCGTTAGGTACGGCGTTTCGAGCAGCAGCATTTGTGCTAGCGACAAATTTGCTTGACTGCGCGCGATAGCGAGGGCTTCGAGGATGCGCGTGAACTGGCGCTGACCACGTTCAGGTTGCAAGATTTCGCGGTAGGGGACATAGGCAGCAAATCCGAGTGCGCGCTCCGACTCGATGAAGAATTTCGTCAGCGAAGCGGCAATGACGACGGCGTATTCCTCCGTGGACGGCGGAATAGTGTTCCCGTTCGGGAGCGCCGCGCCCGCAACCCCTTTGATCGGGTCAAGGCGGCGTAATCCGGGCGCGTCGATGAGCGACGACGCCGAAAAATCGACGAACAGCCAAACATCGACCTGCGGATCGAGTTCAAACTCTTTGACCATGAACTTGCCGCGCCGCGCCGACGATTTCCAATGGATGCGGTTCAAGCTGTCACCGGGCGTGTAATCGCGGACGCTCGCCGCGTTGGTCGTCACATAGGGCGTGCGCCGCCGCTGTGCATCGCCGCCGGAGAGGATACCGATGGGTAGTTCGACATGGCGCACAGGTGCAATCGCTGGATACACGACCACGCGGGTGATCGCGCTAATGTGGCGCGGCGACAAAAACAGTCCGAACGGATCGCCGCTCACCAGCGTAATGGGCCCCAACTGAAATTCGCCGCGCGCGATGCAGGGGGTGTTAACCTGCCAGCCATAGGAACCGCGCACGCTGATCACGGGGGTAACGTGGCTGGCGCGGTGTCCGGGCAGCGTCGATTCATCGCGGATTTCGAGCCACAATTTTGGCAGCAATGCGCGATTGGTGACAACAAATTCTTCTTCGAGCGTGCTGCCGACCTGCGCGCGGCGCGAGCGCGTCCGCCGTCCAATGTTGATCCAGCGCACAGCAGTCCATGCCCATCCATACGCGGTGGCGATCAAAATGCCCAAGACATAGGCAATGGTGAAGAAGACCGCGCGTCCGGTGAACAATCCCGCGAGCAAGCTGAGGATGATCAGCAGGTAGATGGCGTTGCGACGATGTGACATGGATCGAAAAGGGGTGGCGCTCAACGCGCGGATGCGCCCGGAATGGGCGTAGTGGCGATCACCTCTTGCACAATCGCGCGCGACGATACATCTTTGACGCGCGCCGACGCGCCGACGATCATGCGATGCGCCAATGCGACTTCTGCCAGCGCCTTTACATCGTCGGGGACGACGTAATCGCGCCCTGCCATCGCGGCGCGTGCTTGCGAACAACGAAACATCGCCAGCGATCCGCGCGGGCTGGCACCCAAATACACGTCGGGATGCGTGCGCGTCGCGTTGACAAGCGCGATGATATAGTCTTTGATTTCTTCAGCCACATACACGTCGCGCACCGCGCGCTGTGCCGCGACCAGTTCTTGCGCGCTGACGACCTGAAATGTGCTTTGAATCGGGTGTTCATGCTGCTGGGATGTGAGGACGGCTTTTTCTTCCGCCGCGTTGGGGTAGCCCAAGTGGATGCGCAGCATGAAGCGATCCAACTGCGCTTCGGGCAACGGGAACGTGCCTTCGTACTCGATGGGATTTTGCGTCGCCAAGATTAAAAACGGCTCGTTGAGGGTATAGCTCGTGCCATCAACGGTGACTTGTTTTTCTTCCATCGCTTCGAGCATCGCGGCTTGCGTTTTTGGCGTCGCACGGTTGATCTCGTCTGCGAGGACGATCTGTGCCATGATAGGACCCGGACGATACTCGAATTCGTTGCTTTTGGGATTGAAGATCGAAACACCGGTCACATCTGTGGGCAGCATGTCGGGCGTGAACTGGATGCGACTGAAGGTACAGCCGATTGAACGCGCCAGCGCCTTCGCCATCATCGTTTTACCAACGCCGGGAATATCTTCGATCAAAATATGTCCCTGACAGATCAAGCCCAAAACCGTTAGGCGGATTTCGTTGCGTTTGCCGATGATCACTTGCCCGACGCTGTGCGCGATGCGCTCTGCGACTTGCTGGACGATTTCGACCGATGCGGCGCGATTATTGGCGCGGCGCGTCTCGATTTGCGGATCGGGCATGGGGCGTCCTGTAACTCTGTATGCAAGATCATGCGCCAAGTATAACAGAACGGCGCGCGAAATCGACGGTTCTACTTGTTGATTCGATTTACGCCCGTATAATAGAACCAGTTTAACATCCGGCAGCGCCGCGTTGGGATCGCGCCGGGATATCGTTGATACAAGGAGCGTGGCAGATGCCGAAATCGCGGACAGATTTAATGGTGGATCGCCTGCGTGACTTACAGGCAACGACGCCCGAGGTCGAAGCCTCTGCGGTCGTGAGCGTGGACGGCTTGACGATTGCCTCGTCGCTGCCCGCCAGTTTTGAGGAAGACCGCGTTTCCGCGATGTCCGCCGCCATGCTCTCGCTGGGCGAGCGCATCGCCAACGAACTGGGACGCGGGGCGCTGGATCAAGTCTACGTCAAGGGTGACGATGGTTATGTTATCCTGATGTCGGTCGGAGAGGAAGCCGTACTGACCACGCTCGTCCGCGAGGGCGCGCGCTTGGGCTTGATCTTCCTCGACATGCGCCGCACCGCCGACGATCTCGCGCGTCTGGTCTAGGCGCGGCGTCGCTCAAACGACGGGCAAGGGGACGCCGACGAATCGGTAGCGGCGTCGGATTTCGACAATTCGTTTTCATCGCGGGGCGGGGAGTGACTCACAATCGTGGGGCAGCCTCCCCGCCTTCGCTTGATTCGGTAGGTTGAGCAAGCAGGAAAACAAGGTGACACAACCGAAGTATATTTTTTGTACGGGCGGGGTCGTGAGTTCCGTCGGCAAGGGCGTGACCGCCGCCGCGATTGGGCGCATCCTGAAGGCGCGCGGTTTGAAGGTCGCCATTCAGAAACTCGATCCATACTTGAACGTCGATCCGGGAACGATGAGTCCTTATCAGCATGGTGAGGTGTTCGTGACCGCCGACGGCGCGGAGACCGATCTCGATCTCGGTCACTACGAACGTTTCGTCGATGAAAATCTGAATCGCGCGTGCAACGTCACGGCGGGGCAGGTCTACAGCCGCGTGATCGAGCGCGAACGGCGCGGCGATTTCTTGGGCGGGACGATCCAAGTGATTCCGCACATCACCAACGAGATTCGGCAGCGAATTGGCATGGTCGGCAAAGAGACAAACGCCGATGTGGTGATCGTCGAAGTTGGCGGCACTGTGGGCGATATCGAGGGACAGCCGTTCCTTGAAGCGATCCGGCAGATGCGCATGGGCTTGAGTCGGAGCGATACGCTGTATTTGCATGTGACCTTCTTGCCCTACATTGGCGCGACGGCTGAACTCAAGACCAAGCCGACGCAGCACAGCGTCCGCGATCTGCGCAGCATGGGCATTCAGCCGCAGGTGATCGTCGCGCGCACTGATTATCCGGTCAGCCAAGAGGTGATCGATAAGATGGCGCTGTTCTGCGACGTCGATCCGCGCGCTGTCGTGCCGCTCGTAACGACCGATTTGGTCTACGAAGTGCCATTGGTGTTGGAAGATTTCGGATTGGGCAATTACATCGTTGAACATTTCAAATTGGAATGCGATCAGCCTGATCTGGAAAGCTGGCGCACGATGGTGCAGCGGATGCGTTCCGCGCGGGAACACGTTCGTATCGCCGTCGTGGGGAAATATGTTGAGCTGCATGACGCCTATATGAGCATGAAAGAGGCGCTGTATCATGCTGCCAGCGCGTGCGACCGCCAGTTGGAAATTGTCTGGATCGACTCTGGTGATCTCGAAAAAGAGCGCGCTTGGGATGATCTGCACAGCGCGGATGGCGTGGTTGTGCCAGGCGGGTTCGGATATCGCGGCGTCGAGGGCAAAATCCTTGCTGGACGCTACGCGCGGGAGAATAAAGTCCCGTATTTGGGGCTGTGTCTTGGAATGCAAACCATGTGCATCGAGTTCGCGCGCAACGTCGTTGGTCTGGAAGATGCCAACAGTTCGGAATTTGAGGTGAGCAGCGATCATTACGTCATCCACATGATGAACGAACAGCGCAGCATCACCGATTTGGGCGGCACGATGCGCTTGGGTGTCTACCCATGTCATTTGCTGCCGGGATCGAAGGCGCAGCAGGCGTATGGTCGTGAACTGGAAGTCGAGGAGCGTCATCGCCACCGCTTCGAGTTCAACAATACGTATCGAGCGGCGTTCGAGCAGCATGGGATGGCGTTCAGCGGCGTCAGCCCGAATAAGACACTGGTGGAGATCGCGGAAGTCGTCGATCATCCGTATATGATTGGGACGCAGTTTCACCCAGAGTTTTTGAGTCGTCCTAACGCGCCGCATCCGCTGTTTCTCGGCTTAATTAAAGCGGCGATTGAGAAGCGGGCGCATACGCCTATGGTCACGCAACCCGGAGAAAATCATGACGCTCGCTAGTTACCTCGAAGCGATGCCGAAAGCTGAACTGCACGTCTATCTTGAAGGCGCGATGGGGCGCGACGTGCTGGCGATGATCTCGGATCAGAACGAGATTTCGACGACCATCAAGCATTTTAACGATTGGATGAACCTGATCGGCAAGCCGGATTTCAAGCGCCTCGCTGATTTGGTCAAGATGACGTGCAGTTGGCTGCAAACCGCCGATGATCTCACGCGCGTGGTCTACGAATTGGGCGTCTCGCTGCACAAACAGAACGTAAAATATGCCGAAGTCAGCGTCAACCCGATTCTCTATCCCGCGCTCACGCTCAATCTTGAAGAGTTTTTCGCCGCGCTCAACGACGGACGGGATCGCGTTCAACGCGGTTGGGGCGTGGAATTGGTGTGGATTTTGACGCTTCCGCGCGATGAACCACGCCGTGCCGACGAAATTGCGCGGTTCGTGGGGACTGCCAGCGCACGCCGCTTCAACATCGTCGCGCTCGGCTTGAGCGGCAGCGAAAACGCGCAGCCCGTTGGACAATTCGAGCGCGCGTTCAAGACGGTCGAGAAGAAAGAGATTGCGCGCGTTGTGCGAGCGGGCGACTACTTGCTGGCGGACGGCATAACCAAAGCGCTCGATGTCCTCAGTCCAAACCGCATCGCGGATGGACGCGGCGCGGCGGACGCGCCAGAACTGGTGGAGCGGTTGGCGACGGAACGTATTCCGCTGTGCATCAGTCCACAGCGGGCGCTGTCACATGGGTGGACGCCCAACTTAGCCGACTATCCGCTGCGGCGGTTGTACGATGCGAATGTCCCGATTGTGATTGGCGCGGATATGCCCCAGTTCTATGGGACGCTCACGGCACAATATCGGGCAGTCGTTGAAAAGGGTGCGCTCGATATCGATGAACTGAACGACATTGCTTTGAACGCGATTCGCTTCAGCTTTTTGGCGGATGAAACGAAGCAAACGCTCGAAGCGCAATTCCGCGACGACTATGCACGGCTGCGCGCCGAACATCAAGTTTAAGCGGTATTCCGCTTCAGGGGACTCGGCGTCCTCGGCAGGGGACGCCGCGATGAGTCACGATGATTTGAGCATCGACAAAACTTCGCGTAGAACTTGGCGAATGCTGGACTTTTGCGTGGCGTTGCACGGCATAATCGTCACCGTTCCGCCGAGCCGCGTGCCGCGCTGTATCTCGGAGATTTTGGCAGCGGTCGGCAGGTCGCTCTTGTTGGCGACGACGAGATAGGGAACACGCGCATAGCCCAAAAACTGTTCGATAATCTCGGCGGCTTCTGGGAATGAGGGTGGATCGCTGCTATCGACTAAGACGATAAACGCCTGCATCTCTTTTTGCAGAATATCACGCATAAAATCGAACCGCGCTTGTCCCGGCGTGCCGTACAGATACAGCGTGTCGCTGTCGAGCGCGACGCGCCCGTAATCCATGGCGACAGTGGTTTCCGCTTTAATACTGCGATCTTCAGTGGTTACGGCTTTTTCGGTCGCCACGACTGGAATATCGGAGATCGTCTTGATGAACTGCGTCTTGCCGGAGTTAAATGTCCCCGTAACAATGACTTTGTAACTGCTCATGATCTTTGCCCCGTCAAGACGTTTCGGTCTGATGTTTGAAATCGACAAAGCGATAGCCGACGCCGCGTTCGGTCAAAATGTATTTGGGATTCGAAGGGTCTGCCTCGATTTTTTCGCGCAGATAATTGACATATAAGCGCACATAATGCGCCTCGTCGCGGTATTCGTAACCCCATACTTTCGCCAAGAGCTGATCGTGCGGAACCGTCCAGCCCGCATTTTCGATCAAATGATACAACAGGCGATATTCCGTCGGGCGCAGCTTGATGCGGTCGCCGTTGACGATGACCTCGCGGCGGTTGAAATCGACACTCAGACGCTCATCGACACGCAAGATCGCTTGATCCGGCGTGGATGAGGGCATGTCAGTTCGGCGCATGACCGCTTTGATCCGGCTGGAAAGTTCGCGCATCCCGAACGGCTTGGGAATGTAATCGTCCGCACCCAATTCGAGACCATAGACGACATCATTTTCCTCACTCTTCGCCGTGAGCATGATGATTGGGATGTTCGAGAACTCGCGCAGCATTTTCAGCGTCTCGAAGCCATCGAGTTCGGGCATCATCACGTCCAACAACACCAAGTCGGGCAGGCGTGTGCGCACGACATCGAGTGCCTCTAGCCCATTGTGTGCCTCGACAATCTGATGTCCCTCCAACTCGAGGTTGCGACGGATCATGCCGATCATACGCGGCTCATCGTCCACGACAAGAATACGTTTGCCGTCGCGTTGGGAGGAGGTGGGGAGTTTGGTACTCATCGGGGGATATCCGTTATCAATCGTTACGGAACGGCAATGGGAATTCTTCTTCTTCGGCTTCACTCGGCAAGATTTCGAGGAAGGTGATGCGCCACCAAGGGAATACAATCGTTGTGACGCCTTCTTCGAGCCAGCTTACCTCTCTATCGGCACGGTCACGCGGATTTTTCCCGACGACCGCGATGTCGGTCACGCTTGGCATCTCTTCGAGATCAAGTTTGACCGCTTCGGCGTTGGCAATATGCATCAAGATAGTAATCATGGACTCTCCGCAACCTGTTTGAAGTAGATATGTGCGATCAGCTTGCCCAAGCGAATCTCGTCGCCATCGCGCAAGACGCGCGGTTGATCGCGCATCAGGCGCTGCCCATTGAGATGGGTGCCGTTAGAACTGCCCATGTCCACAAGCGTGAGCGTGTCGTCGGCGCGGTAAATCGCCGCGTGGATACGCGAGACGCCTTTTTCCAACGCGCCGTAGGGTGTTAAGTCGAGATCAGGCTTTTGTACGCCGCTACCGTCATAACGTCCCAAAAGGATACGTTTATCCGGCGAAAAACTGAGCGGATCGCTGACGTCCCGAATGTGCAGCATAATTCTGGTGTCTTTGTCGAACTTGGCGTTGCCCCACGAGGCAAAACTGGTCAGTTCGTTGGTGCTATTGATTTGTTTGGTCGAGACTGTGGCAGTGACAGCCAACAGCAGATTTTGACCACATTCTTCGCAGAATAATGATCCTTCGCGGTTCTTGTGCGCGCAAGTTGGACAGAGTCTCATTGGTTTTCCTTCCCCCCTGATCCTAACAACAAACTGCGTGTATGGTACTTAAGGTCTTTGCGTCCTTTCTCGGAGAGGGCATTCGTCATCGAGACACGCTGCGATTCGGCGCGGGCTTGCAACGACAGTTCCTTCTCACCCATCTCAAACAGGCGCGTGGCGAGGAAGTCGAGGCGGCGCGTCGCTTCACGCACATCACCGCTTTCAAGGGCTTCTTGCGCGCGTTCTTGCATCCGATACAGCGTCAGCTTGCCTAATGCCTCCAAGATGGCGGGCGGTGTTTCCTCATCGGTCAGAGTCGGCGTAATTTCAAACGATAAATCACTCACTGCCATGTGTTTTTGTTGGCGATTCGCCAGAATATCGCCCACAACGGCGACGCGCGCTAAGGAACGAAAGCCGATGGCGATCTTGGCTGGAATTTCTACTTGGAGTAGGACGGATACGGAACGATGCGCCTGCAAATTGCCGAGCGGAATATAGCCATCTTCAATCGACAAGCTTTGTGGACTGGGGGCAAGTTTGAACGCTGATTCGAGCCGGATATCGGGGTCAGGGGCAACGGAAAGCTGTAATCGTTCGGCGAAGACGTTGGAAAGGTTGCGCACATGGTCGTTGAGAAAACGCACGACGCCGCCCGGTGTATTGATATACTGCGAATGTCCGCCCGTGAGCGACGCCAATTCATCCAAGAAATTATCGTTCCAGTCTTTGCCCAAGCCCATCGCGCTCACGCTGATCCCTTCTTTGGCGATCTCGCGCGCGAGTTGCAGACACTTTTCCTCATCACCATACGTGCGCCCATCGGTCAACAAAATGACATGGTTGACCAACTTGGGCGCAATATAGGTGCGATTTTGCGCGACACCCGCGCTCAGTCCGTGAAAAATCTCGGTGCCGCCCGTCGGATTCATCATGCTGATGCGCGCCTTCATGGCGGGCTTGTCGGTCGCGGCAGTTGCGGCGATCACCACATCAGCATTGTCATTAAATGATACGACCGAGAAAATGTCATGGCTCTTCAGTTGATCGATGATTTGATGGGCGGCAATCTTCACTTTGTCCATGCGCGTGCCATTCATCGATTTGCTGCGATCCAGCACCAGCGTGAGATTGAGGCGTGCTTCAACCTGCTGCTGCTGTTGAGCGCGCGGATCTGCCGTAATGTCTGCGAGCAAATAGATCACTTGCGGCTCGTCCAGCGGTACAATCGACCGGCGACTGGTTGACGTGCGCAGCGTGAACAGCACTTGATCGTCGAGGTGCGCTGATTTTGCTTGGTGGTCATATTGTTTGCGTCGCTCTGGTGCGATCAACAGCTCATATGCCACTGTAATATCTTGAAACTGCGTACCGGCTCCAGGATTGGCTTGATTGACATCAGGATGCAATCGTCGTGCGGCGCGGCGATAGGCAGTTTTGATATCTTCCGTCGTCGCATCAGGGGCAATCCCCAATACTGCATACGGATCAAGGTCTAAGTTCATCACGATATTTGATTTCCTAACCGGACAACTAGCCCGGCATGTAGAGCAGGACGACGGTGATATTATCAACGCCACCGCGCATATTTGCCATCGCAATGAGTTTGTTACACGCTTCTTGTGGATTATTGAACTGGCGGATCACATCGAGGAGTTCATGATCCTCGACGAGGTTCCACAAGCCATCGCTGCAAATGAGTAAGCGTGAACGCGGTGGCAAACGCCGTGTAAGCGTATCGACCTCGACAGACTCGTTTTGTCCAAGCGCGCGATACAGCACATTATGCTGGGGATGATCGCGCGCTTCTTCGGGCGTGAGTTGATCCAGTTCGATCAGGCGCTGGACGAGCGAATGATCGCGCGTGATCTGTTCAATAGTGTCACGCTGTGCCAAATAGATGCGGCTGTCGCCCACATGCGCGACGTATGCCATGCCGCCGATCACCAGACAGGACGACAAAGTGGTGCCGCCTTCAGGAACCTTGACGTTGAGATCGGCATTGGCTTTTTCAACCGCGTTGATCAGCAGCTCGCTGATCGGATTCTGACTAATGTTGTCACCTTGGATGATCGGCATGAAAATACTCTTGGTCACTTGCGCCGCGATAACACGCGCAACCAACGCCGATGCTTTTTCGCCATCATGGTGTCCGCCCATCCCGTCGGCAACAATGAACAACCCGAAATCAGGGATTTCGTCCGCGCTGCGTCCGGCAGAGAAGAGCGTGAATGCTGCATCCTGATTGTTGCTGCGTACAGCACCAACATGTGAGGCAACGCCGAAGGTGAGATGATTGTGGAGCAGGTGTCCATAGAGTTGATCAGGTACGAGTTCGCGGGTCGCACCTTCCAGATTTAACGACGATACGCTGTCTGGATCGAGTGGTTTGGTCACGATGGCGGTCGCAACAGGCGCGTCTAAGGGATCGTCAGCCCGATCATTCGTTATGTCGGTGGTGAGAGTATCGGTATTCAGAGCGATCTCGCCCGTCGAGGTAGCGAGGCTAACCAACGGGGGTGGCATCGCATTCGGCAGGGTTTCAGGCGCGATCAGCGGTTCGGCTGTCGGCTTCAATTCTTCGTTCGTCGGATTGTTGAACAGGCGACGAATTATATTCATGACCACAACTCCAACAGCGCGCGCAGAGGGCGCATCTCAACTGACCAGCGGCAGCGCATACAACTTATGATCCATCGATCCGATTAGCAACAGGTCGCCCGCGATATAGGGCGTCGCCGTAATGGCACCGCCTGTCTTGAATTTCCAGCGTTCTTTACCCGTTTCGGCGTCTAAACAATACAGCATGTGATCGGTACTTCCGAAGTATACCGCGTCTCGATGCACGATGGGGGATGCGACAATCGGCTTATCGGTCTTGAATTTCCACTTTTCACGTCCACTTTGGGCATTGAGTGCGTACAGATTGCCATCGGCTGACCCAAAGACGACGAGATTCTTATAGGTCGTGGGCGACGAGATGATGGGCCCATTGGTACGATAACGCCATGAGTTATAGCCCGTATTTGCATCGAGCGCATACATGAAGTTGTCCGACGAACCAATGAAGCAAATACCTTCGTTCATGTCTACGAACGGTGAGGACATGACACTTCGTTTGGTGCGGTAGCCCCATTTGCGATTGCCTGACAACGTAACCGCAACGATTTCGCCAGACTCGCCGCCGGCGATAATCAATTCGTTCGTCACAAAGGGGCGAGAGCGGATGGGTGTTCCCAACTCAAACGACCAGATTTGGCGTCCGTTGAGCGCGCCGAGCGCGTAGAGTTTACCGTCATCACTGCCGAAGAACACATGATCGTGCGCCAGTCGCGCGGTACTGCGAATGCGATCCTTCGTCTGGAACGTCCATGTCACGCGCCCATTACGATAATCAAGCGCATAGAAGGTGTTATCTTCCGAGCCGAACAGAACGCTGCGGTTGGTTTCGTCCATGATTGGAGACGATGCGATCCCGCCGTGGGTGGCGAATTTCCACACAAGTTCGCCCGTATCGACCTTGACCGCCCACATATTGGTATCATACGAGCCGATGAAAGCAAAATCTTTGTAGGCGACCGGACTGCATCGAATCTCGTCCTCCGTCTTGAATTTCCAGCTCGGTTGGATGCTGCTGGTGGCGCTGACATCCTCGAACAGACTGGTTGGAACGAGGCTCGGACCGACGCCCATGTTTGTGGGATTGATACTGGAGGTATTGCCATTGGTATTGGGAGCTGACGCGCCAACATTCATGTTGAAGGATAACTGCGGGCGGTAACGAAGCGCCTGCAAGTCGGCTTTCATCTGCGCGCAATTGGTATAGCGTTCGTTGGGATTGAAGGTCAGCGCCTTGTTGACGACCGCGATTAAGCCCGGCGGCGCGGAGGGATTCGCGTCCCCGATGGGGCGCTCGTTGAAGCTGAACGGCGGCTCTAGGCGTGGGTCTTTGCGCGTCAAAAGGTGATGGAGCGTCGCGCCCAAGCTATACACATCGCTTTGCGGCGAGATGTCGCCCTTATATTGTTCGGGCGCGGAATAGCCTTCCGTGCCGATCATCGTATTCTTGACGCCGCTGACGAACGATTTAGCGATGCCGAAGTCGATGAGGCGGACTTTGCCCAAACTGTCGATCATGACATTGGAAGGTTTCATGTCTCGAAAGACAACGGGTTGGGGTTTCTGATCGTGCAAATATTCCAACACGTCGCACAGTTCGATTGCCCATTCGATCAGCTTGTCGATGGGGACTTCTTTGGTCTTTTGGAGAATCAACTCTAAATCGCTGCCGTTGATATACTCCATGATGATGTAAACGCGATCATACAACTCGAAGAAGTCGAAAATCTTGGGGATCGCCGGGTGGCTGAGCGTCGCCAAGATGTTGGCTTCCCGCTGAAACGTCTTGATCATCGAGGCGCGCAGCGTGGCATCGGGCGCGATGGTGTGCATCTCTTTGACGGCGACGAGCTTACGGACTTCGATGAAATTGAGATCACGAGCTTGATAGACGGTACCCATCCCACCGCCGCCCAACACCCCCATGATCTTGTAGCGATTATGGAGAACGTCGTTCGACTTGAGTGAAGTGTCCAGTGCTACGTCTTTTGCTCCGACTTTATCCGGGAGCAGATTGGTCTCAGGCATACAATTTGCCCTGTGAATTACAGCGAACGATGATGAAATGAAGATAAAACATGATGATATGTCTTGAAATATTATAGTGAAGCTGACAGAATACTGCAATCACCCATGTTATCCATCCATGTGTCTTAATTCTATGACAATTCCCAATCCGCTGTCGATCTATCTGCATATTCCATTCTGCGCAGTCAAATGTACTTACTGCGCATTCAATACCTACGTCAGCATCGATCACTTGATTCCGGCATTTGTGAACGCGCTGTGCCGCGAGATCACTTACGTCGCGCATCAACGTCCGCGCCAACCCGTCTGGACGATTTTCTTCGGTGGCGGCACGCCAAGTTTGCTGACGCCCGCCCAGTTCGCCCAGATTTTGGACGCGATCCGCGCGGGCTACGATTTGCAACCCAACGCCGAAATCACATTCGAGTCGAATCCCGCTGATTTGGCGGCGGGTGGACGCGACTATTTGCGTCAATTGCGCGATATCGGGCTGAATCGCATCAGCATCGGGATGCAGTCCGCCAATGCCAGCGAATTGACGCTGTTCAATCGCCGTCATAGTAACGACGATGTGGCAGCAGCGGTCAGGGCGGCACGCGCGGCAGGCTTCGACAATCTAAATCTCGATTTAATTTACGGCGTGCCGCATCAGACCCTAGCGATGTGGCGAAATACGCTCGAACAAGCCGTCGCGCTCCAGCCCGAACATCTGTCGCTCTACGCGCTCGGCATCGAGGACGGAACGCCGATGCAGACATGGGTCGAAGGCGGACGCCTGCCCACGCCCGACGATGATCTGACGGCGGATATGTACGAGGCGGCGACGGATGTGTTGGCGGCGGTCGGCTATGACCAATACGAGATCAGCAATTGGTCGAAACCCGGCTTGATGTGCCGTCACAATCTACAATATTGGCGCAATTGGGATTATCTCGGCTTCGGTCCCGGTGCGCACGGCTTTGCGGGCGGCGTGCGCTACGCAGTCATGCTCTCGCCGCAGAAGTATATTCGCGCGCTGGAGCAGGCGGGCGACGCATTGGATTATCCGCGTTCACCGGCTGTTGAGACCGCGACCATTTTAACGCAGAGCGACGAAATCGCAGAGACGCTGATCATGAGTTTGCGGCTGTTGCATGAGGGGGTAAGCCTCAGCAATTTTCGTTCGCGCTTCGGCGTCGATCTGGGCGATTTGCATGGCGCAACGCTGCAACGCTATGCCGACGGTGGGCTGCTGATGCAAGACAGCGAGCGCGTTACGCTGACGACGCGCGGACGGCTGTTGAGCAACATGATTTTCCGCGATTTGGTGTAAAAGTATCGCCGGGCGCGCCAATGAGCATATGCGCTTGGAATTTGTATGGGTAAGGGGCGCTATGCCCCCCAGCGGTCAATACGCGCGTTGGAACAACCATTCTGACAAGCGCCGCAGCCCATCAGCCGCATCGCCGCGCACGCCCGTGCGTTCTAGCGCAGCAAGCGCGGCGCGGAAATAACGTTCTTCCTGCTCGATGGTATACGCTTGTGCGCCAATCGCGTCGAGCAGGGCGACGGCTTCCGCAACGTCGAGCGCCGCGAACGGTTCGCGGGCATAACATTCGACCAATTCAGGGCTGCGCTCCAAGCCGTACAGCACGGGCAGGGATTTCTTGCGCGAGAGGATATCCGTCGCTGCTGATTTGCCCGTCTGCATCGGATCGCCCCAAATGCCCAAGATATCGTCGCGGATTTGAAACGCCAACCCAAGATTCAGCCCAAATGCTGCGAACGCGCGCGCTGTATCCACGTCGGCACCGCCGACCAGCGCGCCGATTTGAGCGCACGCCGAGACCAGCGCCGCGGACTTGCCCGCGATCATGGAGAGATAATCTTCGGTGGGGACGACGGACAGCCGCTCGAAACGCATGTCAAGGTGCTGTCCGCGCGTCAGTTCGAGATTCGTCCGGTTGAAGATCGCCCACACCTCAAGCATCGTGGTCGCAGGGATGCCCGTCTGTGTCAGCGCGTGCAGAGCGGTATATGCCAGCGTGAACATCGCATCGCCCGCGTTGATAGCGTTATTGCGCCCCCAAATCGCCCAAACGGCGGGGCGTCCGTGTCGCGTTGGGCTATCGTCTTGGATATCATCGTGAATCAGCGAGAAGTTGTGCAGCAGTTCGACTGCCGCCGCCGCTGGTAACGCCGCTCGCCAATCGCCGCCCGCCGCCTCCGTCGATAGCAGTAGCAAAATGGGGCGAATACGCTTGCCCGTTGGATGATTGTAGGGCAAATCGCGCTCATCAACCCAACCGAGCGGATAACGCAGCATCACGCCATAGTCGGGCGCATCGATAATCGTGTCGGCGGCGCGACGCATTGCGCCGTCCAGTTCGGTTAGATAACGGGCAGCGTATTGGGCGATCATCTCACTCCACTTTCAACAGCGGGGTCTTTTGCAGCGCAGCAATGCTGTCCGCACCGCTGCACAACATGGCGATGCGCACTTGGGCGATCAGTTCGCGCGAAAGTTGATCGAGTGCCTCTGGCGAGTCGTCAGCGGCTTTCAGGAATGGGCTGGCAAGTCCGCCCATCATCGCCCCAAGTGCGATACACTTAGCGACATCGATGCCATCGCGCAAGCCGCCGCTGGCGATGATAGGCAGATGCGGCGCGCCGTTGACGGCGTATTGGATCGCGTCGGCGGTTGGGATGCCCCAATCTGCGAACGCGGCGGCGACGCGCGCATGGAACGCCGTCGGTGCGCGGTGATACTCGACTTCGCTCCAGGATGTGCCGCCCGATCCAGCGACATCAATGGCGGCGACACCAGCGTTCGCCAGATTGCGTACATCGCGCTCGCAGAAGCCCCAACCGACTTCTTTGGCGACCACTGGTACAGCGAGCGCGCGGCAGACGGCTTCGACTTTGGACAGCAAGCCCGCGAAATTGGTGTCACCTTCCGGTTGGACGGCTTCTTGGAGGACGTTGAAATGCAAAATCAGCGCGTCTGCTTCGATCATGTCGATGGCGCGTTGGCACTCATCGACGCCGTAGCCGTAATTAAACTGTACCGCGCCGAGATTAGCAAACAACAGCACATCAGGGGCGATATCGCGGACGCGATAGGTGTACGCTAGGTCGGGATTCTTCAGCGCGGCGCGCTGCGATCCGACGCCGAGCGCCAGTCGATGCGTTTGTGCTGCTTCTGCCAAGCGTCGATTGATTTGAAACGCCAACTCTGCGCCGCCAGTCATGGATGAGATCAACAGCGGCGCGCGCAGCGTCTTACCGAACAGCGTGACCGACGTGTCGATCTGATCCAGATCGAGTTCCGGGAGCGCCTGATGCAAGAAGCGATAGCGTTCTAATCCGGTCGTTAAATGTGGAAATTGGACGTTTTGTTCGAGATTGATACGAATGTGATCAACTTTGCGATCTTGAAGCAGCGAGTCACTCGTGACTTTGGTCATTGGTCAGTGTTCATGTTGATAACGGGCGCTGATGGTAGCGTTTCGCGCCAAGACTGTCAACGGCACACTGGCAGCATAGATGATAATCTGTATAATCTTCGATTCGTGAATTGAACCCATACAAGATAGAAGGGGACTGACGAATGGCAACGACCTATGAGCGCATCCGCGATATCACCGTGGAACTATTGGGACAGGATGCCGACAAAGTAGTGCTGGAATCGCGTTTCCGCGAGGACTTGGAAGCCGACTCGCTCGATCTGGTCGAGCTGATCATGGCGTTTGAAGAAGAATTCGGCGGCGAAATCAGCGATGAAGACGCGCAGCGGATCACGAGTGTGGGACAAGCGGTCGAATACATCGACACGCGCATGAAGCCGAACGGCTGATTGTAGGGTGGCTGATCCTAGCCCGTTCTCATCGAGTTTTGATAGGGTAGAGGCAGTTTCTCTATCCTATTTATTTCCCCTCCACACGCTCAAGGCGGCAGCGAAACAGCCTGCCGCACATACGAACGCCCCCGCGCCCATCGTCAGGGCTACACCGTAAACGGACATCAATTCAAGTCCGCGCAGCACGCCACCGATCACGGTCACGCCGCCGAAGATCGCCGCGACTATCCCGACAATGCGAGGCGACACCACACGACGAATGAACGGAACGAACAGCACCCCCCCGATGATCAACGTAAGCAGCGACAGCGCCGCCTGCTGGCGATAGTTGGGATTGCCGAGATAATCGATGAACTCGAACGGCGGAACCAGCCCGGCGGTGAGCGCAAGCCACACCAAGCCATACACCCAGCGCGATCTACGCTGTTGTGCGGCATAGGCGGCGGCATAGATGCCGATGCCCATCAGCGGGGCGCGCAGCAAGAAGGCGCTGAACAGCGGTGGCGTCTCGGCGTTCGACGCGGGATTGAGCGTGACCCATTCTGCCAGATCGTAGGCGTTGAAGGTCAGCGCCGCGCCCGTCCCAATGGCGGACGGCAGCGCGTAGCCGACAAGCGCGGCGGCGATGCACGCCAGCGGCAGCCATGCGCGCACGACGCTAGGGTTTGACCAGTTCATCGATGCGGACGCCGATCTGGTTGTCTTCGGCACGTTGACTGTCATAGAAATTCACCATGAATTCGCTGCGCCGCTGCCGCAGTGCCATTGGCGCGACGGCGCGCACATCGTTGACCGTTGCCTTGTCGCGTCCGTCGGCAGCGGCATGGGCGCGGGCGGCTTCAAACATTGTGTATTCGGCGCGGTGCGAGTCGATATCGAGCGCCTGAATCAGCGCCAGCCCGATTTGAACGGCATCGTCGTCCAACGTCGTCGTTTTCAAAATGTCGCGCGCGTCCAACACTTCGTCGCGCGTTTCGGCTGTCACCTGTTCCCACTCACGGACAAATTGGTTCGCGTTCTGCCGATATGCCCGCACGCGCGTGTAAACTTCGAGCCGTTCGGCGCTGTCCATCAGCCCGCGCACGTTCACGCGCAAGCCGAAGCGATCCATGATCTGCGGGCGCAAGCGTCCCTCTTCGGGGTTCATCGACCCGATCAACACAAATCGAGAGCGATACGTGCCGACCATTGCGCCGCGCCGGACGGTATAACTGCCTTGTGCGGCAGCGTCGAGGATCGCATCGACGATATCATCGTTGAGCAAATTGACTTCATCGATATACAGCAGATTGTTATCCGCGCGCGCCAAGATGCCTTTTTCGAGCTTGACGCGGTTCTGCGTCACGGCGACGCGCTCATTGACCCCGCCGACAACATCATCTAAGCGGGCATTAAGCGGCAGTTCCACCAATTTGACCGACTCGTAGTGCGAGATTGGCTCTCCCGCATGGAATTTCTCGTAGCACTCGGGGTAGAGCATTTTGGCGCTCTCCGCCTTGAGATCGTCGGGCAGCGCGCCGTCTTCGCAATCGCTCACTTCGCCGTCGGGCAGAATGTCGATCAGGCTGCGGACGGCGGTCGTCTTGCCCGTGCCTCTGGGACCAATCAGCAGCACGCCGCCAATCGCCGGGTTGATCAGCGCCAACAGCAGCGCCGTCCGCATCTCAATTTGTCCGACCACTGCCATGAACGGATAGGGACGGCGATCTGACAAGCCGAGATCGGGCGCGGTGGCGTTTAGCACACGGCGCGCGCCCGCTTGATTCAGGATGCGCAGCAGCGTCGATGGCTCGGCGCTCTGAGAGAGATCGGGTAAGAACGGCGCGTCGGTCATGGTATTGGTATCATCTCTTGAGTGAAGTGTTTTTCGCGTTCGCGCTGCTGCTTGCGGAAGGCTTGGCGTTCGCGTGCTTGTTCGGCGCGCAGTTGTTCTTCGCGCGTCTCGTACAGCAGTTCTGGTACGACGGATTTATTTCCGTGCAGGTCGAGCGCGACGTAGACTAAGTACGCGCTGTTGGTGACTTTCGACGCGCCCGTGAGCAAGTCCTCCGCGATTACCGCGACGCGCACTTCCATCGAGGTGCGCCCCACATACGTCAATTCGCCTTTGCAGGTGACGAGATTGCCGACGCGGATCGACTCCATGAACGTCATGGAGTCGATGGCGACGGTCACGCAGAGCAAATTGGCATGGCGGATGGCGACGAGCGCGCCCGCCTCATCGACCATCTTCATGATCACGCCGCCATGCACGTTGCCCAACACGTTCGCATCTTGGGGCCCCATCAGGACGCTGGTCGCAGAACGAGAATCTGCGATGCGCTTGATCGGGCGGGAATGCGCGTCGATCATTCTTCGCCCGCGTCGGGGAGCAGATCGGACAGGCGCTTGAATACTTCGGGATCCCACTCCAGCACATCGATCTTGTCGAAGCCCAAATCCGCGATCTGCGGTGGGAGCGGCGCCCGTCCGGGAAAGTTCTTCGGTTTGACTTGTTTCGCCGGGAGCGGCTTGTAAAGCGGGCGGCGATCCGATGTGCGTTTACGGACGATGCGCCCGTCGGGGATCAGATAGCCGATCCATTCGCCGGATGATGAGGTGTAGACATCATAAAGTTCCGGCTTTTCTTCGCGGATGAAGCCGATATAGTCGCCGCGCGGGTCGAAAATGAAGCCGTTGAACACAACACCGAGCCAATCGCCGGGCGTGTCGTAGATAAAGAACGGTTTTTCGGGGTTGATGGTGAAGCGCCGAGACATCGTGACCATCCTCATGTTGAAATATCGATATAACGAATAGTATATCCGACTTGGCGCAGGTTGCGTTAAGCCAACAGATGGCGGTAGATGGCTGCCAAATGCGCGGCTGATGCGTCCCATGTAAAGCGCCCAGCTTGGGCGATCCCGCGCGCGATCAACGTTCGCCGCAAGTCGGAGTCATCCAGCAGACGCATGATGGCAGCGATGATCGCGTCGAGATCGGTTGGTGTGACGATCAGCGCGGCGTCGCCCGCGACTTCGGGCAGCGATGAGATATTCGACGTGACAACAGGTGTTCCGCACGCCATCGATTCCAAGACCGGAATCCCGAAGCCTTCGTAAAGTGAGGGCAGGGCGGTCAGCGCGGCGGCGCTGTAGAGCGCGGGTAGATCGGCGTCGTCGGCGAAGCCAGTGAAGTGAACATAGTCGTGTAGGTTGTGCGTTTGAATCGTGTCGTAGATCGGGTCTTGCAGCCAACCGCGTCCGCCAACGATCACCAGTCCAACATCGCGCCCACTGGAGCGCAGTTGAGCCAACGCCTGAATCAACCGGATGTAATTCTTGCGCGGCTGCACCGTGCCGACGGACAAGATAAAGGGGCGCGCGGGAAGGTGGTATTTGCCGCGGACGGCATTCTGCACCGTTTCATCGTCCACGCGGCGGAAACGCGCTTCAACGCCGCTCAACAACACCGTAATTTTGTCTGGCGGCGTGTTGTAGAGGGCGATCAGATCGTCTTTCGTCGCTTGCGAATCCGCGAGAATATGATCAGCGCGGCGAACGGAGCGCGGTACGACTGCATCAAGATAGCGTTTGAGGCGTGGACTGGCGGCGTCGGGTACGCGCACGAATGAGAGATCATGCACGGTCAACAGCGTCCGCGCGCGCGTTGGCGGGAGCGTGAAATCGGTGGCGTGGAACAGATCGACGCGCCCGGTAAAGATTTCGACGGGGAGGGGCAGGCGCGCACGATGCCAGCCGCGCGCCAACCAAATCGGCGGGATGCGCGTCCCCATCCATGCGAAATTCTCGCCCGGTGGAGAGAGGAGCGTTTTCGCCCCAGAGACGAACAAACGATAAGATGTTTCGGTATCCAGACGCGACAAAGCAGCGACCAATTCGCGCACGTAGCGCCCAATGCCGCCGCCTTGTTCAATCGCAGGGGTATAGTCGATGGCGATAGTCAACGCGCGCTAGTCCACGTCGTTGTACGTCCAGTAACGATTCGCCAAGAAGTTCCAGATCATGATAATGACTACGCCGATTAGCCACGCTGCCATCGTACCAACTTTGGCTTCGGCGCTGGCGGACGGGATATAGCCGGGACGGAAAATTTGAATTTCAGGGAGCAAAAGCGGCATCAACAGCGCGCCCAAGCCCGTGTAGGCGGTTGTCAACCAGATGCTGCGTCCAACCCAGCCGATAAAATTGATGGTTGCAAACTGGACGAGCTGGCGACGCATCGAACGCGAACGCGAGTCGGGGTATGTCCAGTAGCGATTCCAGGTGAAGTTGCTGATCACAGCGGCGAGGAACGCGATGGTGCTGGCGATCACGACTTTCACATCTTTGCTTGGATCGACCGGCGCGAGGATCGTGGCTTGCAGGATGAACAGCGTTCCTGCGTCGATCACTGCGCCAATTGCGCCGACGGTAGCGAACTTGAGAAAGCGTTCGACTTCTTTAGAACGCTCCCCAAAACGGTTGGCAATCGCGCTGATCGGCAAATCGAGCGGATTACGAACCCCGATTTTGCGAATCTTGAGGGTATTAGAGGGTGTCATATATTCCTCGTGAGCCATCGGATTTCCTGCCGCGTCTGTTGATCAAGGACAGCCAACAGCCCCAATAAGACGCCGAGATGCAGAAAAGCGTTGTTGACGTACAAATTGTCGGTCAAACTGTGGACAGCGAGATAAATCCAACTGCCCAATAATCCCACCACCATACAGCGCGCGAGGGGATCAGGATGTCGGCGCGCGCGCCACGTGAGGACGATGATTCCACCCCACAGAGCGAGATAAGCTGTTAGTCCAATCATGCCAGCCTCGCCAAGAACATTCAAGTAATAGTTATGAGCATGACCGAGCGCAAATTTCCAGTTGATGAGCCGGAAATCGGCGTAGGCGACTTCATAGTTGCCGAAGCCAACGCCCAAAAATGGGTACGCTGTCGCCATGTTGACGGCGGTTTGCCAATGCGCCAAGCGTTCGATGTTGGCGTAGTTGATCGGGTCGATATCGACGCCGCGCACATCTGTAATGGAGAACGTGTCTTGCGTCGCGCTCTGAATCCGGCTGACAATGGATGCAGGCAGTCGTTCGCTCACCCACAGCCCCGCGAACGCCAGCACCGCCACCCCTACAAACGCGGCGCCGACGATCCAACGGCGCGGAAACGCTGCTACCATCGCGCCGATGCAGATGACGAACGCCAGCCACGCCCCGCGACTCCACGAGAGGTACAGCGCCACTGCCATGATCGCGCCTGACGCGAGATAGAACACCGCCAACACCAGATCAGACACGGTTTCCGCACGCTGACGGCGCGCGCGCGCCCATTGCAACGCATGACCGACGCCGGACATCAGCGCGAGCGGGGCGATCAACCCCATGAACCCGCCAAACGGATTGGGCTGCCCAAACGTGCCGAACGCGCGAAACTTATCGCCGTTCACGATCAGATGCAGCGCGCCGCTGCCGCCGAAATACTCGTAAATGCCGATCAATCCGTTCGCCAAGCCCGCTGCTGCCAGCGCGAACGGCAGCCAGCGCCAATCGCGCGCCATGCTCAAGCAGACCAATATCAACAGCGCGACCTGTATCCACTTCAGCCATTCGCTCAACCATGCCGTCAATGACCAGGCGTTGAACGCGGTCAACCCCGCTGCCGCGATGAATGCGATCAGCGGAACGAACACGGGCGACCATGACAATCGGATCGCGCGGCGCTGAATGATGAGCGTCGTAAGCCACGCGCCCAACAATCCGGCGAGGCTCAACTGCCCAATGTCGAACGGAAGCAAGCCGGGCGCTTCGGTGGCGATCAACGTGCGCAGCGGTGCAAGCGTCAGCAGAACGACCAGCGCTGCCATCGGCGTGATCGCCGCCGCGATGCCGACCCCGATTCCGAACAGCAGCACGCCCGCGCCTTCCAGCGGCAAGCGCACGATTGCCAGCCCCAAGATCAGCGCCGGAATGCCCCACAGCCAACCTGTATCGATGGCGAAACGTCGAAAGACGCCCGTCAACGTGACGCCGATCACACGAAATCGCGGAAATACGCAATCGTGTGCTGCAACCCATCGTGCAGCGGCACACGTGCTTCCCAGTCCAACAGCAGCTTGGCGCGCGTGGTATCGGGGCGGCGCGTCTGTGGATCGCCTTTAATCCGTTCGTCCTTGAATAGGATACCCGCAGTATTGCCTGTCAGTTCATTGACGATCTGCGCAAATTCGAGCATCGATTTCTCGAAGATGGTGCCGATGTTGACAGGTTCGTTGAATTCGCAATGCAGCAGGCGATACACGCCCTCGACCAGATCATCGACGTATTGGAAGCTGCGCGTTTGCTGTCCATCACCGTAGACGGTCAGGGGTTCGCCGCGTAGTGCTTGTCCGATGAAATTGGGGACGACGCGCCCATCATCGAGCCGCATTCGGGGCCCGTAGGTGTTGAAGATGCGGATGATGCGCGTCTGTACGTTGTGAAAACGGTGATATGCCATCGTCATGGCTTCGGCAAAGCGTTTTGCCTCGTCATAGACGCCGCGAGGTCCAATCGTATCGACGTTGCCGACATAGGTTTCGGGCTGTGGATGCACCAACGGATCGCCATACACCTCGGAGGTGGACGCCAGCAAATAACGCGCGTTCTTTGCGTGCGCAACGCCGAGCGTGTTATGCGTGCCAAGCGCACCGACTTTTAACGTTTGGATCGGGAACTTGAGGTAATCGATAGGGCTGGCGGGCGAGGCGAAATGCAGCACCGCGTCGAGTGTGCCGGGAATATCGATGTGTTGAGTGACATCGTGGTGGACGAACGAGAATCGGGTATCATCCGCCAGATGGGCGATGTTGCGCATCGCTCCAGTGAGCAGATTATCCATGCCGATGACGGTGTGACCTTCCGCGAGGAACCGATCACAGAGATGTGATCCCAAAAATCCGGCGGCGCCGGTGATTAAAACGCGCAATCCTGCATCCTCTCATCGCGGATCATCGGTCACTGTCCGGCTTGCGCACGACGCGCTAGACTTGGACTTTGCCTTCGCCGCTGGCTTTTAAGTCGTTCAATTGGCGCGAAAATTCACGTTTGAAGATTTCAAACGCAATCGCATCATCAAGACAAAAAATGATCTTGGTCAGAAATTTCAATTCTTCAAATGTATAGTCAATCGCCTGCTCAAGCATCGTCTTGGCACAGTTCTCGACGGGGTAGCCGAGCGCACCCGTTGAGATTGGCGGGAGTGCCAACGTTTTCTGATGGTTGATTTCGGCAAGGCGCAAGCATTCATGGGTCGCGCCCGACAGCTTGCCGCGCTCGCTGCCTTCGCCCCATCGGGGTCCGACGACGTGAATCACCTTCTCAATCGGTTCGGGCAGATCGCCTTTGCCCGTAATCACCGCCGAACCCACATCACACCAGCCAATGACGGTCGTTTCGCGCAACAGGTTCGGTCCCGCCTTCGCCAGCAAGCCATCATTCAACGCGAGGTCGGTATTGGTCTGCACAGCGATGGCAGAAGCCTCAGTCGAGTAAATGTCGCCCTGATGAATTTGGATGGTGACTTTATTGACCTTCGCTTTCATGACGACCAATCCCCCATCACCGGATTTAATATAGTTTACGCGACTTCACGCGCGGAGTCATGTCCCCAATTTGCAGATCGCGCCGCTAAGCCAAGCAAGAAGGCGAAGATTAGCGCCAGATCAACCACGAACAGGCTGTTATCGACCATCCCATGCGCCAAAACGTTGGTCATGCAGCCCATCGCGCCGATGATCAAGGCAAATCGGATCGAATTGGCGCGCTGCGTTTGGTAGGCACGGCGCAATGAGCGCCAGAACGCGATTTGCAGCCACAATATTACCAGCAATCCAGCGATGCCCAAGCGCGTCCACACATCAAGAACAAGATTATGCGGATGCGATAGGTTTGGCTCTTGCCACGCATCGGGCATCATCGTGCGCCCCTGAAAGGCGTATAGGAATTGATCCAAGCCCAATCCGGTCAGCGGACGCGCTTGAATCGACTGCCACGCGCTTGCCCAAACGCGAATCCGAAAGAACGTGGTGCCTTGAGCGAAGTCCAAAACACGCTCGAAGCGCGCTGATTGCATGGCGAACGCCAAGCCCGCCGCGCCCATGCCCGCCAACGCGATCAACGGGAGCAGGGCGCGCCGTCCATAACGCAGCATCAGGACGGCGGCAACAGCGACGGGGACGCCGATGAACAGCGCGCCCGCGCTCTGGCTGAGGACGAGCGCAACTCCAAGCGGAATCAATGCCAGCGCGGCGGCGATCCGACGGTGGCGATCCAGCGGCATGAGCGCGAACGCCAGCGCGAACGGGATGCAGCGTCCGACGAACAGCCCGACGTTGTTGGGCGAACCGTATACACCCGCCAGCCGCCCCGCGCCGCCCTCCGCCGTGATGATGCCGCTGCCACCGACATACATGACCACGCT
Source organism: Anaerolineae bacterium (assembly GCA_034437055.1). GTDB lineage: Bacteria > Chloroflexota > Anaerolineae > Aggregatilineales > Phototrophicaceae > Flexifilum. The sequence goes on from DAOTUQ010000035.1 coordinate 84,730, forward strand.
GATCGCCGCCATGCACGCGCCCGCTGCGATGAGCATGTCCACGAGGCGCACATCAATCCGCGCGTCGCGCGGAAGTGTTCGATAAATCAGGTAGAACAACGCGGGTTCGATCAACATGACGCGCAGTTCGGTCACAGCAGGCGCGCGATATTCCGTCCAGACAAGCGAGACGCCGCCGACGATCACCCACGCGATGACACCCCAATCGAGCGCGGTTAAGCGCACTGATGGCAGGTAGCCCCCCAGCGCTTGCCGCGCGCGTCCCCATGACGCCAACGCGCGCAGCATGACAGCGGCGGTCGTGAGCAGCAACACGAGTTCCGCCATTGGGAATAGAAAACGATATAGTTCAACCGGGAATAAGAAAAACGGCGCGTAGAACAGCGTCAACATCAGCCCGATATCGGGGCGATTGTACAAAATCCAGAACAAAATCAGCGCCGCAACGATCACGACGATGAAAGGCGGCTGAAGGTAAATCACACCTGCGGTCACGAATGCCGCGCCGAATTGTGCGGGCGTCAAAATGCTGAGTTCGCGCGCGAAGATCGACGGTACATGATCGCGCCATGTCAGCAGCAGCCCCACCATCAGCGCAAGGGACGTGATCGCGCTGATCCCAAACTGTCCCGCGTCGGAAACGCGCGCCCAACCCCCGTTCAAGCGCCGCGCGAACGGACGCCAGTCAATTTGGGCGGCGCTGACGACGACAGCGACAAATGACAAGATCGCGGTGAGCGTCGCAACGGCGATTTGGCGGTCATAGGGCGCGGCGGGATCACCCGAACGAACAGCAAATCCGGCAATTGCCCAGCGATCCCAGCCGCGATCCGCCACGACGCGCAGCGTGTGTGCGCCCGGAGCAAGATTGCGCGCCACGGGAATCAGGTCGAGTTGCGGCTGTAAGTCGGCGCTCCGTAAGGTGATGAACGCATTCCCGTCCACATCGCGCGACGCGGCGTTGGCGGGCTGTCCATCGATGGTGGGGTAGAGGAATGCGAGATAATCATCGCGCCGGAGCAGGAGTGAGATATCCGTGCCGATCAAATCGAACGTAAATTGGCTATCCTGCACCCAGCCGATATCCGCGCCCAGTTCCCCGAACGTCCAGACGCCGCTGTAGCGCGCGTTGGGATGCGTCGGGAAATATAAGCCGTGCATCGATTGTGGAGCGGCGGCGCGCGTTTCCAGCGCCTCCCATAGCGGCGTTGGTTCGCCCGCTGAATCGATCAGCGCGAAGCCCCAACGCGGATCATCTGGCGGCACGTCCGGCTGCCACGACTCCAAAATCATGCCGCCGAGCCACGTCCATTCGAGGTCAGCACGATCCAGCGCCGCCAGCGTGTAGGCGACGCGCTGATCGGCGGTCACGCTGCCCCACAGCGACGGATTACCCATCCAATTGGGCGGGAGCGCGTTCCAACCCCATTCCGACGCCCACAATGCTTTGCGCGCGTCGCCGTTTTCGACCATGATTTCGCGCAATGCAATCAGGCGCGAAAAATTCAGTACATCGGCATCGACTGTCCGATCATCGGGCGGCTGGTCGAAGCCAAACGGCTTGGCGGCAACGGCGTCCATTACGTTGCGCAAGCCGAGCGCGTAAAGATCGCGTAGATAGTCGAGGTCGCTGATATTGAGCGCGGTGTTTTCGGTTGTCGGCGCAAGAGCAGCGGCGATCACTGTGGCGGACGGATCGGCGGCATGAATCGCGGCGTAAGCGGCGGACAGCAGCGCAAGATATTCGGCAGCGCGCGGCTCGGTGTCACCCCATGCCGCCGTGAGATTCGGCTCGTCCCAAATCTGGTAGAAATCGACGTTATCGCGGTAGCGCGCTGCAAACGCCGCTGCGAATGCCGCGAAATCGGCGGGGTTATCGGGTGGCGCGGTCTGCGTTCCCGCTGTGCGCGACCAGATCGGGGAATCGACCAGCACGACGACCCATTCGAGTTCGGGCTGTGCCTCGAACGCAGCGGCAAGCTGATCCCACGCCGCCCAAACGAATTCGCCTTGGGCTGCTTCGACTTCCGCCCATGCGACGCGCTGACGTACCCACGTCACGCCAATAGCGCGCATTCGCGCCAGTTCGGACGCGGGATCGGCGTACTGCGTCAAATCGGCGTTGACGCCCAAGCGCGGGACGCGATAGGGCAGGTCAGCGGTCTGCGTTGGATCGACGATGCCGCGCAAGGCGAAATCGCGTTCAGCGCGCGTCGCGCTCCACGTCACGGCGCTTCCGCACAAGACGAGGAACGCAACGAACAAGATCAAATGTTGTCGGCGCATCGACTCAGCGCGTCCAAACGGGACGCGATGCCCTGCCGTCGAGCGTGAGTTGATGTGCGACATCCGACAGCACATCGATCACCCACAGATTGCCCTGATAAATGAACGCAATCATCGATCCATCGGGACTCCAAGTGATCGCTGCCGCTGCGGTCACGCCGGACTGTCCAGCGGGCGGAAAGACGGCGCGCGCGTTGCTGGCGTCACGATCTGCCAGCATCAAATCGTATTCCGCCGTCTCGTTGATGCTATTGGACAGATCGCGCGCGCGCAAGTACGCCATCGCGCCACGCACGCGCTCGCCGTCGTTCTGGAACGGCGAAAAGCGTGGCATCGACCAGATTCCGGCGTTCTGCACGACGGATGCGCTGAATGTCCCGGTGGGATCAGCGGCGGCAATGTGAAACGCGGGGCTGGACTCGGCGGGTTCGCTGCCAATGGGGTCGCCGTGAATCGTCGTCAGCAGCAAGCTGGCGTCCGGCGTCCACGAGACCGACGCGCGCCATGACCACGATTGGCGCGTGTTGAAGACCGGATAGCTCAGAATCGGGACGAGATCGCCCGTGTCGAGGTTGACAATTCCAGTCGAGTCAGCGCGCGACCACGCGAGGCGGCTGCCGTCGGGCGACCATTGAAATTCTGTTCCCCACCAACCGTACAAACCGCCCTGCGAGTTCGGCACCAGTTCGCGCAAGCCGACGGATGCGCCCGACGCCGGATCGATGCGCATCAGCCACAAATCGTTGTACGACTCCCAACCCGGCGCGGCGGCGCGCGGTTCGCCTGTTGAATAGCTGATTGTGTTCTCTGCGCCGGGAACCCAATCCGCGTACAGCACATTTTCTGGCACGAGGGCGACGGGCGGCGCATCGCGGTTCGTGTCCGCGAGCAGCCACAGCCGATTGAACGAGGCGGCGCGCTGTGCCTGTGGCGCGATGCGTGCGAACAAAAGCTGCTGTCCATCGGGGGATAGTCGGAAGGCGCGCTCATCGATATCGGCGCTGTCGGTCAGGGGGCGCTTCGCCGTGCTGCTGCCGCGTATGATCCACGCATTGCCGCTGCTGACGTATGCCAGCGTGCCGGGAATCGGTACGGGGTCGAGTTCGCCTGTGGGCCCGATGTAAATCACGAGGTCTTGCGGCGCGGTCACGAGCGTTCGGCTCGTCTCGACTGGATCGAGGCGGCGTCCATCGCGGATGGTAATGCGCGAACAGACTTGTTCGACGCCGTTCTGTCCGGCTTGTCCCAAGCGTTCTTCGCCTGCGCGCAAGCCCTCGTTCATGATTCGTTGTTCGCGGAATGGAATATCTTGATTCTCGCATTCGGTCGTCTGCTGGACGCGCGCGACGGTGACGCGCATCCCGTCCGCAATCTGGGTGAACAGCGGCGGATTGACCTCATCCAGCGCGCCGAGTTCGATGTCGGCGGCGCGCAGCAGTTCGCCCACCGTGATCGGTGCGTCCTGTTGGATCGCGCGTTCGCGTCCATCGGCGACCAGCGCGACGACGAGATTTTGCGTGGTGGTCGGCTCGCAGCCGGCAAGGACGCCGACTGCGAGAACCACTGCGAACAGGATACGAATGGACAGCCTACGCATCGGGGAACACCAACGAACGCAGGTCGTTGAGCGTGCGCAGCGTGGCGGCGTTGAGCGCGTTAACGCCGAAGCCGCTTACCGAGTCGCCGCTCAAATCGCCCGCACCGACTGGTGATACGTCTCCCAAACCGTTGACCGCGCGCCATGCGTTGATCACGGGAATGCGATTTTGTTCTGCTACTTGCACAATCACGTCGTTGAGTGCGCGTGTCTGCCCCTCATCCTGACCCGGCTGAATCGTGTACAGTACGGGGATCGCGCCGTAATTGATGGCAGAGTCGATCAGGGCTTGCAGGTTTAGTCGGAATTGTTCGGTATCGGTGAAGTTTGCTGCATCGAACTGCCCGACGCTGATCAATACGATACTCGCGCCCGACAAGCGCAGTTCGCAGCCGAAGGGCGTCTCGCCGCTTGAAATATCGCACAAGGTTGGATTGGACAACGTGGTATTGAGTAAGTTCGCTGCATTCCAACCGTCGCCCACTGCCACACTTTGGCGCGTGAAGGGCAGGGAACCGTCCACCAATGCGGCGCTGTAGAAATCGATGATCGACTGAAGATCGGCGTTGTCGTTCAACGAATACGAATTTGGATCGCTGAACGGCGTCAGGAACCCAGCGCGGCGGATCGATTGGTCGCCGGCGCGCGCGAACGAGGCAGCGAGATTGCCCCGCGCAATGCCCGCATCGTAGATAGCGCGCAAATCAGTCGCCAACGCCGCAATGTCCGGCTGGATCGGCGTTGTGTCTTGCAGCGTAGTCGTTTCCGGTGTCGGCTCGATAGGTGTTTGCTCAATCGTGAGTGTTTGCGTCGTGCTGGCGGATGATCCGTCGGCTGCTGTAACGTTCAGCGTCACGGTATAGGTTCCCGGCGCGGCATAGGTATGCTGCGGCGCGTTATCAACGCCCGTTTGCTCATCGCCAAAGTTCCAGTTATAGGCGGCGACTTCGCCTGATGCACTGGCATTGAATTGATAGGTGAGCGGATCGCCCTCGACGGTTTCGGCGGTGAAGCTGACCGATAGGGGCGCAGCGACCGTGACCTGCTGCTGTGCCGATAGTTGTACTCCGTTGGGCGCGCTGGCAAACAGCGTTACGGTGTATGTTCCGGGTGTTGTGTAGGTGTGCATGGGGCTGACTTCGGCGCTCTGCGAGCCATCGTTGAAGTCCCACAGATAATTGACCGCACCTGTTGATTGATTGGTGAACTGGAACGTTTGTGCGCCTGCGGGCTGCACAGTGAACGCGGCGATAAGTGGTTCTTCAAGCGTGACTTGACGCTGCACGAAGTTCGTGCCGCCTGCGCCGCTGACGGAGAGCGTCACTGTAAACGTACCGGACGCGGCGTAAACATGGACGGGATTTGCTTCGGTACTTTGTGTCCCATCGCCAAAATCCCAACTCACGCCCGCGATATCGCCGGACGACTGATTGAAAAACTCAATCGTGAACGGATTGCCGTCTTGCGCGCGGAAATCGAATGCGGCGATGGGCGCGGGGATCGGTGTGTTCGTCGGGATTTCCGTCGCCGTCGCCGTTGGGATTTCGGTGTTGGTGGGCGGGGGCGTGAACGTCAGCGTGGGGAGTGGTGTCTCGGTCAGCGTTGGGAGCGGCGTGAACGTCAGCGTGGGGAGTGGTGTCTCGGTCAGCGTTGGGAGCGGCGTCGAGGTGAGCGTTGGCAGGATTACGGCTTGCACCGAAATTTGCTGGTTGGCGGTGGAAGAACCACCTGCACCTGTCACGGTCAAAATGACGTTATAGACGCCGGGCGCGGTAAAGACGTGCTGCGGATTGGTTTCGTTGCTTGCGCCGCCGTCACCAAAATTCCAGAGGCGGTTGGTGATCGCGCCGGAAGATTGATCGGTGAACTGGACATTCAACGGTGCCGTCCCGCTCAATGGATTAGCGACGAACGATGCTACTGGACTCGCCAGTGTGGCGGTGGGGATAATCGGCACGTCGGTCGATGTCGGGAACAGGGTCATGGTGGGCAGCGGCGTGAATGTCAACGTCGGCGCGATGACCGCTTGCACCGAAATCTGCTGGTTGGCGGTCGAAGAACCGCCTGCACCTGTCACGGTCAAAATGACGTTATAGACGCCTGGCGCGGTAAAGACGTGCTGCGGATTGGTTTCGTTGCTTGCGCCGCCGTCACCAAAATTCCAGAGGCGGTTGGTGATCGCGCCGGAAGATTGATCAGTGAACTGGACATTTAGCGGCGCGCTCCCGCTCAACGGATTAACGACGAACGATGCTACTGGACTCGCCACGGGGGGGTTGGTCGTGATGGTGGCGTTTCCTTGTACCGTGATGCGGCGCGTCGTCGTCGAAGAACCGCCCGCATTTGTGACCGTCAAATAGATGTCGTAAATGCCGGGCGCGGTAAAGACATGCTGCGGGTTCGCTTCGTTGCTAGCGGTGCCGTCGCTGAAGCTCCAAAGATACGAGTTGATCACGCCGGATGATTGATTAATAAATTGGACATTTAAGGGTGCCGTCCCGCTCAACGGATTAGCCGTGAACGCTGCTACTGGAATTGCCACTACTGCGGTGGGGACTATCGGCACGTTGGTCGTTGTCGGGAAAAGCGTGATGGTGGGCAGCGGTGTGAACGTCGCCGTCGGGATGAGCGTGTTGGTGACGTTTCCCTGTACGATGATTTGGCGCGTGGAGGTCGATGAGCCACCCGTCCCAGTGACCGTCAGAAACACATTGTAGACGCCGGGCGCGTTAAAGACATGCACCGGGTTGCGCTCGTTGCTCGCGCCGCCATCACTGAAATTCCACAACCGCGAGTTGATCGTTCCTGTGGATTGATCGGTGAACTGCACGTTCAGCGGCGCGTTCCCGTTCAAGGGCGTCGCGCTGAACGACGAGACGGGTGCGGTCGGACTTTGGACGTTAATCTGGCGCGAAACGTTGGATGTGCCGCCAGGTCCCGCGATGGTTAGCGTAACGTTGAACAAGCCCGGCGCGTTGAACGTTTTGACCGGATCGCGTTCACCGCTGCTGCTGCCGTCGCCGAAGTTCCACGTTGTATTGGTGATGTCGCCGGTCGATTGGTTGATGAAACGCACCGTCAACGGGACTTGACCCGTTGCAGCATCTTGCGTGAAGGCGGCAATCGGGCGCGGGATGTTGGGCGTGGCAGATGGGACGGGCGTCGCTGTGCGATTTTGAACACGAACATTGTTGATGACCGTCGCTACGGTGGCACCGTCACGCAAGTAGACGCGCAAACGGAGATTATACGTACCGTCGGGGACAGCACTCGTGTTCCAGACGCCGAGAATGCCGTTCGTGATTGGCGTTTGCACGGCGGAGGTCGCCTGATACCACAGATTGGGCGTACTTTCGGGTCCATATTCGAGTTGGTACTGCAAGAACTGTGGATGGACGGCTGCGCCCAAAATTTGTACGTTGCCCGCCACGACATTACCCGGCACGGGCGATAGGATCAGGATGCTGATCGGCGTCGACGTATTCGTCGGAAGGAAGATCGGCTGCGAAAAGGTTGGGATGATTACAAGCGCCGTTGGTATAAACGGCGCATTGGTCGGACGCGGCAGGACGGTCTGCTGGGTAGCGATCAACGACCCTAATGGGAGCGGTGTGGGTGCGTTGCTGGTCGTCAGCGGCGTGCGCGAAGGGAGCAGCGTCAAGGCGCTGTCTGCCGTGAGTGTGATGGCTGCGGACTCGCCGCCGCCGGAAAGATTGCACGCTGCTAGTAGCATGACCAGCAGCAGGGAGAAGATACGAACATAAATTGCCCGGGACATCGGATTTCCTCTTTCGATTGAGCGCGGCTCAACACGTATTGCCATTATAGTCTCGTTGGTAAAATGAGATGGCAACCCTCTTGTGACGAAGCCGCGATTGATGTTACACTGAAATCATGAAAATCATGATCGTAGACGACGAACAAGCCATCCGTGACGCGCTCGGACGCAAACTCCGCCGCGAGGGGTTCGATATTGTCTTGTGTGCGGACGGGCATGAAGCCCTGCGCGTCTTCGCCAACGAACGCCCCGATCTCGTTATTGTTGATATTATCATGCCTGATGGCTTAGATGGGCTGACGGTTTGCCGACGTATCCGCGATGTTGCCGATACGCCTGTGATGATGCTGTCTGCGCAAGCCATCACCGAAGAAGATATCATCGAGGGTTTGAACGCGGGCGCAGATGAATATTTGATTAAACCTGTGCGCCTCAATGAAATGACCGCACGGGTCAACGCGCTGCTACGGCGCGCGCAAATGGCATCTACTGAGGCGGAATATTACAACGACGGCTATTTGACCGTTGATTTACATCGGCGGCATGTTTTCGTCGCGGGCAAACAAATCCATCTGACTCCAACCGAGTTCAAGTTGTTGGCGGTACTGTTGGAGAATGCGGGGCGCGTCGTGACGCAGCGCGAACTGCTGGAACAAGTGTGGGGACATCAGTATGTGGATGATATTTACTATCCCCGCGTGTATATTGCCCAGATTCGGCGCAAGATTGAGCGCGATGCCAGCAATCCGGCGTATATCCTGACGGAACATCGCATCGGCTACCGCTTCGAGAAGCAGCCGTCCCCGCAACTGAAAATCGACTAGCCGTCCACGATTGATATGGATGCACTCAGCGCGATATCGCTGTTGGTCAATGGACTCACGCTGGCGTTGGCATTCAGCTTCTTTCTCATCGTCATTTGGAACGATGCTCGCAAAGAACTCAACCAATTTTTCGCCGCCTTCCTATTCTTGGTCTTGGTCTGGAACGCGGGCGCGCTGCTCGTGCAGTCCGTGAGCCTGATTGATGCGCGTTCGCCGCTGCTGCGTCCGGCGGTGGGCTTCATGGAATTGGGCTTCGTCGGGAGCAGCGTGGCAATTTACAGCCTCGTCGCCGTGTTGGTCAAGGCGGGGACGCGGCGCTTTCGCATGTTAGCCTTGTTGAGCCTGTCGATTGTTTTGACGCTGCGTTTGCTGCTGATTCTGAACGATGCGCCGATCTGGTTCGAGATGCCTTCCGGCAGTCTGATTTTATATCGCGCCCAACCGTTGCAAACGCTGTTCTTCGCGCTGTTCGATAGCGCGGCGCTGTATCTGGTGTGGCGCTATCGCCGCAAGATTCGGTCGCGCGGGATGATGACCGGAATCGTTCTATTCGTCGCCGGGCAAAGCCTTGCCTTTGTCAATCCTGCGCTGCAAACGTTCTCGCTGGCGGTGATCATCTGCGCACTGGCGGCGCTGATGATGAGCTTTTCGCTCTTGCGCCAAGAGATTTTCCGCCCACTGGCAGAGCGCAATTCGCAAGTCGAGACGATCCGCACGGTCAGCGGCGCGATTGCTGGACAAATGGCGATTGATGATGTCCTTGAACAGATCGCCGTGCAAACGTCGGCGCTGTTGAGCGCGGACGGCGTGGCGATCTGGCTCAAAGATGGCGCGATGCTCAATGTGGCGACCGCCTACAATTTGCCCGCGTCCTATTTGGCGCGGCAAGTCGCGTTGGGCGAGGGCGTCGCCGGGACTGTGGTACGTTCGCGTCAATCGATCCGCTTGGATGATTATGCGCGCGAGTGGCGCAGCGGTGGCGATCTGCCGCTAGAGCGCGAGACGTATGGATCGGTGGTCTGTACGCCGTTGATGTTCGCGCATGAGGCAATCGGCGCGCTGATGGTAATCGCGGGGCGACAGGGACGAGCCTTTGAGCGCGAAGACGTATATACGCTCGAACTGCTCGGCGCACAAGCAGCAGTTGCGATCTCGCACAGTCGGTTGTTCCAAGAACAGCGCGCGCTGACTCAGCAGGTCGAATCGGCGCGCAGCCAGTTGGAAACCGTCTTGACCAGCACGGAAAGCCCAGTGATCGCCATCGACCGGCGTTTTCGCCCAATCTTCGCTAATCCAGCGGCGCGGGCGCTGTTCGGCTTGCGTGATGAGATTGGCGCGCCCATCTACCGCGTTCTGCCACCGTCGGCGCTGCCGCCGAATGGATTCGCAGCCTTGCGCATCATTCGGCGGCAAAGGGCGTACACGTATGAGATCACGCAGCAAGATCGCATCTATTCATGTCACCTTGCGCAGTTCGGGCGTCCGCGTATCGCCGGATGGGTGGCGGTGCTGACCGACATCACTGAATTGAAGGAACTTGACCGCCTGAAAACCGAGATGGTGCGCATGACCACCCACGATCTCAAAAATCCGCTGCAAGGGGCATTGTCTAACTTGGAACTGCTGCGCGATGATTTAGCCGATCATGCTAATCCCGAAGTCAAACAGTCCCTCGACACTATCGAGCGCCAATTGGATCGTATGACGCGGATTATCAGTGGCGTTCTGAACATGGAACGGTTAAAATCCGAATCGCAGCATGTGGAACTTGTGCATCCGGCGCGAATTCTGGATGCGGCAGCGGCTGAAATGCGCGATTTCGCCCATGAACAGCAGGTTGAACTCGCCATCGAATATGCTGATGAATTGACGCCGTTTCCATGCGACCCCGACCAATTGACGCGGGCGATCATCAACTTGATCGAAAACGCAATCAAATTCACGCCGCATGGTGGGCAGGTGCGCGCGCGCGCGTGGGAGCAGAATGGCGCGGCACAGTTCAGCGTGCAAGATACGGGAGTCGGCATTCCCAACGAGACACAGCCGTATGTGTTCGACCGCTTCTACCGCGGCAAACAGCGCGGCATGGAACACGTCAGCGGCTCAGGGTTGGGGCTGAGTCTAGTGAAAACCGTCATTGAGAATCATCGTGGCAAGGTGTGGTTGGAGAGCGTCGTTGGGCGAGGAACGACCTTTTTCGTCTCGATTCCGCTGGCTATACCGACATCGCCAACGCCCAACACGAGGTAATCCCAGTTGGTTGAGTTACAAGGAAAATCGAATATGCGTTCCCTCTTTCAACGGTCGTTCTGCGCGCTCGTTCTCTTGACGCTGCTCGCGGCAGCGCCCGCGTTCGCTCAGGATGTACCAACCTCCGCGCCGAGTGCCACACCCATTGGCACGACGAACACCGCGCTCACACCCACCCTAGCGCGTGCGCCGCAGACCGCGACGCTTGCGGCGACTCTCGACGCGCTGGCGACGCCCGCGCCGACGATTCAGCGCAATGTTGCACCGTTCAATCCGTTGACGCAAGCCGATTTGAGCGTATTGACGGGCAATGTTCAGCGCCCAAATGCGATTGCGTATCTCGATGGCTTGCTCTACATCGCTTGCACAGGCGACAGCACGATCTACGAGACCGATTCGGTCAGCGGACAGACGCGTACCTACATTTGGGGCGTGATGAACACACATTCGTTGATCGCAGAGGCGGACAGCAGCGGCGCGCTGACGCTGTGGATACCGGACTACGACTCCAATTCGCTGGTGCGCGTCACGCGCGGCTCTTTGCAGCGCGTCGCGCGCGATCTCGCGGGTCCGTGGGGCATCACCGATGTGAATCAAGACTATTTCCTCGTCACGAACGTGCGCAATAATTCGGTGACGCAGATCGACCGTGCGGGCGAAGTGAACACGCTGATTGAGGGACTCGCCGCGCCTACGGGCATCGCTCAGGACGGGGCGTATGTCTATATCGCCAACAATGGCAGTGCGCGGCGTGCGGTCGAGTGGATCGCGCTTGATGATCTGGGCAGCACGACAACGACACAGCCGTTGTTGAGCGGCGTGCAAAATCCGACGGGGCTTCAGCTTGGGGCGGATGGTTATCTGTATGTCGCCTATTCGCTCGGTACGCGTGGCGTCGTTGGGCGCGTCAACCCGGACGAATGCCGCGCCAACGGCGGCTGCCTGAACGAACAAGTCGAAATTGTGCTGTATACCGAACTCGCCGCGCCGCTGGCAGGGCTGACGATTTCGCCGGATATGCGGCTGTTCGTCCACACAATGTTCAGCCCCGATATTTATTGGGCGCAGCTCTAACCCTGTTCCTCACGATAGCAGGCGTTCACCTTAACGCCTGCTATCGTTGGGCAGTCTGTAAGCGCCGTTCCATCCAACGCACGATCATCGAGCCGATGATGGTCATGGTCAGGTAGAGCAGGGCAGCGACGAGATACGTTTCCATAAATTTGAATGTATTGCTCGAACGCAGTTTGGCGATCTGCGTCACGTCGTTGATGCCCAAGATGGCGACAAGCGACGAGTCTTTGATCATCGCGATCATATCGTTTCCTAGCGGGGGCAGAATCCGGCGAAACGCCTGCGGGAGGACGATGTGACGCATCACTTGAAGCGTGTTCATGCCGAGCGATTTGGCGGCTTCGATTTGTCCGCGCTCGACCGATTGAATCCCCGCGCGAAACGTCTCTGACAGAAATGCACCATACGTCAATGCCAGCGCGATGATCGCGGATTCTGGTGAGGTGCCGCGAATGCGAATATCAGTACCAAAGGTGGTATTGATCGCATCGCGCACGGCGGGGACGACCACGAATGCCACAATCAACAGCACCACCAAGATCGGCAGCCCACGCATGATCGAGACGTAAAGCGTCGCTAGGTTGTACAGAGCGACGCGCAGCGCGCCAGTAACGTGTCCGCGCAGTGTCGCCGCAGGTTTCGGCGGATAGGCGCGAATCAAGCCGATAGACAAGCCGATCACAAGTGCAATGGCATAGGAGACGAAGCTAACCGTCAACGTCAGCGCGACGCCCGCGCGCAGTTGGTCGAACGTGGCGGCGTAGAAAGTGTCTGAGAGGATCGTGACGAACATAAACGCGGCGACGAGGACAAGGATCAGCGCCCACCATGGAAATGTATAAAGAAACGTGAATGAATTCGCTTTGGCGCGCACGGCGGACTCTTGGAAGATGAGATCGCTCGATTTGTCCATATGCTCCTCGATGAAAAAACGGGAGCGCGGTGTCAATCCGCGCTCCCGCGTCAGTACAAAAGGTTATTCAGCGGCTGCTTCGGCGGGCGGGAACCACTCGGCGTTGATTTGTTCGAGCGTGCCATCATCGATCATTGATTGCAGCGCGGCATCGAAGGCGGCGACGAGTTCCGAGCCTTCGGGGAAGGCAAAACCCAGGTAGTCCGACTGGATCGAGCCGCCGATGATCTTGACGCGCCCGGCATTCGCGCCAACGTAGCCTTGTCCCGATGTGCTGTCGATGATCACCGCGTCCACATCGCCCGCGACCAACGCTTCGATAGCGAAGCCGAAGGTGTCGTAGCTTTGGAGACGACCTTCACCAATCAATCCCACAGCGGTGTTGTAATTGGTTGTGCCGAGCTGCGTTCCGATGCGCAAGGTGGAGTCCGCGACGAATGCGTCAATGCTGTCGAAACGGTCTTCCTCGATACGGATGAGCAAGATTTGTTCGACTGCGATGTAGCCCATCGAGAAATCGACCGACTGATCACGTTCTTCAGTGATGGTGATGCCATCGGCGGCAACGTCAAATTCACCGTTGGAAATCGCCACTAGCATGGTGTCCCACGAGCTTTGGATGTATTCGGGGACACAGTTGAGACGGATGCAGATTTCGCCAATCGCGTCGTAGTCCCAACCAGCGGGTTCGCCTGTTGTCTCGTCGATGAAATTGAACGGGATATAGGCATTCTCGACCGCGACAGTAATGGTCTGTCCGCCGAGATCGGGGAGGATGACGGTCGATGTGACGGGCGCGAACCATTTCGCGTTGATTTGTTCCAGCGTGCCATCATCGATCATCGATTGGAGCGCGGCATCGAAGGCGGCGACGAGTTCCGAGCCTTCGGGGAAGGCGAAGCCGAGATAGTCGGACTGGATCGAGCCGCCGATGATCTTGACGCGCTCGGCGTTCGCGCCGACGTAGCCTTGTCCGGCGGTGCTGTCGATAATCACCGCATCCACATCGCCCGCGACCAACGCTTCGACCGCAAAGCCGAAGGTATCGTAGCTTTGGATGCGCGCGTCACCGATCAATTCAACGGCAGTGTTGTAGTTGGTCGTGCCAAGCTGCGTACCCATGCGTAAGGACTCATCGGTGACGAATCCATCAATATCATCGAAGCGGGTTTCATCGAGGCGGGTGAGTAAGACTTGATCGATGGCGATGTAGCCCATCGAGAAATCGACCGACTGATCGCGTTCTTCAGTGATGGTGATGCCGTCGGCTGCGACGTCAAATTCACCGTTGGAAATCGCCACTAGCATGGTGTCCCACGAGGTTTGGATGTATTCGGGGACGCAGTTGACGCGGACGCAAATTTCACCAATCGCGTCGTAGTCCCAGCCAGCCGCTTCGCCCGTCGTTTCATCGATGAAGTTGAATGGGATATAGGCGTTTTCGACGGCTACCGTAATGGTCTGACCACCTAGATCGGGCAAGTCTTGTGCGCTAACGCCGAACACCGTCAGCAGGAGAGCGACGATGGTGACGACGACGAGGAGCGCACGCGGTTTAAAAGTCATTGGAACAACCTTTGTTGTAAACTCGTTAAGCAATCGCTGCATTATAGGGGAAAAAATTTAACGTGCAAAAGCCGAATCGTCCGAAGTTTGTGCGCTCCAGATTGTGAAGATTGATTAGTGGCGTTCGAGGACAAGGTAGGCGGCGTGATCGATGCGGATGCTGTTGACCGCTGTATAGCCTGCTGCAAATGCAATCGTCAGTGCTTCACGCTGTGCCAAGCGCCACGCCAACGCCGCATCGGGATTTTCGGTGCGGAGCGCGTTCAAACTCTGTGGGAGCTGCGCGTAGAGGCGCGGCGTATCGGGAAGCGGTTGGACGATAGGCTGTCCGTCGTCGTCGACGCATAGAATCAGCGCAGTAACGTCCAATTCAGGTATGGGGCGGCTGTCGCGTCCGTCCGCCAGCGCTGCGACGACTGGATTGTTCAGCTGCCATTGTGCGACAACGCGATCTGAGGGCAAATCGCCTGTAATCGCGTCGCCCATCGTGCCGTAGAAATTGACGTGATAGGTCGAGACACTTGCCCCTAACAGAGCGAGGTTGAAATGGATATTGCCGCGCTGAAGCGGATCGAATGTCCAGTGAATTTCATCGTAACCATGTTCGAGCGCCCAGCGACGCTGTGCAAACTTTAATCCCGTGCCGACTCCGCGCCCTTGATGGAGCGGCAGCACGCCCGCCATATGTGACCAGAGCGTGCGCGGGTGGAATGCCAGAAACGCAGCAGCGACCCCGACAGGCTGATCATCATCATACGCGCCAATGATCAGCCCACCATGCACAGCGAACGCGCGCATAAGGTTATCTGGGATGCCTTGTCCAACGCCCCAAATTGCATCAGAAATAGGCTCCACTGCCTTCAGATCGTGGATATCGGTTAGGACACGATAGACGATCATTGTCCCAGCGGCTCGACCAACAGAATGCCGATCAGCGCCGTCAGCAGTCCGATATGATGTGTCAATGTCCAGACCAGTTCGAGGGCAGGCGATGGAGCAGCGAGATTGATCAACTGGACGACGAAACTCACGGCGACGAGCAAGATGCCGATGACGATGGGCAGCCCGCGTTTTTTTGCCAAGCCCGCCGATGTATTTTCGATCAGCCGCGAGAGCGCGGGCGAACGGTCGATGCCTTTGAACATACAGCTTACTCCTGTACGCGATATTCCTTATAGCGATTATAGAGCGAGGTCGGCAGGCTGACCGTGAGCAAAATGCCATCCTCGGTATGTTCTTGATGCTCGACGGACGCTGACTCGTGCAAGAGCGACGCCAGATCGCCCCGTTGATACGGCAACAACAGCGTGACCTTATACAACAATGACGAGAGCGCCGATTCGAGCGCCGCCGATAGTTTGTCCATGTTCAAACCGCGCGCCGCCGAAACAGAGACTTCGCCGATGATGTGTTTGGAGTCCGCGAGGGATGGGAGTGGCACGCCATCCTCCACCAAGTCGATCTTGTTCCAGACGAGCAAACGCGGCACGGGCGGCACTTCGATCTCGGCGAGCGTGTCCTCGACGGTCTCGATGTGCTGCAAGACGTTGGGATGCGAGGCGTCCACGACTTCGAGCAGTAAATCAGCGTCGTGGATTTCTTCGAGTGTCGCACGGAAGGACGCGATCAACGACGTTGGGAGCTTTTGGATGAAACCGACGGTATCCGTCATCAAGACTTGTCGCCCAGACGGGAGCGCGACGCGGCGGGTCGTCGGATCGAGCGTGGCAAACAGTTGATCGGCGATGTAGATATCCGCGCCAGAGAGCGCGTGGAGCAGCGTCGATTTGCCGGCGTTGGTATAGCCGACGAGCGCGATCAGCGGGATGCCCGCTTTTTCGCGCGTAGCACGATAGCGCGAACGATGTTCACGCACATTCTGAAGCTCGGATTTCAAATGGCTAATCCGGTGGCGAATATCGCGGCGGTCAACTTCCAACTGCGTTTCACCGGGCCCGCGCAAGCCGACGCCACCCGATCCGCCGCTCCCTTGCCGCGATAAATGCGTCCACTGGCGCGTCAAGCGCGGCAGCCGATATTCGTACTGGGCGAGTTCGACTTGCAGCGCGCCTTCGCGAGTGCGGGCGTGCTGCGCGAAGATGTCGAGGATCAGCGCGGAACGGTCGAGGACTTTGACATCTTCACCGAGCCGCTTTTCCAATTCACGCTGATGGCGGGGTGACAATTCGTCGTCGAAAATGACGGTTTTTGTACCCATCGCTAGGAGCGTCTCGCGGATTTCATCGACCTTGCCCGATCCGACGAACGTTGCCGGGTCGATGCTCACTAGATTTTGCTTGGTGTGTCCGATTACGTTCATCCCGGCGGTGTCGGCAAGCTGTGCGAGTTCGTTCAGCGAGTCGTCGGTGTCTAAAATGGGATGGTTGCCGCGCACCGAGACGCCGACGAGTAGGGCGCGTTCGGGTTCGTTAGCGCGCGTTTGATGGAGTTCGATCATTGTTTTTTATACCACTGTTCCAATTGTTCGAGCGCCTGTTCCAGCCGCTCATCGGTAATGCCGACACTGATACGGACGTAGGCGTCGCCGCCGGGTCCGTAAATCGCGCCGGGTGCCATCGAGACATGCGCGTTGATGAGCGCATCCTCGACATAGCGCCGTCCATCGCTATCGGCGGTGCGCCCCCAAATGTAAAGCGATCCTTTCGGCGTTTGCGCGGTTAAGCCGATGCGCGGGAGCGTCGCCAAGATGCGGTCACGCCGCCGCTGATAAACGGCGTTCCGTGCATCGATCCACGCTTGCGGCGTCTGATCGAGCGCGACGATCCCGGCATCGTAAATCGCGTGAAAATGTCCGCTGTCGAAATTACTCTTGATTTGCAGCAGATTGGCGATGGTGTCCGCCGCGCCGACGGCTGCGCCCAAGCGCCAGCCCGCCATGTTGTGCGATTTCGACAGCGAGATGAACTCGATGGCGTGCGGCTTGGCGTTATCGGCTTGCAGGACGCTCCCCGCGCTGTAACCGTCATAAGTCACATCGACATACGGATTGTCCGATGCCAGCAAAATGTTGTGCGCGGCGCAGAAATCGACGGCGCGTTGATAGAAAGCGGCGTCCACTGTCGCGCCCGTCGGGTTGTTCGGATAGTTCAGCCACAGGAGTTTGGCGCGCTTAAGCGCATCCGGCGGGATGGCATCAAACTGCGGCGTAAAATCAGCGTTCATCGGAATCCAGCAGACTTCCGCGCCCGCCATGGATGCGCCCATCGAATACGATGGATAACCGATGCTCGGCACGAGCGCGATATCGCCGCGATCCAAGTACGTCAGGCACAGATTGACGATGCCTTCTTTGCTCCCGACCAGTGGTAGGATTTCACGTTCGGGATCGATTGTCACGCCGAAGCGCCGTTCGTAATAGCGCGCGACGGCTGCACGAAAGCCGGGCGTGCCTTTGTAGCCCGAATAGCCGTGATTCTTCGGATCATGCGCCGACTGAGCGAGCGCGTCGATCACGAAATCTGGCGGCGGCGCGTCGGGACTGCCCACATCGAGGTTGATCACGTCGATGCCGCGCGTCGTTAGTTCGCGGACGCGCTGATTGATCACGGCAAAGGGGTAGGGCGGGAGCTGGCTGAGTCGAGTGGCGGGTTCGGACACTGAGACCTCTACAGTTGCGGGATGAGCGAGAGATAGGGATCGGACAGCGCCGACAGCGACGCGCGCAAGTCGTTCATAGCGCGCTCGACATAGGCGGTATAGCGCAGTCGTTTGTCTTTGACGTGCGTTTCCAGTTCGGGCAGGATACCGAAATTGGCTTTCATGGGTTGGAAATTTTTCGGTTCCGCGTGGGTAACGTAATGAACCAACGCGCCGAGCATCGTTGTGGGCGGCGGCGTCCACGTCGGTTCGCCATCGAGGACGCGGGCGAGGTTGAGCGCCGCCAACAAGCCGGTAGCGACGTTGCCCATGTAGCCTTCGACGCCTGTAATTTGCCCGCCGAATACCAAATCGGCGCGCGTGCGAAACTGCATCGTCGGTTCGAGCAGCGTCGGCGCGTTGATGAACGTGTTGCGGTGCATTTGCCCCATGCGGACAAATTCGGCATTTGCCAACCCGGGAATCAGGCGCAAGACGGCTTCTTGCTGTCCCCATTTCATGTTGGTCTGAAAGCCAACCAGGTTGTAGAGGCTGCCCGCGAGGTTGTCGCGGCGCAGTTGAACGACAGCATACGGACGTTTGTCCGTGCGCGGATCGCGCAAGCCAATCGGACGCATGGGTCCAAATGCCAGCGTATGTCGTCCGCGCGTTGCCAATTGTTCTACGGGCAAGCAGCCCTCGAAGAACTGCGGGTCTTCAAGCTCGAAGTCGCGCAATGGGGTGACTTCCGCCCCCAAGAGCGCGTCTACGAACGTATTGTATTCGCCCTCGTTCATCGGGCAGTTGATGTAATCGCCCTCCTCCTCGTCGCCGCGTCCGTAGCGGCTGGCGCGGAACGCAATCGACATATCGATGCTCTCGGACGTGACAATCGGCGCGATGGCATCGTAGAAATACAGATACTCTTGTCCCGTCAAGCGCGCGATGGACGCCGCCAGTGCATCGGAGGTGAGCGGGCCCGTCGCTATCACGGCGGGCGCGTCGGGAATGTCCGTCATTTCTTCGCGGATGATGGTGATATTTGGGTGGTTTGACAGCGCGTCCGTCACCAACTGGGCGAAGGCTTCGCGGTCTACTGCCAGCGCGCCGCCGGCTGGGAGCGCCGCGCGTTCGGCGCAATCCAACAGCAGTGAGCGCAGGGTATCAAGTTCCGCCTTGAGCAAGCCAGACGCGCGATCCGGCAGCTTCGAGCCGAACGAATTGCTGCACACCAATTCGCCCAAGCGGTCGGAGACGTGCGCCCCCGTCGTCTTGCGCGGACGCATTTCGTACAGATCAACGGCGATGCCGCGTTCGGCAAGCTGCCATGCAGCTTCCGATCCGGCAAGCCCGCCGCCAATGACAATGGCTTTTCGGGTCATAGCACCCCTTCCGCGCTCATGTCGAGCGCCAAACGATGATATTTTCGGAGGGTAACGAGGGCAGCGCCATACGGTGGCGCAAGCTGGATCGCCTTCACATAGGCATCGACCGCCGCTGGATAAGCGTGCCGCGCATAATGGGCGTTTGCCAACAGCGCATAAATCCGATAATCAGTGATCGACTCACTGTCAGCGGCGGCGGCGCGGAATAACCGTTCGAGCGCGTCAATCGCATCCGCGTAATCGCCCAACTGGTAACAACTGCGTGCGACGCGATAATGCAGCGATTGTTCCCACGGATGATACGGATTGAATTGCAGCGCGGCGCGATAGGCGGTCACGGCGGCGCTGTGCTGTCCGGTCTTAAAATAGGCGTCACCCAACATTTCATGCGCGCGTGACCATGTGACATCGATGCCCAACGGCTTGCGCGAAATCTGACGGAACTGCTGCAAATAGGCGATTACATCCCTTTCGCCTCCATCCATCTCCGCAAGCGTTTCGGCAGCGGTCAAGAGCGCATCCGCCATGCCGATTTTGTTCTCGCGTCCGCCAATCGCAATCGCCGTTTGTGCGGCTTCGAGGCTGGCTGTGTGTTGACGCATCTCGCGCAAGATGCGACTGCGCAGCGTATGAACTTGTGCCAACCAGCGGCGATCCTCGACAGCAGGGTAGGTATCGACTGCGCGATTGAGGAAACTCAGCGCCGTTTGTACGTCACGCTGTTCATAGAACGCAATGAAGCCCATGCGTTCGTAGCAGTAGGCGGTCAGCGCAGGGACATTGGCGGGCGCAATCAGCGCGCGCTGAAAATAGTCGCGTGCCATATCGGCGTGATTGTCAGTCAGCGCGAGTCGCCCCTGCTGATACCAAATCCAACCGATATTTTCGTAGTCCGTGAAATCGCTCAGGATGCGCTGATATGCCTCGCGCGCCAGTGCGGTATCGCTGCGGTCAGCAAACCCGACGCTGGCAAGTTCAAAGCGCGCAAAATGCCCATCACCGCGCAATTCTAAGACGGCGGCATCGTCATTGAGTTCGGGAACGAGTCCGCGCGCCTCATCGATGTCATTGAGCGCGTCGTCAATCCGTCCGCCGAACAGCCGGACGCGCGTGCGGGCGATGAGTGCGGATGCACGTTCATGCGGGTCGAGGCGTCCACGCAGCCGCCGTGCGATCAGAACTTCGGCACGCTTGAGATCGCGCCGCTGCAAAAAGCCTTCTAGTTGTTCCGAGTCGAAGCTCATGCGTCATCAAATCGATTTTGCGGACGGATTATCGCTATTATAGCGACAATTTCGTAAAAACGTGCGCAACCCGTCAAATCGATGGCACGACGTTGGGGAAATGTGGGGCGCGGAAAACCACGCCCCCACAGCGTCTAGAATGCACCCAAGACAATCGAGGCGTTCTGTCCGCCCAAGCCGAAGCTGTTGGAGATGACGGTTTTCAACCCATTCACATCGCGGGCGACGTTGGGGACGTAATCGAGGTCACACGCTGGATCGGGTTCATGATAATTGATCGTCGGGTGCAAAACTTGATCGACCAGACTCATCACACAGGCGACAATCTCCAGCGTGCCGGACGCGCCGAGCGCGTGTCCCAACATGCTTTTGGTGGCGCTGATCGGAATGTTGTACGCCTGCTCACCGAAAACCTGCTTGATCGCCAGCGTTTCCATCGCGTCGTTGGCTTGCGTTGATGAGCCGTGCGCATTGATGTAGCCAATGTCGTCGGGGTTAATGTGCGCATCTTGGAGTGCCCACTTCATCGCCCGCATCGCCCCTTTTCCTTCTGGGTCGAGCGCCGCGATGTGATAGGCATCCGAGGATGAGGCATGTCCCAAGACTTCCGCGTAAATGCGCGCGCCACGTGCCAGCGCGTGCGCTAAACTTTCGACGATTAGCACAGCGCAGCCTTCGCTAAATACGAATCCGTTGCGCGTGCGGTCGAAAGGGCGGCTGGCGATTTCTGGTGTATCGTTGTAGCCGGTCGCCAGCGCATCCATCGCGTCGAATCCAGCCAGTGCATAATCTTGCAGCACGGATTCGACCCCGCCCGTGATCACCATATCGGCGGAGCCGCGCTTGATCAGCTCGCTGGCTTCACCGACCGCCTGCGTTCCTGACGCGCACGCTGTCGAAGGCGTGATCAGGGGACCCAAAGCGCGGAAATAGCGGCTGACATAGTGTCCGGGCATGTTTGGCAGCGAGTTGATCAAGTTGAGCGGGTTTGGCTTGCGATAGTTGGTCGTCTTGTACTTGAATGTGCTTTGCTCTGCCATTTCGTGCGCGCCCAACGTCGTGCCGATGCAGACGGCGACTCGTTCGCCTTCGTTCTCGATTTCGGCAATCGTTAATCCGGCGTCTTGGATTGCGAGGTGCGCCCCAGCAACGGCGAACTGCGGCGAGCGCCCCATACGGCGCGCTTCTTTCGGCTCGATATACGCGGTCGGATTGAAATCGCGCACTTCACCTGCGATTTTCACGGCGACATGTTCGACATTGATCGTCTCGATACGTCGGATGCCTGATTTGCCCGCCTTGAGGCTTTCCCACAGTTGCTTGACGGGACCCAGCGCGCTGACCGTTCCCATCCCTGTGATCACGACGCGCGGGCGACCATTGCGTAATAGTTCCATCTTAGATGACGGCGCGCGAGCGATTGGTTGAGATGCGCCGTCGGTCTCCTTTCAGGGTTTCTGGTTATTCGCTTTCCATGATCGGCATTGCGTTCAACATGCGCTCCAAGTTCGTTGTCAGCGATCCGACGAGATCGGCGGCAGCGGCATTGCGCGCTTGACCAATCGCATTTTTGATCGCTTTCGCGTTGGAACTGCCATGCCCGATGATCACAACCCCATTGACGCCGAGCAGCGGGGCGCCGCCGACTTCTGCGGGATCGATCTGTTTTTGGACACGCTTGAACGCTGGACGACTCAAAGCCGCGCCTAACATAGATAACACATTGCTCGTCAATTCGGTACGCAGCGTTTCCGCCATTTTCCGCGTCGCGGCTTCCATCGACTTGATCATGATGTTGCCGACGAAGCCATCCGCGACGACGACATCGACTTCGCCCCTGAGGAATTGCTTCGGCTCGACGTTGCCAACAAAGTTCAGCGGCACGCTGCGAATGATATCCGTTGCCATACGGATCATTTCCGTGCCTTTGCCTTCTTCTTCGCCATTGGACAGAATCCCAACACGCGGTGACGGCAAGTTAAGCACGATTTGCGCATAGGTGTGACCCATGACAGCGAACTGCGCCAGCCATTCGGGCTTGCAATCGGCATTCGCACCCGCGTCGATCAAGATAATGGTATTCGTGCCGAGTCGAAAGACAGCGGTCAGGGCAGGGCGCTTGACACCCCGAATGCGATGCAGGGTAGACAACATGGCGATGCTTAATGCCGCGCCCGTGTTGCCTGCCGTCACGAAACCGTCGGCGTGCTTGTCTTTGACCAATTTCATGCCGATGTGCATCGACGAGTTGGGTTTTCCCTTGACGACCCAGCTGGGTTTATCGTCCATCGACACGGTATCGGGCGCGTGGACGATCTCGATTTTCAGTCCGGCGGTTTGATGCTTATCGAGTTCGAGTTTGAGCCTTTGCTCATCGCCAACGAGTAGGATGGTTGTGTCGGCAAACGCGCGTGCTGCGAGTACCGCGCCCGCGACATCGGGAACCGGATGATCGTCGCTGCCCATCGCATCGAGGACGATTCGCATAGTAAACCTCGTCAGTGTCCAGTCGGAAGTGGCGCGATCTTACCGCTATCGGGCTTTAGCCCCCCAAGAAAGCCACGCCGCTTTAGCGGACGTGGATGAAAGCGGGTTTCACTTCAACCGACCTTTATTTTCAAGCCCTGTATTGTATCATCATTTTGGACGGTAAAAACGTCGGCGGGGCAAAGTTAAAGGATTGACAGCCGTCACAAGGGACGTATAATGTCAACATCACGTCCCGATGGCGGAACTGGTAGACGCGTACGCTTGAGGTGTGTATGCCGTAAGGCGTGGAGGTTCGAGTCCTCTTCGGGACACACTAAAAACCTGACCCCAACTGGGTCGGGTTTTTTTATATTGGAGTGCTTATGACTGATATTGTGTTCCAAATTAGCCCCGCTGTGACGAACGATCAATTGAATGCGCTGTTTGCGACGGCGTGGGCAAATCATGTTGCGACGCACTTTCAGCCGATATTGCGCCACAGTTTGTTGTATGTCTGTGCATATCATGATGGGGTGTTGATTGGGTTTGTCAATTTGGCGTGGGATGGGGGTATTCATGCGTTTTTACTGGACACCACCGTTCACATCGCGTTTCAGCGGCGCGGGATTGGCGAACAACTCATCAAGACTGCGGTCGATGCGGCACGCCAACGTGACATCGAGTGGGTGCATGTGGACTACGAACCCCATTTGCGTTCGTATTACGCGAAATGCGGATTTTTACCGACGGAAGCCGGGCTAATTAATCTAAAGTGATAGCCGCGCAGATTGCGCGCAAATCTCGTTGCGATCTTTTCTTGCACCTACCCACAATTTAGCGGTACACTGTTCTTTCGTCGGGCAATCGCGCGAAAAAGAAATAATGCGCCTTGTTGGACATTTGGCGTCGTCTACTCAGCATGGAGGATCGGAATGAGCGACGCGACAGAACAATCGCTCGAACAAGCTTTTGAACGGGTTGAAGCCGGATTTCCCGAAGAAGCGGTCGCTATCCTCAAGCCGATTCTTGATTCCGATCCGGATGACATCGATGCGTGGTGGATTTATGCGCACGCCGTCAGTGATCCCTTAGCAGCGCGTGAGGCGTTGAACAATGTCATGCGCCTCGATCCTGATTATCCTGGCGCAGCCGAAGTCATGATGACACTGGACGACAAGTTCCCCGCGCCGCGCATTCGGCGTTTGGATGCTGCACCGCCACCTGAATCGATGCCCGAAGCGCCAATGAGCATCCCTGAACCTGATGCCTTTGCTGCTCCCGCTGCTCGCTCCGAGCGGGGATACGCCGCTGCGCCCATGCGCGCTGCACCGCCGCCACGTCAACGTTCGTCGCTCCCCTTGATTCCGATCATTGCTGTGATCATAATCGTCGTGATTGGGCTGATTATCCTCAGTGGTGGGGGTGGCGGTCAGTCGACGGCAACGGCAACCAGCGTGGTGCAGATCGCGGCGAGCGATACACCAGGTATTATTTCGGGCGTGGATGTGACCGATGAGGCGACGCAAGGCGCATCGAGTGATGTGACTGATGAGCCGTCGGCTGAACCCACGGCTGATTTGACGGCAGCTATCGACGCAACAGACGAATTAACTTCAGCAGCGACCAACGAAGCAACCTCCGAAATCACGTCAATGCCGGACGCAACCGTCGAAGTGACAGATAGTGCGTTTGGAACGCCAGAAACGACGCCCGAAAGCACAGCGGATGCGGGCAGCGCGGGCGTAACCGGGGATTTCTCGGCGTTGGATGGTATTTTGTCGCGCTATACGCTGCCCGAAAATGGGGTTGCAGTGATCGAGACGCGGCTCGGCAATACGCTGCAAATCAGCGTATGCAGCGCGCGAGGACCCGAAATGCGCGCACGTGTGCAAGAAGTCTTGACGTTGGTCGCGCGCGAAAGCCCGTCGCTGCCAAGCAATGTTGAGGCGATTACCGCTCGCATGACGAATTGTGATGATGGTTCGACCCTGCAAATCTTGGGCGTGGATCGGGCGTCGGCGGATGCGTTCGCTAATCGCACGATGAACGCGGCAGCGTTCGAGGCGACGTGGCAGCCTTTATAGGGTGAAGCGGACTCGCATTGAAACGGCGTCTTGCACGCGGGAGACGCCGTTTTTTGATTAACCTTCGCTATGGATAGGCAGTCGGACGACAAAGGTTGCGCCTTGCTGGTTTTCGCTGCGGGCTTCAATCACGCCTTGATGACTCTTGATAATGCCAAAACTGACTGACAAGCCTAAACCAGTGCCATTCGGCTTGGTGGTGAAGAATGGATCGAAGATACGGTCGATGTTTTCCGGGGGGATGCCGTGTCCCGTGTCAGCGATATGGACTTCGATCATATCGGCAGTGCGCTGGGCAGTCACGCGCATCACTCCACCATTCGGCGTCATTGCGGCAACACTATTGAGAATCAGATTCATGAACACCGATTGAAGCTGTGTCCTGCTGCCATGAACCAACGGTAGATTCGGCAGATCGGTCTCGACTACGATGTTGCTGTATTGAAGCAGCTTATGATTTAACTCCAAAATGCCTTCGACAATCTGCCCAATATCCAGTGGGAGCAGGTCGGCGGCATTCGGGCGGTCACTGGCAAAATCGCGGATAAGTTCAATCGTGTGGTAAATGCGGTCGATATTTTCATCGATGATTTCCAATCCGCGGCGATCAATCGGGATATTGGCGCGTTCGATCTCCTCTGCGAAATCATCGAACAAGACTTTGATCGGCTGCATCGAATTGCCGATTTCGTGTGCGATGCTGGCAGCGATAAAACCCAATGAGGTCAACTTTTCGTTGCGCACAACCATCCGTTGTGCCGATTGCAATTCTTGGGTGCGCTCATTGACCATATCTTCGAGATGGAGCGCGTATTCCGTTTGAACGGCGAAAAGACGCGCATTATTCAGTGCCAGCGCCGCTTGACGCGCGATTCCGGTAAAGATACGAATGTGATTGTCGTCATAAGGTGTGGTGTGAGTGAGCAAATAGACTATGCCGACAAGTGTTTCGCCCTGGCGCAGTACCGCGCCAATACCATCCGCAAATTGTCCGCCGATGATCGGCGCAGCAAGGCGAACGACGGGTATCTTGGCGTTCAAGTTAGCTTGTGGTGTTTGCGGATGAATCAACTGTGCGCGGATGATCTCGTCAATCTCACCAGACAGTCGATATTCAAGGCTCATGCCATGCTGATCGAGATAGTGCAGCACAACAACATCAGCGGGCAGTAGTTGGCGCAGCAGGACAACAATTTCATCAAGCAGTTCTTCGAGCGCGAGATGTTGATTGAGTGTCTCGGAGGCTTGCAACAATGCTTCGAGTTCTTGTCCGCGTCGTTCAAGTGCATCCTCAAGCCGGCGCGCTTTCATTTTGCTCATGACACGCGCGACCAGCTCGGTCGGTTGGATCGGTTTGAGCAAAAAATCATCTGCGCCGAGATTGAGTCCTTTGGCAATATCGCCCGGCTCTTTGGCATTGGCAGTGATGATCACGGTCGGGATTTTGGCAGTTAGGGGATCCTCCCGTAGTCTGCGCAGCACCTCGAACCCGTTCATCAACGGCATCATGATGTCGAGCAAAATCAGATCAGGGCGTTGTTCGCGGGCAATTTGCAGCGCGGTCACACCATCAGCGGCTTGTTCGACTCGAAATCCCTCTCTTTCAAAGACATATTGCATCAAAACGGTGGTATTGGGGTGATCGTCAGCGACAAGGACGAGCGGCGATTGATGGTTGGTCATGGCGGGATCGTATTCTGGATTCTTGGTCAAGGTGTTAAAATCATTGATCGCATTATAAACCTGTGATGGATTGATGAAAGATAAAGACTTGAGCTATCGACGGTCGATTTTCTATGGTGTGGCGCTTGGCGTCCTCATGGCAGTGGTTTTTGCGGGCGGATTCTTCTTCCGCGATTGGATTGACCGTACACAGACGCCAACCGCCGCGGCGGGTATGGATTATGCGCTGCTCGATGAAGTGCAGGGTTTGATCGACCGCAGCTATTTGCGCCCACAGCCAGAATATGCGCAGCGCCAGTATGCGGCGATTCGCGGGATGCTCCAGTCGTTGGGCGATCCGTTCACCTTTTTCATCGACCCGCCTGTCGCCGCCAGCGAGTCGGATGTGTTGGCGGGAACCTATGGTGGAATTGGCGTAGATATTGCGCGTTCAGAGGCAGGCGAACTTGTCTTGTATCCATTCGCAGACAGCCCCGCGCTGACTGCTGGGATTGAAGCGGGGGATATCTTGCGCGCGGTGAACGGGGCGCCCGTTGATCTGTCGCTTGCTCAGGATGCACTCGATCAACTGCTGCGCGGCGAAGTGCGTGACGGCGGCGGCGTTGATTTGACAGTCGAGAAGGGCGAAACAAGCGAAACGGTATCGGTGTTTGTACCGTTTGCGGCGATCAACGTGCCGTCAGTGAGTTGGCGTGTCCTGAGCGACGATCCGCGCATCGGGTATGTGCAGATCAAGCGGTTCACGGGACGCACGCCGGAGGAACTCACGACCGCGTTTACGGAACTGCGCGCGGCAAGCATATCGGCGTTGGTGGTCGATCTGCGCAACAATACGGGCGGATTGTTGCAAGAGTCCATCCAAGTGGCGGATGAATTTATCGATGGCGGTGTGCTAGTCTACGAACAAAACGTCAACGGGGAACGCCCACATGATGCCGAACCCGGTGGATTAGGCGTCGATCTGCCGATGATCGTGCTGGTCAACTCGCTGACTGCGAGCGGTGCAGAATTGGTCGCGGGCGCAATCCAAGATACGGATCGCGCGATCTTGATTGGACAGCGGACGTATGGCAAAGGCACGGTACAGCAAATTTTCCCACTGTCGGATCAATCGTCGCTGCACGTCACCTCGTCCGAATGGTTCACGCCCGCGCATCAACCGCTGCAAGGGCGTGGCTTGACTCCAGATGTAGAAATGATTCCCGACAGTAACGGGCGCGATGTCGAATTAGGCGAAGGCGTGCGGCGGCTGCAAGAAGGACTATGAAGGTAGAACGGTATGAAGCAAGAAGGCATCAAGATCATCGCTCGCAATCGAAAGGCGGGCTTTGATTTTTTCTTAGAGGATAAGTACGAAGCAGGTCTCGTCCTGACTGGATCGGAAATTAAATCGATTCGGGATCATCACATCAGCATTGCGGAGGGCTTCGTACAAGAGCAAAATGGCGAAATGTGGTTGTTGGGCGTCAACATCACGCCTTATAAGCAGTCGGGTACCTATGGCTATGTCGAGCCAGTCCGCCCGCGTAAACTGCTGCTGCGCAAGCGTGAAATCGCGCAAATCATCACGCGGATGCACGAACGCGGTTTTACGTGCGTGCCAACGATGATCTATTTGCGTAAGGGGCGGGCGAAAGTCGAAATCGCGCTGGCGAAAGGTAAGAAATTGTACGATAAGCGTGATGACATCGCTAAACGCGATCAAGAGCGCGAGATTCGTAAAATTTTGAAGGAAGGACAGTATCAAGACTAGGGTCTGTCTGCAAACTCTGAAACCTCACCCCCCCAACCCCCTCTCCGGTACGGAGCTGAGGGGAGCGCAGCGGGGGGCGAACAAAACAAGCGAAAATCGAGTTTGCAGACACGCTCTAGGCGATCCGCCGCAGGGAAGATCGCGTCATTGTCTGTTCAGCGGTTGACCGAGCGCCATTTTCGGTTATAATGAACGGAGATGCGCCCATAGCTCAGCGGATAGAGCATTGGTCTTCGGAACCAACGGTCGGGGGTTCGAATCTCTCTGGGCGCACAATTGGGGATGCACTACGGTGCATCCTTTTTGTTTTAGCGCAATGCCGTCTCGATCCACGCTTGAATCCACATATCGCGGTTCGCATCGATGGCGGCTCGGTCAAGCATCACGGGGTTTTCGGGGATGGCGGCGTATTGCACGAATACATCGGGCAGGGTGGCGTCGGGGTTGACCGGAAAGACGAACGTTTGCAGCGGCATGTCGGCTTGAAATTCGA
The DNA here is from genome assembly GCA_034437055.1 of Anaerolineae bacterium. GTDB lineage: Bacteria > Chloroflexota > Anaerolineae > Aggregatilineales > Phototrophicaceae > Flexifilum. The sequence continues at coordinate 113,726 of DAOTUQ010000035.1, forward strand.
CGCTCAATAGAAAATCGATGAACTGCTGTGCGGCTGCGATGTTGTCCGTGCCGTTGAGGATGCCTGCGAATTCGATCTGACGGAAACAGGTATCATCCGCGACAAGCGCGCCCGTCGGCGGGGTTTCGGGCGCTGACTCTGCAAAGTAGACTTCGGCGGGTGGGCTGCTGGCATAGCTGACGACCAGCGGATAGGTGCCTTCGCTGCCCGCGCTGCCGCTGAACTGCCCATAGTAGGCATCTGTCCAATCGGCAGCGATGAACACGTCGTTGGCGACCAAATCTGTCCAGTAATTCAGATAGGTGTAGTCACCTTCTGTCCCGAACACGGCAACCGTCGCCAACAAGAATGCCAAGCCTGGCGACGATGTGGCGGCATTCTGTACGACCAACATTCCCTCGTAGCGCGGATCGGTCAAGTCTTGCAAGGTCGATGGAAGCTCAAGATCATTGTCCGTGAAATACGCAGTGTCGTAATTCACGCACACATCGCCATAATCGATGGGCGTGACGCGAAATTCGCCGTCAAGCTGGAACGCTTCCGGCACATCGACTAAGGTGGGCGATTCGTAGGGGATGAACAGGTCTTCTTCCAACGCACGCCCCAAGAAGGTGTTATCGATGCCGAAAAGCACATCACCAAGTGGGTTGCTCTGCGTCAAGATCGCTTGATTGACCAGTGTCCCGGCATCACCGAGCCGTAGGACTGCGACCTGTATCCCCGTGCGTTCTTGAAATGCCGCTAACACAGACTCGGAATAGTTGAAACTATCGTGGGCGATCACGGTCAATAGATTGTCGGACTGCGCGGCGGCGGGCGTGAACCCAATCAATAGTGCGCCGAAGATGCCAAGCCAAAACCAAGTACGCATCGAAAACCTCCATCTGGTTATCGTCGAAAACAAAAACACCCCAACCGCATCCGGTTGGGGTGTGTGAAGGCACAGTGATGAGTCCTCCCTACGCCGGCATGATCCGGATCAGGTTAAGGGTCGGCACGGCACTACGCGCCCTCTCAGCCCACTTGCGTGGACTCCCCTAGTGATATTTTGTTGCGATCATTATAACGTAACCTTGCGCGCTGTCAAGTGGCAAAACGAGCAGGAAGTCGTGATTATGACGCGATGCAACCTGAGGCGATGCGGCGCACCATATCGCCTCAGTTTCCTGTAATTATCCGACGATCAGCCGCCTTCGGTGGTCGAGCCTTCGGATGTATTGGGCAGGGAAGGCGTTGGCGTGACCGCCAGCGGCATTTCTAACGGTGCACCCGGCGGAATGTACGGCGCTGCGCCCGGTGTGGCTGTGGGGACGAGCGTCGGGATCAACGCTTGCAGTTCGGCGGCGCTCAGCGCGGGGCTGGGCAGCGACGCACCCGGTTCGTAGCATTCCGTACCGACCAGTGGCATGGTTGGACGCTGTTTGACGGATACGTTATCGATGCGCGCATAGCCGATGCTGTCGGCGGACGACGCATAGAGCGAAACAGTCGCGGATGTCCACGCTTCGGTGGTGTAGGTGCGCATCACACGGGTTTGCAGAGGCGTATTCGGCGCGAGCCAAAAGGTGCAAACCTGCAAATCGCTGAAATCCTCATCGTGGATCAGGATCGTCACACGCTTGCGGATGGCGCTGCTGTTGCCCAAATCCGCTTGGATTTCCAAGCGCGCGAATTGGGGCAGTACCACGTTCAAATCTTGGAAGACAACGCCTTGAACCGATCCCGTTTCGCGGTAGTACTCGAACACACCACTTTCGACGCGATATTGAATCGAGGTGTCGTTTGGAAGGCTGAAAACCAGCCAATTGGTGGGCAGCGTGCCACTCATGGAAGCGAAGTCACCATTGACCACGTAGTTTGCGGAGTCTTGCGCAAACACAGGCGCCGCAGCGATGAGTAGAACGAAAAAAAGTAGAAACCGAAACGCCGTTCGATTGATCACATGCCCTCCGACAAGAATTGTTCGTTTCGTGATCATTCTATATTACCCTAATTTGTTTGCGAAGGATACGAATGGTTTGCCGATCAGAAGCGAATCGCTGCGCCGCAGTATTCGCACGTCACCTGATTCTGGTTGGCGACCAAGCGGGGCAGCGTTGCGCCGCAGATATGGCACGCAGTCGGCGCATTGCGCATCGCTTCGACGGTTTGGGCATCGGGCGCGATGGCGCGTTCGTCATTGGTGTCCCCCGCAATCATACGCTTGATTTGCGCTGACCAAAACTGCGATTTGACGCCGCCTTTGATCTCCAGCGTGAGAGTCGGGTAGCGCGCCCCCGATGCGAGTTCGAAATTCAACATATCTTTGCCGCCGAACAGCCCCTTGTTCTCGTGTTCGACGCTCTCGATTTGGTTGAGCGGCACTTCCCATTCGAGTTCTTGCGTCTTTTTACCGCCAAACAGTCCAAGTGTCTTGCCCGTTGTCTCTTTTTGCTCGAACAGCAACCGCTGATCCGTCAAATAGACGATGCCATCGGGGTCTTTGTTCCCTTTGCCCGTCACCACCCATTCAGCTTGTGCCGCCAGGAACAGCGATTCGCCCGCCAAGAAGGGAAACGTGGCTTCGTCGCGCTGATCGAGCAGCCAATGGAGTTGAATGAGCTGCGCGCCGGTTTGGTGAATATCCGTTGCTAACGTCGAATAGCTGTCGCGGATGCGGCTGGCGGCAGCACTGGCGCGACTCTCTACATCGCTAATTTCGCGTTCCATCATCGGCAATAAGCTTGCCAGCGATTTTGGATTGCTGGATGTCATACTCGCTTTGTTCACAAGGTTGCTGGCTTGCTGATACTCCGCCTGTAGCGCCAGCGCCTCAGATTGGATCAGCATCTGAGCTTGGCGCGCGGCGCTATCCCAATGCCGCGTAAGAACTTCCGACTTCTGTTCCAGAAACTTGGCAAAGACATAGCCGCGCGTTCGTAGGCGGGCGATTTCGTCGGGCAGGGCAGCGATAGTTTCGCTCAGGTCGCCTATATCGCGCGCGACGGCGGCGAAGCTGACTTCATCAGCTAGATTTTGAAAGCGTTCGCGCAATTCATTGAATTCTGAGAGATTTTCCGCTGGATCCTTGGCGCTCATGCGAAATCCTGTTTGATATGATAAATACATCCCAAATTATACGCAGATTGCCAGCCCGTGAAAAGCAAAACGCCCGCATCGGGGCGGGCGTTTGCGTTGTTATTTGCGTTTTAGACGTCCAGATTACGCACGCTCTTCGCGTGGGTCTGGATGAAGCGGCGGCGCGGGGGAACGTTGCTGCCCATCAACATGTCGAACACGCCATCGGCTTCGGCGGCATCATCGATAGTGACTTGCAGCAGGGTGCGTCGCGCGGGGTCCATCGTGGTTTCCCATAACTGATCCGGGTTCATCTCGCCCAAACCTTTGTAGCGGCTGATCTTCAGTTTGTCCGGGTCGGGGTAGCGATGCAGCGCGCGGTTAAGGATTTCGTTCTCGGAGATGCCCGCCTCGTTGTAGAGATATTCCGCCTCTTTGCCGCTCTGGATGCGGAAGATCGGCGGTTGGGCGATGTAAAGGTGTCCGGTTTGGATCAGTTGGAACATATGCCGGAAGAAGAAGGTCAGAAGTAATGTCCTGATATGACTTCCATCGACATCAGCGTCAGTCATGATAATGGTACGTTCATAGCGAATGCTTTCAACATTGAAGTCATCCGCGATGCCCGTGCCGAGCGCACTGATCAGCGACTTGATTTCGTTGTTGTCGAGCATTTTGTCAAGGCGCGCGCGTTCGGTGTTCAGAATCTTGCCGCGTAGGGGGAGGATGGCTTGGAAATGACGGTCGCGCCCTTGTTTAGCACTCCCGCCTGCGCTATCGCCTTCTACGATGTAAATCTCCGAGCCTTTGCCATGCTGCGAACAATCCGCCAGCTTGCCCGGCAGCGTTGTGCTTTCCAACAAGCTGGGCCCGCTGCGCACGAGATCGCGCGCCTTACGGGCGGCTTCGCGCGCGCGCATACTGGTCATACACTTGTCGATGATACGGCGGGCTTCGCGCGGGTTCAGCTCCAGAAATTCGTTGAATGCCTCGGTTACGACCTGCGAAACCGCGCCCTGCGTTTCGGGGTTGAGCAGTTTGACTTTCGTCTGGCTCTCGAAGGAGGGGTTGGGATGTTTGACGCTGACAATTGCGGTAATGCCTTCAAGCGTGTCACTGCCAGAGAAGTTGGCGTCTTTGTCCTTGAGGAAATTTGCTTTGCGCGCGTAGCGGTTGATCACGCCCGTGATCGCAGCGCGTAAGCCGGTCAGGTGGGTGCCACCATCGGGTGTGTTGATGGTGTTGGCGAAGGCGAGTTCGGTGACATTCGATGTGTCGGTATATTGGAACGCGCACTCGATGCCAATCGTATAGGCACCTTTATCGGAGGCGATGTCAACCTCACGCTCGGCGCTGATGACCGGATGCAGCCCTTCACGATTGCGATTGATATAGCGCACGAACGACCGGATGCCGCCCTCGAAATAGAAGGTGAATTCGTTCGGAAGCGGCTGTGCGCGTTCGTCGCGCAGTGTGAGATTGACGCGCCGAGTCACGAATGCCATCTCGCGGAAGCGGTTTTCCAACGTTTCGTAGTTGAAATCGTTGCGATCCATGATGGTGAAGTCGGGTTTGAAGGTGATCATGGTTCCGGTTGGCTCGCCCGGTTCGAGTGGGCGGACGGCGACCACTTCGCTTGTTGGCTTGCCAATGCGAAACGTCTGACGCCATACGTAACCATCGCGGTAAATGTCTGCAACCAGTTCTTCCGAGAGGGCATTGACCGCTGAAACGCCGACGCCGTGCAAACCACCGCTGACCTTGTATGCGCCAGTAGCGAACTTGCCGCCCGCGTGCAGATTGGTCAAGACAAGCTCCAACGTCGAGATGCCTTCGTCGTGGTTCAACCCAACCGGAATACCGCCACCGTTATCGGCTACGGATACGTAATTGTCAGGGTAAAGTGTGACTGTGATATGGTCGCAGCGCCCCGCCAGCGCCTCGTCAATCGAGTTATCCACCACTTCGTAAATCAAATGGTGTAGGGCGCGGATATCCGTACCGCCAACGTACATACCGGGTCGGATGCGAACCGCCTCCAACCCTTTCAAGACCCTAATTTGGTCTTCAGTTTGCCGACTGACGGCAGCGAAGTCCTTATCGACCATTGGTTTGCCTCAGATGGTTGGTTTTCAAGGGAAAATGCGCGCATCACGCATGTTCATTTACTTCATTGATTATATAGCAGTGTGGGGAAAATTTCAATCGAACGACCTGGCGCTTTTGCTCGTGGGTTTGAATTTAAATTGCTTGACGCTGATCAGCACACAAGTTATACTTTTATCCACATGCCCCTGTAGCTCAACTGGACAGAGCAAAGACCTTCTAAGTCTGAGGTTGTAGGTTCAAGCCCTATCGGGGGCAAACAGCGCCTCTCATGGGAGGCGTTTTTTATTTTGCCGCCAGAATTTCGATTCGTATTTGTTCAGTTTCGGTTTCCAGTGGACGATTCGCGCGGTGCGCCTCCTCGATCACGCGCTGTAACTGGGCAGCCGCTTCGCTGCGTCGTCCCATCAGCAAATACAAGCGCATTATCTTGCATTGGATGGTTTCACGCCATTCAGCGTCCACAAGCGCATGTTGATAAACGGAGAGCGCATGTTCGGGGCGCTGATCTGCCAGCCAATGCCCGGCAATGGCGTTGATCGCCTCCAGATAGCCAATCTGGTAATGCGCGCGCCGTTCTACAATCCACCGATCAGAATGCCCTAGCAAAAATGCGCCTCGGTACAGTTCCAGCGCGCGCTGGTAGGCGTCGATGCGGTTTGGATTAGCGATATCGCGTCCGTTCAGGAGTAGGGTCACAAATTCGGCGGCGTCGTAATGCAAATCCAAATTGGGGTTGATGCGATAAATACCGTCTTCATGAATCAGGACATCGGTATTAAGTGCCTTATGCAGTCGCCGCTTGGTAACATGAAAAACATTGACGGCTTGCTCTGCATCGAGAGTTGCCCAGAAGGCTTGGCAAATCTCGGAACGGGTGATTACAGGGCGGTCGAGCGCGAAGAAAAACAGCAATCGCGGCAAATGTCCTTCCCAAATATCAACTGTGTGTCCGTTAAAGGTGACAAATCCGGGTCCGAGTGCGCGAACATCTAACATGTCCGTACTCTGTTTGGGTGGATTATAAAAATGCTCGACAACGGTCTGGTCGTCGTCCAAAATCATCGCATGACGACTCGCCATGAGCGAAAGCCAAGGTAAACGGGGTAGGGTACGGCTGTTGATCACGATTTTTCCGTGCGATGGGATGCGTATAATTAACCCCTCGACGAAAGTTTGGATCGCGTCGGCAGTGTCAGTGTAATCATACTCATCAAGGATGAGCAAAAATGGTTCATTGCCCAATTCGGCTAAGTCAGCGGTGAAGGCGGACAAGAGTTGGCTGAAGTCGTTCCAATCAGTACCAGAAAGCTGATTGAGGTGATACCCAAAGAGCGGAAATTGGGCAGCGATTTCGTTCATCAAACCCGTGACAAAAGAATCGAGGCGGATATCGTTGTGACTGAGCGCATAATAGAATGAGCGCAATTCAGGATCACTCACCAGTCGCGCGACGAGCAAGGAACGATAACGGCTGCGCGGATGCAGCAAAATAGCGTGCACATCGGTGATGCTGCAAAAATGCGCGTAAATTTGCTCGATGATGGGAGAAAAATTCATAACCATACTGCTCTCAGGTGCATTATGCCGTCACTGGCGAAATCGATATCGTAGTATAACGTCTGAACAGATGATGTTGGCATTAATGTTTCAGCGGGTAATAGGATACAGGAATGTTAAATCAAATGCCTTTAAGCAGTGTTCGACGCCCAATGCGCCCGTTTGGCGTATCCTTAGCGATTATTGTCAGCGTCATGTTGTTCTCGATTCTGCCGCTGCTGCAAACGGGTGTCATTCTGTTGTTGGATTGGCGTCTACGACAGGCAGAATTGGGTCTCAATGCGGACGAGGCGTTCGCAGTTGGCGGTGATTTTCGCGGCGTCTCGGACGGCGCGGTGATTTTTCAGGCGGTGTCGGGTGTAGTGTTCTTTGTTCTCGCGGTGTTGGCGTGGCGGGGTCGTCCACGTTGGGGACGCGGGGCATTGATGGCAGCAGTTATCCTCTTGACCATCGTTACCATGATTAACACTGCATCAGGCTTAAATACACAGTCGAGTACCAATACGGGCATCGACTCTGGCGCGGGGCTGGTTCAACAACTGTTGTGTGGGCGACTGGTGTTCACCATCTTGATTCCGTTGTATGTGCTGTGGTACATGAACCGTGCGCCCGCGCGCGCATTTTATCGGGGGGAGTCGCTGTCGTCGCCCTGATTGGCGAACATGATCAGGGCGACATAAAACTGCTTAAATCGGCTGTTGTGCCTTGCGCGCAGCAAGCTCCATCTGGACGAGTTCGCGGCGCAGGGTTTTGCCAATGCTGGTTTTCGGCAGCGAATCGACGAAGGCAAAACGAGTGGGGATTTCGTAGCGGGTAAGGTGCGAAGAAGCGAAATCGCACAGTTCGTTTTCGGTAGCCGTCTGTCCGGGACGCAGCACAATCCACGCTTTGAGCGCCTCTTGTCCGGTTTTTTCAGGATGCGGAATCGCGGCAACGCCGACTTCCTGCACACAGGGATGATCCGCGAGGATTTTCTCGACGTTATTGGGATAGACGTTGTAACCGCCGATGATCGCCATGTCTTTCTTGCGATCTACGATGTAGAAATATCCGTCCTCGTCCATCCGCGCGATATCGCCCGTGTACAGCCATGTGATGCCATCTTTGACGCGCAGTGTGGCGGCAGTTTCTTCGGGTTTCTTATGGTAGCCAGTCATCAGTTGGGGTCCCGCCATCAGCAGTTCCCCGATTTCTCCGACGGGGACATCGGTTTCGCTGTCCTCCAAGCTGACGATGCGCATCTGCATGTCGGGGAAGGGCAAGCCAATCGAGCCGAGGCGATTCTCGCCGAACAGCGGATTGGCGTGGGTTGCAGTCGGCGCTTCACTCATGCCGAAGCCTTCACGCAGGATGCCACCTGACAGCCGCTCGAAATCGCGCTTGGTCGCTGGCGCAAGTGGGGCAGAGCCGCTCAAGCAGACTTGGATTGAACGTAAGCTGATCTTCCCAGACAGTACATCAGGATGATTGTTGATCGCGTTGTAAAGCGCGGGAACGCCCATGAAAACCGTCGGTTTGAACTTCTGGATTACGTCCAAAAGATCGGGAATGTCGCGGGCATTCGGTACGAGGGCGATGCGCGCGCCGAGCGCAACGGCGAAGCCGACGACTGTGATTAGCCCGTAGACGTGGAAGAACGGAATCGCGCCGAGAAAGATATGCTCGATGGTTTTATCGCTTTTATCCGCGCCGAGCAAGCGCGCTTGACACTGCGTATTGTTGGCGACGAGCGCGCTGTGCGTGGACATAGCGGCTTTCGAGACGCCCGTCGTACCCCCCGTGTACTGGAAGATCGCCAAGTCGCTGGCGTGTACCTCGACATCGGGTCGCTGACCCGCGTACTGGGTCAATAAATCTTGGAACCACAGATCGTTTGCCGCCAGTGACTCGATCCGATGTCCGGTCTTTTTCTCTTTAGCGATAGTGAACAGAATGCGTGCGGATGTGGGTAGATATTCTTTGACGTTGGTCACGATGATGCGCTTGAGTTTTGTGCGCGCACGAATGCCTTGCAGCAGGGGATAGAACAGCGACATACAGATCGCAAATTCGGCGTCACAGTCGTCAAGGTGGAACTGCATCCGTTCAGCCGGATAGGTTGGATTCATGGCGGCGACTACGCCACCCGCCTTTAAGATGCCATAATAGCTGATCACAAAGGCGGCGATATTCGGCATGATCAGCGCCACGCGGTCGCCTTTCTTCAAGCCGATATCGACCAAACCAGCAGCGAGGGCATCGCTTTGGCTGTCTAGTTCGCCATAACTGACGTCCGACGCGACACGCCCCGCGATAGGCAGATGTGCGCTGGTCACCAATGCGGGCGCACTGGGCGTTTTGCGGGCGGTATCGCGCAAAAATTGATGGAGGGGCATGTCAGGATATTGGATTGAGTGGGGAACGCCCGCATCGTACCATTTGAACCACGGGCGATCAGCATAAGTAACCATCGTAAGAAACTCCAAGATTTATGTAATGACGATTTGATTTTTGTTCGTTGTAGTATACAAGAACTGTGAAGAAACTGACCAGTACTTTAACGCACAATTTAAGACTGGTCATTCAGGTTAAATCGCCCCTGCCCACTCGCGCCACGCATCTGGAATCGGGGCGACGCGACCATCGCGCGTGATGCAGATATGCTTGGTGTAGCCGGTGACGTGCAAAGCGTCTGACTCAGCATCCACGATTTCGTACTCGAAGGTCAAGCCGCGACTCTGCATCGTTTTGATCCAACAGCGCGTCGTAAGCCGCTGTCCGTAGACCACCGGCTTGATATAACGTGCATTGACTTCGGTCACCGTGAGGTAGAAGCCGCTGCGCTCGAAGCTGGCGTAATCGCTGCCGCGCGAACGAGCGTAGGTCGTGCGTCCCTCCTCGAAATAGACGATGTAGCTGGCGTGATGAACGATGCCCATGGCGTCTGTTTCGGCGTAGCGAACGTAAAACGTCGTTTCTGCAATGTATCGAGTGCTTGATTGTTGATCGTGCGACACCATAGAGTCTCCTACGCTAAAGGCGCGTTGGTTGGACGGTGACGGCGCGCGAGTTCAGCACCCACATCGTCCAGCGAAATATCCATCTGCGCCATCAAAACGAGCGTATGATAAAACATGTCAGCCAGTTCTTCGATTTGTCGGTCGCGCGTCTGTCCGAGCGCGGCGATGACAACTTCGACAGCTTCTTCGCCCACTTTTTGCGCGATCTTGTTCACGCCCTTGTCGAACAGCTCGTTGGTGTAGCTGTCAGGCTGCGGGTTCGCTTTGCGATCTGCGATGATTGCTTCAAGTTCGTTCAGCATGTCGGTCATGGTTGTAGCTTTCGGTAGAAGCATGAATATTCGCCTGTATGGCACGCCGCTCCCGCCGGATCGACGCGAATCAGCAGCGTATCCGCGTCGCAATCGACGCGGATTTCGCGCACAGTCTGGATATTGCCCGATGTCGCGCCCTTGTGCCAAAGCTCGTTACGGCTGCGACTCCAGAACACCGCTTCGCCCATTTCTAGCGTAAGTCGGAGCGATTCGGCGTTCATATAGGCGACCATCAGCACGGCATCGGTATTCGCATCTTGCACGACGGCGGGAATCAAGCCGCGTTCATCAAATTTCAAGTCTGTGAGGGGGAGAGTTTGGGCTATCATAGGCGCTCCCATCCCGTGAGCCGCATGGGAACACCCTGTGCGGCGAGATACGCTTTCAAATCCCCGATGCGCAGTTCATTGTAGTGAAACAACGATGCCGCCAGCACCGCGTCCGCTTTACCTTGCGTCAGTGCATCGCAGAAGTGCGCCATCGTCCCCGCGCCACCTGACGCGATCACGGGAATTGACACGGCATCCGCGATCAGGCGCGTCAATTCGATATTGTAACCCGCTTTCGTGCCGTCTCGATCCATGCTTGTGAGCAGGATTTCGCCCGCGCCGCGTCGCTCGACCTCGCGCGCCCAATCGATAGCCGCCTTGCCTGTTGAGATGCGTCCGCCGTTGATGAATACCTCATAACGTCCATCGACCCATTTGGGATCGATGGCGACCACGATACATTGACTGCCGAATGCCCATGCCCCTCTATCGATCAAGTCGGGGTCATTGACGGCGGCGCTGTTGATGCTCACTTTGTCTGCACCTGCCAGCAGCGTCGCGCGGATGTCGTCAATCGTCCGAATGCCGCCGCCGACGCAGAAGGGGATGAAGATGCTGTCGGCAACATTGCGCACCATGTCGAGCGTGGTGTTTCGATTTTCGTGCGAGGCGGTAATGTCCAAGAAAACAAGTTCGTCCGCGCCTTCGCGGTCGTAGATCGATGCTTGCTCGACGGGATCGCCCGCGTCGCGCAGATCGACAAAGTTCACGCCTTTGACGACGCGCCCGTTCAGCACGTCGAGACAGGGGATGATACGTTTTGAGAGCATTGTTTATCCTTTACACAGGCGTTCCAGCGGAACGTCCCTACAACATAACATTGGGCGAGCCAGCGGCGCGCCCCTACGATGCGGCGGAGATAGCATCCGCCAACGTGAGTTTGCCCTCGTACAGCGCCATGCCGATCACTGCGCCCGCAACGACGCCGCTAGCGTGCAGCGCTCGAAGCTCGTCCGCTGACGAGACGCCGCCTGATGCGATGATCTGCAAGCCAGTCGATTCCGCTAATGCAATCGTGCCATCGATGTTCGCGCCGGATAAGCCGCCATCGCGGTTCACGTCTGTGTAGAGCGCGTGGATGACGCCGCGTGCCGCCATCGCCGCGCCGAGTTCAGCGGGCGTCACATCGCTGATGGTTGTCCAACCGTGCGTGGCGATTTTGCCATTGCGCGCATCGAGCGCGACGGCGATGCGTTCTGCGCCATAACGTGCGATGCTATCCGTTACGAGCGCCGGATCGGTGAGCGCAACGGTTCCCAAAACGACACGCGCCGCGCCCGATGTCAGCGCGCGTTCGATATCTGACGGTTTGCGCAAACCGCCGCCGAATTGGACGCGGACGCCGCTCATTGCGCTGAGGGATGCGATCTCGCGCAAGAGCGAGATTGTGTCGTTCGATTCTGCAAATGCGCCGTCGAGGTTGACCATGTGCAGCCACGTTGCGCCCGCCGCGATCCAACGCCGCGCCATCTCGATGGGGCTGTCACTGAATACGATTTGGCGGTCAGGATCGCCTTCGCGCAGGCGGACAATTTTTCCGGCGCGCACATCGAGCGAAGGGTAGATGATCATCGCGGGATTTCCACGAAATTCGTGAGAAGTTGCAGTCCAGTGCGCTGGCTTTTCTCTGGGTGGAACTGTACGCCTGTGATGTTGTCGCATTGAACGGCGGCGGTCACGGGGATGCCGTATTCGGTCGTCAAAATGACGTGTTCTGGGTTCGCGGGGATGCAGTAGTAGCTGTGGACGAAATAAGCGTAGCCGCCGTCGTCGATGCCGTCGAGCAGGCGTGATGTGCGTGTGGGCTTGACTTGATTCCACCCCATATGGGGGACTTTGTAGCCGGGCATGTCCGCGAACCGCGTGACGCGACCGGGTAGGACGCCGAGTCCCTCGTGTTCGCCCATCTCGTCGCTGCCCTCGAACAAGAACTGCATTCCGAGACAGATGCCCAAATAGGGAATGCCCGCGCGAATGGCGTCTTTGAGCGGCTGAACTAAGCGCTGTTCACGGAGCTTCTGCATTCCCGCGCCGAACGCGCCCACGCCGGGCAGGATGATCTTATCTGCACCGCGCAGTTCGTGAGGTGCGCGGATCACGCGCATACTTTCGACGCCGAGATAATTGAGCGCGTGCAAGACGCTGCGCAAGTTGCCCGCGCCATAGTCGATAACGGCTAACATCGCTAAGAGTCTCCCTCCATAAAACAAAAATCCCCGCGTGAGTGCGGGGATCGGATTTTCGACAATCGGGCAATACGCCTGTGTGGAATCAGTCCAACACCGCAACGGGTTCGTAATGTGTCGAATGATGGTGTAACAGCACAAGCATAACCTCAAAACTTGAACCGAGTATAACGGAGACGACGCGCGGTTGTCAACTTCCGCCGCATCGCTACAATCAATCGTTTGACGTATCGATAGGAGACAACATGGCGCACACAATTGCGCTTCTGACTGATTTTGGCACGACCGATATTTATGTGGGCGTGATGAAGGGCGTCATCACGGCGATCTGTCCCGACGCGCGCATCGTGGACATTACGCACGCGATTCCGGCACACGATGTCCGTGCGGGTGCGGTGGCGTTGTTATCGGCGTATCGCTACTTCCCGCCGGATACCACGTTCGTGGTCGTGATCGATCCAGGTGTGGGGAGTTCGCGGCTGCCGATTGCGGTCAACGCCGGTGGATTTCGCTTCGTGGCACCTGACAACGGCGTGATCAGCTATGCGTTGCGCGCCATCATGCACAATGGCGGCGGCGGACAGGCGGTCGAACTGACCAATTCAGCGTATCGGCTGCCGCGCGTGAGCCAGACGTTTCATGGACGTGATATTTTCGCACCTGCTGCGGCGCATCTGGCGTGTGGCGTCCCCGTGACCGCGCTCGGCGCGAAAGCGATAGAACCGACACTGCTCCCGTCGCCACGTTTGGAGCGCGAGGGCGCGACGACGCTGCATTCAGAGGTCATCGGCATCGATCATTTCGGCAATATCACCACTGGCATTGGTTGGCTGACATGGCAAGGCGAACGTTTGGCGCTGCGGTCGCCCTTCGGGGACGTGCGCGCGGATTTCGATCCGACGTTGGCGCGGATCGAAACGACCGGCAGTGAATTGGTGGGCATTCGGAAAACATATGCAGAGGTTGAACCGAATGACGCGCTCGCGCTGTTGGGCAGCAGCGGTTTTTTGGAAATCGCTGTGCGCGAAGGCAGTGCGGCAGCGCAGTTGGCGCTGAAACTTGGGGCTGTCATCACGTTGAAGATCGGGTAGGGCGATGCAAGAATTCATCATCGAAGGCGGCAACCCGCTGCGTGGCGAATTGACCGCCAGCGGCAACAAGAACGCGGCGCTAAAGATGCTGGCGGCGTGCTTGCTGACGGATGAGCCGGTTACGCTGCACAATATGCCGGATATTGGCGACGCGCGCACGCAAATCGAAATCATGCGCGGTCTGGGTGCGGCGGTGATGTGGATTGCGCCGCGAACCTTGCTCGTCCACGCCAAAACGATCACGTCCACGCAGATTGATCTGAAACTGGCGACGAAATTGCGTTCCAGCATCGTGATCGCGGGACCCTTGCTGGGACGCGCGGGCGAAGTTCATCTGCCTTCGCCGGGCGGCGACGCGATTGGCGAACGTCGATTGGATATGCACGTTTACGCGCTGCGCAAACTCGGCGCGCAAATCGACTACGAACCCGGTTTCGGCTTTCACATGCGCGCTGAAACGCTGACGGGCGCGGATATTTTGCTGGTTGAAGCGAGCGTGACCGCGACGGAAAACGCGATCATGGCGGCGGTCTTGGCGCGCGGCACGACGATCATTCGCAACGCCGCCAGCGAGCCGCACATTCAAGATTTGTGTCGGATGCTCAACAGCATGGGTGCGCAAATCGAAGGCTTGGGATCAAATCGGCTGACGATCACGGGCGTGGTGCGCTTGTCTGGCTGCGAAGCGCGGGTTGGTGCGGATTACATGGAAGTCGGGAGTTATATCGGCGCGGCGGTGGTTACGGGCGGCGAAATTCTGATCCGCGACGCCGATCCGGGCTATCTCGACATGATCGCGCTCGTGTTCGAGCGGTTGGGTGTGCGATTGGAAGTGCGTGGCGCAGATGTGTTCGTCCCGGCGAATCAATCCCTGACGATTGTTCCCGATTTGGGCAATCGCATCCCAATTATCAAGGCACAGCCCTATCCGGGCTTTCCGCCCGATTTGATGAGCATCGCGCTGGTGATTGCGACGCAGAGCGTGGGTGCGGTCTTGTTCCACGATTGGATGTACGAAAGCCGCTTCTTCTTCACGGACAAACTGATGCGCATGGGGGCGCGGATTACGCTATGCGATCCACATCGTGTCCTTGTGCAGGGACCGACTCCAATCAAAAGCGCGGCGTATATCTCCAGCCCCGATATTCGTGCGGGCATGGCGCTGCTGTTGGCAGCATTGAGCGCGCGCGGCGAAACGCGCATCTCAAATATCGATCAAATCGACAAAGGATATGAGCGCGTCGAAGAAAAGCTGACCGCGCTCGGCGCACATATTCGCCGTGTAGAACGCGATGAACCCGCGTCGGAACTTTTGATCACGTAGCGACGTTCATTTACTGCTTCATGTTCGAGCGGGCGGGACGCGCCTGTTCACGTCCCGCTGCCGCCGTTGCCATTGCCGCCATTGCGCGAACTTGGACTATTCGATGACGATAGGGGAATCGGGTTGGTGTCATAGGTCATGAGCAGGGTTTGATAGCGTTCGCGGTAGATTTGCGCGCGTTCCCGTTCCATTGCCCACATGCGATTGATCGAGTCTTGCAGCGGCGGGAACTGCGTCTGCATGTCGGTGATTTGATGCACGTAGCGTTCAAATTCTTTGTCATGCTGTCGCCAAACTTCATCGCTCGATAATGTGAACTGTTTCCAGCGTTTTTGATCGTCCGAGCGCCAATCGTTCCATTCCGTGCGGAAGCGTTCTTCGCTAAGGCGCTGCATCTCTGCCACTTCGTTCGTGCGCCGCTCGATGCGTTCACCGATGCGCTCAAAGTCGTCCACAATGCGTTTCATCTCGCGGTAGGCTTCTGCCCACGTCTCGAACCGCTCGATATTGCGCTGAATTTGGCTGTCTTGCTCGCCAAAGCGTTTGATCAAGTCGGTTACTTGGGCGTCACGCTGTTGGACGAGCAGGGTTTGTTGATCGATGAACTGTTGAATCTGTTCGCGGCGGTCGCGGTCACCGTTTTGCAATTCTTGAATCCGGCGTTCGCTGCGCAGCGCCAAATCTTCGAGCAAGGTCAATTTTGGCTTCACACCGTCGAGGATTTTGCGGATTTCGGGCAGTTCGGACTCGGCTTCGCCAATGCGTTTTGCATCGGTACGGCGTTGTTCTTCCAAAAAGGCGAGGCGGCGATCTGGTTCTTCTAAGCGTTTATACAAATCATCGACGCGCTGTTGAATGGACGATAACGACGCGCCCAAACGGTCTTTTTCGACGCTGATGGCGGGTAGTTCGGTCGTGCGCCGTTCTAAGTTTGTCAATTTTTCGACCATATCGCGGACCGGTCGCATCATGGTCTCACGCGCGATTTCCATTCGGCGCTCGGTCTCGCGCTCGGCGGTGAGGCGCTTTGCCTCGGTGCTTTCGATGAGTTGGTGCATTTCTTTGCGCAGTTGCTCCATCATCTCGGTGTCGCGCCCAGCGGGGAGCGACTGTGCGCGCGTGACGGACTGATCCGATTCGACGCTGTTCATGCGCTTGGCTAGGGTATCGATCAGGTCTTGCTGTTGGGCAAGCCGTTCCTGTAGGGTCGCAATGGTCTGCTTATCGCGCCGTCGTTCTTCGTCCAGCCATTCGATCATGCGGGCTGCTTGATTGACATCCATAACCCCAATGCTCCAACAATACAACTTCATGATCCATTATAACGCTTTACAAACGCCATTTCCTAGTGATCGAGTGCAAATGCATAAACTGCACTACAATCGAAGTTCGAGACAAGGATCGTCCCATGTATTTTGACCGAGCGAAACTCGAAGCGATGGAGGCGCAAACGCTTGCGCCCTACGGCGTGCAGAGCAGTACGAGTCGCGGGCGACCGTATCCAGAAGCCGAGCCACGCTATCGAACGGCGTTCCAGCGTGACCGCGACCGGATCATCCATGCAGCGGCGTTTCGCCAATTGGAATACAAAACGCAGGTGTTCGTCAATGACACGGGCGATTATTACCGCACACGCTTGACCCACACGCTCGAAGTGGCGCAGATCGGGCGGACACTGGCGCGCGCGCTCGGCGCAAATCAAGATTTGACCGAGACGATCTGTTTAGCGCACGATTTAGGGCATCCACCCTTTGGACACGCGGGCGAGGATGCGCTCGACAAGCTGATGCGCGATCATGGCGGCTTCAATCACAATCATCAGAGTTACCGCGTCGTGACGGCGTTGGAAACGCGCTATCCTGATTTTCCCGGCTTAAATCTGACCTGGGAGACGCTCGAAGGGTTGGCGAAACACGAGACCAGTTATGACTTGACCACGATTACAGGTTTCGATCCGACACAACGCGGCACCCTAGAGGCACAAATCGCGGATACTGCTGACGAACTGGCGTACAATGCGCACGATTTAGACGATGGACTGCGCGCTGGCATCTTGAAGCCGGATGGGCTGCGCGAACTGGAATTGTGGCGCGTTTTGTGCGACCGCCTGAACTGGCGCGGTCATCATCTCGATGAAGTCACGCGGCATGTGTTCATCCGCGAACTGGTCGGCTTGATGGTCGATGATGTGCTGACGGCAACGCAAATTCACTTGGACGCAATCAATCCCCAGACGCCGCTTGATATTCAATGTGCGCCGTATGATATTGTTGGCTACAGCGCGGAAGTTGGCGCGATGGGGGCGGCGCTCAAACGCTATCTGTACGATCAGATGTATTACAGCTTCCGGATCGTGCGAATGAAGATGCGCGCGGAATGGTTCATCGATCAGATTTTCAACACGCTGATCAAAGAGCCGCGTCAGTTACCGGATGAATGTCAATCGATGCTGCTCACACGCACGCTGCATCGCGTGGTGGCGGATTACATCGCAAGTATGACGGATCGTGGCGCTCTGTTAGAATATCGCTATCTGTACGATCCGCTGACGCGCCCCTAACCAACGGTGAGAGGAATTTTAGAACGATGAGCAATAACGATGTGGTGTTGAACGGGCGCTATCGTCTCATGCAGCAGCAGGGGTCAGGCGGCATGGCGGTCATTTACAAGGCGCAAGATTTATCGTTAGGGCGGATAGTCGCTGTGAAGATTCTGCGCCCGACGCTGACCAACGATCCAGCGTTCTTGGCACGCTTTCGGCAAGAAGCGCGCAGCGTCGCCAATTTCACGCACCCTAACATCGTCACTATCCACGATTTCGGCAACGACGGACCTACGTATTACATCATCATGGAATTCGTGGAAGGGCAAGACCTGAAGAAAATTATCAAGGCAGAGGGCGTTCTTTCGCTGAATCGGGTGCTGAATCTGGCGGTGCAAATCTGCGACGGAATCGGGTTGGCACACCGCGCCGGATGGGTACACGCCGATATCAAGCCGCAAAACATCCTTGTCAATCAGGATGAACTGGTCAAAGTGACCGATTTCGGCATCGCGCAAGCGTTGACGAATGCACAGTCGGGCGAAAAAGTGTCGGTGGTATGGGGCAGCCCGCATTATTTTGCCCCTGAACAAGCACGCGGCGAACGCCCAACGACGAGTTCGGATGTGTATTCGATTGGGATCGTGTTGTTCGAAATGCTGACAGGGCGACTGCCGTATACAGGGTCGAATCAGCAGGAATTGGCATTAGCGCATATCCGCGATACGGTGCCAATGGTGACGGATATCAACCCGAATGTACCCAAAGCGCTGGCGACCCTTGTCTACAAGATGATGAGCAAAGAGCCGAGCGCACGCTATCGCATGGCGGATCAAGTTGGGCAAATCTTGCGTTCGTTCAAAGAGCGTGGCTTTGAGAACACGTCGGGTCCCGCGATTCAGCCACGACCGCCGGTCTCACCGGTCATGCCAACGACGCGCAACGCGCCGTCAGTTGCGCCAAGCTCATCGGGAAATACCGGATCGATGCCCCCCTCGACGACGGGGACGCCGCCGCCTTCGACGCTTGGCGGCACGCCCTACGCTGTGCCGGGAACGTCGTACTCGTCACCATCACCCGTTTCACCCACTTCATCGGGGGTTCCGCCGGGCGCGAGTTACCCGATGCCGCCGACGTTCAAACCCAGCGATCAGCCGCCGACGCAGCGGTACGATCTTGCGCCGAACGCGCCCAACTATCCGCAGCCGACCTATCCCACGCCGACGTTTCAGCAGCCAGCGAGCGGTGTAAGCGGGAATACCAACCCTTATTACTCGCAGTATTCGCAACCTTACCAACCGCGTCCCGAAGCGCCGCCCGCGCTCGATCTCGTCACAGTGGGGTTAGGTATTCTGGCATTGTTCGCCGTCATGTGCTTGATTCCGTTGTACATTGTGGTGTTTCAGGCACGCTTCGGCGGGTAGTGGCGGGGTGTCGGCGTGTTTTTTCATTCGCTGTTATACTGCCCATATCGACAGCGGGGGAGATACGGGCGTGGCAATTCGTCACACCAGTCGCTCAGAGCGATTGCTCATCATTGAACAGATGTTGGCGCGCAGTTCGACCGGATTGCGCGCAGTCGAGTTGGCGGCTGCCTGTGATGTGGATCGGCGCACGGTCTACCGCGATTTGGCGCTGCTCAACGAATTAGGCGTCCCCATCGAACAAGGTGATGGTCGCTTCTTCATCGACCGCGAAGCCTATCGCGCGCCGCTGCGCTTAAGCTGTGACGAGGCGCTGGCGTTGTTGGTGGCGGCGTCCGCGCTGTCGAATTATGCGCATGTGCATACCTCATCGTTGACCGCTGCCATCGCCCAGTTGAGTCAAGTCGTTCCCGAATCGATTGCCGTTCATGCAGGCTATCTGGAAAAGACGATTGACGCGCGGCGAGATCGTGCGAATGCGATTTTTGATTGTCTGACGCGCGCATGGGCGGAACATCGTCGGGTGAACGTGTGGTATGCCTCACGCGATAGGACGAAAATTCGGCTGACGGAAACGCTGATCTATTTCATTGAGCCTCGTGCATCGGGGTCAATCTATGTCATAGGTTATGATACTGCTGCCGAGCGGGTGCGCGCCTTCAAACTCAGCCGTATACGCCGCGTGGAACTTTTGACGACCACGTATCAGATTCCGATGCACTTTGATCCGCGCCCCTTCTTCGCGCGCTTGCGCTCACCAATGAACGATGATTCTCTCAACGATGGAACGCCGCGTGCGCGAACGTCGTCCGAGTATAAGGACGGCGCGCAGCGCGACGGTCTATAGCCGATCAAACTCAATGTGGCGATCTCCGCCAGAACATTTTATAACAGAGCGATCTATTTCAGAGAGGAGCGGGGGACGTGCGAAAATCAGCAGTGTCCATGCTCGTATTGACGTTATGTGTATTTGCAGTAAGTGGGGTTCAAGCGCAAGATCGCTCGCTGGTATGGGAGCAGTGGGATGTGCGCATCGAGAATGTCGATCCCGTCGCCAATCAATTCGATGTGACAGAAGATTATCGCATCGCGTTCTCAGGCGCGTTTCGGTTCGGCTCGGTCGTACTGCCGGCGGCACGCTTGGAGTCCATCACGTCGCCCCGTATCACCGTCGGCGGGGTGCAGCTTGATCCGGGCTGCAATGGTGAGATTCGCGGCACATTTTGTTTCCAGCGTCAGGCAAGTGAATACAGCATCACCTATTATTTCCCGCAGCCGATCAGCGATGCAACGCTCGATATTCAAATCGAATACACCGTGATCGGTGCGCTGCGCGTCTATGCGGGCGGCGATCAGTTGTGGTGGGATGCGGTGCCAGAAGAACATTTCGGCTTCCCAATCCGCGACGCGACGGTGACAATCCAACTCCCAACCGGTCTTGCGCCGCGTCAGGGCGTCGATTCGATTGAGACCTATGGCGCGCGCGGGTCGGTCGAGGTCAGCGGGACGCTGGTGATTGCGCAAGCAGTGAATGGCGTCGGTGAAAACGAGTTATTCAGTGTGCGCGCGCGGTATCCCCATACACCCAATGCGCGTCAGGCAGCTTGGCAAGGGGATTTCGATGCGTCGCGCGCGTTCCAAGAGACGGTCGCGCCGATCCTCAATGTATTGCTATGCGGGATATCGCTGCTCATCGGCGGCGGTGTGCCAGTGTTGATTTTTGTGCGCTGGCGGACGCGCGGACGCGATCCGAATGTGGGTCCTGTGCCAGAATATCTGGCAGAGCCGCCATCGACACTCCCGGCGGGCTTGGTTGGCGCGCTGTTGGACGAACGCGCCGAGATGCGCGATATTCTCGCTACGCTGATCGATTTAGCACGGCACGGCTATATCGTGATCGAAGAAGATAAAGACGAATTGGCGTTTGGGCTGATCCAAAACAGCGAATTCACATTCAAGCGCACGGACAAAGCGGTTGATGATCTGCGCGAATACGAGCGGCGTCTGATCGATGGCATTTTCAGCGGGAAACAACTCGAACGCACGCTGACATCGCTCCATAACAAATTCTACACGGTCGTGCCGCTGTTGCAGAATGACTTGTACAAGGAATTGGTCAAGGAAAATTTGTTCGCGGTCAGCCCGAACGAGACGCGCAATCGGTGGGGATTCGGCGGAATTGGGCTGTTCATTGTGGGCGTGGTCGGCTTCTTCATCGTTGGAACGCTCGCCAATACCGTCAGCGCGATCTTTGCGCTTCCCATTGCGCTGTTGATGGCGGGCAGCGCGATCATCCTCGTGGCGAACGCGATGCCCGCCAAGACCGATGTGGGGGCGTTGGAGGCGGCAAAATGGAATGCCTTCCGCGAATATCTGCGCAACCTTGAGAAATATACATCGGTTGAAGAAGCCGCGGCGCGCTTCGAGGCGTATCTGCCCTATGCTATTGCGTTTGGGTTGGATCGACTGTGGATAAAGCGCTTTCGGCGGCTTGAGACGGTGGCGATGCCGTCATGGTATTCGCCGATTTACATGGGTGGTCCCTATCGACGTTATACGCCTGGCACGCCGTACCGTCCATATACAATGGGGGGCGACGGCTTGCCCGGTGATTTGGCGCGCGCGGGCGGGAGCGGGTCAGGGTTGAATGATCTCTCCGGCGGGCTGTCACAGGGATTAGCATCGCTATCCACGGGTTTGACGACGATGCTCAACTCAGCGTCGAGCGCGTTCACCAGCGTCCCACAGTCGTCCAGCAGTGGGAGTTGGAGCGGCGGCGGTGGTGGCTTCAGCGGTGGAGGGGGTGGCGGCAGCGGTGGCGGGTCGCGTGGTTTCGGTTGATCGTGGAAAGGATAACGATGAATAGCAATCGATTGATTGGGGTTGTGTTGACGGTTGTCGGGATCGGCGTGGCGCTGATCGCGGGGCTGTGGTTGGCGACGCAAGCGGGTGCGGGGAGCTTGACGACGGGTGGCGCGCTGGTGGGCGCGGGGCTGGCATTTATTCCAGTGGCGCTGCTGCTCGGATTCGGCTTCTATCTGTTCGTACAGGGCGGCAAAGAAGCGATACAAGAATCGGTCATGCAGAAACAGCGCCAACTGTTGGATGTCGTCAAGAGTCGCGGACAAGTTACGGTATCGAACTTAGCGATTGAGCTGGGCGTGAGCGCGGACGCTGTGAAGAACATGATTCATGAATTGGTTGGGCTGCAAGTGTTCAGCGGTTACGTCAATTGGAACGAGGGCGTCTTGTATTCGTCGGAAGCAGCGAACTTGCGCGCGCTCGACAAGTGCAAGAACTGCGGCGGCGAAATCCAATTGGCTGGTAAAGGGGTGGTCGTCTGCAAATTCTGCGGGACGGAATATTTCTTGTCTTAAACGTCCCGATTATTCGGGGGGACACGCCCACCGAAACCGTTTATGATGAGTCAGAAACGTGGAGGAGATGATCATGTTCGATTTATACGACCAAATCGTGAGTCAGCGCGGATCGTTCGAGCAGTTGATGGCGCGCATTCCCGGTTTTCGCGGTTATTTGGACAAGGCAACGCGGCGAACGGCGGATCGTATCATCCGTGATGCGATTGCGGACGGGCTGGCGCAGCGGATTCAACGCTTAACACAGCTTGAAAAGCGACTGTTGAACGATGGCGGCATGAAATACATGAGCGAGACCGCCAGCGCCAAGACGAAGCTGCAAACCTATCGAGACCGCGTCGCGGCGGCGATGCCCGGCTATTCCGGCTTTGATTCGGCGATCAAGGTTGATGAGGCTCAGCTTGAGCTACTCTACAACTTCGATGCGGCGCAGATTCAATACGTAGATCGCGTCGATGCGGCGCTGAATACGCTGGAGAATGCTATCACAAGTAAAGACGGCATCGACGCCGCCATCAGCGCGCTCGATACAGTGACGATTGAAGCCAGCGCGGCGTATGCGCTGCGCGAACAGGTCTTGACCAATCTCGACCAAGAGTTGATGAAATAAGGGAGAATAATCATGCCGCGCATTATTGATGTTGTCGATCATACTTTCGCATCGGACGAGGAATTGGTCTGGAAAGAGCCGCAGCAGGGGAGCGGTGATTTCCGTATGGGATCGCAGGTGATCGTTTCGGAGTCGCAGGCGGCGGTGTTTTTCCGTTCGGGTCAGGCGCTTGACGTGCTGCGTCCGGGACGCCATACGCTCTCGACGGCGAATTTGCCGATCTTGTCGGGTCTCATTGGCTTGGCGACCAGCGGACGCACGCCGTTCACGGCGGAACTGTATTTCGTCAACCTGCGCGATATGCCGCAAGTGGGGTGGGGTACGAATCCGCCCATTGTCTTGGAGACGCCCGGACGTGGCTTGGGTGTAGTGCTGCTCATTGGACATGGCGTGATCGACATTGGCATCGACGATCCGGGCTTGTTCGTTAAGCAATATGGCGTCAACAAGCCAGTCACGCGCTTGTCCGATATTCGAGATCGCATCCAGACGATGCTGCTGAGTTCCATCGGTGAACTCGTGATGAAGTCCGGTGCACAGAGCGTCGGAGCGGTCAACGAGATGATGGGCGATCTGCAAGGCGCGATGCTGGTACGGCTGAATGAGAAATTCCAAGCGTTGGGGATGCGTATCAAGGCGTTTGAAGCCGTGCCATTCAGCGCGAAGGAGAATGTCAGCCTCGAGGAACTGCGTAACTACATCTCCGACTTCGAGACGTATGAACGCATTCGTCGCTTGGACATCGCAGACAAAGCGGCTGGCAACGAGGGCGCGGGCGGCGCCTTTGTCGGGGCAGGACTTGGGTTAGGCGTCGGACAGAGTATTGGCGCGACGATGAATCCGGACATGGCAGAACTGCAAAAACAGATGGCGCAGCAGCAGTTGGCGATGCAGCAGATGATGATGAATATGATGCAAAATCGCGCGGGTGGAGCGGCAGAAGTCGCCATTCCTTCACCAATGGGGACATCCGCATCCGCCGCGCCGACGAATCCACAGACGAAAGCCGGTGTACAGGCGTTGATTGACGCACTCGATATGCGCTTCGCGAATGGAGAAATCTCGGAGGCGGCGTACACGCGCTTGGTCGAGAAGTGGCAAGCGCGCTTGAGCGAATTGGCGGTCTA
This sequence comes from Anaerolineae bacterium, assembly GCA_034437055.1. Taxonomy (GTDB): domain Bacteria; phylum Chloroflexota; class Anaerolineae; order Aggregatilineales; family Phototrophicaceae; genus Flexifilum. The sequence continues at coordinate 137,772 of DAOTUQ010000035.1, forward strand.
AATTGTACTACGGCAGTGTCACAGCCTGAATAACAGCGTAATCGGCGTCTGTTCCCGCAAGGGGCAGACGCTGATTTGTTGCTGGGTCGTACCAACCGACGGCAAGCGTATAGGTTCCAGCGGGTAAATCGCGCATAGGCAGCGTATAAATATCGCGGTACGGCGCATTTACTATCCAATCCGCGCTTGATTGGCGTCCATCTTGTGGAAATTGGTCGTCTTGCGACCAGAGTGGCGTTCCGGTCGTGGGATTGATGTCTCCCAGCAAATGCACGAACACTTTTAAGGGGCGTTCGCTCATCATCAAGGGCTGCCAAACAAGCTCTACGATCAGCTCGTTGGTGGTTTCGGGGTCATGGAGGCGCACGCCGGACAGTGCAACGATATCGCTGAAAATTGCGCGCGGTGCTGCGTCGATTTCTTCGGGGCGCACATCCCAAGCCATGTATTGGCGCGCAGGCAAGCCGTTTACATCCGTTTCACGGATAAATTGCGTATAGTCATTTAACCACTCACGTGAGACTGCTCCATTCACCCAAGAGGGTGGGGGAAGCGCAACGAGCCAATAACTGGCGCTCATATTGAGGCGTTCTTGCAAAAGCGCGCGGATTTCATCGGCAGATTGATAGGGGTTGGCAGGCAAGCGCAGATGTTCGCCTAATACATTATATTCATCGAAATAGAAGGTAAACGCTTCGTCGGCGGCAGTTTGTATGATGATATCATTTGGTCTCGTGCGAACGCGCAGATATTCAGCAAGTGCGCGCCAATCTGGAGATTTCGTGTAGTCATTACCAACAACACCAAAATAAATAATAAGACTTCCCACAGACATCATCACTACACTACAAAATAACAATAATCGAATGCCACGAAAAGATCGAAATTTAGTCGAAACCAGAATTGACAGCATCAAAACAAACGCCACTGAAACTGACAACACATAACGAGGCGTAAAAACACTCAAACGAAGAGACACAATAGCAAGAAAAAGTAGGGGAAGTATAATAAGCAACAGCAACAAAATTGGAGATTTCCGCGAAACATTAAACCAAACAAAAAGACATATTCCAATGACAACCAACAATAACAAAATCATTCCTTGAAAAAGCAGCATATCCCCAACAATCAATGTGGGAATAAACCAAGCAAAAATTAAAGACAATTCAAATGAACCCGCCGTTCCACCATAACCACTCCCATAGAGCAAGCGACCCTGCAAAAACCAAAATGCCAACCCAACAGCAATCACAGACTGTGACGCAATCCATCGAAACAAAACATGACGATTTCGTCGATACGTCCAAAAAACATAAACATTCAGCGCAGCTAACGGAAACAACTCCAAGTAGTAGACGTAACATGCAACCAACGCTACCACGACATATAACATCCAATCACGCCAGCGTACACTATCCAAGGCACGCAGTGCCAGCCATAACGCCAATGGACTGAGAGCGCCCCATATACCATAGTTACGCGCATCCTGAGCGTGCCAAATTTGAAAAGGATGGATCGCCCACAGAAGCGCCGCCGCAAGCCCAATCCGACGATCCGCAAGCCGCTTACCAAGCACGTACAAAACCGGAACACCAATCAGATTCAACAACGCTGGCAGATAGCGCACAATCCATTCTTGCGAACCAACAATAAGCGACCATAGCCGATAAATCGCATACGCCAGTGGCGGTTGTGGATCGACCGTCGAAATATTCGCCAACGTCTGAGCAAACGGTTCGCGCATCCAATGAATAACGGTAAAGGCTTCATCACCGCGAAGTGGAAATCGATTGATATTGTAAATGCGGAGAAAAAAACCGATCAGGATGATAAGCAGCAGCATCCCCATCCTGATCATTGATTTCGAGGTCATAGCCGCTGAAATAACAACGTCTGGAACGCTTCAATCTGCTCGACATTCAATGACGGCTGCGGATGTTTCAAGGCATCACGGAGATAGGTTTTCAGACTAGGTTCACGTTTTAGATCGGGATACAACACAGGTACAGCAGGATTAAGCGCATTGATTTGCGCGCGCGGATCAACAAATACAATCAGAGGCTGTACCCTTATGCCAGAGGCAACCTGATCAACCAATGCCTGAACTTGCGCTGCTGCTTTATTCGCATCTTGGTTTGGGTTGCCGATACCGTCAAAGCGTAAGAGGCTAAAGATACGACTCAAGGTACTGCGATGGGTTGTCCACTTGTCGCCCTCAACCGTATAGCGTCCATCCTGAAAGCGCGTCACCATCGCGTACATGCCCGTCGGGGTAATCAGAATATGGCGTGCGGGAAATGCACAGTAGTTGTACAGTACACTCTTATTGCTGATCCCCTTTAAGCCTTCGCGGATAGCGTCTTCTGGGCGCGGGGTGCGCACCCACAAATTGGTCATGCGTACCGAAACCATTGTCGATATAAATGCCAGCGGAAGGACAATCGCCGGGAGCAGGAGCGCCAATGTCTGATCTTGGGGATTCGCCAAGGGGACATTCGAGATCAGCAAACCGATGATTAACAAGCCGAAGCTGGCGAAAAATAAATACTGCGCGATCTGGCGATTACGGCGCGCCAGCCGAACGTTGGTTTCGATACGCATCAGACGCCTTTAGAAGCTTAGAAAGTAAGCGAGATTGCCACCGTGCTGCACTTCCGCGCAGACCAAATCATTGAAGCGCACCGTTGGCAGGATACGCCATTGGCGCGGCTGACCATACGCCAAACCAATCACAGCGCGGTCGAGATCAGCGGGTTCGGGACGAATACAATGCGTAACCGCGTAACTGATACGGCTCCACGTCACAATCCCCCCTGATTTGAAGAAGTAAATATCGTACAACACGCCCCGTTGGGTATATCCAGAAGGTGCAGGCGGCGCTTGATAGGTCAACACCTGATTGCAATGAACGTTGATGATATCTTGGTAGGTGATGCGCTCATCTGCCGTATCGTAAAAGATATTGGTGCAGTTGAAATGCGGTTGAAGGGCGCTGGCATCGCCCGTGATGGTTCCAGCGTTTACTTGCCCAGTCGAAACCGTCGTGGATGTTCCGCCTGTAACAAGCTCAGCGGTGATGCGGGCGCGTCCGCCCATGTTGATGTTCACAGGCGCGCTGCCATCTGCCGCACCCAACACTGCCGCAGATGATAGATTGTTCAAGTCAAAGCGTGCGTTCGGCGTCCACGCCCAATAGGTCAGAACCGACGAGCCAGATTGATCCGCCAAAAAGCGAAAATCGACGGGCAGATAGAAACCGATCCATAAGGCGGGCTGCGTGATTGACACGGGCGCAGGAAGCGTCGCCGTGAACACACCCGCTTGATTGATAGTTACTTGGGTACGCGACACTAACCGAGCATCGGCGGGCGAGCCGCCGTTGCTGTCCTCGTAAATCACTAAGTCAATCGGCGTATTCGGCACCGCCGTCTCGACGCTGATGCTCACGCGGTCGATGACTGTCGGCAAGGTCACTCCCAAGCCGTTGAGATCAAATCCATTCATAACCAGCGAGGCTTCGCCAGAAATAAACCATGAACTACTGGTATTACCCGAATTGATGGACAGCACCTGGTCGCCCGCGTTTACATCGGTGACCGATGTAAACGTGGCGATGAGCAGAGCAACCGCAGCGCCAACCAGCATGTTTCGTTTGAACATTGTCATGTCCTTTCACGCGGACGAAGCAGCGTGCGCTATTGTACGGGCGAAGACGTAGATGATCAAGCACGTTGCCCGATTGTTTACCGCCGTAGAGAGGCTTATAATGACACGGATTTTGAGAGTGAGCAAAAGGTTCGATGGAAGAATTCGTATTACTCGGTCTCGTATTGATCTTGGGATTGGGTGCATACTGGTCATTGGTCATCTTTCCGCGTCAGCGCGATTTTCAGAAGCAGCAGAAGTATGTACGCACGCTCAAGATAGGTGACGAGATGATCACGTTCGGGGGAATTATCGGGCGCGTGATCGAAATCGATAGCGAAAATGGCATTGCGCAGGTCGAAATTGCGAACGGTGTGGTCGTGCGCGTGGTCTCCGCATCATTGATCCGACCGTATGACCCTGAGGAAGTTGCCAAAAGTGCGCGAATGGGCTTGAAAGAAGGGACAGAGGCGAAATCCGCCTAAACAACAATGGAAAAATCAATTCGTTCACTGATCTTCATTACCATCATCACTGTGTTTTGCATTTGGGTGAGTTTGCCCACTACAGAAGGTATCCATATCGATTCGGACGGCGACGGTACAACCGAGATTAATCTCAATGTGCAACTGAGCCAAGGACTCGATCTTGTCGGCGGGCTGCGCGTCTTGCTACAGGCAGAACTTCCACCTGGTTCTTTCACCGCCGAAGATTTGCGACAAACTGCCAACAATGTTGGAAAGCGCGTTAATGCACTCGGCGTGACCGAGCCAACTGTGCAGGTGCAGGGGAATAATCGCATTCTCGTTGAATTGCCCGGCGTGCGCGATCCACAAGTAGCGGTCGAGACAATACAACAAACAGCACTGCTCGAGTTTGTGAACTTCTCAGGCTTAAGTGGACAAGCCCAAGATTTCATCAATGCGCGGATTCTGACGACGCAGCAAGTGATGATCCAAAACCAACGCGGCGAAACGAACGATGGGACGCTGTTGGTCAATCCGCTGACCAATCTTCCATTTGAAACTGTCATGACCGGGGCAGGACTACAAGCAGCAGCGGCAGAATACAATCAAGGACAGTGGCTGATCCAATTTGAACTGACGAATGACGGCGCTTCGATCTTTGGACCATATACCGCTGCCAACATCCGCCAGCCGATGGCGATTGTGTTGGATGGACAAGTCGTATCCGCGCCCGTGATTCAAGCGCAATTGGATACGGGGGGGGTGATCGAAGGCAGATTTACCGAAGATGAAGCGAAACAATTGGCGCTGCAACTTCGTTCGGGCGCACTGCCGATCCCGCTGCGCGTCGAAAGTGCGGAAACCGTCGGCGCGACGCTTGGACAGGAATCAGTGAACCTAAGTATTCGCGCAGGTGTGATTGGCGTCATCATCGTGTTTATGTTCATGTTGATCTACTATCGCGTGCCGGGCTTGGCGGCGACATTCGCATTGATGGTGTTCATTTTGATCAACGTCGCACTGTTCAAGTTGATTCCAATCACGCTAACATTGCCCGCAATCACGGGCTTTCTGATCTCGATTGGGACGGCGGTCGATGGCAATATCCTCATCTTTGAACGCATCAAAGAAGAAATTCGCGCCAACAAACCGATTGAAGAAGCACTCGAAGCGGGTTTCAATCGAGCATGGCAGTCGATCCGCGATTCGAACTTCTCGACCATCATCATCTGCGCCATTCTGTTCTTCTTCGGACAGACACCGGGCGCGAGTATCGTTGCAGGGTTCGCGGTTACGCTCGTGATTGGCTTATTGGTCAATCTCTTTACTGCCGTCGTCGTTACGCGCACGTTCTTGCAAATCCTCGTCGTGGTACTGCGCCAGCCCATCGAACGGCGCGCATGGCTGTTGGGAGCATAAGCAATGTTCAGTCTTGTTCAAAAACGACGATGGTTCTATCTGTTGTCGTCGCTCATCATCGTGCCAGGCATCGCCATCATGATCTACTCGGTCGTGACAACAGGTGCGCTGTTCCGGTTGAGCAACGATTTCGTTGGCGGCAGTATCTATGAATTGCAATTCACGACGAGCGGCGCAACCGAAGCGAACATCCGCGATGTATTTGAAGCGAACGCCAACGACGATCTGAGCATCCAGCGGCTTGGGAGCGCAGACGCAAACCGTTGGTCAGTGCGGGCTGCGTTCCAAGATACGGAAACGCAAGGCGCTATTCTCGAAGGCTTGGAACAAATTGCACCGCTCGACCGCGACAGCGTTCGCATTGAACAGGTGTCGCCGACCGTCGGGCAAGAAGTCGCACAGGCTGCCTTCGTCGCGGTCATCATCGCGGCAACGGTCGTCACCGGATTCATCCTACTCGCGTTCCGGGAAGTGCCGAACGCGCTGCAATATGGCTTGTGCGCGATTGTAGCCATGCTGCACGATGTATTGGTCGTGAGTGGGATTATGTCGCTGATGGGACTGTTGTTAGGCTGGGAAGTGGACGCGCTGTTCTTGACCGCGCTGCTGACTGTCGTCGGTTTCTCCATTCAAGATACGATTGTCGTGTTCGACCGTATCCGCGAAAATATCCCGAAACATTTGGGCGAACCCTACGAAACCATCGTCAACCGAAGCATCTTGGAGACGATCCATCGCTCGCTGGCGACACAGTTGAACGCCTTTTTCATCATGATCGCCATTCTGTTGTTCGGCGGCGACTCGATCAAGCAGTTCATCGCTATTTTGTTCGTCGGCTTGCTGACAGGAACCTATTCATCGATCTTTATTGCGGTGCCGCTGTTGGTCTCGCTGCAAAAAGGTGAAATCCCATTCTTCAGCAGCCGCAAACCGACTATTCAAGCCGTAGAGGCATAAACCCATGCGCGCTGTTGTATTCGATGGAACGCTGCACGTTCGCAGCGATTATCCTAATCCGATAGCGATGGGCGATCAGGCGTTGTTGAAAATTCGGCGCGCGGGTGTTTGCAACACGGATTTGGAATTAGTCGGTGGGTACTTAAACTTCAGTGGCGTCCTCGGACACGAGTTCGTCGCTGAAGTGATCGACGGTGATCCAGCGTGGATAGGGCAGCGTGTCGTTGGCGAAATCAACATCGCAGACGGCACCTGCGATTTCTGCCAGCGCGGCATACCAAGTCAATGCCGAAATCGTACTGTCATGGGCATCGCTGGACATCAAGGCGCATTCGCGGAGACGATGGCACTGACAGCGCGCAATCTGTATCGTGTTCCTGACAATGTGAGCGATGATCAAGCCGTGTTCGTCGAACCGTTGGCGGCTGCTTTCCAAATCTTGGAGGCGCAGCACATTTCGCCACGCGACCGAATCATTATCCTTGGAGTTGGTAAGCTGGGGATGTTATGTGCGCAAGTCCTCAAGTTGACGGGCGCGGACGTGGTTGGCGTGGCACGGCGTGAAAAACAAGCGGCGCTGCTCTCAAAATGGCACATTCCCGCGTTCGCCAAAGATGATCTGCCACGCAATCAAGCGGATATTGTCGTGGATTGCACTGGAACGGCGGAGGGCTTCGCGGATGCACTCGATTTAGTACAGGCGCGGGGAACCATCATCTTGAAAAGTACGTATCATGGCGTCCCACAAGCCAATTTGACGCGCATCGCCGTTGATGAACTGCGCATCATTGGCAGCCGCTGCGGGCCCTTCGACGCGGCACTACGCGCATTGGCGGCGGGATTGATCGATGTCGAGTCGTTGATCGAAGCGCGCTACCGTTTAGACGACGCTGAACGCGCCTTCGTCCATGCAGGTGATAGGGGCGTCCTCAAGGTGTTGTTGGACGTTTAATCGACCATCATCGGGAGCGTAAGAAAGAAGGTTGAACCTTTGCCTTCTTCGCTGTCGATCCAGATGATGCCATTGTGACTCTCGATGATGCGCTTGGCGATTGCCAGACCCAATCCGGTTCCAACAGCTTGATTTGCAGTGCTGGCAACGCGGAAGAACTTTTGAAACAAGCTCTTTTGGTTCTCTTTCGAGATGCCATAGCCTGTGTCTGCAACGGCAATTTCGACAAACGGCTCGTCATGACGCAAACTGCGATATGTGTTGACCGCAATTTGCCCGCCTTCGCGGTTGTACTTGATGGCGTTGGTCAGCAAATTGAGCATGACCTGCTTGATTTTTCCGCGATCTGCGGTAACGCGCAATGCCTCGTCGGGTGTCGAAACTGTGACTCCACGTGCGGTCGCCTGCTGTGCCACAATATCAATGCACTCGTTGACAAGGCGTAAGATATCGAAGGTAGTGACTTCGAGCTTTGCACGCCCTGACTCTAGACGCGCCAGATCGAGGAAGTCGCTTGTGAGGCGGATGAGACGCTCAGTTTCGCCCTGCATGGTCACGACCAGATCGCCGACTTTATCTTTCGGCAGATCGGGGCGAAGCAGCAGCGATGTACTGGTTTTGAGCGCCATCAAGGGCGTGCGCAGTTCATGCACCATTTCCGCCATGAAATCGCTCTGTTGAAACAAGCGCGAGTTCTCGATGGCGATAGCGGCTTGGATCGCCAACGTCGTGAGGATTTTCACATCTTCGCCATTGTAGAGTTCGCCGTCGCGCTTGTTGAGTGCTTCCAACGCGCCGATCACCTTATTATGCGTGCGCATCGGTACAGCGAGCATATTGCGGGTGCGAAAGTTGATCTGCTCATCGACATTTGGGAAGAATGACGGCTCTTTCGAGACATCTTGAATGACGCGCGGTTCACCGTGCGTCACGACCCAACCGGCGATACTGCTGTTCATGGGGACGACCAGCGTATCGACGTGCGCAGAGTCGATGTTGGGTGCCATCTCAAATCGAAGTTCGCCGGTCGCCGGATCAAGCAGTAGGATCGATGCGGTCTCACTGTCAGTCAACTCCATCGCCGCTGCGACGATGCGTTGCAACAGCGAAATGTGATCGAGCGTCGATGCAAGCTGCTGACTGATTTCGATGATCCGCTCGTAACGTGCTACCAACTGCTTTGCAGCGTTGGTTGTCGGAGGGGCTGTTTGGGTCATAGGTCTCTCCGGGATAACGGTTTGCGTGCTGCCGCCAACATTGATATGACTTAAGATGCTTCTGGAGCGGGTAACGAGCGCGCCCGAACGCTTAATTCCTCTGCCAGTTTGATCAACTGACTCGAAGCAATTGCCGTCGGTTGATGCAGCACGACAGGGGTATTCGCTTGCAGGGCGTGTGATACCAATTCTGAAGCAAGTGAGATCGTCGCGCGAATTTCACGCCCAAGAATCTGCTCGACTTCCTGCCAAGAAGGGAGCGAACTGCTGGCAGCGCGATTGACGACCACGACCTGCGCTTTCGCAGTTTCCCCACGTCCGCTGTCAATTTCGTTCAGAATCTCGCGCGCCATGCTCAAAGTGAGCGGGAGCGGATCGATCACGACCACCAGTTGATCCATTTCTTTTTGGAGTCGCGTCACCGTCGGCGTCAAGCCGCCACCGAGATCGAACACGGCAGGACGGCTCATGGTACGTAGAACGCGGATGAGCGCAGTCTCGGCTTCGGGCGCGGGGCTGAAATATGCCTCTTTCGCGCGGACAGACGAGAGCAAGCCGCGCAACCCGGATTGATGGACGACCAATTCGGCTTCAATCGAACGAGGACGAATCTCGTCAACCGATTTTGAAAGCGTATTAAACATGCCTTGTGTCCGAGCGACGCCAAGCGCAAGCGAGATGCTGCCTTGTCCATAACGGAAATCAGCGATGATGGGGTTGTCGCCTGCCATCATGCGCGACGCCGCGATGTTGAGCGCGACGGTACTGGTGCCAACCCCACCTTTGACGCCCATGACGCCGAGCGTCGTCCCTTTGGTCAAGGTAACGGGGCGCGCCGACGTGTTACGCTGCAAAATGGCGCGAACCCGCGATGCCAATTCCGCCGGATGAGTCGGTTTGGTCAAATAATCGTCTGCACCTGCCTCGAAACCCGCCACCTTATCATCGATCAGGGTCTTAGCCGTAAACATGATGATCGGGATGCCTTTGGTGTCGTTGCTCTTGCGCAGCCGACGGCAAACCTCGTAGCCATTCATATCAGGCATCATCACATCAAGGATAATCAAGTCGGGGCGATCCGATGCGGCTTTCGCCAGTGCTTGCGCGCCTTGATTAGCAGCAATGACTTCGTACCCATTGCGTTGAAGCATCAAGCCAATGAGCTTGAGACTGTCAATATCGTCATCAACGACCAGAATTTTTTCAGCCATGTCATTACAGCCATTGTGCGAATAAGCGGAAAAAGTGGGTACAGTCTAACATGGATGAAAAGGGGATGCAAGCAATCTTAGGTAGCCAATCGGTCAGGAATGAAGCGAAACGGATGTTCACAATCAGCAGTACTTTCGTCAAAGTCGAGTATAATGGCAATCAAACTCATGGGGCGTAGATACACTCATGCCGCTCGATCTCATTTCATCACTTAGCGATCCACTCGCACAGGCGATTGTTCAAGGGTTTACCGAGCCGATTCTCGTTGTAGATTTAGGCAGTCAGCTCGTCTCGATGAACATGCCCGCTATATCAGCGTTGGAACAGCCACTCGACGACGGCACTTTAGAACAAATCATGAACGCGAGTCGACTTGGAACCCCATGGCAAGCGACAAACGGACAGACCTATCAGCCCCGCTTGATTTCGTTTGAGATGGGATGGATCATTCTGATGCGTGATATGACGCAAATCAGCAAGATGAGCCGCAATCAAAACGAGTTCGTCCGGGTTGTTTCGCACGATCTGCGTTCTCCGCTCACATCGATCCAAGGTTTTGCAGGGATGTTAGGTGCGGCGGGTCCATTGAATGAACGCCAGACTCACTATGTCGAGAAAATCTTGTCTGGCATCACCCAGATGGCGGCACTGGTCGAAAATATTCAAGATGCTGGACGTTTCGATCCTGAAACTGGTTTCTATGAGATGGCGCGCACTGCGTGCGACATGGGCGCGTTGGTCGAGCGCGTCGCGCAGAATTATCTCGTTCCCGCCGAGAAGCAAGAACTGAAACTGACCGTCGATATCATCGAGCCGCTGCCGATTGTCAACGCTGATGGGTTGATGTTAGAGCGTGCTGTGACCAATTTGATCGACAATGCGATCAAATATACGCCCAACGGGGGCGAGATTCGCGTGCGCGTCACTATCGAGGATCGGGCGCTGGTGATCGCTGTCCATGATACAGGTTATGGCATCAACGCTGAGGATCAGAAGTTGCTCTTTCAGCGCCATGTGCGCTTGATGCGCAAAGAACATCAGCGTAAGGTCAAGGGCAGCGGATTAGGTTTATTCATCGTGCGCAGCGTCGCGCAGCGCCACAATGGCAGCGCGTGGGTCGAGAGTATAGAAGGGCAGGGGAGTACCTTCTACCTGCGTATTCCGCTCTCCGACGCCAATTTAATCGCACCACGATAGCATCGCTGGTTGATCAGGCAAAAAGCATGACAATTCACATTTTGGATGAGCAAGTCGTCGCCCAGATCGCAGCGGGCGAAGTCGTGGAACGTCCATCGTCAGTCGTCAAAGAATTAATCGAGAACGCGATTGATGCAGGTGCGACAACCATTTCGGCGAGCATTGATGGCGACGGCGGCAAGCGGATTCAAATTATCGATAATGGAACCGGCATCGCATCCGCCGAAGTCGAATTGGCATTTGCGCGCCATGCGACCAGCAAACTGCAATCGCCTGATGATTTGTACAACATTCGCACACTTGGCTTTCGCGGTGAAGCCCTCGCCAGCATCGCATCCGTAAGCCATTTGACGATTCAGACCCGACGGGCAGACGAAGAAGCGGGAACGCTGATACGCATCGAGGGCGGTAAACTGCTCACGCGGCGCGGCGTCGGCATTCCGACGGGAACGACGCTCACCGTCGAAAATTTATTCTTCAACACGCCCGCCCGCTTGAAGTTCATGAAAAAAGAGACGACTGAAAAGCGTCAAATCGCCTCTGTTATTTCACGCTATGCCATGGCATATCCACAGGTGCGCTTTTTGTTGGAACAGGACGGACGTGAACTGTTCCGCACGACAGGGAACGGCGAATTGATCGATGTGATTTTCGTCGCGCTTGGGCTAGATCAGATTCGGCACATGCTCCCGGTCGATGATCAGGCGGACGATATCCGCGTCACCGGCTATACGTCCGCGCCAGATTTGAATCGCGCGGATCGCACGCGCATCACGCTGTTCGTCAATGGGCGTTGGATCACCGATAACGCGCTCATGCACGCGGTGGTACAGGCGTATCACACGCTGTTGATGAGTGGGCGCTATCCCGTGTCCGTGCTGATGATCGACATGCCGCCGAGCGATGTGGATGTGAATGTGCATCCCACGAAAGCCGAAGTCCGTTTCCGTGACCAAGATCGCATCTTTTCGGCGCTTCAACGGGCTGTCCGCCGTGCAGTGATCGACCAAGCGCAAACGCCGACACTGCGTATGGGGCGTACATTTCGGGGTGGATCGTCGTGGGAGCGGGATCGGTCTTTCGGCGGGCAGATCAACATGCCGATTGTGCTTGAGGACACGGGGCAGTTTCCACAACATCGGCAAACGAACGACGCTGCGAACGGGGTCTATCCCAACGACACGCCACCCACTGATCCGACGGCGATTCCGCATGGCATGGGCGCGCCGCAGAAACCGCGCACCCTGCCGATCTTGCGCGTCGTCGGTCAAGTGGCATCCACCTATATCATCGCTGAGGGACCCGCAGGGATGTATCTGATTGATCAGCACGCCGCGCACGAGCGCATCTTGTACGAGCAGTTCATGGAAGAACATGCAAAACAAGGGCGCATGGCGCAATATATGTTGGCAGCCCAGACGGTTCAAGTCGCGCCAGATGAGGAACGCTTGATCGAGCAGCACAGCGCCTTGCTGGATGCGCTTGGAATGGGGTTGGAGGCGTTCGGACCCGGCGTATTCATCGTGCGCAGCGTCCCCGCGATGTTAGCGGATACCGACGTGGTAGAGCTGCTGGGGGCATTGCTCGATGATTTGGAACAGGGTAAAAAACCCGGTCAAGAATCGATGGAAGCCATCATCGTGCGCCGCATTTGCAAGCAAGCGTCAATCAAAGGCGGGCAAATCCTCACGTTCGAGCAGATGCAAGAACTCATCCGTCAGTTGGAACGCTGTCAATCGCCCATGACGTGTCCGCATGGGCGACCGACGATGATTCACATGAGCAGCGATCAGTTGGCGCGCGAGTTTGGACGTTTGGGCGCGGGCTAGGCAACCATCTAGCGCCCCCGCCATTGAAAGACCCGCCACATGGCTTCGCCGCCGACGAGTGCGTATTCGCCGTTGGCGTCCGTTGTCGCAATCGAAACTCGCCAGCGCATCGTATGCGCTTGATCGTCAGTTGGCACGAGCGAACGCGGTAATGGGTAGGATGTGGCGCGTGTCACGTCTAAGAAGGTCGCGCCCGTTGTCTGATCTTCGATCTGAATCAGGTAGACTTCGCCCGGACGTAAGACACCCGCACTCACCCATTGAAGCTGCAACGATCCGCTTGTCAATGCCACGCCGTTGGGCGGGAAAACCAACTGCGGCGGTACATATGTCCCCGTCGGGAGCGGCGTCTCGCTACCAGAAAACGTGGGGGAAAGCGTGGGCGTGGGCGTGGGCGCGGGAACCTTGACAGTTTGCCCGACGACCAACGGCACATTGCAATCGGGTCCACCGCTCGGATTGCTGAAATCGCAGCTAATGAACGCAAGTTCCGGATTGAGCCGATCCAAGACAGCGAGAGTCGTATTGTATTCTTGCGCGATGCCGACAATCGTATTACCTTCACGGACAGTCACTTCAGTCACCACTGCTTCGCCCGTCGGTTGGATGGTTTGCAGCGCCGCCGGACGCGCCGCAACGGTCAACTCGTAGCCTGCTGACGTCGGAGTCGGCGTTGGGCGAGGAATCAAGATGACCGAGCCAGCCGGTGGCAAGCGATCCACGTTGATGATCTGCGGATTCAGACGCAAAATCTCGTTGAGGACGTTAAAGTTATCGTAACGCCACGGCGACAGTTGAATGATGTAATACAGGCTGTCACCCGTTTGAATCGTATATTCGTAGGGTCCTTCGGTCGGCGTCGGCGTGAACGTCTCCGTCGGTGTGCCGGGAAACGGCGTTTGGGTCGGCAGCGCGAGGCGCGGCGGTTCTGTCGAACTGGGCGTGAGGCTCGCCGTCGAGGGAAGGAATGTATTGGTTGGCGGCGCGGGCGTGTTTTCGATTGGGGTGACCGTAACTTCAATCGGATCGGCGGGCAGCGTTGGGTTTGGCGGCGTGAACGTGAGATCGCAGCCCGCCGCGAGCAGTGTCAAAACCAGTGCGGCTAGAAGGCGTTTCATCATTGGTCGTCTCGTCCTTGCCATGTGAACAGGCGCGCTTCAGTCGTGTAGAAAAGCGAATTTGGATCCGTGGCGCTCACCACGCTGACCCGCCATTGATAGTCGTGGCGCGCCCCGTCAGTTGCTTGCCATTCCGTGGGCATAATGAACGTTAATTCGGTCGTTTCAGCCACATAATCGGTGCCCGCCGTCAAATCGGCGATTTCGACGCGATATGACTCGCCCATCGACAGCGTTCCCGATGATGCCCAACGCAGCGTGATCAAATCGTCGCTGGTGAACAAAGCGCGGTCATTCGGGCTAATTGCGCTGGGCGCGTTGAATGTTGGCGTCGCTGTAGGGGTCGGAGTCTCGCTGCCGGAGGATGTCGGGGAAAGCGTCGGTGTAGGGAGCGGCGCAGGGACGCGAATTTGCTGACCCGCATACAGCATGACGACGCAGCTATCGCCGCCAGTCGCATACTGGAAATCGCATTGTAAAAAGTCGATTTCCGGGTTCAACTGTTCCAAAATTTCGGCTTCGGTGTAGTACATAAACACGATTTCGATCATACTCTGATTGGGCTGTACAACATGATAGGTTACGCCAGGTAACAACGTCTCGGTTGGGCGAATCGTCGGCGGCGGGCGCGTGGCATCGGCAAAGGATGCCAGCGCGACACCATCCGAAGGCGCGTCGATTGTTGGCACGAGTGCAGCAGCGTTCGGATCGGGGAGCGGCGTCGGACGCGGCACTTCGATGATTTGTCCGGCGCGGATGAGTTCAGGGGCAGAGAGATTGTTGATCTCCAAAACTTCGGTCAACACGAACAGATCGCGGTGTCCACAGCGGGACACGACGCTGATCAGATTGTCACCTGCGCCGACTTCCATCATACAAGGACCCTCAGTCGCCGTTGGCGTGACCGTTGGCGGCGCAGGCGTGACCGTCACCATGATGATGGTGGGACGAGGGGTATTGGTGGCGAAAACCAGCGGCAGCGGCGATTCGGGCGGCGGGGAAGCGGCAGTTGATACGGGATTAACGTTCGAACCTGACGTAAGTAGGTTGAATCCGCCGATGATCAATCCACCTAGAAAAGCAACGACGATCAGCGCGGCAGCGGCGACCCATACGGTTCCACCGCGTGGACGGCGAAGTTCGCTTTCGACCAAATCAGTCTCGCCATAGCGGGAATCGTAGCGCGCTTGGATAACACGAACCGGGCGCGTATCATCCTTTGCGACTTCGATATCTTTCAGCGATGTGCCGCACACTGAGCAGATCAGCGCCGATTGATGCGCGCGCGTGCCGCAGATCGGACAAATTTTGACGTGCTGTGCCAAATTGTCACTCCGGCAACCTGTTTGACCGGGTTCGTCGTGTAGATGACTGAACCACAGAGGTTCATTATAATCTGTCCGCCTCAACGCGCGAGGTACAACTGCAATGAGTATAATCGAGAGAGACCCGTACAACCGACCGAATGAGGCACGATTGTGGAGACCACCAAGAAAATTCTCGCGTATCATCTCAGTCGATTACAGCATCGCAGTCCTGAGATTCGTTTGGCTTCGATTCAGGAACTGGCGCAACTCGGTGATTCTGATGCACTCGAACCCCTCGCGGAGTCGTTCAAAAACGACCCCGATCCCGACGTTCGACGCGCGGCACAAGAGGCAGGACGCTTGATCTTCAAGCAGCGCCATATTCAAAAGTAAGTCGATGGGGGACGCGCCGCCTCGACGCACCCCCATATCGCTATCACGCATTCGCGCAGATCGAAGCGATGCGTTCTTCGATTTGCGCGCGGCTGGCTTGCAGCGCCGCCAGTTTCTCGCGCTCACGTTCGACTACATCGGGACGCGCGCGGCTGAGAAAGCCCTCGTTGCCCAATGTTCCCTGCGACCGCGTGATTTGTTCGTCCAGTTTGGCGCGTTCGCGTCCTAAACGGTCACATTCGGCGGCGACGTCGACAAAATCAGCCAGCGGGAGATACAGCGCCAGTTCGCCCGCAATCACCGATGCTGAACCAGACGGCTGTGCGGCATTCACCGCCAATCGCTGAATGGTGGATACATTGCACAACCGCGCGAACAAGTACGCATACATTTCGATATGCGCTGCTTGCGCGTCCGACGCTTGGAGCAGCGCCGAAATCTTGCGCGCGGGTTCGACGTTGTATTGATCGCGTACATTGCGCACACCGCGCACGAGGTCGACCAGCGCGATCATCTGGCGTTCAGACGCTTCATCGAGGTAGCGCGCATCGGCTTTCGCCCATGACGCCGTGATGAGCGGTTTGCCATCGGTGTGGGGCAAATAACGCCAAATTTCCTCGGTCACGAACGGCATGAACGGATGGAGCAGACGCAGCGCAGTATCAATGATATGCAACAAGACGCGGCGCGTGCGTTCTTTCGCAGCATCGTCGCCCTGATAAAGCGGATACTTGCTGATTTCGATGTACCAGTCGGCAAATTCGCCGTACAAAAAGTCGTCGATCTGTCGCCCCGCTTCACCGTATTGATGGGTATCGAACAGACGATCCACAGAACCGATCAAGCCGTTCAAGCGGCTGAGTATCCAGCGTGAAGGCAAGTCGAGTTCGTCCGGTGCGGGGACGCCGTTCGGGAGCGCCTCTGGCGTTTCGCCCAAGTTTTGCGTAACGAAGCTGGACATCTGCCAAACTTTGTTGACGAAGCGCCAATTACGTTCTACGCGCGCGGTATCGAGGCTAACATCGTTCCCCGGCGTGCTGCCCGTCGCCAGTGTGAAGCGGAGCGGATCAGCGCCGTACTGGCGCATCAATTCGCGCGGGTCGATCACATTGCCAAGCGTCTTGCTAATCTTACGTCCGAATTTGTCGCGCACGAGTCCGTGCAGATACACCGTATGGAACGGCGCTTCATCCGTGAACCAGATGCCCAACATGATCATACGCGCGACCCAGAAGAACAGGATGTCGTAGCCCGTTTCCATGATGCTCGTCGGGTAGAAGCGTTTCAAGTCGGATGTCTGTTCAGGCCATCCGAGCGTGCTGAAGGGCCACAGCCCACTACTGAACCACGTATCCAGCACATCTTGTTCGGCTGTCCACGTGCGTCCGTCGGACGGCGGCGGCGTCTTGCCCACGTGGATCGCGCCATCATCTGCAATCCACGCCGGAATGCGATGCCCCCACCACAATTGGCGGCTGATGCACCAATCTTGGATATTCTCCAACCAGTGGTAGTAGATCTTCTCGAAACGTTCTGGGACGATCTTGATGCGTCCATCGCGGACAGCGGCAAGGGCTTTCTCCGCTAACGGCTGAATTTTCACGAACCACTGTTCGCTGATCATTGGCTCGACCACTTCGCCGCCCCGCTGCGAACGCGGGACAACGTGCGTGATCGTCTCAGTTTTGATCGTCATGCCGAGCGCGGTCATGTCCGCCCACAGCTTTTCGCGCGCGGCGAAGCGATCCATGCCCACATACTGCCCAGCGTTCTCGTTGAGCGTTGCGTCACGATTCATGATGTTGAGGATCGGCAAATTATGGCGCTTGCCGATTTCATAGTCGTTGAAGTCGTGTCCCGGCGTGACTTTCAATGCGCCCGTGCCAAATTCGCGCTCCACATAGCTATCCGCGATCACGGGAATGGCGCGATTCAACACGGGGACGCGCGCTGTCTTGCCAATCAGATGTTGATAGCGCGGATCGTCGGGATGGACGGCAACGGCGGCATCGCCCAAAATCGTCTCTGGGCGCGTGGTCGCTACCGGGATGAAGTCGCCGCCGTCCATCGGGTAGTTGAAGTAGTAAAGCAGACCTTGTTCTTCGTCGCGCTCGACTTCGAGATCGGAGACAGCGGTTTTCAAGCCGGGACTCCAGTTGATCAACCGTGCGCCGCGATAGATTAAGCCTTGATCCCATAGGCGCACGAACACCTCGATCACTGCGTCGGACAGCCCATCATCCAGCGTAAAGCGTTCGCGGCTCCAATCGCAGCTTGCGCCGAGTTCGCGCAGTTGATCGGTGATCTCGCCGCCGTATTTTGCTTTCCATTCCCACGTCCGCGCGATAAATTCCTCGTAGCCGACTTGTTCGCGGGAAGTCCCCTCGTCGCGCAGCATCTTCTCGACTTGAAGCTGGGTCGCAATGCCTGCATGATCCGTGCCGGGAATCCACAGCGCAGCCTTGCCCGTCATGCGCGCGTGGCGGATCATCAAGTCTTCGAGCGTGACGAACATCGCATGTCCGAGATGGAGCGCACCGGTCACATTAGGCGGGGGAATCGCAATCGTGAACGACTCGGCATCGGCGTCGGCAATCTCTGGCTTAAACCAACCATTGGACTCCCACCACATGTACAGCCGCTTTTCGGCATCGGCAAAATCGAAATTCTTGGGCATCGTCGTCATATTCATCCTCCTAACGGCTTGCGCGCGACCAACACGCGCTCCCAACGATTCGGTTGATCGCTTACTTCTTCAAAGCCCGTCTCCAACAGCACAACTTTGACTTCATCGGTCGAGAGCGGACGATACATGACATGCCGTTTGATCGTCTCGTACTTGCCGGCGCATCCTGTGACAATATAGAGATTTTGCGTGGCGATCACAGGCGATCCGTCGTGCCACTCCCAAATGTCAAAGCTGACAAACTCGTCGCCATTATCGAATTGATGGACGAAGCCGGGAATGAAGCGTGGACGATCCTCCATGAACGGCGCGAAATCACGCATTCCGATCACAAGCGTTCCGCCGGGACGCAAAAGATCATAGAAGTTACGCAGTGCGTGTTCGATTTCTTCGTCCAAAATCAGATGGGGCAGAGCGTTGCCGCGCGTGATCACCGCGTCGAATGGCGCTTGCACCAGCGTGGGCAAGCTGAAAAAATCGCCGCGCTCAAATTGGATTTTATCCGCAACACCATAGCGGGTCGCAAATTCTTGCGCTTTGCGCAGCATTCCAGCACTTGGATCGACGGCGACGACCTTGTAATTCAACTGTGCCAGCGGGATGGTCTGCGCGCCAGCGCCACACGACGCATCGAGGATGCGCTCAACGCCGCGATTACGAAAGATCGTGCGCAGTCCCAACCCTTCGCGCTCTAGCTGCGTCTCCCAATCTCGATAAAACATCGGGTAATGCTCCGCGATGGCGTCGTAAAACTCGTTGGTATCGTTGATCGCGTTCATGCGTCCTTCTCGTTAGTGCCAACACGCAAATAAAAAGCCCTCTCCCATACAAGGGCGAAAGGGCTGAGGTTTCGCGGTACCACCTTGTTTCCCGCATGACACGATGCGTCATACGGACACTTTTAGGGCGCGATAACGGGCGCAACCGAACAATCTTGAAGCGCATTGCGCACCATCGGATTGTCAACTCGCGGGCGACTTTCGGCGGGAGCTGCGAACGGGCTTTCAGCCATTGACCCGTATTCTCTGACGCAGGGACATTCACCAACAATGGCAAAAATCCGCCTACTCCTCCCGGTCACAGTTATTCGAGATGAAGTTGTCCAAGAATCGTATCATGCGAGTGTAGGGGAAGTCAATTGTTCGGGCGCATCAAGCTGCGGATACGATCCGAAACCATGTCAATCGCCACGGTATTGAAGCCGCCTTCGGGGATGATCACATCGGCGTGGCGTTTGCTCGGCTCGACAAATTCTTGATGCATCGGACGCACATACAGTAAATATTGGTCAATGACGGACTCTGGCGTGCGTCCGCGCTCTGCCATATCGCGCTTGAGACGGCGAATGAAGCGAATATCGGCATCGGTATCAACGAAGATTTTTACGTCGAACAGCGGACGCAGCATCGCCTCCGCGAGAATCAGGATGCCTTCGACCAGAATGATCGACTGCGGTTCGACGCGCTGAGTTTCAAGAGTACGCTGATCGCGCGTAAAATCGTAAATCGGAATTTCGACAGCATTCCGGGTTTGCAGCGCCTCGATATGTTGACGAAGCAAGTCGGTATCGAGCGAATCGGGATGATCGAAATTAATCTTGCGGCGATCTTCCGACGACAGGTGGCGCAAATCTTTGTAATACGCATCGTGGGGTAGGTAAGCGATGTTGTGGCTGCCGACGCGCTCTAGAATCGCATTCGAAATCGTCGTTTTGCCAGAACCCGTACCGCCAGCGACCGCAATCGTGACCGGATGGGGACGTTCGGTCATTGTCATGCCTCTCGCGGATAAAACAAATGCCCACAAAGGTTGTGGGCATCATTTGAGCCACCCGCGAGATTTGAACTCGCAACCTCACGCTTACGATGCGTAAGCTCTACCGTTGAGCTAGGGTGGCAACATGACCAGAGTATAACAGGGTCAGTTTAGGTGCGCAAGTACGAATTAGTGGCGAAAATGGCGAATTCCAGTGAAGATCATCGCCATATTCGCGGCGTTTGCCGCTTCAATCACCTTGGAGTCGCGGATCGAGCCACCTGGTTGAATGACGGCGGTCACGCCCGCTGCCGCCGCAGTCTCAATACCATCCGGGAAAGGGAAGAACGCATCCGACGCCATCACTGCGCCCGTTGCTTTTTCGCCTGCCTTTGCAACCGCCAATTTTACGGCATCCACGCGGCTTGGCAGTCCGCCGCCAATACCGACAGTAATATGACTGGTTGAGAGGACAATCGCGTTCGATTTGACATGCTGGACGACCTTCCACGCGAATTGCAGCGCCTCGACTTCTTCGGGGGTCGGCTGGCGCTGTGTCACCGTGCGAAAGGTCAGCATTTCGGGATCGCCCAGATCGAGCTGCTGGACAAGGAAGCCACGAAAGACCGAGCGAATCTCCAAATCGCGCCCATCATAGGACGAAGGAATTTGCAGCACGCGGCAGTTCTCGCGCTTCGCCGTGAGCGCCGTGAGCGCCGACGCAGAAAAACTGGGCGCGGCGATTGCCTCGATGAATAACGAGCCGAGCGCCGCCACAAACGCATCATCGACCGGGCGATTGACCGCGATCACGCCGCCGAACGCCGAGACCGGATCGGACTCCAGCGCCGCAGGGAACGCTACCGCGATATTTTGCGCCGTTGCTACGCCGCATGGCGTCAGATGCTTGACGATGACGACGGTCGGCGCGGAAAAACTGCTGATTGCGCGCCATGCGGCGTCCAAATCGAGGATGTTGTTATACGACAGCGCCTTGCCACCGTGCAGCGTTCCGCCCAGAAAGCCCGCTGACGCGCCGCGCGTGTAATATGCCGCGTTCTGATGTGGATTCTCGCCGTAGCGCAGGATTTCGTGCCGCTGCATCCCAATGGAGATGTGTTCTGCGAGATCGCCCGTCGCATTGATCGGCGCGATATCTTGCGACAAGAACGCATGAATTGCGGTGTCGTAATCGCGCGTATGAGCAAACGCTTTTACGGCTAATTCACGGCGCAAGGCGATATCGACTTGTCCTACGATGGATAAGGCATCCGCCACGCGCGCGTAATCGTCCGGGTTACAAATCGCAATGACGCGAAAGAAGTTCTTTGCCGCGCCGCGGAGCAAGGTGACGCCACCCACATCAATCTGTTCAACTGCATCTTGTAAGCTGACGCCCGATTTGGCGACGGTCTCCTGAAACGGATACAGATTGCAGACGACCATATTGATCGGTGCAAAGCCATGTTCGTTGAGGGTCTGCAAATCTTCGTCTTTGTCGCGCGCAAGGATGCCCGCATGGATCGCCGGATGCAGCGTCTTGACGCGCCCATCGAGCATTTCTGGCATTCCGGTCACTTGCTCCAATGACGTGACGGACAGCCCTGCTTCGCGCAGGGCGCGCTCGGTGCCGCCGCTGGCGACCAAATCCCAGCCCAAATCGAGCAGAGTGGCGGCGAAGTCGATCAATCCGGTTTTGTCGTGAACGCTCAACAGGGCGCGGGGCATGGGTTATCCTTCGTTCAGGGAGAGAGTAGATTGGATGCGTTCCGCCAACCATTGGGCGCGGTCTGGCGCATCGCCAACATAACTGGAGGCATCGAGCAGGGCGCGGATTGTGTCGGGCGCGAGATAACGCGCGAGTATTGGACTCGCAGCCAAATTATCGATCAGCGGATTCGGCTGTCCCGCGGAGAGCGCCGCCCACGCAGTTAAACTGTGTTCGCGCAGATGCTCATGAATTTCTTGGCGATCCGCGCCCGCTTTCGCTGCTGCCATCAGCACGCGCTCGACGGCAGCGAACACGCCGAACCGCGCTAGATTGCGCGCGGCTGCGCTTTCGTCGATGCGCAGCCCATCGATGATGCGTTGAGCGACGATCAGCATCTCATCGACGGCGAGAAAGGCAACTGGGAGCAGCTCGCGGCGGTTGGCTGAATCATCCAATGTGCGTTCCAGCAGCGAATGAGCGGCATTGTTCCAGGCGACGCCGACCAACGATTCGACCAAACGTCCGAGACTGTTCATCTTCTCGGCGTTGATCGGGTTCCGCTTGAACGGCATGGCGGACGAGCCAATTTGACTCTTGCCGAACGGCTCACCCCATTCGCCAATCGCGGGCGACTGCAAGATACGCAGATCGAAGGCGAACTTGTAGAGGCTACCTGCGACACCTGCCAGCGCCGAGACGACTTGCCAATCCTGCTTGCGCGGATAGGTTTGCGAGGCGATCCCATACGTTTCTAGGTTGAAGGGCGCGAGAATTTGCGCCTCGAAGGCGTGCAGCGTCACGCCCGTTCCGGCAAGCAGTTCGCCGTAAGATGCGCTCGTGCCAACCGCACCTTTGAAGCCCTTTGCGCGCAGACGTGAGCGCGTATCTGTGAGCGTTTCAAGGTCGTCGAGCAAATCTTGAGCATATAACGCCAAGCGATAGCCCAACGTCGTGGGTTCAGCAGGTTGGATGTGCGTGAACGCCATGACAACCGCATCACGATGCCGCAAAATCTGATCCGCAAACGTTTGCAGCAGCGTCGTTAGCTTGCCGATGATGAGATCGATGCTGTCGCGGATGCGCAGTACGTCGGCATTATCTTCGATGTCCGCGCTGGTCGCGCCCAAGTGGATGATGCCGCCACCGATGGGACACTGCGCCGCGTAAGCTTGCACTTCTGCCATGAGATCATGATGCAGCTTTGCTTCGAGGACTTCGGCGGCTTCGATATCGATATCGTCCGCGTGTGCTTGTAAATCTGCGACCTGTTCGGCTGACACCAAGCCCGCAATTTGTTCGGCATGGGCAAGGGCAACCCATAATTGTCGCCAGAGCCGCCTTTTATGAACTTCGCTCCATAGGGCGCGCATCTCCGGCGCGCCGTAGCGCCACGTGAAGGGCGACAAAAAGGTGTTGTGGTCGAACGATGAGGTCATGCGGTTCATCCATGATTGCAGCGCGACATTATAGCGAGAGACCGAACCGCTCACAAGCGTGGTTTCGGCATTGGCATTTGTGGTGAAATCTTGCCGAAACGGGCAAAAAACCGTTACAATTCGTCCCGTATTCGTCAACCAATCACAAGCGAGAATGCGAATGACCCCTGAAGAAGTGTACAAGAAGCGCGACGCGAAAACGCGCAGCCATCTCGAAGGCTATGCACCAGTCTGGATCGTCGATCAAAAATATGTACCCGAAGAAGAAGCAGTACAGTTTAACATCGTCTTTCAACACACCCTCTACGGATGGGTGAATCGCCGTTATCTCTATGACGGCTTCAACGATGTGCTGTACCACAAAGGGCAAACGTCGGTCGACGAAATGCGCGCGCTTGAGATTCAAGAGACTGAGCCCTATGTTACGGCAACCGTCTCGGACGTGCCAAACGCTTATGGCGGCTGAACGATGCTTTGAGGGTGTCCGACACGGACGCCCTCACGCCGCAAGGCGCGCCATCAGCTTGTAGACAGTCGTATCGACTGCACCCATCCGGTATTTGTAAGTTTCGTTGCCGCGTAAGAAGTCGAAGATGTGATGTCCAGTCTCTATCGCGTGGCGGATATTGTACGCGAGTAGGACGATCCCGGTACTCAAGTTTGAGTAGCGTTCGGGGAGCAAGCCTGAATTATAGACGAGAATTTTCCCGTTGTAGTCGAAATCGCAGTAGGCGGCGACGGCTTCGCCATCCACATGCAGAAAACTCATCTTCAGCCAACCCCGCGCTGCCATGAGTGGCACAACCGCGCAGAAAAAGTCCCGGTTATTCGCATCCTGTAGAAATTCCGCCTTCGATGGCTGGCTCGCCGCCATCAGCGTCAGAAACGGATCGAGAACCGCGCCAACTTCGCTTTCGGATTCGATCAAGACGTATTTCAACGCTGCTTCGCTCTCTGCGCGGCGTAATTTGCGCCGAATCTCATGTCGCTGTTTCTTTTCGAGCGATTCGAGATAGGACTCCCATGAGTCGGGCAGAGTGATCGTTGGGCAGACTTCTTGAAAGACTTGTTCGACAGTGAACCCACAGTTTTTGAGCATGGTTGGAAATTGGAGTAGGGTAGGGGAGGATTCAGGGATGTTGCAGAGATTGATCCGGTCATACTTACTGCGCTCCTCAACGAGGAACGCGCTAAAACACGATAAGACGGGTTCAACGTGTTCCCGATCCACGATCACATCGACATAATCGGTCACATCGACACAGCCGACGGTGCGGACAACTCGTTCATCGTTCTTGGACTGGATGAACCACGGCGCAATCCCCATTAGGCGGTTGGCATCGTCTCGACACGTCAACACCCACAATTCACCCGCTTGATAGGTCTTCCACCAGGTCGATTGCCATTCGACGGTCAAAAAGATCGTGTCCGTAATACTACGATGCAGAAGGGCGTTCCACTCGGACTCCAATTCTTGAAAAATATGCGCGTCTTGGTGAACCGCTAGTTTCATCACTCAATCATTCTCCCGGCTGATCGCTATCACGGCTGATTATAGATGATTAGACGCCCCTCCCAGTATAAGTATTACATCAGCATCGCTGCGGGGCTGGAATCGCGTGAAAAACAAACCGCCCTGTACGAATACAGGGCGGCGAAAGAACGGAGAGACGAGCGGGCTAGACAGCCGCTTTTTCCACCTGTTTTTTGGCGTCGTATGCCAGCGCAAGTTGGGAGTCAGCATCGAACAAGTGCATATTTTCGAGGTTAAATGCCAGGTTCATGCGTTGATTGACGCGGGCGCGCGTGCGCGGGTCGGTGCGGGCAATGAATGACTTGCCTTGATCTTCCAGATAGAGGATGATTTCGTTACCCATCTGCTCGACCACTTCGACATTCGCTTCGACCAGCGACGGAATGATGCCCGACGGCTGATATTCGGCGTCGTGAATGTCTTCAGGACGGATGCCGAGAACGATACGCTTGCCGATGTATGGGCGATAGATGTCGAACTTCGCTCCCGCCATTTTCAGCAAGAAACTCTTGGTCTTGACGGTCAGAATCCCGTCCGTTTCGTCGACCTGCGCGTCGAAGAAGTTCATCGAGGGGCTGCCGATGAAGCCCGCGACAAAGATATTCGCCGGATTGTGGTACAAATTGTAAGGTGTATCCATCTGCTGAAGCTCGCCCGCGTTCAATACGCAGATGCGCGTCCCCATGGTCATGGCTTCAACTTGGTCATGCGTGACGTAGATGAAGGTCGTGCCAAGGCGTTGATGCAGCTTGCTGATGAACGAGCGCGCTTCGACGCGCAGCTTGGCATCCAAGTTGGACAGCGGTTCGTCCATCAAGAACACCGACGGCTCACGGACAATCGCGCGACCGACCGCCACACGCTGGCGCTGACCACCCGACAGTTGACGCGGACGACGGTCGAGCAGTACCTCGATGCCCAAGCTCTTGGCGGCTTCGCGCACACGCTGATCGATGATGTGCTTCGGCGTCTTGCGCAGACGCAGACCGAACGCCATGTTGTCATAAACGGTCATATGGGGATAAAGCGCGTAGCTTTGGAACACCATTGCCACGTCCCGATCCTTCGGCGCGACGTTATTGACAACGCGATCCCCGATGAGGACTTCGCCGTCGCTAATTTCTTCCAGACCCGCTAACATACGTAGGCTGGTCGATTTACCGCAGCCTGAGGGACCGACCAAAACCAGAAATTCTTTATCGGCAACTTCAATGTTTAAGTCTTTGACAGCGATCATCTGATTGCTGTACCGCTTATAAACGTGTCTAAAGGTTACGCTTGCCACAAGAACCCTCCGTAAGACAGAGTATCGAAAAAGAACGACGGTTTGTTGAATTTGCACAAAGATATTGCGCTTTGCCAAACTCGCATCTCGACTTCCGATTATAAAGCGGTTTTGCAAAATTGCAAAAATTGATCAAGGCAATTTGAACGGGCGCTAGAAAAGGGGCATCATGGCTGAACAACTGAATGCAGAAATCGTCGCTATTGGTACGGAAATCCTACTTGGTGAGATCACGGACACCAATTCGGTCTACTTAGCGCGCGCGCTGCGCGATTTGGGCATCAATCTCTACTTTATGACGTCGGTTGGGGATAACGAAGCGCGGATCGAAGCCGCGATCCGCTTGGCGCTCTCGCGTGCGCAAATCGTGATTACCTGCGGCGGTTTGGGTCCCACTGTTGATGATATGACACGGCAAGGCGTGGCACAGGCGACGGATCGAACATTGACGTTCCATCAATCGCTGTTGGACGCCATCGCTGCGCGTTTCAGTGGCTTTCGCGTGCAGATGACGGAAAATAATCGGCGTCAGGCATATGTGCCAGATCGCGCGGTGATCATCGAAAATGCCGTAGGAACCGCACCTGCGTTCGCCGTCGAACAGGATGATCGGGTCGTGATCAGCTTGCCCGGCGTCCCGCGCGAGATGAAATATCTGTGGGTGGAAAAGGTCGTGCCGTACTTGCGCGAACGCTACAGCATCATCACGACGATCATCAAGGCACGCAATTTTAAGACGGCGGGCATCGGTGAAAGTACGCTTGACGACATGCTTGGTGACGAACTGCTGCACGCTAGTAATCCGACAATTGGCTTGGCGGCTCATGCCGGCGTGATCGACATTCGCATCACGGCGAAGGCAGATACGAGCGAGCAAGCTGACGCGATGATCGCGGATTTTGAGACGAAGGTAAAAGCGCGTGTCGGTGAGTACATCTTCGGCGCGGACGCGGATACGATTGAAGGCGCGCTGTTGGAGGTGCTGAAAGCGCGCGGCTTGACGCTTGCCGTGATCGAAGCAGGCGTCGCATCCATCGTTGGAGAACGGTTGAAAGGTGCCGACACCGGCATCGTCAAGGCGCTGCATATGTTCGATGATTTGGCGGGCGCGGCGGCATTCAACATCGAACCAGACAGCACAATTCGCCAGATCGCGGAGCGACTCGCGGCGGCAGTGGCAGAACAAGCTGGCGCCGATGTCGGTCTCGCTATCGTCAGTTTGTCGGATACGGAAGATGATCGCGCTGATGCAGAAGA
Organism: Anaerolineae bacterium; assembly: GCA_034437055.1. Classification (GTDB taxonomy): domain Bacteria; phylum Chloroflexota; class Anaerolineae; order Aggregatilineales; family Phototrophicaceae; genus Flexifilum. The sequence continues at coordinate 165,149 of DAOTUQ010000035.1, forward strand.
ATTGAGCGCGACAGCGGTTGTGTACGGCGATAAGCGGCGTTCGCGTTCGTATGGATTGGGCGGCAAGTCCGAGACGGCGCGCGTATGGACGGGGACTTGGGCAATGGCGCAAGTCTGGCGGATGCTGCGCGAGGAATAAGATGGCACGCGAGACTCTGAGCGAAAAATTGGCGCGGCTTCAGCGCGAAAAGGGGACGGATATCGGGCTGATGCTCCGTCCCCAATTGAGCAAGATGCCGCTGCCGATGCAGCGATACGACGATCCATTCCTGCCGTTCGGTAAAGCGATCATTGATGCCACACGCGATCTGATCTGCTGCGTCATGTTCGATCTGGCGTCGTACATGTCGCTCGGTGCGGCGAGCATGGTGGCGCTGGAACGCACGATTGCGTATGCGAAAGCAGATACGGTGACGATCCTCCATGGAGCATTTGCCACACCCGATTACGCGCCCATCGCTACCGAAGCCGCGTTTGATGTTGACGCGGTAACGACAGCGGATGAAGTGATCGCAGAAGCGTATCTGACGCAACCGGAACGCGGCGCGTTCGTCCATGTCACGCCGCGGTTTTATCCGACACCGCGCATGGGCGATTTCGTCAACATGGGTATCTGGTTCGATTTCCCCGACAAAAGTCAACTTATTCTCCCCGATCCCCTCAACACCATCATGCAGCGGATTCAACTGCTGAACGACGATGCTATTTACGCGGGACGGGGTGACGATTTCGCAGACCACACGCGCACCGCCGTCGAAGCGGCGCGGAATGCGTCCAAATCGTGACGCTGATCGAGCATTTGCTCATCAATGGACTGCTGCAATTCGGGCAGTTCCAACGCGATGGAGGGACACAGCCCATGTTGTCAAAACTCGACATGCTGGCATCGTATCCTGATGCGCTCCGCACGCTCACCGACGCCGCAATCGCGCGCATCGGGTCAAGTGGGCGCTATGACCGGATGCTGTGTACCACTGATGCGCTGCCGTTCGGCGTCGCGTTGGCGCTGGCGACAAATACGCCGCTTGTTTACAGTCGTGGACGTGGCGAAGTCCCCGCTGATGATCTGGTCGGCGCATGCGATATCGGGCATCCGACGTTGTTGATCGCCAACACATCAGGCAAAGAAACACTTCAATTGGCAGAACGTTCGGCGCGTGTCGGCTTGGATGTGCGCGCGATGCTGGTGCTGCTCGAAATCGCCCCAATTAGGTTGCCAAACGTCGAATGTCATGCGCTGCTGCAATTGGAGTCGCTCATCGACGATCCAGTGGCGGCGTCGTTCATTCCAGTGGGACAACGCGCGGTCGTGAAAGTATGGCTGAAACAGCAAAACGCCCCAATCGGGTGATCGGGGCGTATGTTGGAAGGGGCGAGACGGTGCCTCGCCCGCTGTATTATGCCTTTATTCGATTTCGCCAACTCGTTCCGATGCGTTGAGATTATCGGCGGTGATCATGATCGGCGTGAGCAAGATGACGGGTTCACTCGGATATTCGCAGCCGCGCGCGAACAGAGTAGCAATGCGCACCGCTGTACGGCTCTGCCCGCCGGGGAACTGTTCAATCGTTCCAGTCAACCCACCATCGCGCACCGATGCCAACGCTTCGGGCAGCGCATCGAAACCAAAGATGGCGATTTCGTCTTGCAAGCCCGCCGCGATCACTGCTTCGAGCGCGCCCAACGCCATATCGTCATTCGCCGCGATGATGACGTTCGGCGGTTGGTCTAAGCCTGCGAGACCCGCTTCGGTCACGCTCAAGCCTTGGTCACGCCGGAAATTCGCTGTTTGCTCAAAGACGATGGGATAGCGATCCGCCATCGTATCGAGAATATTGTGAACGCCGAGATTGCGGTCAATGGCAGGACCTGCGCCCGGTTGTCCTTGCAGATGGAAAATCCGCGCCCCGTCGGGGAACATCGCCATGACGGTTTCGGCTTGGATTTCGCCGCCGCGCACATTGTCCGCGCCGACATGTGCCAGAATGCCGCTCACGCCGTCAACGCGGCGGTCAATCGTGACGACGGGAACGCCCGCATCAATCGCCGTCTGCAGTGCGGGTGAGATCGCGTTGACTTCAATCGGGCTGATCACAATCGCGTTGACGCCTTGAATGATAGCGGCTTCGACGTCGCCCGTTTGCTTGCTGGTATCGTTCTCACCGTCGGTCTGGATGAGCGCGATATTGCCAATCGCTTCGGTTTCCGCTGCGATCTGGTTTTGCATATGGACGAAGAACGGGAACGCCAAATCAGGCAGCGACGATGCCATCGTCAGCGCGGTATCCGTCGGACAGGCAGCGATTTCTGCACCGAGCAGGTCAACCGCGCCCATGCCCGCACCCATCATCGGATCAAGTTCGCTGATGCGTTCTGCTTGCGCTAAATTCTCCGCTGTAACCATGATCGGCGTCAACAGCACGACTTCTTCCACCGGATATTCGCAGCCGCGCGCGTTCAGTGCCGCGATTCGCATAGCGGTACGACTTTGACCACCGGGGAATTGCTCAATTGTCCCGGTCAATCCACCATCACGCACCGACGCCAAGGCTTCGGGCAGCGCATCAAAGCCGAAGATGGCGATTTCACCTTGCATTCCTATGGCGATCACCGCTTCGAGCGCGCCCAATGCCATATCGTCATTGGCGGCGATGATGACATTCGGCGGTTGGTCTAAGCCTGCGAGACCCGCTTCGGTCACGCTCAAGCCTTGGTCACGGCGGAAGTTCGCCGTTTGTTCAAAGACGATGGGATACTTATCCGCCATGCTGTCCAAGATGTTATGGACGCCGAGATTGCGGTCAATGGCGGGACCTGCGCCCGGTTGTCCTTGCAGATGGAAAATTCGCGCGCCGTCGGGGAACATTGCCATGACGGTTTCCGCTTGGATTTCGCCGCCGCGCACATTGTCTGCGCCAACGTGCGCCAGAATGCCGCTCACGCCATCGACGCGCCGATCAATCGTGACGACCGGAATGCCAGCGTCAATCGCGGTTTGCAACACAGGTGAGATCGCGTTGACTTCAATCGGGCTGATCACAATGGCGTTGACACCTTGCACGATGGCGGCTTCAACGTCGCCCGTCTGCTTGCTGGTATCGTTTTCGCCATCGGTCTGGGTCAGCGTGATATTCCCAATCGACTCGGCTTCAGCGCCGATCTGATTCTGCATATGAACGAAGAACGGGAACGCCAAATCGGGCAGCGACGACGCGATGCTAATGGTTGTATCCGTCGGACAGGCGGCGATTTCTGCGCCGAGCAAATCGGGCGCGCCGCCTTCTTGTCCTGCCATCACGTTCATCGGGACGATCATCAGCAGCGCCAACGCCGCTATCCATAACCCTTTACGAAAATGAATCATTTTCTACTCCGTGTATTCAATCGATCAACGAAATTATTGCCGAAACCGCTGCGACGCTGTTTTTCTGCTCCTTCGCTACCCAATTTTCGATGTTAGACCGACCGACGCGATTTTACGAACCGGTCGAAGGCGACCGCCAAGACAATAATCACGCCGATCACGATCTGCTGAATATAGGATGACACGTTGAGCAGCACCAGTCCGTTTGTCAGCACGCCGATCAAGATCGCGCCAATCACCGTACCCAAAACGCGCCCTTCGCCGCCAAACAGACTTGTGCCGCCGATGACCACCGACGCTATCACCGTCAATTCGTAGCCGACGCCTGCCACCGCTTCCGATGAGTTGAGCCGCGACGACAACACGAACCCGCCCAATCCGGCGAAGAATCCGACGATCACATAGACGCTCAATGTCAGCCGATCCACGTTCAAGCCGGACAAGCGCGCCGCTTCACGATTCCCGCCGATGGCGTAGATGTGCCGTCCGTAGCGGGTATAACGTAAGATAACATGCGCTAATATAGCGAAGCCAAGAAAGATAATGACAGGAATAGGTATCCCAACGGGAACACGGCTTTCGCCTTGCAAGAAGGGGAGGGCGATCAATCCTTGTCCCCACCAGCGATACGACTCATCAAAGCCACTAATGGGACCCCCGCTGGATAAAATCAGCGTTAAACCGCGAAATACCGTCAGTCCGCCGAGTGTGACAACAAATGCCGGAACGCCGAGTCGGATGATCGTGATGCCTTGCAAAAAGCCACATGCGATCCCGACGAGAAGTGCCGCCAAGATGGCTGCTTCTGTGCCAAAGCCGACTTGTGCGCCCGCATTGAGCGATAAGGTGTTCGCCGCCCCGCCTTTGGCGACGACCGCCGCCGCCATGCCAGCCAGCGCCAGCATCGATCCGACGGACAAATCGATACCGCCCGTTAGGATGACGAAGGTCATGCCAATGGCAATCAAGCCTGTGATCGAGACTTGGCGCATCACGTTGAACAAATTGAGCGGGTTCATGAAGCGCGGTTCGGCTTGCCAGAACACGAACATCAGTACGACCAAGAAGATGAGCGGCGCGAATTGGCTGATCACATTCGCAGCGTTGACTTTGCGGCGCGGCTCAATTTCAGTTTGCAGCGGAGTTTCCATCCATTCCCCCAGTGTGATGTTCGGTGTGCGACACGTCGTTCAATTAGTTTGTGCCGCACGATGCAGCGGCGCGCTTGTCGGACTCATCATCGCCATCAGTCGTTCTTCGCTGGCATCCTTGCGCGCGATTTCGCCCGTCAAGCGTCCCTCAGAGATGGTGATGATGCGGTCGCTCATGCCCAAAATTTCTGACAGTTCCGACGAAATCATGATCACGGCGATTCCGCTGCCTGCCATTTGATGCAGCAGCGCGTGAACTTCGGCTTTTGCGCTGACGTCGATGCCGCGTGTTGGCTCATCGACAATCAAAATCTTGGGATTCATCGCCAACCAGCGCGCGATCACGACCTTTTGTTGATTGCCACCGCTGAGATTGCCGACGCGCTGTTCGGGCGATGTCATGCGGATATTGAGCGACTGGCGATAGCTTTCTAACTGTGTTGACTCATTGCGTTCATCGACGAACGCGCCCAACCGGAGGAAGCGTCCAAGCGATGCGATGCTGAAATTTTGGCGCACTGTCAGCGACAGGAATAATGCTTGTTGTTTGCGATCTTCCGGTATCAACCCGATACCCTGTCGAATCGCATCGCGGGGGGAGCTAATGCGCACAGGCTTGCCGTCGATCTCAATGTCAGCGCTCGAAAAAGCATCTGCGCCAAAGATGGCACGCGCGATTTCGGTGCGTCCCGCGCCGACAAGTCCGGCAATTCCCAGTATTTCGCCTTTATACAGGTCGAACGAGACATTTTTTAGCAAAATGGCGTGGGGGTCTTGTGCATTGCCGCGTCGATTCAGATTGCGGACACGCAGCGCCATCTCGCCGTCTCCGCGCTGATGTTCGCCCTGATACATATCTGCGAGCGTGCGCCCGACCATCATGCGGATGATATCAGGAATCGTGATGTCACTAATCGCCGCCGTTCCCGCGTTGCGCCCGTCGCGCAAGACGGTGATGCGGTTACAGATGCGCATAACTTCTTCAAGTCGATGCGACACGAAGATGATACTCAAGCCCTGTTCACGCAGATCGCGCATGATGCCGAACAGCCGCTCGACTTCCGTTTCGCTGAGCGCCGATGTGGGTTCATCCATGATGATCAGTCGTGAGCGCATCGAAATCGCCCGCGCAATTTCAACCATTTGTTGCTCTGCAACGCTTAAATCGCGCACCATGGTCAGCGGATCGATGGATATCCCCAAGCGGTCGGTGAGCGCGCGCGTTTCGGTTGCCAATCGCCGCCAGTTGAAGAACATGGCGTTGCCCGGTTCGCGTCCGATGAAAACGTTTTCAGCAATGGTCAATTGAGGGACGAGGTTGAATTCTTGATAAATGGTGACGACACCCGCCGATTGTGCTTGCTGTGGGGTGTCGAAGTGGAGTGTTTGTCCGTCAAGGGTAATCGTTCCGCTGTCGGGGCGATGCGCGCCAGAGAGAATTTTAAGCAGAGTCGATTTGCCCGCGCCGTTTTCCCCCAATAAGCCATGAATCTCGCCGCGCTCGACTTCGAGAGCGACTTCATCAAGGGCGCGCACGCCGGGAAACTGCTTGCTGATGCGCGTCATATTCAAGAGCAATGTCATGAACTACACTTTCACGAAAAGACGATATATTGGGTCTAATTTTCTCGTCCCGATTTAGGAACGCAATGTTGATTGTATGTGATTGTATCTTTCTGTGCAACAAAATATCCGGATCAGCCAAACGATGATATTGCGACTCATCGCTCGCGTCAGTGTCGTGATTGGTATGTTGTGCATCGTCTTGATGGCGCTCGCATTGAGCGCACGCGGCTGGATGCCGAGCCGAACACTCGCTGTTGAGTCGAATCGAACCGGTCAATGGGATATTTTCTTGTATGATCTCCATTCGCGGCGCTTGGTCAACCTAACCGCAGACAATCCCTACGATGATCGCAGCGCGGCGTGGTCGTCCGACGGGCATTACCTTGCATTTCAATCGCTGAGCGAAGAAAACCAGAGCGCCGAGATTTTCATCCTCGACGTGTTCGGTGGTGAACGTCGTCAGCTTACGCGGACGGACAGCAACAGCAGCGATCCAGCATGGTCGCCGGATGGATCGCAAATCGCATTTGTTTTAGGTTACGGTTTGATTCATGTTATCGATCTTGATGGAACGCACGGATACGAAGTAGCACGCGGCTTCAACCCGGAATGGTCGCCCGACAGTACCAATCTGTTGTATGCGTCGTTTCGCGGCAATTACGAACAGGGTATCTACATCGTCAACGTCGACGGCGGCGACGCGCGCCCTGTGTTCGCACTCGGTATCCTCGATTTGGCGTATTGGTCGCCCAGTTGGTCGGCAGACAATCGTTATGTTGCGTTTGTGTCAGAGAGTGAGGGCAACCCAGAGATATATCGCGTCGATGTAGCATGTGTCCTCGATTTGGATGCCTGTGATCGCCGTCCGCTGCGCTTGACGACCAATCCGCGCCGTGACATTTCACCGTCATGGTCGCCAGACAGTCGTGAGATTGCATTCGCGTGCGAGACGCCCGACGGCAGCGCGATCTGTCTGATGGACGCCGACGGAAACGCGAGTCGGCGCGTCCTTGTTCCGACGATTGGGGAGCATTATTTCGCGCCTGCCTGGCGTCCATCGTGATACATCATTGTGCCTTTTTGCGATCCGTTGGGTCGGCGTTACAATATCGCGTTAAATCTGTTTGCAGCGGACGCGAAAAGCATGACCAAGTTGACTCAACCCCGTTGAGCGGGTAGGGGCGTGTCTGATCTTAGCCTGAAAAGTCGGTGCAATAATCGGGCGGGTCGAGCAACGCAGCAGAACCCGCATTTCCGCGCGGAAAAGAAAGTGATGGTTATGGCAGCGGTCGAGCGCACATATGGTCGTACATTGGATTGGTTCGTCGTTCGCAAGACGGGCATCGGCGGCGCAACGCGGGAACGGCGGTACGGCACAGAATGCAATCCGATGGACGCGAGTACTGACCGAACGCGCTGCGCGGATGTTGTGGTTCAGCTTGACGCAAGGCTTATTCCCCAACCAATCCGATCTACTTACAGCGCGCCTCGTTACGCTGCCCATACGAAGCAGTTTACTGCCGACCATTACGCATCAACTCTTTGTCGAAACCCGCGACGACGGCAATTTTGAACTGGTGGGCGTCACTGGCGGACAAACATGGACAGCACATCTCGATAAGCAAGAAGCCGAACGTTTGTGGGCAGCATTGAATCAAGTGTTATTTCCATTGCAGCATGGAGGAACGTGAATGTCATCACTTGCCGCCGTCCCTAAACCGCCGAACGCCGGAACTGCGCAAACTGCAATTGCGATTACTCGATTGGCTTACGCGAATATTCGCAATGGACCCAGTACAACCTATCTTGATATTGGCGATTTACGTCGAAATTCACTCGTTGCGCATTATCCAGCGTCACAGCGCGGCGATGGATGGGTGTGGATCGAGCAGGGCGCGTTAGGCGGATGGGTCGCAACGAGTGTCGTGGCATTCGAGCGTGTGACTGCGCCGCCGCCGGTTACGCCAAACATGGCGACGCCGTATGACAATCAAGTAGGTATATGGCATTGGCGCGGCGATTCGGTCGCTGAAAACACCATTGACGACCTAGCCCGGAATATCAAGACGACTGCGCCGCATGTCACACAGGTATGGGTCAAAATTTCCGACTATACACCGCGAACTGGCGCGCAATGGCAGGGCTATTGGGATACAAAACGTGCATTGGCGATTGATGGGGTGGCAAGCATTGACCGTTGGGTGCAAGGATTGGCACGTTATGGACTCGAATTTCATGCGTGGTGCGTGCCGCGCGGCGGAGACATCAACGGCGAGACGAGCATCATCATTCAAGCGTGCAGCCGTCCCGGTGTAAAGTCGATGATTTTGGATGTCGAACCTTATAGCGGGTTTTGGATCGCTGGACGTGACGGTGTTCGACCCTTCATGACTCGTATCCGGCGCGCGCTGCCCGGCGCATTCCATATTGGACTTGCTGTTGACCCACGTACCCAGCATTATGAGACTGTGTTTCCCCGTGAATGGGCGCCCTTCGTCAACAGCGTGCATCCAATGGTGTATTGGGCGACGATGCGCAAAACACCGGATGCACTGCTCGAAGAAACCTATCGGGTGTGGGGCGGCTATGGCAAGCCGATTGTGCCGATCCTGCAAGGGGACGCCGAGCCGAACGATATGGATGCCGCGTTTACGCTCTCGACGCAGCGGCATGGCGCTCGTGGAGTCAGTTGGTGGCGTTTAGGCGTCATTGGACCCGTCGAGTGGAATGCGATCAATCGACCCATTCAGGGGAACGTGATTACGCCGCCGGCACCGCCGCTGGTGTATGGCGCAGAAATCATCGTCAAGCCGGATGATCCTGGCTGTACACGCTTCTCGCACACGGGACAAAACGAATTCAGCACGTTTACAGGGGCATGGGGCTGGCGAATTTACTACAAACGCAGCGAAGCCCAAGCAAGCAAGGTAACTGTCCGTTGGGAACCGCGTTTCACTGAATCAGGATATTACGAGATTGCCGCATTCGTTCCAGCACGTCACGCGACGACGCGCAGCGCCCGCTACAAGATCAATGGGGTCAAGAACGCTTCGACGGAGATCATTGCGACGCTCGATCAGGCGGTACATTCTAACCAATGGGTGACGCTCGGCGCTTATGAATTTGATAAGACTCAACAAAACGCGGGATTTGTGTTTTTGAACGACTTGACAGGGGAGCCTGACCGCGAAATTGCGTTTGATGCAGTGCGTTGGCGGCGGGTACTGAATTATGGCGGATCGCTCGTAAGGCAGCTTGGGTTCGCAGATGGCTTCGACTCACCAGTGGGAACAGAGGTTGAGCGCCGAAGTTCAACCATCTGGCCCGGCACATGGTTGGATGCAAGTCCGTTCGGTCGGCTGTATTTCATCGGCACGCCGAGCGAAGCCTATCATACAGGCGCGGATTTGAATCTGCCGCGCAATGCAGACGCGGGAATGCCAGTCTATGCAGCTGCCAGTGGGATCATCACATTTGCGAATCGACTGCCGATTTGGGGCAACGTGGTTATCGTCAAGCACGATCCGCTGCGCGGTAGTGGACGTGTGATGTATGGACGTTATGCGCATCTCGATAGCATGACAGTTCAAGTTGGACAGCGCGTAGAACGCGGTGAACAAATCGCCAAAATTGGGAATGCCTTCGGACGCTGGTCATATCATCTGCATTTCGATCTCAGTCCAACAACAATCTTGGAAGTCAATCCGTCGCATTGGTCAGGCAAAGACCGGAATGCGACGTTTCTCCATTATGTTGACCCGCGCGAATTCATTGCAGCCAATCGCCCGCGATAAATCAAAATGCAGGTTTATGATGGCTATTGATAGCCATTCTAAAACTTTCAACTGATTACTCACTGATAACGAAACCATGACAAGCCACCGGAAAACGCGAAGCGAAAGCACGAGAACCAGCGGCGAGGGATAAACAGATACACGCTCGGATAGGACACCCGCCAGTGCGAGACCGAGACGAGCGGCGCCAACGCCGCGAAGTCGAGAGTCGAGCACACGCGGGCAGAAAAGCGGAAAACGAGGCGATAATGGGCGATATCACCAGTAATGTGGGCAAGTAAACATCCCTTCTGAAAAGGGATGTTTTCATCATCTAATATGTTGTCCACGCACTGTCCAGCGATTTTCAAGGCGATCTACAGTTTCATGCCACGACCGCACACCGCTGGTTGCGTCCGCCGCTTCGACATTGCAAGCGCCGACTGCACACGCCCAACGTACAGCCGCTTGCAAGTCGAGTCCGCGAATCAACGCGGATAAAAAGCCGGCATAGGCGGAATCACCAGCGCCCGTCGTCCCTACGACCTCGACTTCAAATGCTGGATGTACAATCACCCGATTCGCATATGCAGCAGGCTGAACTCCCAAACGGCTCAACCACGCCAATCGCTCTGCGGCTGCCGTTTTTACCATCATCCCCATGTCGCCCATCTTGAAGCCGACGATGCTTGCGCCCAACGTCAGCAGCTCATCTGCCAGCGCGCGCAGATAATCGACAGTCACGAATGACAAAAGCTGATGGCGTTCCTGTTCGTAATCAGCGCGCCGCATCATGAACATAATTTCCTCGATACTCGGAATAAAAATATCGACGTAAGGCAGCGTCCGCCGAATGACACGCTGCCAATCGACATTCCCGCTGACGCCGCGCGGATCGGGCAGCGCCATATCGAGCGACGTAATCACCCCTGTGGCTTTTGCGCGTTGAAACAGCATCTCCAGTTCGTCACCATCGCCGCGCGCCAAACGTGGCAGCAGCGGCGGATAACCGAGATGGAAGATTTTCGCGCGCGGCAGCAGCGCGTAATTTACATCGTCAGCGCCAAATTCGCTGTTCGTGCCTGAACAATGCAAGAAAATGCGATCTACGCGCTCTGGTGACAGGACGAGCGTGTATGAACTCGGCATTCCAGCGCGAATCTGGATCAAATCGCCCAAGGACGCATCGTATTCGCGCAGAAGCGCCAGCACCATATCGCTGATGCGGTCTTCGCCCAGCGTCGCCATCAATCCGACATTCATACCGAGCTTGTGCAGCGCCAATCCAGTATTGGCGACCGCGCCGCCCGTCGAAAACTGCATCGCCCCAACCTCGAACAAGCGTCCAGGCGATGGAAGTGATTGCAACGGCACTTGATCCATGTCGGGGAGCAGATCGAGACACAAATGACCGCTCACAATAATATCGTACTCGGATTTCATGCCGCGCCCCTACTCGATGCGCGCGGATCGACGGGACGCTGTTCCTTATGCGATTGCAGCGCCGCCGTGAGAATTTGATGATGCAACCGCGTTTCGTCCGGCGTCGCGCAGTAGAACGGCTGACGCATCGCGTCGCGCCCATTCGCCAGTTGATCACAGAACGCTGCCCACATTTGCAGCAAGCCGTCCGAAAATCCAAACTCGAAGATGCTGCCCGTAATCGTCGGGTATGCCGTCTCGTAGCCCAAATCGAGCGACTGCCATGCCTGTTCGCTGCCCGGCGTGTATGACATGGAGCGCAGCGTTTTCGGGTATTTGGTCGAGTATTCGGCGCTGAACTGCGTGCCAAGAACGCGCAAGTACCATGTATTCGTCTCGCCCGGCGCGATGCGATACGTCTGGATTGTCATCGGGAAATCCTGTCCATCATTCTGAACGCGACAGTTCAGAGTCGCATTATCCCACGTCTCACACGGCACACGGTTTCCGACTGCATCTGAACGCTCGGTCACAATATTGCTCAACTGGGCATAGACAGTCTGCGGCATCCATCCGGCGCGGATCGGAATATGCAGCGGGTGCATTCCCAAATCGCCCATGCAGCCATATTCGCCATTGGTTGCAATCTGACGTTTCCAATTGATTTTCTTGTTCGGATCGAGGTCGCTGCTGTGCAATAATCCCGCTCCAACCTCGATTATTGTGCCGAAGCGCCCTTCTCCGATGAATTTGAGCAACCGCCGCGCGCCGGGAAAGAATGGAAACTCCGATGAACAGGCGACAATCACCTGCGGATATGCGTCGATCACATCGAGAATCGCGGCATTGGCAGCAAGGTCGATACCGAAGGGTTTTTCGCCCAACAGGTGTTTTCCCGCGCGCACAATGTCCGTATAAAATTGTTCGTGTAAATTATGCGGCACTGCGCAGTAGATCGCGTCTACATCGGCGCTGTTGAGCAAATCGTTATAATCAGCCGTCTTGAGCGCAATCGTATCGAAATTATCATCGAACCAGCCGAATAACGCCGGATTGGTATCGCAGATTGCCGTAACCTTCGGGATAAAATCCAAATCGAGCAGATGACACCAACGCGCGGCGGCGCTGGCGAATTCCCTCCCCATCAACCCCAAGCCAATAATCCCGAATCGCACAGTCTTGCGTGCGCGCGCCATCTCAAACCCCCAACATCGCTAAGGCGTTATCAGGCGACGCGCCATCGTGAACAACTGCCATCAGCGCGCGTGTCATACCAGCCGGATGCTTGTGCTGGACGACGTTGCGCCCATAGACAATTCCCATCGCGCCCTGCTGCATCAAGTCGTATGTCCGCGACAAAATTTCGCTGTCCGAGACGCGCCCGCCGCCGCGCACGAGGACAGGCTTGCCTGCCGCGACTTCAATCACGCGGTGATACTCCGCAACGTTATCGCACGGATCAGCTTTGATCACATCAGCACCGAGTTCAATCGCTTGCCGGACGAGCGGCAGAATTTTGTCGATATCACCATCAACCATATAACCGCCCGCTGTCGCATTGTCTTTCATGATCAACGGCTCGATCATCAGCGGCATTCCGTATCGTTCACAAACGGGCTTAAGGCGGCAGATATTCGTGATGCACTGACGATAGACATCCGGTTGATTGGGTAGATTGAAAAGATTCACAACCACGCACGCCGCGTCCAAACGGATGGCTTGCTCGACGGCATCTCCGATGATCTCGCTATAGATTGCGCTCGGCAGCGTTTTACCGTAAACATTCGCTACATCAGTACGCAAGACCAGCGACGGCTTTTGTTTACCTGCTGTCGATTGTAGAATCATCGCTTGTCCGATACTCAACTGGATCGCATCAGGCGCAGCGTCGATCAACGTGCGGACGACGTTCGGCATATTCTCAATGCCATCGAGAAAGCCGCGTTCGCCAAAAAATCCATGATCGACCGCCACATCGAAACATTTGCCATCTGCCGCAAACAAGCGATTCAAACGGGCTGCAACACTCATCGGTCGTCTCCTTCAATGAAATCAGACATAATAAGTAACCTAAATCGTCCGTTTCATCAACATGAGTTGCTAAAATCTATGAAGTGGTTGGCAATCGTCCCGCTGGCGTTCATCGGCGTGTTCTATTTTTACCCCATCATCACGATCATGAGTGCCGGACTTGCGCCTGATGGCATCTTGTCGCTGCGCGCGTTCGAGACGATTTTCGCGTCGGATTACTATCGCAAGGTGCTGGCATTCACGGCTGGACAAGCCGCGCTTTCAACCGTGATCACAATAGTGCTTGCGTTGCCAAGCGCATATATATTCGTGCGCTATCGATTTCGCGGCAAGACGCTCTTGTTGGCGCTGGCAACCCTGCCATTTGTGCTGCCTACGGTCGTGGTCGCAGCAGCATTTTCCTCGCTGATCGGAGCGCGCGGCGTCGTGAACGCGCTATTAATAAGTATATTTAGATTATCCGAGCCGCCCATTCAACTTGAGCGCACGCTGACCATCATCCTGATTGCGCATGTGTTTTACAACTATGCCGTCGCGCTCCGTATTTTGATTAGCTCATGGGCATCGCAGAGTCCACGCTTGGAAGAAGCGGCGCGTATGATGGGCGCGTCAGGATGGCGTTTGTGGTGGTTCGTCCGGCTGCCCCTTTTACGTCCGGCGTTGATCGCGGCATCGTCGCTCGTCTTTACATTCACATTCACGAGCTTCGGCGTCATTCTGATTCTTGGTGGATCACGCTTTGCGACGCTCGAAGTTGAAATTTATCAACAAGTCACCGGGCTGCTCAATTTGCCAATTGCATCGGCGCTGTCACTCATTCAAATTATGTTCATGTTCATCTTGCTTGTGTTCTATACGGGATCGCAGCGCCGTGTCGCCGTCGATCAACAAGCAGCGGCGACGATTGCACGCCCACCGCGCACATGGCGCGGGAAATTATCCATTGTCGGCGTGCTGCTATTGATCGGCGGCTTGTTGATCGCGCCGATGCTAGCGTTGATCGTGCGCTCGTTCACCGCTGGAACAGACGGATTCACATTCGATCATTATGCGCGACTCTCCATTAATCCACGCGACTCTGTGCTGTATGCGCCACCGCTCGAAGCGATGGCTAATTCGCTCGTTTTTGCCGCAATTACGACCGTGTTGGCGGTCATTATGGGTTCAATCATGGCGTATCTCCTGTATCGCGCCCGTTCGACCGTCGTTCGCTTGCTCGATCCACTGCTCATGCTGCCATTGGCAACGAGCGCGGTCACGCTCGGTTTCGGCTTCTTGATCGCCTTGGATGAGCCGCCGATCAATCTGCGTTCCTCGCTGCTGCTGATCCCGATTGCTCATACGCTTGTCGCTATGCCATTCGTCGTGCGCAGCATCTTACCCGCACTCCGGTCAATCAATCCATCGATAGAAGACGCAGCGCGTTCGTTGGGTGCATCTGGTTGGCGTTTGTGGTGGCAGATCCAACTTCCATTGATCGCGCGCGGGTTGTTCGTTGGCGCAGCGTTCGCGTTCACAGTCAGCATGGGCGAATTTGGCGCGTCGGCTTTCATCGCTCGACCCGATACGCCAACCGCGCCAATCGTGATCTTTCGCCTGCTTGGGCAGCCAGGAGCAACGAATTATGGAGGCGCGCTCGCTATGAGTGCAATTCTGATGATGGTCTGTGCAATTGCCTTCATTGGGATCGAACGCTTCAGAAGCGCCGGAATTGGAGAGTTTTGATGTTCCGTGCCGAATACATCACGCGAAGTTTTGACGCCAAGCCTGCGCTAAGCGCTGTAAGTTTGTCGGTCAAGGCGGGCGAAATTGTGTGCTTGCTGGGTCCCAGCGGTTGCGGCAAGACGACTCTGCTGCGCATCATCGCCGGACTTGAAACGCCCGATTCCGGCGAGGTCTGGTTTGCAGATCAACGTATGAACACCATTCCAGCACATCGACGCGATTTCGGCTTGATGTTCCAAGATTACGCGCTGTTCCCACATTTGAATGTCGCCCAAAATGTCGTGTTCGGATTGAAGATGCGGGGTATGGCGCGTGATGAACAAGCGGCACGTTTGCGCACGATGCTAGAACTCGTCGGACTGACGAGCTTCGAGCGGCGCGATGTATCATCGCTGTCCGGCGGCGAACGTCAGCGGGTCGCCCTTGCCCGCGCATTGGCAACTCAGCCACGCTTGTTATTGCTTGACGAGCCATTGGGTGCGCTCGATGCTGCGCTCAAAGACCGATTAGCCGTCGAACTGCGCGCGATCATTAAGTCCGTTCAACTGCCGACGATTTACGTCACACACGATCAGCGCGAAGCCTTCGCCGTCGCGGATCGCGTGATCATCATGAACGCCGGACAAATCGTCCAAGCGGATACACCGTCCGCCATCTACCATCACCCGCAAACGGCATTCGTGGCGCGCTTTCTCGGCATGAACAACATCGTTCATGTCGAGCGTGTTGAAGACGGACACGCGATCACCCCCATTGGCACATTTTCGGTCGATGCGCCGCTGCTGCTATTTCACCCCGACGGAATTACGCTGTCGGACGCCAGTGGGATGCGCGCAGTCGTGCGCGACGTTGTATTCTTGGGCGACGCCTTCCGCATTACAGTCGATTGCGCCGGAATTTTGCTCACGTTTAAGCATAATGCGCGCGCCGTGCCAATGCGTGCTGGCGATACCATTGGTATTGCTATTGATTCAGCGTCTGTGCTGCCGCTCACGTCGGATTAGCATCGTTCAACATCTCCGCCAAATATGCATCGAAGCGTCCCGCATTGCACGCATCGACATAGCGCATCAATTCACCGCCCCCAACTGGATAAAGGGGATAACAGCTTGTCGGATACGCCCCTTTCGGCGCATGAACGATGTGCGTTGTCGCAGGTGCGGCGACGACCATGCCTTCATTCGAGCGTTCGACGCGCTCGACGATGCGTTCGGCAGTGACAATCACGGTGTCTGCGACGTAAACGAGTTCGAGATCAATGCCAAGATTGTTGTTCAGCTTGACATTGCCATAGGGGTCGGCTTCGAGCGCGTGCAGTACTGTCACATCACACGAAATCGCCGGGAACGCCGTCAATGCTTCGCCTGTATAAGGATCGATGATTGTCTTGACATCGGGGCGCAGTTTGAACAAATCTGTCCCGATCCAAGCATGTGACGGCATGAATCCAACGCCCGACATGCGCGCGCGCAGCCCCATTGCAATGCTGGCTTCGGTCTCCTCTTGGATGCGAATCGTACTCTTCCCGCTTGCGTCGGTGAACATCGGCGCGAGTCCGAACGATTCTAAGCCGAAATACACGGTGCGCGTCGTACCGACACAACCCGCGCCAACCAGTAAATCCGACTCGTACCCTGCTGTGAAGCACAGCAGCGTCAAGTCGCGCGGACGTTGAACGCGCTTCAGCAGCGCGCGCACGAACGCGACCGGACGCCGATAGACAGTCAGCCCGCCGAGCGCCAGCGTGCAACCGTCCATCACCAGCGCGGCGGCTTCGTCCATGGTGATAAACAGCGGATGGGGTAAGTTCATGAACGTTGTCCCGCGACAGCCGATGCCATTCGCCCGGCGAGATCACGTAAATAGTCCGCTTTTTCGCAGCGCGCGCGCCAATCTGCCGGAATCGTCTCAAGTCCGAGCCGCGCGCCAAGGATGCCGCCTGCGATAGACGCAATCGAATCGCTGTCACCATTGGTCGTCGCCGCACGGCGCATACAGGCAGTATAATCGTCGGGATAGCGTAATACGCAGTATAAAGCCAGCGCAATGGCTTCTTCGCCCGTCCAGCCCTCTCCAATATGACTCAGCGCCGCTTCTTCATCGTTCCACGCGCCGACGTGTCCCACACGATACAGCGCTGCGTCGAAATCGTCGCTGATCCCGCTTGTGAAGGCGCTGGTCGCGTGCAGATAGTCGCTGATGGGCGTTCCATCGAGCGCCAGCTTGATCAAATATGCCCCAGCCATGCTGGCGGCGATTGCAGCGGTATGCCCATGCGTGATCCGTCCGCTGGCATCTGCGATTTCGCGGAGTTTATCCGGCTGATGTTGATAGAAATAGCCGATTGTCGCAACACGCATCGCAGAACCGCACCCCTTTGAACTCACAATGCCGGAGGCGCGCCACGCCATGCCCGACTCGAATCGCTGGACACCGCGCATACAGGTGATGCCCGGCGCGCGATTGTTCTCTGGGCTGTGCGACCATGCGATGAAGCGCGCCCCAATCGCGTTCATTTGCGTATCCAAATCCGTCTTCAAGCCCGCGTCCAGCAGCCCTTCGGTCAGTGCAAGCGTCATTTGGGTGTCGTCAGTGAACAGCGCCGGATCAGGCGGGGCTTGGATGCCGGCTGCACCATAACGCGCCTTGATCGCGTCCAGCTTCATGAACTCGGTTGGGTAGCCTATCGCATCGCCCAACGCCAAGCCAAACAAGATCGCTTCGGCAGTCTGCGCACCCATGTTCGCTCCTATCGGCATTCTCAGCTTCAAATCGACTTAACCGCATTATAATAATAATGGTGAAAAGAACCAGATTGGGGAACACGGAATGGAAATCCCAGTGTTTATCCGCAAACGCGCGGAACACTTGCTCATGCTGACCATCGCGGTCATGATCTTCGTTGCCGGCTTCGCGCTCGGCACAACCAACGCAACGAGCGCAGCGCAAACGTCAAATGAACTACCCGCCGACGTAGAAGGCGCATTCGATTACTTCTGGCAAACGTTTAACTTCGTGCGCAGCGAATATATCGAAGAAGTTGATGTCCAAACCCTCGTTGAAGGCGCGACCAATGGCATGATCGAGGCACTGGATGATCAGTTCAGCGGCTATATGACGCCTGAATCGTTTGACATGATCAACGAAGAACTACAGGGCGAGATTCGAGGCATTGGCGTCTCGATCCGCACAAACGAGGATACGGGCAAAGTCGAGGTCGTTGGCTTGCTTGACGGATCGCCCGCGATTGCAGTTGGCATCTTACCCGGCGATATTTTCGTCACTGTCGATGGCGATGAGGTCGCTGATATGACGCAGATGGAGTTGGCGCAAGCGGTACGCGGCGAAGAAGGCACAATCGTACGCATCACCATGCAGCGCGGTGACGATCTGATCGACTTCGAAATTGTGCGCGCGCGCATCATCATCCCCAATGTCGAATACGAAATCGTAGACGGTGATTACGCCTACTTGCGGCTGAATCAATTCTCCATCGAAGCACGGCGCGATATGGATGCGGCGCTCGAAGCGATGGAAATTGAGAATCGGCGCGGCTTGATCTTGGATTTCCGCGATAATCCGGGCGGGCTGCTGTCCAGCGCCATTGAAGTTGCCAGCTTATTGATTGATGGGGGCGCGGTCGTGGTCGAAGATTTTGGCGACGGGCGCGAACAGACCTTCAATGCAGTTGGGAACGCGCTCAATCTCGATATTCCGGTCGTGCTATTGGTCAATCCCGCCAGTGCCAGCGCGTCCGAACTGGTGGCGGGCGCATGGCAAGATACAGGCGACGCCACGATTCTAGGCGAGACAACATTCGGCAAAGGTACCGTTCAAACGTGGCATCCACTCGTCAATGGCGGCGGACTGCGCTTGACCATCGCGCGCTGGTTGACGCCCGAACGCCGCTGGATTCATGATCAGGGCGTTGTCCCCGATATTATCGTTGAATGGGAGCGCACCGATTTCAGCGCTGATGCCGCTGATCCCCAACTTGACGCAGCGATCCGCCATCTTGACGGTGTGCTGGTTGAAAACGCTGCTGCTGTCGAGCCAGCCAATTGAGGGCTGCACAAACGGCGGGGCGCGTGTTATACTGCGCCCCGTTGTCTGACGTTTAACCTGCTGAGGGATGCGACGTGGATCGGGTATTGCAAATCGTTTCAATCATCGTGTCGTTGCTGCTGATCATCTTGGTGCTGCTGCAAGTTAAAGGCGGCGGCTTGGGCGCAACGCTGTTCGGCGGCGATTCGGGCGGCGGTATCGCGCGCACGCGACGCGGACTCGAAAAGACTCTCTTTCAAATCACCATTGGGCTGGCAGTTGGGTTCATCGCCATCGCCATCCTCGCGGTCGCTTACGTCCGCTAACGGCTGCTGATGCTGCGTGGATTTCGCTGGCAGCTCTTTGCCCTCTTGACCGCCGCCGCGCTGTTTGCGGCGGTCTTGGTCATGCGTTTGACGACAGTTGCCCCCTCGATTGATATCACTTCGACTCCCGGCATCATCGCCGTGACCGCAACCCCATCGACTGCGCCCCAACCGACGACCCCGCCGACGCTGCGTCCAACCCTCGATCCGCAAACGGTTGGAACATCCCCTCCAGATGAGGTAATTACCTTCCGCGAAGGGCTGATCGGCAGCGCACAGCGACTCAACCCGCTCTATGCCGATTTGAATCCCGTCGATCAAGATATCACCAGCCTGATCTTCGAGGGTTTGACCCGCATGGACGCGCGCGGACAAATCGTACCGGGCTTGGCGGAACGTTGGCAGATTTCGACTGACGGTCTCGAATACGTCTTTTATTTACGGCAAGGCGTCGCCTGGCACGATGGCATTCCGTTCACATCGGCGGATGTCGCCTATACGATGGCAATTTTGCGCGATCCGGCGTTTTCGGGATCGTCCGAACGCGGCGCGTTTTGGCGCACGGTCGAAACCGACGCCCTCGAGACCTTCCTCGTCCGTTTTCGGCTGACACAGCCGCTCGGAACGTTCCTCGACCGCTTGCGTATTGGATTACTGCCCGAACATGCGCTGCGTGGAACGACGGCA
This sequence comes from Anaerolineae bacterium, assembly GCA_034437055.1. Classification (GTDB taxonomy): domain Bacteria; phylum Chloroflexota; class Anaerolineae; order Aggregatilineales; family Phototrophicaceae; genus Flexifilum. Next base: position 185,238 of record DAOTUQ010000035.1, read on the forward strand.
GCGGCACTGGCGACGCATCCGTTCAACCTCACTCCGATTGGCACCGGTGCGTATCAGATCGAGAGTGTGCGCACAGAATTTGGACGTGTGCGCAGCGTCGATCTGCGCGTTGCACCCGTGTACCGCGCGCGAATAGAAGGACAAACACAGGCTTACAGTTTAGAGCGCGTGCGCTTCATCCTCTACGATACGTTTGCGAACGCCGTCAGCGCATTCGCGTCCGGCGACGTGGATGCGCTGGCGGGGCGCGACCGCAACGAGCGTCAAAGCCTGTTCGATCTCAGCAATCGCCAATCGTTGCAGCTCGTCAACGGCTTTGAGCCGACGGTTGGCGCGCTGATTTTTAATTGGGGACGTGAAACAAGCCGCTTTTTCCGCGATCAGCGCGTGCGCGTCGGGCTGGATACTGGGCTTGATCGCTCTGTCATGGTCGAACGCAGCATGATCAATATGGCGCTGCGCGCTGACAGCTTCATTGTGCCGTCGTTCTGGGCGTATGCGTCGAACGTGCCGCGTCCGGTCTACAATGCACCCATTGCCGCCCAACTGCTGCAAACAGCGCGCGAACGACTGGGCGATCCCGTCACGCCAACGCCCGAAGCGCCGCCTATCGATCAGACTCTCGATCCGGCGCTCACGCCGACATTGGCACCACCGCCAAGTTTATTCAGTTTTACAATCATGACGCCCGACGATCCGACGCTGATCACGCTGGCAAACGAGATCGCCGGTCAGTGGAATCGATTGAATTTATTGGTTCGCGTCGAAGCAGTCGATTTGACGACTTATCGCGCGCGCCTAGAGTCGGGTGAATTCGACGCTGCGATGGTCGAATATTCGTTTGCAGGCGGCGCTGATCCCGACTTATATGCGTTTTGGCATCAGGGACAATATCCCGACGGACTGAACTATGGCAGCACCGACGACCGCCGCTTAAGCGAAATTCTCGAACGCGCACGCCGCGAACCGTATGGCGTGAACCGCGCACAGGAATATGCCGAGTTTCAGCGCGTCTTTGCTGACCGCGCCATTGCCATTCCGCTGTACTATCCGCTTTACACGTATGGAATGTCGCGCCAAATCGACGGTGTGCAATTGGGTTTCTTGAGCGTGCCGAGCGACCGTTTCATCACGATTGGCGATTGGGCGAAAAGGTAAATCGATTGTATGGGCTTGACGCGCCAAGCCCGCCCAAGAGCGCAACATCTCATTACGGGTTCGGCGCGTCAAATCCCGATACGCCTAAATGTTAAAGTGCGCCCTCTTTTGCCAATATCTCGCGCAGCAAATCTTTGCGCGCTGACCCGCCGAGCGTTTCCAATTTGCGCACGCCCAGCGGGTCGATTACATCGCGCAGTAGGCGAAGTTCGTCATCCGATGGCGGCGGTGTTTCGCCCAAATCGGGCGACATTTCAAGTTCAAATCCGGTCTTTTTCTGCATATGTTCGATGCTAACGCCATGATGATAATGCGTCAGCCGCATCCGCCCGTTCACCCAATCAAATTCACCCAAATCGCTAATTAGATAATTCACGCCACGTCCGCGCTTGCGTTCGGGGACATGTCCCAACCCACTGACATAATCCACCTGCTCAACAAACGTCACGCGCGAATGACGTGGCACGTACAGATGAATTTGGTCGGATACCGTTGTCACATCAGGGATGCCACCTGATCCAGGCAAGCGCATTTTTGGATGATTAAAGGCGATATTGTTGAAGTTGCCACGTGCATCGACTTGCGCCGGGCGAAAGAATTCTTTCGGTTTATATTTTGGCAGCAAATCCGCCGCCGCCGCCACGAATCCGACGTGCATCAAGCCCTTTCCGAGCCACAAATCTTCTACTCGTCCAACGCCGAGTGCCGCCCAATCCTGACAGATGCTCTGCCCAATCGCGGATGCAAACCGGACGTTTGGCGCGTGTGTTGCCTGCGCCAGCAAAAAGCCCGCGACCACGAGCGGCGTGTTCAAACCCTGTGCCAAAACTTCGCCATCTTTAACTTGACGCGAGATGCACACGCAAATCAATTCATCGATACTGTAATTCATTTTCGTGCCTCGTTTGCCAAATACCATGTCGTACTTTTTCGACATTCAATGGCTCGCATGATAAAATTATTAACTCGTGTATCTTACGCGCTTTCAAGGCGAAGGAACAGCAGGAACTCCCACTGACCAGCGGCGCACAACTTTTGCGAAGGATCGACCATGATCAATACGCTCAAACAAGCGGATATATTTTACGAACTGACCGCAACGCAACTGGAGATGATCGCCTCGATTAGCACCGAAAAACCCTATGCAGAAGGCGATGTGATCTTCGAGGAAAATACCCATTCCGTCACCTTGTACGTGATCGCGGAGGGCGAAGTTGAAATCCAAGTCGATTCTAAGTTGATTGGCAAAGGGTCGGGCGAGGGTCCACAAACGATTGCCACGCTTCGACGTGGACAATCGTTTGGCGAAGTGGCATTGGTCGATCAAGGTTTGAGTTCGGCACGCGCGCGCTGTGGCAAGCCAGAAACACGCTTGATCCTGATCCAGCATTCGCGTTTGCTCAAGCTGTGCGACTCGTACCCCGACTTAGGCTATCGCTTGATGCGCAACCTCGCCGCAGATTTAGCGATGAAGATTCGCAACACCGACTTGCAGATGCGCGAATATCTCACATGGGCGACGCGTGAAGCATGACGCTCAATCTCGGTGTAATAGTGATCGTTAGCTTGGTTGCGCTGCTCATTGGGTTGTCAAAGGGGGGCATGGGCGCGGTATTGGGCGTTTTGGCGACACCGCTTCTCAGCCAAGTCATGCCCGTAGCGAATGCGATTAGTTTGGCGCTTCCGCTGCTGCTCGTGGGCGACGCTTTTGCACTCTGGTTGTACTGGAATAAATGGGAATGGCGTTATATTCGGCTGCTCATGCCCGCTGCGATAGCCGGCATTATCGCCGGGACGCTGCTGCTGACGGTGCTTGACGATGTGACCATGCGCCGCGTGCTGGCGTTATTCACGCTCGGATTTGTGGTTTACAAAGTGTGGGGCGAAAAGCACATCGGCACGCGCTACACGCCTCACGATTGGCATGGCGCGGTCGCAGGGGGTGCATCGGGCTTTGGATCGGCACTGGCGAACGTTGGCGGGCCCCCGTTCACCGCCTATATGCTGCTGCAAAATCTCTCGCCCATCGTTTTTGTCGGCACAACAACGCTATTTTTTGCGATTATGAACGCGCTTAAGTTGGGGTTGTTCGCCGTCGTCGATGCTGCCGATATTCCCGGACTGGCAGCGCGCAACCTCTTCAATCTCTCGCCATTGGTCGAAGCATGGTGGGTGCTGCCGATCATCCCGGCGGGCGTCTGGCTCGGACGCTATCTGGTGCGGCGCATCGATAAGCTGTCGTTCGAGCGCGTCACGCTGGTCGTGTTGGTCATCGTGGCACTGGTCTTGTTATTCGTCCCGCCACGATAAGTGTAGGATTGCGGGCGTGCCGGCGGCACGCCCCTACTGCTAATTTGTGTTTGTCGTTTCACCCGCGACGAGGCGCACAAATTTACGTTTGCCGACTTGCAGAACGACGGGCAGCATGTCCGGCGTGATTTGCGCGTTCACATCGGTCACAATCGCGTCGTTCATGCGGATGCCCTTCTGATCGACCAACCGCCGCGCTTCGCCACCGCTCTCGACCATCTTCAGGCGACGTAGAATATCGACGATCTTTTCCGGCACAGTCAATGTGTCTTCGAGGATGTCATCTGGAACGCCCCTGCCGCCGCGAAACACTTCATCCCAACGTTTTTGCGCCGTTTCAGCGTCCGCCGCGCTGTGAAAAATCGACACGATCTCGCGCGCAAGGTTCATTTTTGCTTCGTTCGGATGGAGCGCGCCCGACGCCAACCCCGCTTCAAAATCAGTGACCTGAGCGGGTGACCAACCCAAAATCAATTTGTGGAAGATCGGCATCGCCTGATCCGGCAAGCTCATCACCTTGCCGAACATATCCCACGGTTCTAATAGCAGGGCGATGTGATTGCCAAGACTCTTGCTCATCTTAACCGAGCCATCCGTGCCGGGCAGGCTTTCGCCCATGATGATGGCGATCTGGGGGCGCTGTCCCATGCCTTCTTGCAGCTTGCGCCCCGCGACCAAGATGTTGAACAACTGATCTTGTCCGCCGACTTGGACATCGGCTTCTTGTGCCACTGCGTCGTACCCTTGCATCAAGCCGTAGAACAGCTCATGCAAGTAGATCGGCTGCCCGGCGTCGATGCGTCGGGAGAAATTCTCGCGGATCAAGAACTGCTGAATCGTGAAGTTACTCGCTAAGCGAATGATGTCCGCGAAATCCAGTGTGGACAGCCATTCATCATTGCGGCGGACGCGCGTTTTCTCGCGGTCGAGAATTTTGAACGCTTGCTCGGCATAGGTGCGCGCATTGTCGTCAACTTGTTCGCGCGTCAGTTGATCGCGCGCTTTATCTTTGTCAGACGGATCACCAATCAAGCTGGTGAACGTCCCGACCAAAAATGTGACATCATGTCCGAAGTCTTGGAATTGCCGCAGTTTGCGCATCGTGATCGTATGTCCCAGATGCAGATCAGCAGTACGCGGATCGTAGCCGCAGTATACGCGCAGCGGACGTCCTTCGCGCTCCGCTTGGGTCAGCCGTTCGAGCAGTTCGCGGCGCATGGTGACTTTCGTCTGTGGATCGCCGTATTCCGCGCCAGACATGAGGATATCGACTTGTTCTTCGAGCGAGGGCATTGCTTCGTCCTTGTTGACAGTTCTCATCAAATTGCTGCTACAATAACACAGTGACCCTTAGAAAACCTTGACAACCTTCTTGACCTTCATGCGGATGTAAACCATATCGCTCTTCGACCACGTTTCGATATCGCGTTCGGCTTGTTCCGGCGGCTCGTAAAAACGGGTGACGCGCTTCATCACCACAAAATCCGGGTCTTCTTCGATGATGCAGTCGGCTTGGATCAGGTAGCCGGCTGTGGCGAGCTCGTCGCCGCCAATGGTTAATCCGGCTTTTGGATTGGCTTGCAGATTCTTAATTTTGCGCGTGTTGCGTTCGCTGATGATCAGAATATCGTCGCCATCGAGCATGAACCACAGCGGGACGACGTGCGGATAACCATCGGCATTCGACGTGGCTAGGCGCGCGATGAGGGGTTTGGACAGCATTTGGCGTTGTTCGTCGGTGAACATGATGAACTCCGTTGGGAATGTGTCGTCATTTTACCGCAAAACGGCGCGCGGATGAACCATGTTGGTCATATCCGCGTTCCCCTACAAAAAAACCAGCGCGCGGGCTATACTTTTTGTTTCATTCTGATGAGACGACCTTATTGACATTCGTGATTCTAATGGTGGGGAGCAGCGGTAACGATGAAACCAATGACTGGCGCAGAAGTCAGGCAAACCTTTCTTGAATTTTACGAGGAACACGGGCATCGTCTCGTCCCGTCGTCCTCGCTTGTCCCGTCAAATGATCCGACGTTGCTCTTCACCAATGCGGGCATGGTGCAGTTCAAAGATGTGTTTCTTGGACTGGATCACCGCGACTATAAACGTGCTACCACCTCCCAACGAAGCATGAGAGTTTCAGGTAAACATTCAGACTTGGAGAATGTCGGACCCTCCACGCGCCATCATACGTTCTTCGAGATGCTCGGCAACTTCAGCTTTGGCGACTATTTCAAGCGCGATGCCATCAAGTTTGCCTATGTGATGCTAACCGAAGTGTTCCAACTGCCCGTAGATCGCCTCGCCTTCACGGTGTACCAAAACGACGATGAAGCGTACAAAATTTGGGTCGATGAAATGGGCGTCGATCCCAAGCGCGTCGCCCGACTGGGACCCAAGACGAACTTTTGGCAGATGGCGGAAACAGGTCCCTGCGGGCCCACCAGCGAACTGCATTGGGATAAATACCCAGAACGCGGCATCGACGATATCATTCCATCGCTCGAACGTGAAGATGACCGCTTTCTCGAACTGTGGAATCTCGTCTTTATGCAGTTCAATCGCACCCAGCCGGACGAGACGCACACGGGCAAGTACGATGTTCCCCTGCCCGCGCCAGGCGTGGATACGGGCATGGGCTTGGAACGAATCGTCAGCGTGATCAATGGCGTGGCATCGAACTACGAGACCGATTTGTTCATGCCAATCATCGAAGCGACGCAAAAACTCGCGGGACACACCGACGCCGAACGCGACGCCAACATCGTCCCCTATCGCGTGATCGCGGATCATCTGCGCGCGGCGGTCTTCATGATCGCGGATGGCGTGCCACCCGGCGCGAAAGGACGCGAATCCGTCTGTCGACTCGTCATTCGGCGCGCATCGCGGTTCGGATCGAAACTGGGCTTCACCGAGCCATTTTTGGGGGCGCTGGTTGATCCCGTGATCGATATCATGGGCGGACACTACACCGAACTGGTCGAACGCGCGTCCGCGATCAAGCGCGTGATCACACAGGAAGAAGAACGTTTCCGCCGCACGCTGGATCGCGGTTTAGCGGAACTCGAAGCGGAGATGGAACGCTTGAATGCCGCTGGAGAGAAGCAGCTTTCCGGCGAAACCGCCTTCTATCTCAAGGCATCGCTTGGACTGCCGATCCAAGTCACCGTCGATATTCTCGAAGAACGTGGCATGTCCGTCGATATGGCAGGTTACAACGCGGCAGAAAACGATCACGCGCTGCGCAGCGGCGGCGGGCAAGCGATGGGTAAAATCGCCAGCGCCGACGAATACAATGCGATCCTGAACGACCTGAAATCCAGCGGCGCGCTCGATGGGTCTGGCGTGCGTTACCTGCCCTACGGCGAAACAACGTTGAATGCGCGTGTGCTGGCGCTGTTCGTGGATGGCGAGCGCGTAAGCGATGCGATTGTCGGAGATAAAGTCGAAGTTGTCTTGGATACGACGTCGTTCTATGTCGAATCGGGCGGACAGGTCAGCGATACAGGCGTGATCGTCGGGGACAATTGGCGGATCGAAGTGGAGACGATGCGGCGTCCCGTCGGCGGACTGGTGCTGCACGTCGGTGAAGTCGTGGAAGGCAATCCGAAAGCGAATGCAGCCGCGCGCGCTGAAGTCGATGTGAGCCGTCGCGCGGACATCATCCGTAATCATACGGCGACGCATCTGCTCCATGCGGCGCTGCGCCACCAATTGGGGACGCATGTCCAACAGCGCGGTTCGTTGGTTGCGCCGGATCGCTTGCGTTTCGACTTCGCCCATGATGCGCGCGTTACGCTGGAACAACTACGCGCTGTGGAAACCGAAGTCAACGACGCGATCCTCAAGAATTATCCCGTTGTAGCGAAAGAGAAATCGCTCAGTGAAGCGCGTGCGGACGGTGCAATGGCGCTGTTTGGTGAGAAATACGGCGACCGTGTGCGCACGATCAGCGTGGCGCGCGACGACGACCGCTACAGCTATGAATTGTGCGGTGGCGTTCACATCAGCGAAACCGCAGAAATTGGTGCGTTCATCTTGGTGTCTGAGGGCAGCGTAAGCGCGGGGATTCGCCGCGTCGAGGCGCTGACTGGGCGCGGCGCGGTCGAATATGTGCAGCATCAACTATCGGCGCTCAATCATCTGGCGGCGCAGTTGACCACCACACCAGAACAGGTGACAGATCGTGTTGTGACGCTGCAAACCGAATTGACCAACGCGAAGAAACAGATCGCCACATTGCAGCGCGATTTGGCAAAACGCGGCTTCGACGCGCTGCTGACGACGGCGCAATCCGTCAACGGCTATCAGACGCTCGTCGCTCGCGTGGATGATACATCGCCTGACAATCTGCGCGATATGTCCGATTGGTTCAGAAGCGCGGTCAAGAGCGGCGTCATGGTGGTGGGCGGCGTCGTGGATGGCAAACCGCAGTTGATCGTCGCTGTGACCGACGATCTGACCAAGAAGGGCTTTCACGCGGGCAATCTGATCAAGCAAATCGCGGCGGTGGTCGGCGGCGGCGGCGGCGGGCGTCCGAATTTGGCACAGGCGGGCGGCAAAGATGCCGCGAAGCTCGATGAAGCACTCGACACTGCCCGTCAGCTTATTGCTGCAATCAACGGCTGATGGCACAAGAAGTCGAACTAATCCAGCTTGACGCTGCCGACGATGTAACGTCGGTCAAAGACCGCTTCGCCTATTTGCGCGGGCGGTCAGTGTTGTTGATCTGGCCCGAAAAAGGGACGACCCTCAACCGCAAGCTGGATTTAGTTTTGCTTCAGCGTGAGGCAAAGCGCCTTGCGATCCGGTTCGCGCTGGTCACGCATGACCCCGATGTGACGCGCAGTGCCACCGAACTCAACATCAGCACGTTCGAGACGATTGGCTCCAGTGCGCGCGGTAAATGGCTGCGTGGGCGCGCGCACACCTTCGCCAACCGCGAACAGAAGCCAGAGGACGAACCAGAAGCTGTCGATCTAATGCCCATGGCCAGCCGCGTCCGCGTCGAAAATACGGATACGCCGCTGACGCGCATCGTTCGCTTCTTTGTGCGATTGATCGTGCTTGTTGTACTCCTCGGATTGAGCGTCGTCTTGGCGTATCTGCTCGTTCCCGGCGCGACTGTCACGCTCATCCCCGCCGCGGAAGCCATGAATGTGCAAGCGGATATCATCGCAGATTTGGACGCGGCGACCTTGAATGTCGAACAAGGGATCATTCCCGCCATCCGACTGCGCATCGAAATCGAGGAGCGCGGCGCGATTCCAACGACTGGACAGCAGCAGCTTGGGAGCGCACTGGCGACGGGAGCCGTTGTATTCATCAACCGAACGAATGCCGCCATCGACATTCCGGCTGACTTGATCCTTTCGACAGGGGATACAACGCCACGCTTCTTTCGCACGCTGCAATCAGCGTCGGTCTCGGCGGGAGTCGGTTTGCAGGTCGAAGTCCCCATCGAATCGCTGCCCGATAATCGCGGTGAGGCGGGGAATGTGCCAGCGGGCGCGATTAATGCGATTGTGGGGACACTAGCGGATGCGCTCGATGTGCGCAACATCACGCCGACGACAGGCGGATCGAGCCGCGCGGTTCGATCTGTCACAGAATCAGACCGCGATAGTTTGTTAGCGACGCTGCGCCAGCAGTTGCAGACGCGCGCCTATACCGAGATGCTGCCACAGCTCGACGCATCGCAATTCTTGATGATTGAAACCATTCGCATCGCCGAAGAACGCGACGATTGGACAATCTTCGATTACCCCGTCGGGGATGTGACCGACACCCTCACGCTGACGATGCGCGCGGTGGTCGAGGCGGTCGCCGTCGATGAGCGTACCGCGCAGCAGATCGCATTTTCGCGCTTGGCAGCGGATGTGCCGCGCGGACGATCCATTCGTGTCGTCACCTATACGCGCGGGACGGCGACGCTGTTAAACGACGGGCGCGTTGCGTTCACCATGCGCGTTGAAGGCACCGTCGAAGCTCAGATTGATACTGCCGCGCTGCGTGAACGGTTGGCGGGCAAATCGCTCGACGAGGCGATCAATTATCTGCGCGAAAACGTCGATATCGACGCCGATACGTCGCCGCAAATCGTCGTGATGCCCGATTGGTTCGGGGCAATGCCAATTTTGCCACTGCGTATCGGCGTCGAAATTGCGGAGCGCGCATCATGAGACTGCTCGGCATCGATCACGGTTTGGCGCGCATCGGCATTGCGGCTGGCGACACCAAAGCGTCTTTGGCGCGCGAAGTGACGATCATCAAACGCCGTACCAAAGCCGACGATTTCGCGCGTATTCAACAGATCGCCGCTGAACAGCGCGTCATCGCGTTCGTCGTGGGCGTCCCGCTTGACGCCGATGCGCCTGAAGCGGCGTTCACACAAGCCGATAAAGTTCGTAATTGGATCGGCTATCTCCAAAGCGCCCTCCCCTACCCGATTTTGACGTGGGACGAGGCGCTGAGCAGCGTTGACGCGACGGTGCTGTCAAAGGCACGCGGACGCCGCCCGGCTGACCCGATTGACGACTTGGCAGCGCGCGTGATGCTGCAATCATTTCTCGATGCGCTCCGCGAAGGACGCGCATCGCTTCCTGAAAATTTGATGGAGTCCGAACGTTGAGTCGAATACTCCGTATGCTCGTTTTCATGTTCATCGCGCTCGTCTTGCTGGCTGGGGTCGGCATTGCGGGATTGTTCGTCGTGTCCGGCGGGCGTCCGGTCGATTTTGTCCCTTTTGTCCAGACGACGCTCATTCGGCTGGCACTCACTGGACGGGACGCCGATTTAGCGCGCACAATCAGCGCTGATGCGACGCCGATTCGCTTTGAAGTCCAATCCGGTGATGTGCCGCGCACGATTTCCAACCGTCTTTTGGACGCCAACCTGATCGCGGACGCCGATTTGTTCGTGGACTACGTGCGCGCCAACGATTTGGACGTGCAGCTTGAAGCGGGCGTCTATTTCCTCACGCGCGCCATGACCATACCGCAAATCGCCGTCTCGCTGACCGATTCGCGCAGCAGTCAATTTCCGTTTCGCATCCTCGAAGGCTGGCGGATGGAAGAAGTTGCCGCAATCATCGATACGAATCCGTACTTTGGCTTCACAGGCGCAGATTTCTTGAATCTGGTTGGGCGCGGCGCGGTTGTGCCATCAGATTTCGCCACGCTGGTCGGGCTGCCGCCGGGCGTTTCGTTGGAAGGCTTCCTGTATCCCGATACCTATCAAATTCCGGCACAAGTCACGCCAGAGATGCTCCGCGATATTTTGCTCGATACGTTTGAGCAGAATTTGACGCCGGAGATCATTGCGAGCGCAGCACAACAAAACTTGACGCTGTTTGAAGCCGTTTCGCTGGCGTCGATTATCCAGCGCGAAGCCGTCCACGACGACGAACACGGGCGAATTTCCAGCGTCTACCGTAACCGCCTCCGCGATGGCATGAAATTAGATGCCGATCCAACGGTACAGTATGCGATTGGCGCGGTGAACGGAAATTGGTGGTCGCAGATCACGCAAGCCGATTATACGGGCGTGATTTCACCGTATAATACCTATCTCAACACGGGGCTGCCGCCCAGTCCAATTGCCAATCCGGGCATTTCTGCGATTCGCGCGGCGGTGTTTCCAGAGACGACGCCGTTTTTCTACTTCCGCGCGCGCTGCGAAGCCGACGGGTATCACAATTTCGCGCGCACCTTTGAAGAACATGTTGCCAACGGCTGTCCATGAGACGCGGGCTGTTCATTCTCGTTTTGTTCGTCTCAGGCTGCGCCATCAGCCCAACGCCGCCGCGCTACCAGATCGCCCTGCTCGCGCCCTTTGAGGGACGTGACCGCGAAATCGGCTATGAGGCATTGTACGCGGCGCGCTTGGCGTTGGCGGACAGTACCTCACACTTCGATCTGCTGCCGATTGACGATGGTGGCACGCCATCAAGTGCAACCGAGCGCGCGCGGGGAATTGCGCGCGCTCCGTCGATTCTCGCGGTGATTGTGCTTGGCACAAATATGACAACACCCGACGTTTACAGCGCGTTGGTCGATCTTCCGGTACTGACGATGGACACCAACGAACCCAACGCCGCATCAATCGTGTTCAATCTCGCTGCCACGCGCACGCTTGACGCCGATTTCGCGCGCCGCTACCGCGCAAGCGATGCGTTCGCCCCGCCGCCCGGCGATCTCGCCCGGTGGACATATGACGCAGCGCGCTGGATCGCCTCGTTCGCTGGGGTGACAACGCGCGTTCAACTCACCGAATCGCTGCGGAACACGTCGTAGAACAGCGGCAGTCGTTCAACAGGGGTTGCGCTGTAGGTGAATGCGCCGTCTAAACGCGCGATGCAGCGTTCGAGTCGGTCAGCATCGTTGGCGTGAATGGTGACGATGGGCTGTCCCTTCTCGACCCGATCCCCAACTTTGACATGCACTTGCAGACCAACAGCGTGATCAATCGCATCATCTTTCTGCTCGCGCCCCGCGCCCAACTCGAATGCGCCCCACGCAATCGCATCCGCCGCCACGCCCGCGATGTATGTTGATTCGGGCGCACGATACGGCACGATGACGCGCGCTTGTGGCAGTCGGGTTGGATCATCGATGGTCTGAACGTCGCCACCTTGCGCTACCACCATCTCGCGGAACTTGGCGAATGCCGAACCATCGTGCAGCTTTGATTCGAGCAGTGCGCGCGTCTCGGCATTGTCTGTATAGCGCACACCGCGCCCCGCCAAGCGGAGCATATGCGCGGCAATTGCTAGACAGTGTTCACGTAAATCGTCCGCGCCGCCACCGCGCAGCGTGTCGAGCGCCTCGATCACTTCGAGCGCATTACCGACGGCTTCGCCCAATGGCTGATTCATATCCGAAATCACCGCGATCACATCGCGTCCCGCATCCGCGCCGATGTTGACCATCGCTTGCGCCAGTTCGCGCGCCGCGTCGAGCGTGGTCATGAACGCGCCGCTGCCCATCTTGACATCGAGGACAATGCCCTGCGCGCCCGCCGCAATTTTCTTGCTCATGATGCTGCTGGCGATCAATGGCAAACTCTGAACCGTCGCCGTCACATCGCGCAGCGCATAGAATTTGCCATCGGCGGGTGCGAACGCGACCGACTGTCCCGCCAACACCAAGCCAATCGATTTTGCCTGCTGTTTGAAGCGTTCGCCCGCGATCTGGACATTGAAGCCAGGAATTGACTCCAGCTTATCCAGCGTCCCGCCAGAGAAGCCCAAGCCGCGCCCGCTCATCTTGGCGACGGGCAATCCGCACGCTGCCACCAGCGGCAGCACGATCAGCGTGGTCTTGTCGCCAACGCCACCGGACGAATGTTTATCGACGCAGTAATCCGCGATATCGGACAAATCGAGACGTTCGCCCGAATCCGCCATCGCCAGCGTGAGATCGACTGTTTCGCCCCGCGTCATGCCGCGCAGATAGATCGCCATCAACAGCGCCGCCGCTTGATAATCGGGCAGCGATCCAAGCGTGTAATTTTGGACGAACCAATCGATTTCGGTTTTGTCTAAAGCCAGCCCATCTCGTTTTTTGGCGATGATATCGATAGCGCGCATGAATACCTCTTCCTCGAATCGTAATACGATAGCTTGCGCGGCGTGGATGCGCAATGTAAACTTACTCACTATCCGATTCCCGATTTGATATGTTGAAAGGTTTCGTGCATGGCAATGTCGAAAGAAGATATCGCCAATATCTTCCCGCAAATGGTCGAGCGTTTTGATGCGTCGAAGGCGGACGGCGTTGACGCGACCATCCAATTCGATCTCTCAGGCGACAGCGGCGGCTTATATTGGCTGCGCATCAACGGCAGCGGTGCAGAAGCTGGGCAAGGCGCAATCGACGCCGCGCGCATGACGATCCTCGCATCTGCCGACGATTTCGGTGCGATGATGACTGGCGGTCTCAACCCCATGCAAGCGTTTATGACGGGCAAGATCAAAATCAAGGGCGATACTGGATTGGCACTGAAGCTGATGCCGTTGATCAACGGCTGATCGCAGCCTCGACAGCCAATCGAAGCACATTCCAACGGAGGCGCACATGCGCCTCTGTTTGCGTATAGGAGTATTTGTACGGGGGACGGGACATGCAAACCATTCAGGGCTTAACCGAAGCAGAGGCTGCAGCGCGGCGGGCGCGCGGTCAGGGAAATGACGCGCGGCTGAAAACCAGCCGGAGTTACATCGATATTCTCCGCCAAAATGTATTCACCTTCATCAACATCATTTTGTTCACCATCGGGGCGCTATTGGTCGCCATCGGGCGCGTACAAGATGCCGTGACCAGCGTCGGTTTGATCTTCTTGAACATCATCATCGGCGTCTATCAAGAGGCGCGCGCCAAACGCCAACTCGACCAAATCGCGCTCCTCACCCGTCCAAAAGCGACGGTGCTGCGGGATGGCGTCGAAAAGACCATCGATCCGCCGCAAATCGTGGTTGGTGATGTGATCATCATCCGTCCCGGCGATCAGATCGTCGTTGACGGCACGATAGTGGGCGACGGCAAGATGGACGTGGACGAGTCACTGTTGACGGGCGAGTCTGACCTGATCCCGAAGGCGAAAGGCGATGAGGTCATGTCGGGCAGCTTCGCCGTCAGCGGTATGGCGATGTATGAAGCGACGCGCGTTGGTGCCGACAGCTACGCCAACAAATTGACCGCCAGCGCCCGCACCTTCCGCGTCGAGAAAACGCCGCTCCAGCACGATATCGACTTCACCCTGCGGTTGCTCATGTCATTAGCGCTGTTTCTCGGCTTTTTACTCTTGTTCGCGGCGATTGTGTCCGAAACGTCCGTCATACGCGGCGTGCAAATGGCGGCGGTCGTCGCTGGACTGGTACCAAATGGCTTGTTCCTGATGGTCATCATCGCCTATGCGATGGGCGCGCTCCGCATTGCCAGCGCGGGCGCGTTGATCCAACAATCCAACTCGGTCGAGTCATTGAGCAATGTAACGGTGCTGTGTATGGACAAGACCGGAACTTTGACCGCTAATCAGATCAACTTCCACGATATTCACCCGATTGAAGGCGATCCGCATGACCTCAAACGGTTGTTAGGTGATTTCGTGGCGACAGCGACGGTCAAGAATCGCACCAGCGAGGCATTAGAAGAAGCCATCGACGGCACGCCGCGCAAGTTGATCGACGAAGTGCCATTTTCCTCCGCACGCAAATGGAGTGCGATCAGCACTGACGACCCCGCCATGAAGGGTGTGTACGTGCTTGGCGCGCTGGAAATGCTGGAGTCCCGCTTTACGGTCAGTGATGCGATGCGCGCGCCGTTAAAAGCGTGGTCGGATGCCGGTTTGCGCGTTCTCGTCTTTGCATATGCGCCCGATCCAGTCAAGCTGCACGATGCGCAAGCCCAGCCGACCTTGCCCGAACGCTTATCGCCGCTTGGTTTGGTCGCTTTCAGCGATCAACTGCGTGAAAACGTGCAGCAGACCATCGCTGAATTCGTCACGGCGGGCGTGGTACTCAAGGTTATTTCTGGCGACAACCCGCAAACCGTCGCCGCGTTGGCGCGTCAAGCAGGCTTCAATGGCGAACTGCGTGTTTTGTCGGGCGTGGACATCGATAAACTGGCTGATGCGGAACTCGATGTTGCCGTCATCGAAACGACGATTTTTGGGCGCATCACACCGCAGCAAAAAGAACGCTTAGTCGATGCGCTGCGACGGTGCGGACACTACGTCGCCATGATGGGCGATGGCGTAAACGATGTGCTGTCGTTGAAAAAAGCCAACTTGGGCATCGCCATGAACAGCGGCAGTGCGGCGGCGCGCGGCGTTGCTGACATCATCCTGCTCAACGACTCGTTCGCTGCCCTCCCCCCTGCATTTCTCGAAGGACAGCGCATCGTCAACGGGATGCGCGACATCTTGCGCCTGTTCCTGACGCGCGCGCTGATTGTGGCGCTGTTGATCCTGTCGCTGGCAGTGGTCGGCGTTGGGTTTCCATTCGTGCCAACGCACGTCTCGTTGTTGACGCTGTTTACGGTGGGCATTCCAACGCTGGCATTGGCGACATGGGCGCGTCCCGTACAATCAAAGGTGGGTTTGTTCCGCTCTGTGCTGAATTTCGTCTTTCCCGCCGCGATCAGCGTGTTCGTCTTCGGCATGATTCTCTATGTTGGCTATTTCATTGTCGTCGCCACCGACGCGCTCGAAATCGCGGTCACACCGGAAGATATCGCAGCGTTCCAGAGCTACGCGCGCATCAGCTTCGATATTGTGACGCAAGAACAATACGCCTTCGAGTTAGCGGGGATCGTCGCGCGAACTGTCTTAACTACGTTCACGATCTTCACGGGGTTGATCCTCGTGATCTTCGTCGAGCCGCCAATTCAATTCTTCGTCGGCGGTGACATCCTCAGCCCCGATAAGCGCCCGACTTATTTAGTGGGTGGGCTGTTTGTGGGCTTCATCGCCGTCATGTTGATCGCGCCGATCCGCAATTTCTTCGAATTGATGCTGCTGTCGGCGCAAGACTATGCCATCATCGCGCTCGCAACGCTGATTTGGATGCTGCTCTTGCGCGCCGCTTACAAGGGGCGCTGGTTTCAGCGGTTCTTCAAAGTGGCGGATTAAAAAAGACGGGGTTTGCCCGTCTTGATGGTGTATAAAAGATTGTCAGGTAAGGCGAAACTTTTCTCGCCTCACCCTGTTAGTTGAGCAGCAAATCGCTGCTGCTGATACTGGCGCTCTGGATCGCGTCTTCGATCAATTGCAGAAAGTCGTCGTTCTTCGCGCGTTCGGCATCGCGCGCGACCTTGCTCAAGACTTTCATCGCGTCCTCGCCGCCGATTTCGCCAAGCGACCAAACCGCAATCTCGCGGATTTCGGAGTCCGACTCGCGTGTCAACAGCGCCAAGGTTGGCACGGCGGCGCGCATTTCAAGTTCGCCCGCTGAACGCGCGGCTTCAAAGCGCATTTCAGGGTCTTCGCTGCTCAATTCGCGCAGCACCGTTTCGCGCCACGACGGGTCAAATGTCCGCCCCATCGCATACACCGCGCTCACGCGCATCCGGCGGTCGCCGTTCTGATACGCCTCGCGCACCAAATCGGGAACCATATCGATGCTGCAATTGGAGATCGCTTCGAGCGCACGGCGGCGCACTTCAACCGGTTCGGTTTTGTCATTCAGCACGCCAATTGCTGCGTCCTGCGCCCGACTCGTCTCGAATTCGGGCAGTTCACCCAGTTCACCCGCGTAGATGAACGCACCCAAACCACTCATGGCGACCGCACGCACATCACGCTCATCATCGTTCGCACTCATGTCGATCAGACGATCCATCAAATCGAGTCCGCGATCTTCCGCCAGTGTCTCAATCGCGGCTTGGCGTACTTCCGCATCGCTGTCATTGAGGGCAAGTCGTCCGATTTGGCTGTAGTCGAGATCGAAATTCGTTTCCGCTGTCTCCGCCACGCGCCGCATCACTTTGCGCCGTGTCGTTGGCGTGAGCGTCGCCCATACGCCGCCGAGTACAGCCACATCGTCTGCGCTCAAATCCGACAGACCATAGAAGATCGTCGAATTGAGGCGTCCGCCTTCGCTCGCCTTGAGCGCGTCCAAGGTGGTAGCGAGATTAGGCTTTTTCGGCAGCGCGCCATCGTCATCGTAGTAGTTGTATTTGTCGTTGTAGGTCATGTCTCACTCTCATTGCTGCGTTTCCCACACAGCCATTTTTGCGTTAGCGCAAAATATCCGTCAATGGATTCACAATATCGTTGAACATCACCACCACCATCAGCGACAGCAGCAGCGCCATCCCGACGAGATGCACCATGCCCTCCCGTTCGGGGGCGATGGGGCGTCCGCGCAAGACTTCGATGATCACGAACAAGATGCGTCCGCCATCGAGCGCCGGAATGGGGAGTAGATTGGTCAAACCCAAGACGACACTGATGAGCGCGATGTACTCGATGATGATCGTCGGACGGTCGCGCTGGATGCTCTCTTGCAGATAGAAACCGCCGATTTGGCTGATGCCAATGATGCTGGCGGGGCGCAAATCTTCGCCGCGCGCTGTGCCGTCGAGGATTTGTCCCGGCACGCTGGCAATGATTTGGATAACACCAGTGAAGCGTTCCCAAGCATATTGCAGCGATTCGCCGAAGCCGAGCGGGACGATCTGTTGCTGTGGAGCGCCATCTTGGAACGCTAATCCCAATGCCGGATCGATGCTTGAAAGTGCGCCGCTCAACTGAATGCCCATCGAGCCTTGATCAGATGGATAGGTGAGACGAGGCACAATCGGAATTTCAACGATCTGCCCTTCGCGCCACACTGTCAGCATCACTGCTTCGCCACGACGTGTCTGCGTCAGATCGCGCAGTTCTTCGTTGGTAAAAACAGGCGTGCCATCGAATGCAGTCACGATATCGAGCGGCAGCAAGCCAGAAGTCGCTGCGGGTGTGTCGTCAACAACACCCACAATCATCGGATGCGTATCGCTCGTCGGCGTCCCCGTCACTGCTGGCAGTGTAACCTCGATATTGAGTGCCTCAATCTGATCAGCGCGGCGCACGCGGAGCGTGACCGTCTCGCCACTCAAGGCATACAATTGCGTCAGCAAGTCTTGGCTGCTGTCGATGTTTTCGCCGTTGACCGCCTCAATCGCATCAAGATTTTGCACGCCCGCAGCGGCGAGCGCCGCGCTTGGCTCAAGATACAGCACGTTCGTGCGTCCGCCGATGATTTCAGGAATACCAGTCAGCGCGATGACCACGAACAAGATGAACGCCAAGACGAAGTTTGCCAATGCGCCCGCCATCAGGAAGAACACGCGAGAGCGCGGCGGTGCTTCATTGACGGACATGATTTTCTGGATGCCGCGCGCGTGCGCTTCTTGCCGATCTTCATTCAGGGCGTCATCGCCCTTTTGCCGTACCATGTCCTCGCCCAACGGACGGACAAAGCCGCCGAGCGGAATCCAGTTCAGTGTATAGTCCGTGCCGCGCAGCGTGAAAAGCTTGATGGCGCGCGGGGGTAACCCAATCCCGAACTCCAAAATCGTAATGCCGACCAATTTGGCGGCGGTGAAGTGTCCAATTTCGTGGATGATCACCGCTGGAATCAGCACAAGGATGAAGGCGACAATCGCAGAGAGCGTGTCGTTTTCCAACAGAAAGTCAAACATAGAGAACCCTTGCCTGTGAACGATGGACGGAAAGGTTAACAATCATTGAAGTGATTCAAACTTTTGATTCTGCTCGCTCAAGCCATTGAACGCACCACTTGCTTTTGAGAGAGCGTTTTGAATAGTTTGAATCAGTTCATTATAAGACTGGATCAAAGGTGGCTTCAAGCGACGGATGAGGAATTGATGATAGACGCGCCCGTTCCCGGTGCAGCGATACGCACGTCGATTACTTCTGACAATGTACGCAAGCGTCTACTTACCTCATCGGCATCCTCTCTAACGCAAATACAATGCACGTTCGCGCCTGCATCCAGCGTATAACAGACGCGCAGCCCGTCCGCGCGCCACTGCCGAACAAGCGCCATGATCGCCAATGTGGGCGGCAGCCAATAGAACAACGGCGGACGGCTGGTCATCATGACCGCGTGCATAAGATTGCTGTCATGTTCGACTATTTCTGCGAAGGCGACGAAATTACGGGACAAGATCGCTGCTTTGCAAATCGCCAAACGTTCTGCCGCGCCTGCCACGCGCGCCGTTTGTAAGTCGCTTGTCTCGGCAGAGCGATGTCCGGCGGTCGATCCGACGGGCTTGTGCGCCGCGCTGATGACCGCAATGACATCGACCAGCCCCCAATAATCGGGGGCGGCGATGCTCTCCGCATAGGAAGTCTCGTGCGAATTGCCCTCGTGCCATTCGACAAAACCCGTTGGCACGGAGCGCGATGCCGACCCCGATCCAAGCCGCGCGAAGGTGGTGAGTTCGCGCTCCGACACATTCGCACCCGCCGCCGCGACACCCGCCGCCGACAGCGCCGCGAAGGCTGCTGCCGATGACGCGATCCCCGCACCCGTCGGGAAATTGTTGGCGGAAACGACACGGGCAAAATCGCGCAGACCCAGCCGCTTGCGCAGTGCATCGAGGTGTTTGCTGACGCGCCTCAGTCCCTCGCCATAAATGGTGTCGCCATTCAGAGTCAAGGTGTCGGCGTTCAATTTGTCGCCCCATGTAACCATTGTCTCGGCGTACAGCCCGTCGAGATTCATACTCAGCGAGGGGTTCATTGGCAAGCGCAATTCATGATCGCGGTTGCCCCAATATTTGATGAAAGCGATGTTGGCATGGGCGCGTGCCGCTGCCGTGCGTTCCGTCATGCTCAATTTGTCATTTCTTGCGCGTCAATCTGGCGCGGACGCTGTTATAATCGTGCTTTAGCATCCATTATACAAGGAAATGCGCTTGCGCCCTTTCTTTGCTCTCTTTCGTACCATGCGCCCGCGCCAGTGGACGAAAAATGCGTTTGTGTACGCTGGGATTGTGTTCGATGGGCAGCTCTTCGTCGTCGATTCGCTGCTGCGCGTCACGGCGACGTTTTTCCTGCTGTGTTTGATATCGGGGTCGGTCTACATCATCAACGATCTGGTGGATATCGAGCGGGATCGCCAGCACCCCAAGAAGCGATTGCGTCCGCTCCCCTCCGGCGCACTGCCGATTCCGCTGGCAGTCGGCGCGGCGATCATCTTGCCGATTTTCACGATCTCGTTGGCGTTAGTGCTGAGTCGCGGGTTGGGACTCATCCTACTCACCTATCTAGCGATCAACCTGCTCTACAGCTTTTTCCTCAAACATATCGTCATTCTCGATGTACTGACGATCACAGCCTGCTACGTTTTGCGCGTTGCGGCGGGCGTCGCCGTGATTTCCGTACAAGCCTTTTCGCCATGGCTGTATTCGTGCATGGCACTGCTGGCGTTGTTCTTGATCGTCGGCAAACGCCGCCAAGAACTGTTGGAAATGAAAGACAAAGCAGGCAGCGTGCGCGCCTCGCTCGAACAATATAATTTGGTATTGTTGGACGACATGCTGCGCTTCGTGATGATGGGGACGTTCATCACCTATCTGCTTTACACCATCGAGCGCCCTTCGATTCTGTTGGCGGGCAACAATCTCACACTGTTGACCGTTCCATTCGTGCTATACGGCTTGTTCCGCTACCTGTATCTGATCCACGTCAAAGGTGAAGGCAGCGCGCCAGATGAAGTGCTGCTGCGTGACCGCCCGCTGCAACTCACGATTTTGTTGTGGGGACTAACCTTCGTCGTGATTCTGTATTTGCCGCGATTAATTTCATGATGATCGGCTCACGTCACAGCGCCCCCGCCAAAATCATCCTGTTTGGCGAACATGCCGTCGTGTACGGACAGCCCGCGATTGCCGCGCCTGTCAGCGATCTCCGTGCGAGCGCGATCATCGAAGCCAATCCGCCGAATCGAAGCGGACTGCATATCGCCCTCCCCCATATTGATTTTCCGGTCAGTATCGCCGCCGAAACACTGGATAACGCTTTGGCGCTGACGCTGCGGTTGGTACTCGATGCGCTGGAAGCTGATCCGCCTGACGTAACCTTACGGATTGATTCACAAATCCCGATTGCGAGCGGCTTAGGCAGCGGCGCGGCAGTCTCGACGGCGTTGGCGCGTGCGTTATGTGCAGCGGTTGGGCAGACTTTGGACGCTGATCGCTTGAATGCGCTGATCTTCGAGGTCGAAAAAATCCATCACGGCACGCCCAGCGGTATCGACAACACGGTGATCGTCCATGAACGCCCGATTTACTATGTGAAAGACCAGCCGATTGAGTCGGTTTCCGTTGGAACGCCGCTGCATATTCTGATCGCGGATACGGGTATTGGGGCATCGACGCGCGTGGCGATTGCAGCCGTGCGGACGCTGTGGGAATCAGAACCCGCGCGTATCCAACCGATTTTGGACGACATTGGCGCAATCGTGCGTGCGGCGCGAATAGCGATTGAAATCGGGGACAGCGCGGCGTTGGGCGATCTGATGGCGCGCAATCACGCGCACTTGCAGACGCTCACCGTTTCGTCGCCGGAACTGGATCGCCTCGTGGATGCTGCGGTGAGCGCAGGTGCGCGCGGCGCGAAATTATCCGGCGGCGGACGCGGCGGCAATCTGATCGCGCTGATCGACCCGGACACCGAGTCCGACGTTCGCGCGGCGCTCTTGGACGCGGGTGCAGCGCGGATTGTAACGACGGTCATTCGATAACGGGGGAAGTCATGCTCATTTTTGTCAAGCTCGGCGGATCGCTGATCACCGATAAGCGCGTCGAAAACAGCTTTCGTGAACCCGCCATGACCCGCATCGCCGCCGAACTGCGAACAGTCTTGGATGCTGCGCCCGATCTACAACTTTTGCTTGGACATGGCAGCGGTTCATTCGGACACGTCGCCGCCAAACGTTACAACACGATTTCGGGCGTGCGTACACCGGATGAATGGCGCGGCTTCGCAGAAGTGGGGTTGGTCGCGTCCGAATTGAATTTTTTGGTTGCTCAGTCGCTCAATCAGGCACGCATCCCCGTCTTGCGCATACAACCGTCGGCGTCGGCGCGCGCGTCGGATGGCGAATTGGTCGAGATGGCGTTGACTCCGATCCGAACGGCGCTCGAACATGGCTTGACGCCGCTGGTTTACGGCGATGTGGCATTGGACGCTGTGCGCGGCGGCACCATCATCTCGACGGAAAAGGTTTTCTTCTATCTCGCGCGCCATTTGCCCGTTACGCGCATTATCTTATTAGGCGAAGTGGATGGCGTTTACGATCCAAGCGAACGAGTGATTGAACACATCACGCCCGACAATTTGGCAGCGGTTGAGTCGTCGCTGGCGGGATCGTCGGGCGTTGATGTGACGGGCGGCATGGAGTCGAAAGTCCGCGATATGGTGGCGCTGGCGCAAGCCGTCCCCAACTTGTCGATTCGTATCATGAGCGGTTTGAAACCGGGATTGTTACGCGCCGCCCTGCTCGACCAAGTGCAACCCGGCACGCTGATCACGACGTAAATCAACCGTTGTAGAGGTATGGCACGCCATGCCCGCTAACGAATCCGTGTAAGCCGATCCGACAACTCGTTGAGCAGCAGCACCGCACACGTTATCCCGATGCCGGGAACGAACGCAATCCAAGGCGCGGTACGGAATGCCTGCCGCCCCTCGTAGAGCATTGCGCCCCACTCTGCGCGCCCGATCTCGCCACCGAGTCCCAAAAACGTTAGCGCCGCGCCGTTCATGATGCACGCGCCGAACGTCACGCACGCATACGCTGCCAACGTTGGCACAATGTTCGGCAAGATGTGACGTGTCAGTAGACGCAGCGGGCGCGCACCTAACGCATCCGCCGCTTGGACATAATCCGCGCGCGCCGCCCCTTGTGCCAATGTGCGCGTGAGCCGCGCGACTGGGGCGATCTGCGCGGTACTCACGGCGATAATCAGCGCCCAATCGCTATTCCCGATCAACGTGATCGCCAGCAATGCCACGATGATGGATGGAATCGTCAAGCCAGCGGCGATCAACGTGTCGATTCCAGCATCAATGCGCGTCCCACCCATCCGCAATCCGACCAGCAAGCCGATGCCCAGAGCGAGGCACGCGGCAGCAGCGGCGCTTGTGAGCGTTTGCGTGCCACCATGCAGCGCGCGGCTTAAAACATCGCGTCCGAGCGCATCTGTCCCAGCGGGATGCGCCCATGTCGGGGCTTGCAGCGCGATTTCCGGCTGCGTGGTGCGTGGATCGTAGGGCGTCAGCGCGCGCCCGAAAATGATGATCACGATGTAACCGATGAGGACGATACGAAACATCATGTCGTTCTCAAACGCGGATCGATCAGCCAGTTCGCCGCATCGAACAACAGTTGAACAACACTGTAGGCGAACGCCGACCACAGCACGATCCCCTGCACGACCGGATAATCTTGTCCGAGCGCCGCCGACAACAATAAGCGCCCCACGCCGGGACGCGAGAACAGCGTTTCGGTCACGACAACGCCACCGAGCAGAAAACCGGCTTGCAGCGCGATCACGGAGAGAATCGCAGGCAGACCGACGCGCAAGATATGCGACAAAATGACGTGACTTTCGCGCAGCCCTTTGCCGCGCGCTGTCCGCACGAAATCCGCCGTGTTCGTAGCGCGCACCGTCGCCCACGTCACACGCGCAATCGCGCCCGCGGTGTGAAAGCCAAGCACCGCCGACGGCAGCACGAGACCGCGCCATGTGCCATCGTCAATCGCGGGCAAGATGCGCAGTTGTGCCGCAAAGACGAACAGCGTGATCGTCCCCGTCCAGTAAATCGGCACGCTGATCGCCAGCCCGATCACGATGCGCGCCGTCCGCGACACGATGAACCCGCCCAAGCCTGCCGCACAGCCCAACAGCAATCCGAATGCTGCCGCCGTCGCCAATGCGCTCGCCGCCAGCAGCAGCGTCGAGTCAAGTTGATTCATGATGATATCGGTCACGGGCTGTCCGTCGATCAACGAGACGCCCAAATCGCCGCGCGCCGCATCGATCCAATAATCGATGTATTGGTGTAGCGGCGGCAAGTCCAACCCCAACGCCGTTCGCCGTTCTGCGATGCTGCCCGCGCTTGCACCGCTGATGCGCATTTGTGCCGTGATCGCATCGCCGGGCAGCGCCCGCAGCAGGACGAACGTGATAGAGACTGCCAACGCCAGCGCGCCGACGAGCGACAGCATCCGCCGTGCGAACCACATTCCGCCCTACCCGCGTCTCATTCGAGTTCGGTGAAATTGGGAATCAGCGGGAACCACCCATAAGCGTCGAACGCCACGCCATCGAGGGTCGCGCTTGCGCCGTTCAAATTCACGTAATCGCGGATCGGCAGAATGAAAGCCTCGTTCATGATTAGCCGTTGAATTTGCGAATACAGCCCTTGCCGCGCGGCGAAATCGGTTTGGCGCGTCGCTTCCATCAGCCAATTGTCGAGATCGGGGTTGCCGATCCGCGCCCAATTCAACGAGCCGCTGCTCAGAAAATAGTCGTTCAAAACCGATCCATCAACGCCGAACGAATAGAACGCCACCAAGTTGTATTCGCCCTGATTGACCGTTTCGACCAAGATATTCCGACTTGGCACGGGCATCAGTTCGGCGCGTAAGCCAATCGTCCGCCACTGATCTTGGATCAACTGCGCGACTTCCGGGATCAAACCCCACGGCGGCACAATCACATTGATCACGATTTCCACCCCCGCCGCCTCGACAAAGCCGTTGTTGTCGGTATCGGTTAGTCCGGCTTGTTCCAACAGCGCGCGCGCTTGCGTCGGATCATAGGCATATGCGCCGCGCAGACCACGATCATAATACGGTGAATTGGCGGACAGCGGGCCCCATGCGACGGGCGAATACCGCTGGAACACCGCATCGACAATCGCTTCGCGGTTCGTGCCGAACAAGATCGCTTGGCGCACGCGCAAATCGTCGGTGGGATAGCGCCCTGTATTCATCAAGAATTGCAGCGGTTGTCCTACAACCGGAACCGGAATCAGCCTGATCGCGCTGTTGTTGGTCAGTACGCGCGCGTCGGATGGCAGCAGTTCGCCCATGATTTGCGCATCGCCGCTTTCTAGCGCAATCGCGCGGGTGGCTGGCGATTCGGTGAAGAAGCGGAACTCAACTTCATCGACCGATGTCCCCAACGCGGCGCGATAGAACGGCGGCGCCCATGCGTAATCGGCGCTGCGACGCAGCACGAGTCGGTCGCCCGGTACATACTCTACGAATGTAAAGGGACCTGTTCCTACTTGATGGAACTGGTAGCGGTCGCGCGACACTGCATTGAACGCCGTCGGACTTGCCATGCCCAGATACACTTGACTCAACGAGTCAAGCAGTGGGCTGTACGATTCGGACAACAGCAGCCGAATTGTGTAATCGTCCACAAGCTCATGTCCGCTGTACGACCCTAACATGAATACGGCTTTGAGCGATCCGGTATCTGGGCTGACGATTCGATCCAAGTTCGCGCCGACCGCCGCCGCGTTGAAGGGTGTACCATCATGAAAGCGAACATCGCGGCGCAGATTAAATGTGTAAATCAAGCCGTCAGGGGAGATTGTCCAGCTTTCCGCCAAGCCGGGAACAAAGGCTTGCGTTTCGGGATCACGGTAAACGAGCGTATCGTAGACTTGGCGTAGGGGGATGCCCAACTCAGATGACGCATGAATATGCGGGTCGAATCCGCTCGGTTGCAGCGTCAGCCCATAGACGATTTTGTGACGCGCGGGCGTATCGTTCGCCAACAACGGCGCGCGGGCGCAGCCCAATCCGAATAGACACATGATCCAAATGCCCGCCGATATCGAGATCGGAAGTTTTCGCTGCTGCATCGTTGACCTTTCGTCCATGCGCGCGTAGGATTAGCCTCAACATTGGGTTAATTGAGAGAGGTTGCACGGTTGTCGTATTATCGACCGCGCACGAGCGCCCCACCAGACGACGAAGCCATCAATCCGTATGGGCAAGTGTGGCTTCCTATCGCCGCCCAAATCGGTATTGTACTGATGATCGTCATCGCAATCTACCTCGTGTTCCGCTTTTTGACGCCGACGCTGCCACGTACCGCCATTCAAGTGGGCGATCTGATCTTGGCGCTGACACCATTTGGATTGTGGTTGTGGTTCGGTGTCCGCCGGGAACGTCTTGCCGTGCAACCGCGCACGCGCTTGTTGATGGTGGCAATCGTCACAGCGCTCGCCGCTAACGCGATTGCGTTCCCGTTGATCGAGCGCATCTACCAAGTGGATCGCTGGCTGCCACTCGCGCCGACACTCAATCGTGTCTTGGGCTACGCCTTTACGATTGGCGTCACACAAGAATTGATCAAGTATGTCGTGATTCGCTATGCGGTCTGGCGCGAACATTTTCGGACGCGCGCCGATGCCATCGCCTATGGGGTCGCCAGCGCCGTCGGTTATGCGACTGTCCTCAATTTGCAGATCGCGCTGACGGGCGATGCCAATCTGGATATCGTCGCCATCCGCATTTTCGACAATCTCGCGCTGAATATCGCCGCCAGCATCTTGATCGCTTTCGGTACAGCGGAAATGCGTTTTGAGCGTCCATCGCCGTTCCTGATGCCGCTGATGCTGGCATTGGGTGCGTTTCTGACGGGGGTGGTGATTCCGCTGCGCACGGGTCTGACCAACAGCACATTTTCCGCCCAGACCGCCATTAATGCGCCGAGTCTGATTTTTGGCACGGCAGTATCGCTGATCGTTCTCGTCGCCATCGCTTTCCCGATGGCGTTACTATTCGCTACCGCTGATCGTCGCCAACGCGAAGCCGCTGCACGAGCGCCTTAGCCATGACAATTATCGAAGTACGCTCCGCAGAATCGACTGAACTCACCCAGCGGCAGCGATGGAGTCATTACTTCACGCTGTTTTATGGCGTGATCGCGGTTGTCATTGCGCTCAACCTGCGCGACTCGACGCTGAACGCCACGCGATCCTACGTCGATATCCAAGCCGGTATTCGCGCGGCGTATCCACAAACGTGGATCATCGATACGGGCGGCGCTTCAATCTTTCGCGCCCGCGATATGGCGGTCGCAGGCTTCAAGACGACGATTCAAATTGCAATTCGCCCGATCTCACTCAGTACATCGACGCGCAACTTGATCGATATCCTCACATTGACACGCGCGCAAACCTTGGCGGCGTACCGCGTCTTGTCGCAAACAACGTTCTTTTTGAACGAAGTCGAAGCAACCGAGTTGGAATATACCTATGTCAGCAGCGACGATAACCCTTTCCTAGCGGCAGTCCCGATTGTCGTGCGCGGGCGCGATATCCTGATCACACGCGGCGGGCAAGCTATCATTGTGACGTTTTTAGCGGATGCGAATACCTATGAGCAGAATTTACCGTCATTTCAGCGCTTCTTGGCGGACTTGGAGTTTTAGTCTCGCGTTGGGGCTGGTCTGTGCCTTGAGCGCAAGCCCGCCCGCGAACGCCCAAACGCTCGATCTCGAACGCTTACAGCGCTCGACGGTGTTCATTTTGCAAGCGCGTGCCACCGCCGATGATTTGATCGTGACGTGCATCGGCTCAGGTACAATTGTCAGCCGCGATGGGTTGATCCTGTCCAATGCGCACAATACTGTCATCGGGCGCAATTGTCCCGGCGAAACGCTCGTGATCGCCCTCAGCGTCAACTTCGACGATGCGCCCGTTCCGCGCTACCGTGCTGAGATCGTGCAAGCCGATTTGGGGCTGGATTTGGCGCTCTTGCGCATCACGCGCCAAAACGATGGACGCTTGCTCGATCCTGACTCGCTCACACTGCCGTTTGTCGAATTGGGCGACTCCGAATTGGTGACGCTTGATGATACGCTGACCGTCGTCGGCTATCCGGGCATCAGCGACGATCCCGTCACCATCGAGCGCGGTACCGTCAGTGGTTTCACTGCCGAGCCGAGCGGCGGCGACAAATCATGGATCAAGACCAGCGCCTCGATTCGCGGTACGATGTCCGGTGGCGGCGCGTACAACAGCGCCGGACAGTTGGTTGGCATCCCGACAACCGCGCCCCTCACACCCGATTCGCCAGAGTCCAACTGCGTGGTTTTACAGGACACCGACGCCGATGGGTTAGTGGGGATCACCGATCAATGTATCCCGATTGGGGCGTTCATCAATTCGCTGCGTCCCTCGAACTTCGCGCGGGTGCTGCTGCGCGCCGCCTCGCTCGGCTTATCTATCGATATGGACGATGATGCAATTCTGAATCCGCGTCTGACGGGGGATCCCGCGTTCAGCCGCTTATTCTTCTCGCCTGCCGTCAACGAAGCGGGAATGCCGACGACGGTCATTCGCAGTCTGCCAACGAGTAGCAGCAGTTTGTATCTGTATTTCAACTACGACAACATGACGCCAGAGACGGTCTACGAACTGCGCGTCAATACCGACGGCATTCCCAATGCCAATTTCAGCTTGTCGCCCGTGCGTTGGAGCGGCGGACGGCGCGGATTATGGTACGTTGGCAGCAGCGGACAGCCCTACCCCAACGGGTTGTACGATTTCACGCTGTTCATCGATGGGGTGGCGTCCGCTACCACGCGATTGCGCGTCGGTGTTGCGCCGGAAGAAATCGCCAGCTTCAGCGATATTGTATTTGGTATTCTCGATTTCAGCGGCAACGTCTTGGGCAATGGTTTTGTCTTGGGGACGGGCAATATCGCCAGCGCGCGCTTCATCTACCGCAATCTAGTGGACGGCACACCGTGGACAGCGATTTGGTACTACGAAGGGACGGAGTTTTTCCGTTTGCCGGATGGCACGACGTGGAATGATGGCGCGGCAGGCGCAAAAACGATCAGCGTGCAAGAACCCAATGGGCTGCTGCCCGGCACCTATCGACTCGAACTCTATATCGAAGGACGCTTATCCGGCACATCCGATTTCACACTTTCTGGCGGACAAAACGGAGCATTCACGCTGGTGTTCGAGGATACGCATTTCGCGCTCGCGGACAGTGATGAAAACGCCCCGCGCGCCGCGCCGCTGCGCCAATTTACAGCGGAAGTCGATTTGATTTACACGCTGTTCCGTTGGCGGCAGATCGCGCCTGGCACGCCGTGGGTGGTCATCTGGAGCGTGGATGGCGACGTATTTTATCGCCGCGTCATTCCGTGGGCGCGCGATGCCGATCCGTTCGACAACGAATATTTTCTGATGCGTCTCATCGGAGAAAATGGCATCCCCGACGGGACGTATCGACTCGATATGTTCATCGGCTCGGTGCAGTTTGTCTCGACGGAGGCACGGGTTGGCATTGGGCAGCTTCCCATCGACCGGTTTGCGCAAGCCAGCGGCATCGAACTGCGCGGACAAATCCGTGACGCCGATACGGGGCTAGGCATTCCCGGCGCGACGTTCTTCTTGGTCAATGAGGAGTTTTCGGCGTCCGATTTCCTCCGCGATCTGAGCTTCGCCCAGATTTACGCGACGGCAACAACCGACAGCGATGGACGCTTTACGATTGACCGTCGCTTGCAAGCGACAGTTCCTTACAGCGTCGTGATCATGGCAGCGGGCTACCTGCCGATCACGTCTGATGGCGTCGAGGTTGTTCCAGAGGACAGCCCGATTGATGTAACGATCTATATGCAGCGGGACGCGACCTAATGGCGGTGAAAAAACGGCTCGATCTGCTCATGGTGGAGCGCGAACTCGTGCCAACACGCGAAAAAGCGCGCGGGATGATCATGGCGGGCGAAGTCTTGGTCAACGATGTGATGATCGACAAGCCCGGCGCGCAAATCGCGCTTGACGCGGCGATCACCGTGAAATCGCGCCCACGCTTCGTCAGTCGCGGCGGCGACAAACTCGCGGGCGCGCTCGGAGCGTTCGCGCTGGATGTGTCGGAGCGCATTTGCGCGGATGTAGGCGCATCAACGGGCGGATTTACGGACTGCCTGCTGCAAAATGGGGCGGCGCGCGTCTATGCTATCGATGTTGGCTATGGACAAATGGCATACCCAATCCGCCAAGACCCGCGCGTTGTCATGATCGAGCGCACCAATGCGCGTTATCTCGAAAAACTCGACGAGTCGGTCTCGTTGGTCAGTATCGATGCGTCGTTTATCTCGCTGCGGCTGCTGCTGCCCGTCGCGCGCGGCTGGCTGACCCCGACGGCGGATGTTGTCCCACTGATCAAGCCGCAGTTCGAGGCAGGTGTGAGTGACGTGGGCAAGGGCGGCGTCGTGCGCGAGCGGCGCGTTCATGTGCGCGTGCTGCAAGAAGTGCTGACCTTTGCGGCGGGACAGGGTTTCGTCGTCAAGAATTTGATCAAATCGCCGCTGCTGGGACCCGCTGGCAACATTGAATTTCTCGCATGGCTGGCATGGGATGCGTCCGCGTCCGTGCCAACCGCGATCCCGTCATTTGATGAGCTGATCGAACGCGCTTTGAGTTTGTAGGCGCGACACACGCCGATCATTCAATTTGCGGCTTCACCCTGCTAGAATGAACCCCATTCCGCATGAATGAGCGACAAGCCGCATGAATCTCGACCATATCCGTAATTTTTGTATCATTGCCCACATCGATCACGGCAAAAGCACGCTGGCGGATCGCCTGCTGCAACTCACGCACACGATCAGCGACCGCGATATGCAGGATCAACTGCTGGACAGCATGGACTTGGAGCGCGAACGCGGCGTCACGATCAAGGCGTCCGCTGTCCGCATGACCTATCGTTCGCGCGCGGGCGAAGATTACGAAATCCATCTGATTGATACGCCCGGTCATGTTGATTTCGGCTACGAAGTCAGCCGAGCGCTGCAAGCGTGCGAAGGCGCAATCCTCGTCGTGGACGCGAGTCAAGGTATCGAAGCCCAGACGCTCGCCAATGTCTATCTGGCGCTCGAACTAAATCTCGAAATCATCCCGGTCATCAATAAAATCGACCTTCCCGCCGCGCGCCCGGATGAAATCGCCGTTGAAGTCGAGAATTTACTCGGCTCAATAGCGGCTGAGGATATCTTGCGCATCTCCGCCAAGATGGGGTTGGGCATCGAGGACGTGTTAGAAGCAGTTGTTGCGCTCATTCCGCCACCCAAGGGCAACAGTGACGCGCCGTTGAGCGCGCTCGTTTTCGACTCACACTACGATGTCTACAAGGGTGTGGTCGCGTATGTGCGTGTGATCGATGGGCGACTGATGAAACACAACATCTTGAAACTTATGTCCACAGATGCGCGCTTTGAACCCGTCGAAATCGGCATCTTCAATCCGGCGATGCGCCCGGTCGAGAGCTTATCAGCAGGCGAAGTCGGCTATGTGGCGACGGGCTTCAAGACGGTGCGCGAATGCCGCGTCGGCGACACGATCACGCTGGCGGTCAACGGCACCACCGAAAGCTTGCCCGGCTACAAGCAGGTCAAGCCAATGGTCTATGCGGGCATCTACCCCACGGACAACGACGATTACGCTACACTCCGTGAGTCGTTGGAGAAGCTGCAACTCAACGATGCGTCGCTGGTCTACGAGCCGGAAACATCGCAAGCATTGAATTTCGGCTTTCGCTGCGGCTTTCTTGGTCTGTTCCACATGGATATTGTCCAAGAACGCTTGGAGCGCGAATACGATCTCGATATCCTCGTGACTGCGCCGAGCGTGGAATATCAGGTCAAACTGCGCAGCGGCGAAGAAGTGGTTGTTGACAGCCCCGCTCAACTGCCCGATCCATCGACCATCGAAGAAATCCGCGAGCCATGGATGAAAATTCAATTGTATTCGCCCGTCGAATACATTGGTGCGCTCACCGATTTGGTGATCAAGAAGCGTGGAAAATACGTCACAACCGATTATCTGGACACAACGCGCGTTGTGATGTATTTCCGTATTCCCCTCGCAGAAGTGATCATCGATTTCTACGACAAGCTCAAAAGCATCACCAAAGGCTACGCCAGCCTCGATTACCAATTTGACCAATACGAAGCTGAAAATCTGGTCAAGCTGGATATTCTGGTCAACGCCGAACCCGTCGATGCGTTGGCGATCATCGTCCATCGGGATGATGCGTATCACAAAGGGCAGCGGCTTGTGACCAAGTTGAAAGACTTGATCCCGCGCCAAATGTTCGCCGTTCCCATCCAAGCCGCCATCGGCAACAAAATCATCTCGCGCGCCGATGTGAAGGCGATGCGCAAAGATGTGTTGTCGAAGTGCTATGGCGGCGACATCACGCGGAAAAAGAAGCTGTTGGAGAAGCAGAAGAAGGGCAAGCGCCGCATGAAGATGGTCGGCGCGGTCGAAATTCCGCAAGAGGCGTTCATGGCGCTTTTATCACTCGACGAAGAATAAAACCCTTCACCCCCATTTCATCAATCCGAAACGTTCCCCTCGCCATCTGGAGAGGGGAACTTAGGGGGTGAGGTTTTGATTTACACCCGCTTCGGCATCTCTGGGTTGCCCGGATTGAAATGCTTCAGAATCACCAGCGGTTCGCTTGAACTCAAATTTGTGATCGTCACCCCTGCTGACGCGGCGTCCGCTGTGACGAAGAATTCATCTTCCGTCATTTCCCCGTAGCGAATCAGCGACGGCGCGGAGATGGGATGCTCACCAAACCGCCCATAACCCTGCATCGTGATCGCGCCATACGCCGCGGGATCGCGTACCATGACGGTGCGTCCCGGCAGAATCATCAGTTCTTTCGCGCTGTAAAAGTCACTGCCATAGACAATCCATTTTTCGTTGTAGCCCTGCTCCGCCGTCGCTGCCGGATCGGTGGCGGGCGTCGGCGCGGTGAAATGATTCTTGGCGAAGTGCGGATCGACATTCGCTTCCCAATCCAACAGCGACATCAAATAGTCGTAATCGTGATGGTATTCCGGCGGCACATCTTTCACGACCAGCTCCCACGGGACGACCTGATAATCCGCGATCAACGACTGCCACATCGAAAATACATCGCTGGCACGCTGCGGCTCATATGTACACATGCTTCCCGGCGCGTGCAGCAGACCCGGCGGCACGTCCCACCCAGTACCGGGCGTCAGACGATACGCCTTCGATAGACTGAGAATCTGGTTGTCACCGTCGTTCCAGCGTTTCAAACAGTCCATAACTTGATCTTTGGTCGTGCCGGGTTCAAAGCCGAAGAATGTGTACGGGAAGGTATCGAGCGCGAAATTGTACTGCGGGGGATAGTAGTAAGCTTCTGGCTTGCCGAGCTTGCCGACGGCGGCGGCTTTTTCTTCGCTCTGATGCAAGTGATGCGGCAGCGGGTACATATTGTCGAAGAATTTGCTGTACATCATCCAACCACCATATGCGTCCAGCGCCGTTTGCCCGATGAACGCCGCTCCCATCTCGTTGACACCATCGAGCAGCGTCACTTTTTGCCCATCGACGGAGATGTAGCTCAAACCTTCGTCGTGCGGCGTCTTGGTCCCGTTGTCCGCGCGCACCGTGGACGAGAACCAGCGTTCGTCAATACCGCCACGATCCGCGCCGAGCGCGTACAAATCCGCCGTGTGCAAGCGCAAGCGTCGTCCCGGCACGCAGAACGAGCGCGGCACCCATGTGGGCATCAGCCGCACGACGCCCTTGCCCTGCTCCAACGCTTGCGTCAATAAACTGCGTTTTTCTTGGTCGCTCATCGAACAATCCTTCGCGTAAAAGTTCAATCTGACGACATCGAAGTGTACCGCACCGCGCGCGAACCGCACACCATATCCAAATCGATAGTACAGCGTTCTGCGGGACACAACATGGACGAATGATGGGGTACGGCATCCGCCTTTTTGTGGACGCGCATATTTTTCAGATGTGGCTATAATGAAGCATGAATCGCACACAGACAACCAAAAAAGGGAACATCATGGATACGCAGACCAATATCGCCACCGTCAAGCGCCACATTGCTGAGGTGATCAACAACAGCCACAGCGAACTCATCCCGGAATTTTACGCGCTCGATGTCGAGTTCAAAGACCCGTTCACGCCGAGCAAACAGGGCAAGGGTTTGGACGCGATCACCGGCTTCATGGTCGCCACCAAAGAAGCATTCCCCGACTTCACCTTCTATGTCGATCACATCTTTGGTGAAGGCGATACGGTGTCGTGGGTCGGGCGCGCGACTGGCACGCACATGAAGGACTTCCCCGGTATGCCCGCCAAAGGCAACAAAATCGAAATCCCGATGTGCCAGATCATGCGCTTCAACGAAGAAGGCAAGATCAAGATGATGTGGGTCTTCACCGACTCGATGCTGCTCGTCCAACAAGCGATGGCGTAGTCGCACGGCGATAGCGCGTCATTCACAACCGACTCGAGATTTCAATGTCGAGATGATCGAAGATCATCTCGACATTTTTATATACCGATTTCTTTCCGTTTTTGCGCGTATGCGTTATAGTTTTACAACCTTACTAAATGTGGAGGCAATTGTGAAAAAAGTTGCTGTTCTTTCGCTTCTGCTCTTGGCGATGCTGGCGTTGGCGATTGCGCCCGTCGTCGCGCAAGACAATACACTGGTGATCGAAAGCTGGCGTAACGACGATTTGACGATCTGGGAAGATGTGATTATCCCGGCATTTAACGCGCAGTACCCCGATATTCCGGTTGTGTTCTCGCCCTCGCCGCCGGCTGACTACAACGGCTTGCTCAACAGCCGCCTCGAAGCTGGGACCGCGGGCGACCTGATCACCTGCCGTCCGTTCGATGCGTCGCTCACGCTGTTCCAATCGGGCTATTTGGCGTCGCTCAACGATCTGTCGGGCATGGAGAATTTCAGCGACGTTGCCAAGAGCGCATGGATCACCGACGATAGCTCGGACGTGTTCTGCGTGCCGATGGCGTCGGTCATTCATGGCTTCATGTACAACGCCGATGCGTTCGCCGCGCTCGGCTTGAGCGAACCGACGACCGAAGCAGAGTTCTACGCCGTGTTGGACGCGATCCAAGCGGACGGCACCTATGCGCCGCTCGTCTTGGGAACGTCGGATCAGTGGGAGTCGGCAACTGTCGGCTACCAAAACATCGGGCCCAACTACTGGGGCGGTGAAGCGGGACGTTTGGGCTTGATCGATGGCACGGCGACCTATAATGAAGCTGGCTTCTTGGCGGCGTTCGAGGCGTTGGCGAAGTGGCAGCCGTATCTGATCGACGGCTATCAGGCGCTGTCCTACCCCGATGCGCAGAGCGCGTTCACGCTGGGACTCGGCGCGATCTATCCGACCGGCTCATGGGAAATTTCGGGCTTCCGCGCCAATGCCGATTTTGAACTCGGCGCGTTCAAGCCGCCGACGCCCGAAGGCGCGGATACCTGCTACATCAGTGATCACACCGATATCGCACTCGGTATGAACGCCAACGTCCCCGAGGCGAAGCGCGCCAACGCCGAAACGTTCCTCCAGTGGATGACGACACCGGAATTTGCCGCGCTGTACAGCAACGCGCTGCCGGGCTTCTTCACGCTGTCGAATCACGAGATTACGCTCGATGATCCGCTAGCACAAGAATTCTTGGATTGGCGCGGGGAATGTGAATCGACGATCCGTTCGTCGTATCAAATCCTCTCGCGCGGTGAGCCAAACAACGAAACCGATCTGTGGCTGTACAACGCGCAGATGCTCAACGGCGAACTGACCGCGCAAGAAGCGGCGGACGCCGTGCAAATGGGCTTGGCGACGTGGTACGAACCCCAAATGGGGAGCTAAACCCGTTCGTATAGATCGTAAGGGCGTCCCGCTGGGACGCCCTTTCTGTATTCTCCATCCTTCGACTGCCTACCCGATTCGATGTTTTATGACGACACCGAAAAAAGCATTTCCGACCCACATTATCGTTTTTCTCGCGCCTGCCGTGATCATCTACACCATCTTCATGATCTATCCGCTGGTGGACTCGCTGCGCCTGAGCTTGTACGCGCCCACGCCCGACAATCCGCGCGTCGAAGCGTTCGTCGGCTTGGCGAACTACCAAAAATTATTGACCGATCCACTGTGGGCGCCGCGTCTGCAAGGCGCGATCCGCAATAATTTTGTCTTCTTCATCGTGCATATGCTCGTACAAAATCCGATTGGGCTGCTGCTGGCAACCCTGCTCACATCGAAAGTCGTGCGCTTTCGGACAATCTTTCGCACACTGATTTTTACGCCGACGATTCTGTCGTTCGTCCTCGTGGGCTTCATCTGGCAGATTATCCTCAATCCCCTCTGGGGCATCGCGGGTGACATCTTGGGGCTGGTCGGCTTGGACGCCGAACCGTGGTTGGGACTCGAATCGGCTGCCCTGCCCGTGATGTCCCTGATCTCCGTGTGGCAGTTCATTGGCATTCCGATGATGTTGTTCAGCGCGGCACTGCTCAACCTCCCCGACGAGATCATCGAGGCGGCACGCGTCGATGGCGCGACAGCGTGGGGCGTGTTCTGGCGCGTCAAGTTCCCGCTGATCTTGCCAACCGTCGGCATCGTCGGCGTATTGACGTTCGTTGGTAATTTCAACGCTTTCGATCTGGTTTACACCATTGCGGGCGGGCTGGCGGGACCGAATTTCTCAACTGATCTACTCGGCACGTTTTTCTATCGCACCTTCTTCGGCTTTCAGCTCCAAGCGGGCAACCCGACGATGGGCGCGACGATTGCGGGCGTGATGTTCCTGATCATCCTCGCGGGCGTGGTGATCTACTTGTTTGGCTGGCAGCGGCGCATCGCGCGCGTGGAGTATTGAAACGATGATTCGGCGCGAAACGCTCTCACGGGATGTCCAAGTAATTTTGATGCACGTTGCGCTCTTGGCGTATACGGCGCTGGCAATCTTCCCGGTCTTGCTGGTGATCATCAATTCGTTCAAAGCGCGACAAGCTATCTTTCGCAACCCCTACGCGCTCCCGACCGCAGAGACGTTCAGCCTCGTGGGTTACGATACGGTGGCGCTGCGCGGCAATTTTCCTAATTATTTCGTCAACAGCTTGATCGTCACGCTTGGCGCGCTCATCCTGATCTTCCTCGCCGGATCGATGGCATCGTTCGCGCTCTCGGAATACAAATTTAGGGGCAATGCGCTGTTGGGACTGTATCTGTCCATCGGCATCATGATCCCGATCCGGTTGGGGACGGTCAGTCTGCTGCGTATGATGGTCGATCTCGGTTTGACCAACAACCTGTTTGGCTTGATTCTCGTTTACACCGCACAAGGGCTACCATTGGCGATCTTCGTCCTTTCATCATTTTTGCAGGAAGTACCGCACGATCTGAAGGACGCCGCGCGCGTGGACGGCGCAAGCGAATATCGCGTCTACTGGCTGGTGCTGCCACTTGTGCGCCCCGCGTTGGCGACGATCATGGTGTTCAATATGATCCCGATTTGGAATGATTTGTGGTTTCCGCTGATCCTCGCGCCCGCCGAACAGGTCAAGACGGTGACATTAGGCGCACAGTCGTTTCTCGGACAATTCTTGAGCGATTGGAACGCGATCTTGTCGTCGCTCACCCTAGCAATGGTGCCGATTGTGGTACTGTATATCATTTTTTCGCGGCAGCTCATTCGCGGTCTGACCGCTGGATCGGTGAAATTATGACGTTACGAGTGGGAATTATCGGCAGTGGCTCAATGGGGACAACCCACGCCGCCGCATGGATGAACACGCCTGCGCACGTTGTTGGCATTCAATCGCTCGATCAACCAGCGCGCGAACGCATCGCAGCACAGACGGGCGCGATGGTCTACGACGATCTTGACGCGCTGATCGATGCGGTCGATGTGGTCGATATTTGCGCGCCGACCCATCTGCATCACGACATGATCTTGCGCGCCGCCGCGAAACGTAAACACATCATCTGCGAGAAGCCGATCACACGCCGCATCGCAGACGCGCGCGAAGCAATTGCCGCGTGCGAGGCGGCGGGAGTGATGCTGTTGATCGCGCATGTCGTCCGCTTCTTTCCCGAATATGCCCTCGCACAGCAGACCGTCGTGAACGGCGCGATTGGGAACGTCGCCGTTGTGCGCCTCAGCCGATGCAGCTATCCGCCCCACCGCGATAACCCAGACAGTTGGTTTCATGATCCAGCCAAGTCCGGCGGTATTCTGCTCGACTTGATGATCCACGATTTCGACTATGCGCGCTGGATCGCGGGCGACGTCGAGTCGATCTATGTGCGCAGCATCAAGAGCCGCGTGCCGGACGCCCCCATCGATCACGCGCTGGCGATTCTACGTCATATCAGCGGCGCGCTCTCGCACATTGAAGGCGGATCATCGTATCCCCCACCGACATTCCGCACGTCACTAGAGATTGCGGGCAGTGCCGGCTTGATCGCGCATCCCGCCGATAGTTCGATGCCGCTCACCTTTCGCATCGCGGAACGCGCGGCAACCATCGAAACAGTGGCGCTGCCGCGTTCGCCGCTGGACGAAGACCCGTACACGACTGAGATGAAGCATTTCTACGGGTTGCTGACGGGTACAATCACAACGCCGCGCGTCACAGCGGATGATGCGCTGCAAGCTTTGCGCATTTCGACGGCGGCGGCATTATCGGCGCAAACGGGCAAGCCCGTCTTTCTCGCGGAGGTGGAATGATGGATCGTGCTATTCGCATTGGCATCTTGAGCGTCGCGCACCTCCACGCCGTTAGTTATATCGCTAGTTTGCGCATGATACCGGGCGTTGAATTCATCGGCATTACTGACGACGATGAGGCGCGCGGTCTGGCATTCGTGAAGCAGCAGAACGTGCGTTGGTATCCGAACGTCGATGCGCTGCTGTCCGATAAACCAGACGGCGTGATCATCTGCGCCGAAAACGTGTACCATGAGCCGCTGATCCGGCAAGCTGCCGCGTCCAGCGTGCATATTCTGTGCGAAAAGCCGTTGACGACCACGCTCGAAGCTGGACGCGCCGCCCTTGACGCCGTGAAAGCCGCGGGTGTGACGCTCATGACCGCGTTCCCAATGCGTTTCAGCGCGCCGCTGCGCGAAATTAAGACGGCGCTGACGGCGGGCGCATTGGGACATATCCATGCGATCAACGGCGTCAATCAAGGTCAAATGCCGAAGCGCCATCGGACATGGTTCGTCGATCCCCATCTGGCGGGCGGCGGCGCGCTGATGGATCACATCGTGCATTTGGCGGATGTGATGCGCTGGTACACCGAGTCAGAAGCGGTCGAAGTCTACGCGCAGTCGAATCGCATCATCCATCCCGATGAAGCGGTCGAGACGGGCGGACTGGTCATGATTACGTTTGCAAATGGAACCTTTGCCAGCATCGACTGTAGCTGGAGCAAACCGCTGACATCGTATCCGACGTGGGGCGGCTTGGCGCTCGACGTGATTGGCGAAAAAGGCGTGATCAATGCGGACGCTTTCCGCCAGAACCTGACGATCTACAGCGAGGCGGATGGTCGTCCAATATCGGGCTATTGGGGATCGGACAGCGATCACGCGATGATCGCGGAGTTCGTCGCCGCCATCCGCGAGGGGCGCGCACCGTCGGTCACGGGCGCGGATGGTTATCGCGCAACGGAAATTGTCGTCGCGGCGTATCGTTCGGCGGCGTCGGGACAACCGATTCAACTGCCGCTGACTTGACAGTCACCCTTGTTTTGGTCATGCTATGCCGGTTGGTCGAACCATGCAGACTTGTCGTTCTCCGTCTCAGCGAAGGGTATGCGCAATATCATGTCCCAACAACGCTTTAATAATGATAGCGAACTCGAAGTTTTTCTCCGCAATGCCGCCAATACGTTCGACGCGATGAATAAACTGATGGGGGATTTGCCCGGCGTCATCGCTGGTTTCGAGACCGTGATGGAGTTGTTGGCGGACAACAAATCCGTGTTGGCACAAGACGGTGACGCCAAACAGGAGCTGCGCCGCTGTGTTCAGGGCATCCGCGAACTGAAACACTATCTTGATAAGACACAGAATGAGCTGGGCGATACCTTGGTGAAAGTACGCGATGCGGTGATCTAGAATTGGATGCGAGGGATGCTGATTCAGCATCCCTCGCTCAGTTTATTTACTCGCGTGTGATCACAGGTGGTTCGCCGGGTCCCGCCACAATATTGAATTCTTCGGTATACAGGTGAATGCGCATATCCGCGAAGAAATCAGCGTCCGCGCCCGCATCCGCGCCAATTTGCGTGGCAAACGCCGCTTCCATCGCCTCGATGCTGTCCCACCACAATTCGGCAGTGCCATCGTACAATGGCGGCTGACCGCGCTCTTGGCGCTCTGTGGCGATGTTGATGCGATATCCCTTCACATTCGGCAAGATTGATGACAGTTTGGTGTGGTCGTAAACCCAACGCTGTTTGAATTCGTCCATCGACATGCCGGGCTTGCGTTTCAGAAAAGCGATCAATTTGATCATGATTTGACCTTTTTTGCTCGAAATTTATTCGCGCATCAATTTTAGCGCCGCATCTGGAAATGTCCACACGGGTTCGCTCACAGTCGCGCGCACACGGTCGCCAATCGCAATCACGTCGCGTCCCAGCGCGCGCGCCTGCAATGTTGAGCCGTCCGCCAGCGCCAGCGTGAGTCGCTGATCCGCGCCACTAAATTCTACTTCCAAGACGCGCGCATTGCCGCCTTCCGCGTCGGTTGCTACCGTGACCATCTCTGGGCGGATCAGCAAAGTGACTGCGCCGTAAGCCGCATGGCTCAATTCGACGTCGCCTAGAGCGGATGCAGCGCGCATCCCATCAGCGCGCCCGGGCAGATACATCCCCTGCCCCACAAGCTGCGCGACCGCGATAGAAGTGGGACATTGATAAATGTCACGCGGCGATCCGACTTGCGCGATTCGTCCATCAAGCATGACGGCGACTTCATCGGAAAGACTTAATGCCTCTTGTTGATCGTGAGTGACGAACACGCCCGTCACGCCCGCCCCTTTCAGCAAGTAGCGAACCTCATGGCGTAGTTGGGCGCGTAGGGTCGCATCGAGATTCGAGAACGGTTCATCTAATAAGAGTAAGTCGGGGTTGGGCGCGAGCGCCCGCGCGAGGGCGATCCGCTGCTGCTGTCCGCCGCTCAATTCGTGCGGCATTCGCGCGGCGTAATCGCGCAGCCCAATCAAATCGAGCATCTGGTCAATGCGCGCAGCACGATCTTTTCCGCCGCGCGCGAGACCAAAACCGATGTTTTCGGCAAGCGAGAGATGGGGAAAAAGCGCGTATTCTTGAAACACGACGCCGACACGAC
This sequence comes from Anaerolineae bacterium, assembly GCA_034437055.1. GTDB lineage: Bacteria > Chloroflexota > Anaerolineae > Aggregatilineales > Phototrophicaceae > Flexifilum. The sequence continues at coordinate 226,448 of DAOTUQ010000035.1, forward strand.
GCGCCTCCGCCGGGATGAAAATGCGATCTCCGTCCGCGACGACGCGCCCCGCGATGGCGATTTTGCCGCTGTCAGGCGGCTCGAAGCCCGCGATCAGTCGTAAAGTGGTCGTCTTGCCACAACCGCTGGGACCCAAGAGCGTCAAGATTTGTCCGGCGCGCAAACTGATATTGATGCTGTCCAAGACGCGCCGAGCGCCCATTTTCGTGGTAAACGTCTTGGAAAGCGCCGCACATTCCAGCGCGAGGGTCATGCTTCTGACCGACGCACGATCCAGATGAGCGAGATCGCCGTAAACCCGATCAACAGCAGTGACGGCAGCCCCGTATCAACGAAGCGTGCGTTCGTGTTCGCCGTCCAGATCGACGTTGCTAACGTATTGAAGCCCGTTGGCGACAGGATGAGCGTTGTCGGCAGTTCTTTCATGATGTTCATGAACACCAGCGCCAGCCCTGCCAAGACGCCATCGCGCGCCAACGGCAGAATCACGCGCCGCAAAACAGCCACCCGACTCAAGCCCATGCTCCGCGCGGCATCCTCAAGTCGTGGGCTGATTTGGCTCATCGCGCTCTGGGTCGCGCTTGCGCTAATCGGCAAGAAGCGCACGATGTATCCGACCAGCAGCACGGGGAGCGTCTGATACCAGTTCGGCAGCAGATTGGCGACGAAGAACACAAACGCCAAGCCAATCACCACGCCGGGCAGCGCATAGCCAACATAGGCGACGCGCTTCAGCCAGTCGCTTAAGCGCGAATGATGGCGCGCCGCCAATAATCCGAGCGGGAGCGCCGCAATGACCGTGACGAACGCGGAAACACTGCTGGCTGAAAGGGTGTTCACGATAGCGACGGGCAAATCGGGGCGCGCGCTGCCACTCAACGCCCAACTTACGAGGACACCAAGCGGAATCAGGACGCCTAATCCGACGGGCAGGGCGACGAAAATCAACGCCGGAATACGCCATGCGCCCAATCGAATGCGGCGCGGCGGACGACAGACGCCCGTTCCCGCGCGATAAGTGTGCGTCGCGCGCGTCCAACGATGCGACACCGCCAACAGGACGAATGTCAACCCGATCAAGATCAGTGCGAGCAATGCCGCGCGTTCGCGGTCGAATGAACTGGTGTACTGCGAATAAATTACGCGCGTGAAGGCGTCGTAGCGCATCAGCGAAACGGCACCGAAATCGCTCAACGTGTAGAGCGCGGTCAAAACGATGCCCGCGCCCAACGCCGGACGCAGCGACGGCAGCGTCACGCGCCAGAACACACGGCGCGCCGACAAGCCCAAACTGCGCGCGCTGTCCTCCAACGCGCCGTCCATGCGCAGCAGCGCGGCGCGCACAGGCAGTACGATATATGGGAAACTGAACAGTGTAATTGCAAACCATGCGCCGAAAAAGCCGTAAATCGAGGGCAGTCGCTCGACGCCGAATGGTTCGAGCAGTCCTTGCAGCGCGCCACGCGGACTGAACACCCAAATCAGCGCCATCGTCCCGATGTACGACGGAATGACCACCGGCAGCAGCCCCGCAATCAACCAAAAGCGGCGCAGCGGTAAATCGGTGCGCGTCGTCAGCCATGCGAACGGCACACCGATCAGCACGCTGGTGATCACGACCGCGCCCGCCAAGACAACGCTGTTACCGACGACGCTCCATGTTCGCGCGCTCAACAGTTCCGCGATGCCCGCAGCGCCCAACCCTGCCGCACGCAAGATGAGATACACAATCGGAATGGCGCTCACACAGGTAATGGCAATCGCGGCGAACGTCAAGGCATGAACGCGCGGCAAACGCAGCGCGCGTCGTGGAAATGTGATGGTCGATTTCGGAAATGAGATATGCAATCGATCTGCCTCAGTTTCAATGGATGTGGAGCGCCATGTTGACGCTCCACACGGTCGTTATCGTAACGTTTTAGGGCAGCGCGCCCGTCTCACGCATCAATGTCAAGGTGCCTTGCAAGTCGTTCAGCGCGCTCAAATCGATCTCCGGTTGGGCGATCTGATCGAGCGCCAAGATTGCAGTATTCGTCGGAATGCCCGCCACGAGCGGATATTCCGCTGTTTCTTGGCTGAAATAGGTTTGGGCATCATTGCCGAGCAGATAGAGCAGCAACCGCTGTGCCAGTCCCGGCTGATCAGATGTGTTGACTACGCCTGCACCCGCGACGTTGATCAACGAGCCGATATCACCGTTGGGAAAATAATGGAGCGCGACAGGGGCATCGCCGAGTTGATCCGCCAATTCATAGATGTAGTAGTGATTGACCAAGCCAACTTCGATCTCGCCCGTCGCTACCGCGCTGACAATCGCGGCATTGCCGTCAAAACTCACCGTTCCGTTGCTGACCATGCCTTCCAACCAAGTACGTGCAACATCATCCCCCAACAGCACGCGCATCGCCGTGATATTCGCTTGCAGCGATCCATTGGTTGGCGCCCAACCGACGCGCCCTGCCCATGCCGGATCAGTCAGATCGAGCAGCGAGGTTGGCAAGCTGTCTGTCGTGACCAGTTCCGTGTTGTACACCAGCACGCGCGCCCGACCCGTAATGCCGACCCAGAATTCATTTGGGTCGCGGAAGCCCGCCGGGACGCGCTCCAACACATCCGACGGCAGCAGCGTCAGGCGTCCCGCCGCCGCTAATGCGCCCAACGCGCCGGCATCTTGCGCGAAATACACGTCGGCGGGGCTGTTGTCGCCCTCTTCAAGGATCATCGCTGCCATTTCAGCGGTGTTCCCATAACGCACTTCCAGTTGTATGCCTGTTTCGGCAGTGAACTGTTCAAGAATCGGGCTAACTAAATCTTCACTGCGCCCAGAATATACGGTCAAGATTTCGGGCGCTTGTGCCGCCAACGGCATGACCGAGACCACCCATGCCAACAATGCGAACCCAACGACCCAACGAGAGCGCATCAACTACTCCTTGCAGCAAATCAGAAATCGACATACGATTTCTGTGTTCCATCAAAGTGTTCGTTTGTTCATTCGGCTCCGCAACCGTAACAAGCGAACACTTTACATTGTATCGTGGTCATATCCGCAAAATCTACGCTTGTGGTAAATTTCTCAAATTACCTACTGCTGATCGAAACTTGCTGGACACGATGATCCATTTGTTCGATTGGTTAAACCTCAACCGTAACCCCATTTACGCTGCAACGGGTTTTAGGTTTTTCGCCGCAATGAGCAGCACGCACTCAGGGAGAAACATTCATGGCTTCGCTATCGTTCCCACCGGGATTTGTTTGGGGCGCGGCAACTGCATCGTATCAAATCGAGGGCGCATTCAACGAAGATGGGCGCGGATTGTCCGTTTGGGACATGATGTGCCGTAAACAGGGCGCGATTTGGGGCGGACACACGGGCGATATCGCCTGTGATCACTATCATCGCTTCAAAGAAGATGTGGGATTGATGCGCGATCTCGGCTTACAGGCGTATCGCTTGTCGGTTTCGTGGTCGCGCATCCTGCCGGAGGGCGTCGGCAAAGTCAATGAGAAGGGATTAGATTTCTACGATCAACTCATCGATCAACTGCTGGCAGACGGCATTACTCCCTATGTCAAGCTCTTTCATTGGGATTTCCCATACGACCTCTATTGCAAGGGCGGTTGGCTGAATCGGGACAGCGCCGATTGGTTCGCAGATTATACGCGCTTGGTCGTCGAAGCCTTATCGGATCGCGTCTCGATGTGGATTACGCAGAACGAACCACAGTGTTTCATTGGTTTGGGACATTTGGACGGGATTCACGCACCGGGTGACAAGCTCGGCTGGACGGAAGTCTTGCGCGCAGGACATCATTCGCTGCTCGCACATGGCAAGAGCGTCCAGGCGATCCGCGCATTCGCCAAGACGCCGCCGCGCATTGGCTATGCCCCTGTCGGGAGCGTCTCTGTCCCTGCCACCGACTCACAAGCCGACATTGACGCGGCGCGCACAGCGATGTTCGCTTATACGCAAAAGACTCAATGGAGCAATACGTGGTTCTCCGATCCAGTTTTCTTCCAGCAGTATCCTGAGGACTTCGCGGCGCTGCATGGCGATCATATGCCAAAAATCGAGCCAAACGACATGGAGACGATTGGACAGCCGCTCGATTTCTACGCTGTCAACATCTATCAGGGGACGCCGATTCGCGCGGGCGCGGATGGCACACCTCAACTGGTTGAGCGCCCCATCGGGTATGGATGGACGCATATCGGCTGGCCCATCACGCCGGATTGTCTCTATTGGGGCGCGCGCTTCTTGTACGAACGCTATCAAAAGCCAATTATCATTACCGAGAACGGTTTGGCGAATATGGACTGGATCGCCGCCGATGGTCAGGTGCATGATCCGCAGCGCATCGACTATTTGATGACGCATCTACGCGAATTTGCACAGGCGGGCGCAGATGGCATCCCCATCGAAGGTTATTTCCAATGGTCGCTGCTGGACAATTTCGAGTGGGCAGAGGGCTATCGACAGCGTTTCGGCTTGGTCTACGTCGATTACACAACGCAGCGGCGCATCCCGAAAGACTCGGCGGCGTGGTATACGAACGTGATCCGCACCAACGGCGCATCGCTATTTGCGGACTGAGGCAAAAGGTGAAAGAACTGAGTAAAGCATTTGAGAATTGCTTTGGCTCACGTTCAAAATGAGTGTCTAGGGGCGTTTTGCTGAGACGCCAGATTGAGGTGGGCGAGTCGCTGGCTCACCTCTTCACAAAATCACGCATTTTTGAAACTGGGCGACGTTTTCCCTCAGTCCTGTGCTTAAGGTTGTTCGCCCTGCACCATGCGCCGCTCGATATCGTCGATGATTGAGATCAGCTCCGCCGCGCTGTCGATCACGTAATGCGCACCCGCCGCGCTCAATGTCGCTTGTGCCGCTTGCCGCTTTGTATGCAGCGTTTCCGCGTCCAACGCCGCGATTTCATCCGCGCGCAGCCCGACAGCGTTCCCGGTTAGCGCGACGCCGACCGTCCAGACGCCCGCGTTCAGCCCCTCGTCGATGTCGATGGGCGTATCCCCCACCTTAACGAGTGCCGCCAGCGGATACACACCCAATTGGATCGCATTCTGATAGATCATGTAGGGCGCGGGGCGTCCGGCGGGAACTTCATCCGGCGTCACGACGGCATCCGGTTCGTAACCCTTCGCGCGCGCCGACGGGATCAGCGCATCCATCATCGCGCGGGTATAGCCTGTACACGATCCGATCTTGATGCCACGCGCGCGCAAATTCGTGATCATTGCGATCACACCAACAATCGGATCGCTGTATTGAGCGATAACCTCGATTTGGCGTGGGATGAAGTCCGCGAACACGGCGTCAATATCGGCGTCTGTTGGCGTGCGCCCGCGCACGCTTCGCCAGCGTTCCGCGACAGCAGGCATCGAGAGGACTTCTGCGATGTGATCGCGCTTATGCTTACCCATCGGTTGGCGCGCTTCTGCCATCGTGATGTCGATGCCGAACGCGCGGAAACCGTCGATGAACACCATCGTCGGCGCGAAGCTGCCATAATCGATGGTCGTCCCCGCCCAATCGAAGATCACGCCTTGAATCTTGCCCATGGTTGCGCGCATCCTGCCCCCTTATGTCGAATGCGGTTCGTTATAGCGCGCTGCATGTAAAATAACCTTAAAGAGACGCGCGCACTTGTGAAAAAGCGATCCAAGATGCGCTTGGTTATCGCTCTGTCCGAAATTGCGCGTCAATTTCGTTCATACGATTAACCTTCGGTGTCGATGATCCGTCTTTGAATTCCGAATCCAGCCACGTCTCGACGATCTTTTTCGCTAATTCGGGACCGATCACGCGCGCGCCCATCGTAATAATTTGCGCATTGTTACTCTTTTGCGCCCGCTCCGCTGAATAGGTATCGTGGACGAGCGCCGCGCGGATGCCTGGCACTTTGTTCGCTGTGATCGACATGCCGATCCCCGTGCCACAGACCAAAACACCGCGCGCCGCCTCACCGCTGGCGACCTTTTCGCTGACTGCCAACGCCACATCAGGATACAGCGTCGGATCGTCCGACTCGACGCCAAAATCCAAAACTTCGATGCCGCGCGCGTTCAAGACTTCGCGCACCACGTCCAAAATCGGCGTTCCCGCGTTGTCGCATCCAATTGCCACTTTCATTCGCATCCCCCCTATCGAACCAAGACAGCGAGTTCCTCTAGTACCGCCAGCGCCGTGATATCGTCGGTTGCCAACGCTTTCACATAGCCCGCCCGCAGCGCGCCCAAAATAGAGCGCCGTTTCGCCAGCCCGCACGCGACGGCGACCACGCGCGGAATTTGCTTCACATCCGGTAAATCGAGACAAATCACCCGTCGGTTGATATCCAGCGTATCCGCGCGCCCTTCACTGTCGAAATGCAGTCCGCTGATTTCGCCCACCGCACCTTGTGCGCGCAGTTCCGCTAATTGCGTTTCGGTCAGGTGTCCCGCGCGGATGAAGCTCGATGCCCCCGATTCAGTTGTGCCGATGCCCACCAGCGCAAACCTTGCGGAACGCGCGCGCTCCAACGTGTCCGCAATCATAGGCTGCTTCAAGAACAAATCGCGCGTCGTTGGGCTGTCTACGAACAAGGGCGCGTGCAGATAGTGATATTGTCCGCCCAATTTCGTAGCGAGTTCGCGTGCCAGTTCGGGACCATCGATCACCGAATCGACCGTGCCAACGCTGCCGATCATCTGCACCACATCGACACCAAGCGACGGCTGCGGCGTGAGCGCCTTGACCGCAGCATTGACGCCCGTTCCCCATGATATCGCCAGCACATCGCCCGGACGCAGCATTTCCTCGATGTACCATGCCGCTTGTTGACCCGCATCCGACAGTCGTTCGGGATAGGCGCGCTCGTTCCCGGCTACGATCATCGCGCGTTGTAAGCCGAAACGTGCTACGAATTCGTGTTCTAAATCGATGGCGCGCGGGATGCGCTTGCGGATGCGGATTTCGACCAACCCTTTTTGCTTCGCCTCTTTGAGCATCCGCGAGATGTTGGAGCGCGAAATTTGCAAAATATCCGCGATCTCTTGCTGGCTATAATCTTCTTCGTAATATAGCGTCGCAACTCGTACCAATAAGTCTTCCCTGCTGTCGGCGATCATGCGCCCTCGATTCACCCTAATAAAAGCATATTTATCTATACTACGGACGAAAGCGCCGCGCGGCTATGGAGAATTGCCGTTGATCACACGCGATTGTTATAGGTCAATTCTGCCAGTCGATCCGTTGCCTGTTGCAGTGCCGGATAGACATGAACATATACATCATTGAACAGGCGGTCATAAAGTTGATGCGTCTTATCGTCGGGGACGTATCGGCGTCCGGTTGTGGTCATGGCGTTCGCAGCATCGCGCACACTCGGATACCAGCCAAGCGCCGATGCAGCGAGAATCGCCGCGCCTAAATTCGTCGCCTCCGCCGAACCCGCGCGTGTGACCGTTTTTCCGCTCACATCTGCGACAATTTGACACCACAGCGGACTGCGCGACCCGCCGCCCATCAGCACATATTCATCGAATGGAATGCCAATCGCGCGCGCGATGTGATCCATCGCCAAGCGATGTTCATAGGCGATGCCTTCGAGGACAGCGCGATAGAAGTGTTCACGGCGATGTGCGCCCGTCCATCCAATCGTGATCCCTGTTGCCGCTGGATTCCAGTATGGGGGCATCACGCCGCCCCAGTATGGCACGAGCATCAAGCCGAGCGAACCCGGTGGCAGTTTCGCGGCGGCGACTTCAAGCACTTCTTCGGCGGACAGCGGTAGATTCATCCCGCGCACATCGAAGCCGAACTGCTCCACGAACCAACTGACGGTGAATGTTCCGGCAGGCAGCACTTCTTCGGGTACAAATGCGCCATGAATCGGAGAACACAGCGTCCGAAACGCGCGATCCGCGACATACGTATCGGAGTACGCGCCGGAAACCATCGCCGTGCCAAGATTGAGATATGCCTTGCCCGGCATGGTGATATTCGCGCCCAGACCCGCGCTCTGCCCATCGCCCGCGCCCGCCACCACCGGAATGCCAGCGGGCAGTCCGATTTCGCTGGCAGCCTGATCCGTCAATTCACCGATGATCGAACCAGCAGGTAGAATTTCGACGAACTGATCGGGTCGCGCGCCCAACGCTTTGATCAAATCGATTGCCCAAGCGCCACGCCGCATATCGACCACGCCCATTGGGTCGGCGCACGGTAGGCTAGTCGCCCAACGTCCGGTCAAGCGATAAATCAAGAACGCATGAGGTTCGACAAATTTGTAAGTGCGCTGAACCACATCCGGTTCATGTTTCGACAGCCAAAGCAGTTTGGATGTCGGCTGAACGGTTGAGGGACCCTTCCCTGTCAAGTCTTGAATCTTGTCCGACCCAATCAGCGCGTCAAGTTCGGCTAACTCGTTACGCGAGCGATCATCCAGCCACACCAGCGCGTTGCGCACAGGCTGCCCATGCTCATCGACCGGGACGAAGGTATCGCGCTGATTGGTCACGCACAGCGCCGCAATGCGATCCGCGCCCACTTGCTGCGCCACACCGCGCGCCACTTGGCAGACCGCCATCCACCAATCATCGGCGTGCTGTTCGTAGCGATTCGGCGCCGGCGAAAACATCGGGTAGGTGGCGCGACTTTCCGCGACGGCTTGTCCCTGTTTATCCCACGCAATTGCTTTACACGCGGTCGTGCTGCTATCGATACCCATGACTAAATCTTTTTGCATCGTAAAAACCCCTATTAAGAGAAGGACTGAGGACTGAGTTCTCGTCTTTCACTCAGCACTCAGTCCTGTATTTTACATGTCGTCCGCGATGGCTTCTTCAATCGCCGCCGCGATATTGTTGAGCGTCGTCGGGATGTCTTGCGTCCCGGTCGTCATCAAGCCCAGTTCAGTCGGAATAACTGCGCCTGTGCTGGAAACATCTGCCCATGACGGGAAGTGCGGTTCGGTACCCATGCGTTCTTTGATCGCCTTCAGGATGGCAGGGAAATGGCGCGTCGTACCCGCCACAACCGTCGCTTTTTCCGTCACGCGCGGATCATCGAACGTCGATTGGCGCACAGGCGTGTTGCTCGCCGCTGCCGCTTGCGCCATCGTCTCTTTGCTCGTCGCCCACTGCAAGAATACCCACGAGGCATCCTGCACTTCGCTGTAACGCGAGAGCGCCAAGCAGCTTCCGCCCTGATGTCCAATCGCCGGGGTTTCGTCGAAGCTGCATTCATCCTTCGAGCGCAGCGCCACTTCCATTGGCAGATCGGCGGTTTCCATCAATCCGGCAACCTTCGAGGTTTCGGGGTTGTCGAAGCCGGGGAAGAACTCGCCCCAGTGAATGGCGACGCCCGCCAAGCCTTGACCAATCGCATCGCCCTGACCCGACCAGTCCCACGTCGTCGCGCCCGAAGGCATTGTCTCGCCCAGCGCCATCATGTATTCCGCGCCCGCGATGGCGTTTTCGTCGTTGATCGTCACCGTCCCATCGGGACCGGTGTGCGATCCGCCATGCGACCACAGCCACGCCGTCCAATCGCATTGCAGTGCGTAGTGACCGGAACGCCACTGCCCCGCCGTGCCATAAATGCGCGAGCCATCGGCGTTGGTCAGCCCAGCGGCGTTGATCGCTTGTGCGGCTGCCAAGTACTCCGGCATGGTCGTCGGCGCGGACAAGCCCAACTGCTCGAACACGTCGCGGCGATAAACCATGATGAAAATCGGAATGTCGAATGGCACGCCAACGAGGGTTCCTTGATATTCCGCAATTGCCGGGACGAGTTCGGGGATGAAATCCGCGAAGTCATAGCCGGGCATGTTCAGGTCGCTGCCCGTATCGCTGATGTATTGTTGGCGCACATCGACAACATCGAGCGCGAAGCGACCTAACCATGATTGATCGAGATAATAAATGTCGTTGGACGCCGATTCGGTCGCGGTGTCCTGCGTGATCTTGGACAACACCTGATCCAGCGGCGTCTGTTCCCACGCGACTTCGATGCCCGTCAGGGCAGTGAAGTTGTCCGCGATCAGATCGCTGGTGATTTGGCTCGGCGCAGTCGATTCGGACGACAACCGGACGGTCGTCCCAGCGAAGCGCCCGCCGACTTCGGTCAGCCATGCGTTCATATCGTCGGACTGAGCGAACAAGCTGCGATTCGCCTTCGCCGGATTCGCCCGCACGGCGCTGCCCGCATCCCAACGCATCATGCTGGCGGCACTGATTCCAAAACCTGCTGCGCCCGCACGACTCATGAATTCGCGGCGGCTGATCTTGCCCCGATTGAGCAGACGCCCCGCTTCTGCCACGTACAATCTTTGCTTGCGATCACGCTGATTCATTTCAAAGACTCCCTAGTTGTCAAACAATTCAGATCGATAGTCGGATACGGATGGATGTTCATAAGTCCGCCCTCTTTCAGCAATATCGATAATACTCCTGGTCGATAGCCGCTCCTTTCGTCTCGCTGACCGGATCACGTCAACCCTCTACTGGTCGGGCTTGATCAGCCGCGCACCGCGCCGAGCGTCAGCCCGCGCACCAGATGACGCTGCACAAATAAGATGAAGATGAACACCGGGATCATCGCCGCGCTCCCCGCCGCTGCCAAAAAGCCCCACTCCGTCCCGCCCGACGATGAGTCGAATGTAGACATCGCTACCGGGATGGTGCGCAGTTCCGAACGGGTGAGATACAGCGTGAACAGAAATTCGTTCCACGAGAAGATCAGGCATAAGACCGCTGCTGCCGCCATACCCGGCGCGACGTAGCGAATGATGATGCGCCAGAACGCGCCGAAGCGCGTACACCCATCGACCATCGCCGCTTCATCAAGGTCTTGCGGGATATCGTCAAAGAAACTTTTGATCAGCAAGATCGCAATCGGCGTGTTGAAGACGGTATGCGCGAGGATCAAGCCGTGATAGGTATCGATCCAGCCCAGATTTTGATACAGCAGATAGATCGGCAGGATCGCGGTCACGGCGGGCATGAAGCGCGTCGAGAGGACGAAAAAGATTAGGTTTTGCTTGCCGCGCATGTCGAAGCGTGAGAGCGCATAGGCTGTTGGCGTGGCAATAATCAGCGCCAGCGTCGTGCTGGCAATGCCCACAATCGCGCTGGTGATCAGATACGGCACGACGTAGTAGCCGCCCGTGCCGCCCCCCCCCGTCCCGGCAGTCGATCCGGTTATATCGCGCACGACTTCAAAATAATCTTGTCCGCCGATCACAACTTTCCACCACGAGTCGATGGGTTGAAAGCCAAGTAGTTTGGGCGGATAGGTGAAAATTTCTTGGAACGGCTTGATGGAGGCAGCGAGCCAGAACCAAATCGGGAAGAAGAAAATGAACACAATGATCGCGGTAACCACGGTCAGAATGATCTTGTTGATCAACGCGCGCCGATGGATGCGCTGCTGTCCGACGTGCCAGTCTTCGTTTCTTGTTCGTTGGATCGGGATCGAGGTCATGAGGTTAACTCACAGTTTCACGCGGAAAATGCGGATATAGGCGAACGCGCTCACCCACACGAGCAGCATGATGAACACACCAATCGCTGCGCCATAGCCCCAATTGACGGTTTGAAACGTGTTGGCGTAGTTATAGTAGCTCAACGTCTCGGTGCGGCTGGCGGGACCCCCCGATGTGATGATCTGTACGTAATCGAAAACCTTGTACAGATCGACCAATCGGAACAGGATGGCAACGGTGAGTACGGTGCGCAGCAGCGGCAGCTTAATCCGCGTAATGCGCTGCCAATTGTTCGCACCATCAACCTGTGACGCTTCGATCACTTCCGGCGGGATGCCCTTTAGTCCGGCGAGGATGATCAGCACGAAAAACGGCGTCCACTGCCAAATCTCGACGATCAATAGTCCAACGAGGGCATAGGTCCCGCGTCCGCCGATTAAGGGTTCATCTGGGGTGAGCAAGCCAATGTTGTAGAGGAGTTTGGAGATCACGCCGAACTCGGAGTGCGTCAGCAGGCGGAACAACATCCCGGCAACGGCGGGCGCTGTGACCATCGGCAGGATGATCAACGCTTGCATGATCCCGACGCCCCACGGCTGCGCATCGAGCAAGAGCGCGATGATTAAGCCCAAAAATAGTTGAATGATCAACGCGGCAGCGACATATTGCAGCGTGATGCCCAAGCTGTTGAGAAAGCGCGTGTCTTGAAACAGCTCGATCCAGTTTTCGCCGCCCACGAACCGGAAGAACTTCTCGCGCCGTCGCCATTCATGTAGGCTGATGACGATGTTAAAAATGAGGGGAAAAATACTGTATGCCAACAAGAAAACAATGGCAGGAATCAGCCATAGCCAAGGGTTATTGCTCGTGAAAAAGCCACCCTGTCGGCGCGCTGTCGAAGTGGAAGCGAGAGATGCGCTGGGCATCCGATCTGCTCGTGCCATCCAAATCCCCTTCCGCGAAGTCCTTCTTACGAAGAAGCAATCAATTCTGAAAACGATATCCTGCACAAATGTGAATGTGCGCACTAAATTGCGTTTACTGTACTGCGATTTCGAATCGCTGTCAAATTTTGTCGCGCTTGAGTCTGCCACTCCCCTTTGCTTGACAACATTCTATCGTTCGCATACAATCCGCGTGTAATTTGTGAAGTTTATTCACATTTGTGCAGCGGGGAGCGATGCGTATGGCTGTAATCACCGTCATTGGCGCGGGCTATATGGGATCGGCGCTGACCTTCCCAGCATCCGACAACGGACACATCATTCGACTGGTTGGCACGCATTTGGACGATGAGATCATCGCCCGTGCGCAGACCGATGGCTTTCACAGTCGTCTCAAGCGTCCCCTCCCCGCGAATGTCACTCCCTTTTACCATACGCAAATTCCCGAAGTCGTCCCCGATGCCGAAATTGTCGTCTTGGGTATCAATTCGCGCGGCGTGCATTGGGCAGCCGAACAACTCGCAGCGCATCTCCGTCCCGGACAGATCGTGGTCATGGTCACGAAAGGCTTAGAGGCGGACACAGCCGGAAATTTGCGCATCCTGCCCGATATTTTTGCTGCTGATCTGCCTGCTTCGATCCGTGATCAGATACACTACGCCGCCATCGGGGGACCCTCGATTGCGGGCGAACTGGCGGCACGGCGGCATACCAGCGTTGTGTTTACGTCACGAAATGGTGACATCTTGCCGCGTCTGCGCGAGGTGTTCGCTACGCCGTACTATCATATTTGGACATCAACCGACCTGATCGGTGTCGAAGTCTGCGTCGCGCTCAAAAATCCGTATGCGCTGGCGGTCGGATTGGCGGCGGGCGTGATCGAGCAAGAAAGCCCGCCCGATATCGCGGGCGCGAAACAGCACAATTTCGCCGCGTCGATCTTCGCGCAAGGCTTGGCGGAGACCGCGCAGTTGGTACAAGCGATGGGCGGTGGACTGGCAACTGTGTTCAGCTTGCCCGGTGCAGGCGATTTGTATGTTACGACACAAGGCGGACGCAACTCCCGCATGGGACGGTTGCTTGGCATGGGGCTGCGTTACGCCGATGCGGTCGAAGAAATGCCGAACGAAACGGTTGAGGGCGTCGATGCCACCGTATCGATTGTGCCGTCGATTGAACGTATGATTGCATCTGGGCAGCTTCCCGCCAACGCGATGCCGCTGCTGCGTCGCCTGTATCGCGTGCTGACGCAGAACGAACCTGCCGATTTCGACTTCAACCACTTCTTCAGCGAACTCCCCTTCAATCCACCTGCTTAGACATGAGGACACCATGACCGATGCGATTTCCACCCTGCGCCTCGAAGATTTCCACGAAATCATCGAGACATTGGGTCCCGACGAACTCAAAATGATGCTGCTCAAGATGCACACCATCCGCTTGTTCGAGGAACGCGCCGAGCAGCTTTATTCACAAGGGCGCGTACACGGTACAATGCACCTCTCGATTGGACAAGAGGCGACTGCCGTCGGCGCATCCACAGGGATGATCCGCGCGACGGGGGACGCGGGCGATTACCTGCTGAATCATCATCGCGGACATGGGCATTGTTTGGCATGGGGTTCCGACGTGAACCGCATGATGGCAGAGTTCATGGGCAAGGAGTCGGGCTATTGTCGTGGTCGCGGCGGCAGTATGCACATCGCGGACATTGACGCCAACAATCTCGGCGCGAACGGGATTGTTGCGGGCGGCGTGCCGATTGCGGTAGGCGTTGGATTGAGCATCAAGATGCGCCAAACGTCGCAAGTATGCCTCGTGATCTTCGGGGACGGCGCGGCGAACGAAGGCGCGTTCCATGAAGCGATGAATATGGCATCGATTTGGAATCTGCCGATCATCTTCTTATGCGAAAACAATCAATATGCGATGTCGATGCCCTACCCAAAGGCGTTCAACATCCCGTTCGTCAGCCAGCGTGCGGCGGGCTACGGCTTGCCCGGCGAAACGGTCGATGGCAATGATGTACTGGCGGTCTACCAAGCCGTTGCCGCAGCAGCCGAACGCGCCCGACGTGGTGAAGGCGCATCGCTGGTCGAATCGGTCACGTATCGCTACAAAGGACACTCCAAGAGCGATAAACAAGCGTATCGCACGCGCCAAGAAGTCCAAGATTGGCGCGACAACAAAGACCCAATTGATCGCTTCAATACGCTGCTCGTGCGCGCGGGCATTATTAGCGATGCGGAAGGGGCAGCGATGCGCGATACCGCCACGCAAATCGTTGACGACTCGGTGACATTCAGCGAAGCCAGCGCCGACCCAGATATTGCCAGCATCATGGACGGTGTGTATGCGTGAGTTAAGCTACGCGGAGGCGCTCCGCGAAGGCTTGCGCCAAGCGATGGAGACTGATGCTCGTGTGTTCGCTATCGGTGAGGATATCGGCGTGTATGGCGGCGCGTTCGGCGTGACGGCGGGTTTGCTCGACCAGTTTGGCGGACAGCGTGTGATCGATACGCCAATTTCGGAGGCGGGGATCGCGGGTGCGTGCGTCGGCGCGGCGTTGACCGGGATGCGTCCGGTTGGAGAAATCCAATTCATGGATTTTGTTACGCTGACGATGGAACAGTTGGTTTTGCAAGCGGCGAAAGTCCGCTTCATGTTCGGCGGCAAGGCGAGCGTCCCAATGGTCTTGCGGATGCCGGGCGGCAGCGGCACGGGCGCGGCGGCACAGCACAGCGAGAGCCTCGAAAATTGGTTCGTGCATGTGCCGGGCTTAAAAGTCGTGATGCCGTCGAACGCCTATGACGCTAAAGGGCTGCTGTTGTCGGCAATTGATGATGATAATCCGGTGATCTTCGTCGAACATAAGCTGCTCTATAAAACGAAAATGGACGTTCCCGAAGCGCCGTATCGGATACCGCTCAGTCAGACGAACATCGTTCGCGCCGGACAGCATGTGACCGTCGTCGCTACATCGATCATGGTCAGCCGTGCGCTCGCCGCCGCCGATGAACTGGCGAAAGAGGGTATCGAACTGGAAATCATCGATCCGCGCACGCTCAAGCCGCTGGACGACACGCCCATCATCGACTCAGTAAAAAAGACCGGGCGCGCGCTGATCGTCCATGAAGCGGTCGAAATCGGCGGCTTCGGCGGCGAAATCGCGGCACGGATTGCGGGGAGCGAGGCGTTCGATTACCTCGAAGCGCCCGTCAAGCGCTTGGCGGGCTTGGATATTCCGATCCCGTATAACCGTGAACTGGAGCGCAACACCGTGCCGCAAATCGAATCGATCATCGTTGAAGCGCGCAAGTTGGCGCAGACGGCGTATTGAGGATGACGACGGCAGTCATTCTCCCAAAATTCGGCTTCACGCTCGAATCGTCCAAACTCGTGCGCTGGATGGTCAGCGAGGGCGACAAAGTACGCGAAGGCGATCCGCTCTGCGAAGTCGAGACCGATAAAGTCAATATGGAAGTCGAAGCGACCGCCGATGGCGTCGTGGCGGCGCTGCAATATCCGGCGGGCGTGGACGTGCCAGTTACAAACGTGATTTGCTATATCCTCAAGCCGGGCGAATCTGCTGATGGATTAAAGAATGCGCTGAGTCAGGCGGCACAATCTGTTTCCGTAACCACAGCACCATCTATATCAGCAATCCCTCCTCAGCACGCAGTCACCAGCACGCAGTCCGCCCCTATCAATGCATCGCCGCTGGCGCTGCGCATCGCAGAGGAACACGGCATCGATTTGGCGACAGTCAGCGGCACAGGTGCAGGTGGCAAAATCACGCGCGCCGACGTAGACAACGCGGTTGCGCGCCAGTCTGAGAAGCCGCGTGCCACGCCCGCGGCGCGCCGCATCGCTGCCGCGTCGAGCATCGATTTGAAAACCGTCCGCGGTTCGGGTCCCAAAGGGCGCATACAAGGGACAGATGTTGCCGCTGCTGCTGCGATAGGGGTTGTACAAGTCCTCGCTCCAACCCCTATCGCCGTAGAAAAACCGCCTGCATCTGATACTCAGCTCTCGGTACTCAGCCCTCAGCCCGCTGCGAGTCGTGTCGTCAAGCTCGAAGGAATGCGCCGAACGATTGCGACGCGGATGCAGCAGAGTTTCCAGCAAGCCCCGCATACATTCTTTGAAATCAACGTTGATACCGCCGGAATCGACGCCCTCCGCGCAAAGCTGAAGGCGCGTAACGAGAAATTGTCGGTCACGTCGCTGCTGGTCAAGGGATGCGCTTGGGCGTTGGGCAAGCATCCGTACTTGAACGCAACGCTGGCGGGCGACGCGATCACATTGTGGTCAACCTGCAATATCGGCGTGGCAGTCGCGCTCGATAACGGCTTGATCGTCCCGGTGGTGCATCATGTCGAAACGCTGCCTCTGCGCGAAATTCAGATGCGCATCGACGATGTAGCGGCGCGGGCGCGGGCGAACAGCTTGCGCATGAACGATTTAGCGGATGGTACGTTCACAATCAGCAATTTGGGCATGTACAGCATTGACCGCTTCACGGCGATTATCAACCCGCCGCAAGTCGCTATCCTTGCCGTTGGACGTGCAATCCGTCAATTCGTGCCGGATGAACATGGGCAGCCCGTTGTCCAATCGCGCATGAGCTTGACGCTCTCGACCGATCATCGTGTGGTCGATGGCGCGCAAGCGGCGCAGTTCATGGCAGATTTGCGCGTCGTGTTGGAAGACCCCATGTTGTTGGTCTGGTAAAAGAGAGGACTGAGGACATGCAGCATGTTTCGCTCTAACTCAGTCCTGCCCTTAATCCCCGTAACACGCGACGCCATCCCCATCCCGATCCAGTCCACACGCGGCGGCTTGGTACGCGGATAATCCCCATGCAACCGCCTCGGTACAATTGCGCGGACAGATGTTTGGCGCGCTGCCCGGCACAACCGACGCGGTCACTTCTGGCGAAATGGATGGCGGTGGCATCTGTGTCGGCGGCTGGATGGACACGCGCCCGGTGTAGATGTACGCGGCACTGCCGTTCAAGTTCAGTCGATACCAGAGCGTGTTATTCAGATCGATTTCTTCTCCATGGATCATCCCGTCCGCAATCACCGCCCCGCCAATATCGATCCGTTCCACCAGCGCGCACGTCCGACTTGCACACGCATACAAATCAGTGGGCAATCGCGTGTACAAAATTAGGGGCGGCATTGCCATCACTGGATCGGACGTCGCGCTCACAGTTGGGCTTGGCGTCGCCGTGATGGACGCGCTCGCTTCTAAACGGGTTGGCGTGACTGACTGCCCTGCCATTTGGGCTTGCAGCGTCTCGATCATCCGTTGGGCGGCGGCGTTCGTCGCGTTCATGCTCTCAATCGTGACTGATATTGCATCGATAGTCGGCGTTGGTGGCAGCGTTGCCGTCGGCGTTGGGGCGCGCGCTGTTTCCGTCAGCGCCCCATCAATGACCTTGTTTGCCGTCGCCGTCAGATAACTTGCGGCGGTCAGATACAATGCGGGCGTGGTCGTTTCGGTCGGCACTGATGTTGGGGTGATCGACGGCAGCACCATCAGCGTCGGCACGACGAGGGGCATTGACGTGACCGACGTCAGTACACCTGACGCTGAGTCACAGGCAGTCAGCGCCAACATGGTCAGCGCAATCATGCCAATCCTCCACCCCATTGATCGCACTCCTACGACAGCGACGGAATGACCGCCAGCTTGACCGCTTCGCTGCGTTGCATCCGCAGCAAGCCCGCTTCGACCTGAGACAGCGGAATATCACCATCAATCATGACTTTCGCGTTCACGACGCCGTTTGCCAGCGCCATCACCGCTTGCTCAAACGTGCGCGGTGTGAGGTGAAAGACGCCTTTCATCGTGATTTCGCCGTAATGCAGATGGGTCGCATCGAAGCTGATCTGTGTTCCGCCCGGCAAACCGCTAAACTGTACGACTGTCCCGCCCTTACGCGCCATCAACGGGGCGATCTGCCATGTATCAGGGTTGCCCGCCGCCTCGATCACCACATCGGCGCCATAGCCGTTGGTGATTTCCTTGATCGTCTCGACCGCGTTCACATCGAGCGTGCTATAGACCTCATCCGCGCCAATTTGTAGTGCCGTCTCCAACCGTCCCTTAGAACGTCCGAATACGATCACCCGTCCCGCGCCCAACGATTTCGCCAATTGGACTTGCATCATGCTCTGCGATCCCGCGCCGATGATGGCGACGGTATCGCCTAACTGAATGTCGGCGTACTCGATGCACAAAATCGCGCACGCCAGCGGTTCGCAAACGGATGCTTCGCGGAACGACAAATTATCCGGCTTGATGTGCATGTTTTGCGCGGCAAGTGGCGCAGGAACACGGATGTATTCGGCATACGCGCCAAAATTCCAATGCTCATCGAGGTGTTCGCACAACTGCGGCTTGCCGCGCCGACAGTAGAAGCACAGATTGCACGGATATGAATTGGCAGCGACGACGGCATCGCCCTCGTGCCAGCGTGTTACCCCCGCGCCGATAGCAGAAATGATGCCGCTGTATTCGTGTCCGAATGGCATGGGCGGCTTGAACAAGCGATGCCCGCGCAGATAGCCTTTCAAATCCGTGCCATCGGTCGTTGCCGCCTCGACTTTGACGATCACCTCACCGGGCGCGGGTTCGGGGATCGCCACTTCGCGCAGTTCAAGTTGTTTGGCTCCCAAGAAGAAAATGCCTTGCATTGTGCCTGACATGCTTATAGCTCCACCATGACTTTGAGCGAATCGCCCGCAGCGCGCGTCATTTCCCATGCTTGTCCCGCTTGTTCGAGCGGAAAGCGATGGGTGATCAATTTTTCTGCATCAATCACGTGATTTTTCAGAATCGACATGGTGCGCCGAATGTCGGCGGGTGCCGCCGAATAGGTTCCCGTGATCGTGATTTCTTGGAAGAACATGCGATTCGCATCGAATGCCCATGTTTCGCCCTTCTTCGGCGGACCATACAGCAGCACGGTTGCGCCGGGTCCCGCGAGGCTGAAGCCGAAATCGATAGCGGGGACTTTCGACGGCGTGATCAAAACGACGTGCGGGCCCGAACCATCTGCCCACAGCCGCACTTGCTCCCCGATATCGGCGTCATCGCTGTTCATCGTCCGTAAGCCAAGCGACTGGGCGCGTTGCAAGCGGATCGGCAGCCGATCCAGTACCACCACGCGATCCGCGCCCCAATGCGGCGCGAGCATCGCCATGACAATCCCGTTAAAGCCCGCGCCGAGTACGACGACGGTATCACCGACGCGGACATTAGCGCGATCCAGCGCCCGCACGCAGCACGCAACGGGTTCAACCAACGCGCCGATCTCGTAGGGCATGTCGTCGGGCAGCTTCAGCACATCACTGGCGACAATTTCGGCGGGGACACGCACATATTCCGCCATGCCCGCCGGAAACAGGCGGGTACGTTTGAAGGTTGCACACAGCGTATGATGACCACGTTGGCACATATCACAGACCATGCACGGGACATGATGATGCAGTGCCACGCGGTCGCCGGGCGCAAATTCAGTGACACCCTCACCGACTGCAACCACATCGCCAGCGGGTTCGTGTCCGAGTGTCGTGGGCGCGCGCGGATCCATGTACCAGTCAGTTACATCGCTCCCGCACACGCCGCATACGCGGACGCGGACGAGCAGTTCGCCGCGTCCGGGTGCGCCGGGTGTGGCGACTTCATCGACGCGAATATCACGAAAAGCGTGATAAATTGCAGCTTTCATCATTTATCCAAATCATTCTTTGCCCAAAATCGAGTAGAGTATATCACGTTCATTCGTGCAATACCGCAATATTTGAGCAAATTCCCGCATTTTGCACATTTGTGAATATGTCTAACTGACTCCGGCATAACGTACTACCCCGAAGAATCCGCGCCAATTGCTGTTGTTCACCCCATTGCTGATATTATCCACGCATGGATCGGGCTGGGTACGCAGGTCAAACGCCGGATCGTTCAGTTGGATGCTGTCGATCAGCGAATACGGCGTGAACTGATCATCATGAAGCTGAAGATTGACCACCATCAGCGGATAGCGCAGTGTCAGCAGGTTCGTTCGCGTCCGCCAATAGTAGCTCACCCCGCAGGGAACGCCGATAGCTTGGATGATCCAACCGATGGCAATCGAGCGCACTGGTGCATAAGAACCATAGATACGCCCCACGAATTCGGTGTCCATTGACGGGTAAAAGCCGATTTCGCCGCCGCTTGTTGCTTGGATAATGATGTGGCGCGCGCCGATTTCGCCACCCGGCTGACTGGCTAAATGCTGCTGCGCCGCTGTCCATGTGGTTTTACCCGGCACAATGTTCAGAAGACACAGCGTTTCATCGCACAGCGTTGGTGCGAAGCGTTCAGCAAAATCGGGTGGCGACAGTTGCGTTCCAATCATAATTGCGCTCCAAATTGTGATATTGAGCGCGATTACTCCCATCACTCCCCACGTCGCCACACGCAGCATGGTTAGGACTCGTATGCCGCCAATGCCGAGAAGCTGTCCCTGAGCGCCGGATACAGCCCTTTGAATGTTGGATACAGCCGTTCATAGTCCGCGACTCCGGATGGATCGGGTTCGGTTGTGTCGACACGGCGAATCATCGCTTTGCAGGCTGTGGGAACATCGGGGAAGGCATTGACTCCGACCGCTGCAAGGATTGCCGCCCCGAATGCCGCCCCTTCTGACGTGTTGATTGTATAGAGTGGCAGCCCAATGATATCGGTGAAGATTTGTCGCCAAACTTTGCTGTTGGTCGCCCCGCCGCCGATCACGGCTTCTTTTGGATGGACGCCTTGCGAACGCAGCAGTTCGACTTGATCGCGGATGCCGAACGCGACGCCCTCCATGACCGCGCGCGCCATGTGTGCGAGTCCATGCCGCAGCGTGAAGCCGACGAACGCACCGCGCGCGAGTGGATCGGGATGCGGATTGCGTTCCCCTGTCAAGTACGGTGCGAACAGCAAGCCAAGCGCGCCGCGCGGTACGCTTTCGACATCGGTATTGAGTTCGTCGTAGCTCATCGTTGGAGCGAATTCATCGTGCATCCAGCGCAAGCCGCCCGCAGCGCTCAGCATGACGCCCATGTGAAACCATGTGTTCGGGATCGGTCCACAGAAGGTATGCAGCCGTCCGTCGGGTTCAGGTGCATAACCCGCGCTAACGGCATAGGCGACGCCCGATGTGCCGATGGAGAGGCTGACTTGATCGCGTTCGACAATCCCACTGCCAACACCGCCGGCTGGCTGATCGCCCGCGCCGCCCACGATAGGCGTGCCGATTTTAAGTCCGGTTGCTGCCGCGCCCTCCGCGCTGACATAGGCGCTGATGTCTTGTGACTCGCAGAGTTCGGGCAGCCACGTTTTCGGGAAATCGAAGGCTGCGACCATTTCATCTGACCACATGCGCGCCGCAATATCCAGTACACCGAACCCGCTGCCATCGGCAACATCAGCGACATACGCCCCGCTCATCCGAAAACGCACGTAATCTTTTGGCAGCAGCACATGGGCGATCTGCTTGTATGTTTCTGGCTCGTTTTGCTTGAGCCATAAAATTTTTGGCGCGGTGAATCCGGGTAGCAAGATGCTCCCGATCAGCCTATATAGGCGTTTCGCGCCGACTTTTTCCGTAATTTCTGTGCATTGCGCAAGGCTACGCTGGTCATTCCACAGGATCGCGGGACGAAGCGGGCGACCGTTGGCGTCGAGTGACGTCAAGCCGTGCATTTGTCCGGTCAAGCCGACTGCGGCTACGTCGTCGGGCGAAATCTCTGTCCATAGTTCGCGTAAGGCGCTGCTGGTCGCCGTCCACCAGTCTTCCGGGTCTTGTTCCGACCACAGTGGACGCGGCGTCGAGAGCGCGTGGGCGTGACTTTTCACAGCAATGACGCCACCATGCTCATCCATAGCGAGTGCTTTTGATGCCGTGGTGCTAACGTCAATTCCTACAAAGTATTTTGCCATCAGCGACGAACTCCAGTGTCAAAATGTTCTCAACCATGCCAATTGTAGCTTGCGCAATGTCATCTGGCGATCAAGTCTACAGCATGAGTGTACCGCCGTTTACGTCAAGCGTTGCGCCCGTCATCCACGAGGCTTGCTCGGAACTGAGAAAGACGATGGTGT
Organism: Anaerolineae bacterium; assembly: GCA_034437055.1. Lineage (GTDB taxonomy): Bacteria > Chloroflexota > Anaerolineae > Aggregatilineales > Phototrophicaceae > Flexifilum. The sequence goes on from DAOTUQ010000035.1 coordinate 249,015, forward strand.
TGGCGATTTCGGTTGGATCAGCCAGGCGTTTAAGCGGCGCGTTGTTGATCACGCCTTGCAGGGTGTCATCGGCGAGAACGGTCATCATGCGCGTTTCGACTGCGCCCGGCGCGACTGCATTGACGAGGATGTTGTAGGGTGCATAGTGCCGCGCGAATGATTTGGTCATGGCGAGGATGCCCGCCTTGGTTGCGCCGTAGACGGTCGCGTTATAAATACCGCCGACGCGCCCGCCTGTCGAGCTAAGATTGACGATGCGCCCCCATTTATGTTCTTTCATCGCTTCTGCCGCAGCCCGCGAGAGGAAGAACACCGATTTCAGGTTGATGTTTATCAGCTTGTCGAACAGCGATTCGGTCATTTCCTCGATGGATACGCGCGGACAGATTCCAGCGTTGTTGACGAGGATATCGACGCCTCCGAACTGTTTGACGACATCGCGCACAAGGGTTTCGACGGCGCTTGGTTGGCTGACATCGCATTGGAAGGCATAGGCTGATGACCCGATCTCGGTGGCAACCTGTTGGGCTTCATCCATATCGATATCGACGATGGCAACGCGCGCGCCTTCTTCCACCATGCGCCGCGCGGTTGCAGCGCCGATTCCACGCGCAGCGCCGGTAACGATGACAGTACGATTTTCAATGAGCATGAGATTTAACCTGTCTGTACGGCAATTACAATGGTTTCTGAAAGTTTTCGTTGCGAAAATGGTGATCGAGTCTATATAATCCGACCAGATTATATATAGATATGGCACGCACCTTGCTGCTTGTCAAGTCAATGGGATGAAGATGGCTGAATTACGGTGGACAGATACGAACGAAATGACGTTTGATCCCGATAGTCGATTTCCGAGTATTGCGATCAAGTTATTGGAGGGGCGCGCTACCCATCCAAACGTCAGTTTTGTCGTTGCTCGCGTTGCGCCCGGCGGTGAAATTCCACGGCATATACACCCGATTGAAACCGAAATCGCTTATGTGCTGAGTGGTCAAGGAAAATTGGTTACTGAGAATGCCGAATATCCTTTTAGGGTTGGTGTCGCCGTCACGATTCCGCCTGGATTGGCGCATGGTGTAGTGAATGATGGTGATGTTCCGCTCGAAGTATTGGCGTTTCATACACCTCCGACGCGATAGCGGCATCATTTTGGGTCTTTGGAAGGGATGATTAGCAATGACAAAAGCACGCATTGGTATCATTGGCGTGGGTTGGTGGACGACGACAGCTCATATTCCGAGTTTAATTCGCAATGTGGATGCTGAATTGGTTGCGATGGCGGATATGCGTTCGGACGTGATGGCGAAGGCGACAGACACATACAAATTGTCTGCCAAGCAGTACACGAATTACAAAGAGATGTTGCAGCAGGAGCAGCTTGACGGCGTGATTATCTCCACGAATCACACGACACACTATGAGATTGCGAAAGACTGTATCGCTGCGGGCAAGCATGTAATGTTGGAAAAACCGATGGTGCTTACAGCGCAACATGCTTATGATCTGCACGATTCAGCGCAGAATCGTGGTATTGAATTGATCATCGGTTATCCATGGCATTTTACCGAGAATACGCGGCGTGCGCGTGAGATTGTGCAGTCGGGTGAACTGGGCGCGATTCAATATGTATCAAGCTTGTTCACATCAATGGTGATGGAGTTTTATCGCGGTAATGATGAGAATTATCGTCCTGCCTTTGGTTATCCTGTTGTTGGACCCAGTGATGTTTATGCTGATCCGCTCCGGTCTGGTGGCGGTCAAGCGCATTTGCAGATGACTCATTCTGCTGGGACGTTGTTTTTTGTGACGAATCTCCGTGCAGATCGTGTCTCGTCATTTATGAGCAATCTGGATGTTCGTGTTGATGTTTGTGATGCCATTTCGGTTCGTTTTATGCCTCAAATGTTTGATGAGCAGGTTGAGAAGCCTGCTGCCGTCGGCGTTTTGGGAAGTACAGGCAATATTGGTATTGGTGATTCAGGTGTGCATGAGCTTCAGGTCTATGGTGAGCGTGGTCGTTTGACGTTGGATCATGTGATGGGTACGCTCTATGTGCGTAAGTTTGATGGTACCGAACAACGATTTGATCCCCTCCCCCCTACTGAGCGTTATCCAAGTGGTGCGACGAGCGCGAATTTGGTTGATGTGGTTTTGGGTAAAGCGCAAAATGGCTCCCCAGCTTATGTTGCTGTTCGGGTAGTGGAATTGTTGGATGCAGCATATCGCTCCGTGTCGCAGAATGGACAGGCGATTGATGTTTCATCTTTGTAGTGTTGTATTGACTACACGAAATTAAATACTGGAGCGGATCAAACTGGGAATCTGACCAAGCTTATCCGCCACAAGAATCCCCGCCGCGCGCATTCGTGTGATCTTCGCGGCGGGGCTGCCGTATGTTCCTTCGACCATCGCGCCCGCATGTCCGAACCGCACGCCCTGCATTCGATCCGCGAAGCGTCCCGCCACAAAGGCAATCACGGGCAAACGCGGCTGATGTTCCATGACATAATCCGCGAGGCGTTCTTCCATCGTCCCGCCCGGCTCCGAGAACAACACGACCGCGTGCGTCTCCGCGTCAGCTTCGTACAGCGGCATCAAATCCAAAATTGTCGTCCCAATGATCGGATCGCCGCCGATGCTGACGCACGTACTTTGACCAATCCCCGCTTGTGTCAGCAGATTGGCAATCTCCGTCATCATGCCGCCACTGCGGCTGACGACGCCGACCTGTCCCGGTATGTACGCGCGCCGCACCGCATCTGCCGCGCCGCCCGCCATGCCGATGCGCGTCTGTCCCGGTGTGATGATGCCGAGTGTGTTGGGTCCCACGATACGCGCGCCCTGCCCTGCTGCCGCAGCGAGCATCATGACCACGTCGCGGCGCGGGACGCGCTCGGTCACGCAGACGATGAGTTGAATACCCGCGTTGAGCGCCTCCAATGTCGCATCGAGCGCGAACGCGGGCGGCACAGAAATTACCGTCGCATCGATAGTATGTGCCGCCGTCGCTTGCCCGACGGTATCGTATACTGGGATACCGTGAATGGTCATTCCACCTTTGCCCGGCGTGACTCCGGCGACGATCCGTGCGCCATATGCCAGCGACTCGACAGTGAAAGTCGCCGCCTCGCGTCCAGTGATCCCCTGTACCAAAATGCGCGTCTGTACGTCTGCTAAGATACTCATCGGATGTGTTCGATCACCTCTTCAATGGTCGTTTCGCGCCCAAAATGCCGCACCCCGTAATGATCGAGCAGTTTTGCGCCCTCGTCCTCCCATGAACCGGGAACACGAAATGCCGCGATCAAGTCCGCTGGATCGCGTCCGAGTTCGAGAATGCCTTTGATCACGCCGCGCGCGATTAAATCGACGCGCGTATTGCTGACCACATTCATGACCACGATCAAGCGGGTGACTTGGGGCTGACTCAAGATCAATTTGGTCAGTTCTTTGACTTTCCAGACACTCGGATTGCCGCCGATCTCGCAGTAATTCGCAGGCTGCAATCCGGCGTCCAACAGCGCGTCCATCGTTGTCAGCGATGCGCCGCCACCACCGATCAACACGCCGATATCGCCGTCGAATGGAATCAGACGCCCGGCGACGCCGCGATGATCCGCTTGGTCTATTTCGATGGCGCGCTGCTCGAAAGCTGTTCTTTGGAGTGTGGTTCGTTGACTATACGAACACTGTTCAATAACTGATGTTTGCCGAAACAACGCATCATCATCGATCTCCAGATGCACATCTGCGATCCACCAGCGCCCTGCATCGTCCAAGATGATCGGGTTGCACTCTAGCAGCAGCGCGTCCGAGTCGATGAATGTTTGAGCGATGGATTTTGCAATCCGGCTGAGTTCCAAGAAAGATTTGCCCGTCACGCCAAGCGCCGCCGCTGTATCTCGCCCGTTGTAATCCGATACGCCGGACGCTGAGAACGGGATTCTTATCATGTTCCCCGCCGTCTCCACGTCGATACCGCCGCCCGCCGACGCCAGCAGGATCGCCGTGCGCGCCGCCGCATCATAAGCCGCGCCGATGAACACCTCGCGGACGATGTTCAATCGCTGCTCGATCAACAACCGTTCGACGGGAAATCCGCGCGCACTCATGCTGAATAATGAGCGCGCTTCGCGTTCGGCATCGTCGGGCGTCGCTGCGAAGCGGATCAAGCCCGCTTTCATGCGCCCGCCTGTCGGCACTTGCGCCTTGACGACGACCGCGCCGTCGATTTTGGCGGCAGCCTCGCGCGCCTGATCCGGTGTATCCGCGATCTGCCCGCTTGGAATGGACAATCCATGCGCGCGTAACCGTGCTTTCGCTTCGTATTCGATGATAATCATAATTCGATGCGCATATGCCGCTGTAAATGACAGTCCAAGTTGATCGCTAGTGGCAGCCCTGCAATGTGCGTGGGATAGTATTCGATGCGCACATCCAATGCGGTGTTCACGCCGCCCCACCCTTGTGGTCCCACGCCCGTGCGATTGACGAGATCGAGCAGTTCCAATTCGAGCGCCGCATAGCGCGCGTCAGGATGGCGCACGCCGACATCGCGCATCAATGCTTTTTTCGCCAAATACGTCGCCATTTCCAGCGTACCACCCACGCCGACGCCAACGACGATGGGCGGACACGCATTGGGTCCGGCGTCCTCAACACAGTGCACCACCTCGCGCTTGACCCCCGCGATTCCGTCGGCGGGCGTCAGCACCAGCGCGCGGCTCATGTTCTCCGCGCCGAAGCCTTTGGCGGCGACAATCAGCGACACCCTTTCGCCCGACACAATCTCCGTGTGAATCACCGCTGGCGTGTTGTCTTTCGTATTGGCACGCTCAAACAGGGGTTCGCTGACAACCGATTTGCGTAGATAGCCCTCATCATAGCCGCGCCGCACGCCATTCGTGATTGCGGCGCGCAGATCGCCGCCGATGAAATGCACATCTTGTCCGATTTCGAGGAACACAATCGCCATGCCCGTATCTTGGCACATCGGCATGGCACGCGCGGACGCCACATGCCGATTGGCGACAATATCCACCATCGCGCTGCGTCCGGCGGGCGACGGCTCAGACATGAGAATCGCGTCCAATTGAATCATGACCGGTTCAGGCGTATGGAGATTGATCGTCTGTACCGCGCGCCGGATTTCATCCTCGATAATGGCAACATCCATCATCCTCATGGCGACTCCTGACGATAGGCGGCTTTCCCCGCTTCATACAAATCCATGCCGTAGACATCATTGGCGACCACAAGCGGAAAATCTTCGACCTCGAAGCGACGAATCGCCTCAGTTCCCAACTCTTCATAGGCAATTAGATCGACCCGCTTGATTCGATCCGCGATCAGCGCCGCTGCCCCGCCAACGGCGACGAGATACACCGCGCCGTAGTCGATCATGCCCTGCCGGACGGATGCCGACCGCTTGCCCTTGCCGATCATGCCTTTCAGTCCGCGCGCCAGCAATGGAATGGTGTAATCATCAACACGCCCTGCTGTCGTCGGACCCGCCGACCCGATCACATCGCCCGGTTTCGTCGGCGAGGGTCCCACGTAGTAGATGATCTGCCCCTCCAAAGCGAACGGCAGAGCGCCGCTCATGTTCAGCGTCTCCACCATGCGCTTGTGCGCCGCGTCGCGCGCCGTGTAGACCGCGCCGGATAGCAAGACACGCTCCCCAACATGCAGCGCGCGCACGACGGCATCCGTCAAAGGGGAGGAGATACGAAGCTCGCTCACGATGCGCCCCCCGATATCAGCGTCTCATCACTGTACAACTTGCGAATGCGAATCGCACCCGACGGCGCGATGCGCAAACACAAGGCGCACAGTGTACATTCGTCTTGATTTTGCGCGCGCACGGTCAGACGTCCATCGTCCACACCAAAAATATCGACGGGACATACACGCGCGATTTCTGCGCTCAACGCAGGGGAAAGCGCCGCCTGATCAAGCGTAACTTCGATGAATACACCGTTCATTTGCGCTTCAAGTTATATTTTTCGACCGTCTTTTCGATCACATCCACGCCCAAGCCCGGTTTGTCCGGTGCAGTTATATAGCCATCGACGGGCGCGAACGGCTCGGTCACAAGGTCGTGCTGCATTGGGTTTTCCATCGGTTTCATCTCGAAAATCGTGGCGTTGGTCGCCGCACACGCCAAATGCAAGCTCGCAGCCGTGATGATCGCGCTGCTCCAACAATGCGGATCGATGCCGACGTTGTAGCGCGCCGCCAACTGCGTGATCTGGTGCATTCCCGTTATACCTTCGGCACGACCCGGATCGATCAAAATCACGTCACATAGATCAGCTTTCAAGAGTTGATGATAATCGTCCCGATTCCAGGCGCGTTCACCGAAACCGAGCATCATCTCTGGCACCGCTTGGCGCATGTGCTGATAGCCATTGAAGTTATCTGGGTGGAAGGGGTCTTCGAGCCACGTCAAATTGTACGGCACGAACGCGCGCGCCATCTTGATCGCATATGGGATCGTCCAATGCAGCTTCGCGCCAATATCCACGATGAAACCCGCATCGCCAATCGCCGCGCGCACGGCTTTGACGAACGCGATATCGCGTTCCGCGCTCACGCCGAGATTAGCATGTCCCTTCTTGCCGAACCCGACTTTGACGAGTTTGTAGCCGTTGTGGATGTGTGCCGCGAGTTCTTCTGCCATCGCATCGATCTCCGATGACTTCGGATGCGTGCTGGCACATACAGGCAGCTTTTCGGTCTGCTTCCCACCGAGCAGGCGATACAATGGCTGTCCGAGCAGCTTGCCTTTCAAATCCCAGAGCGCCATATCGAGCGCGCTGATGGCAAAGCCCGCGATGCCGCCTGTGTTACCGAACCACCAGACGCGATCTCGCACGAGATTCCACAGTTTTTCGGTGTCGAGCGGGTGGTGTCCGATCAGGAGTTCCGCCAAGCCGTTGTCAAGCATCGCAGCGGTGGCGTGCGTCGCCTCCCGGAACTGAGTAATTGCTTCACCCCAGCCAAAAGTGCCATCGCTGGCGGTGATTTTCGCCAACACGATGTAGCGCGTTGCGTTATCGTCGTTCGGTTCCGCGTATTCCAAGGGATAAATATCAATTTTCTGGATTGTCAGTGCCATGAGAATTTGCTCACTTTGTCGAAATCATGTATATTCTTCGCCAGATTATACATAATATAATCGTCGGCGCATCGCTTGTCAAACAGGATCGGATTATGTATGATCGTCCCCATTCTATATCTGTGATTGAGGTAGTCGATGGCGAAGCGGTCGAATCAAAAGACGAAGATGGATATCATCGTCGAAACGCTGCGCGAAGCCGTCCTTACGGGCGAATTTGGCAGCGGAGACCGTTTGCTCCAAGATCAACTCGCAGAACGCTTCAACACCAGTTCCACGCCAATCCGCGAGGCGCTGCGCCAACTCCAAGCTGAAGGTATCCTCGAACATAGTCCGTATCGCGGCGTCCAAGTTGCCGAAGTAAAAATGGACGACGTGCGCGAAATCTACATGATCCGCGCCGTGATGGAGGCATATGTAACGCGCCTCGCGGTGCCATATCTCAACCGCCCACAGCTTGAACAACTCCGCACATTACAAGCAGAAATGCGTCAGATCGTCGCCACTGGCGATGTGATGCGCGGCGAAATCAGTGGGCTGCGCAAGGTGAACTACGAATTTCATCTGCTGATTTATGAAGCGGCGAACCTGCCCTACTCGCTCAAAATCATCAAGAATCTTTGGGCGCAATCGCCTTGGGACGCACTATACGTTTTGCCCGGACGCGCGCAAAAATCGCTCGATGAGCATGACTTAATCATCGATGCCATCGCCGAGCAGGACGCCAAGCGGTCAGGCGCGCGCGTCCAAGAACATATCGAATACGCGGCGGCAGCATTGGCGGACTATATCGACAAGCGTTGAGGTAGATTATAAATTATAATCGTTGCTGAGTTGCGAACGCCGCCACCGCGTAATCGAATTTGGTGCGGCAATCGCGCGTTGATATTTGCAAAGGAAAAGTGTTATGGCAGTCGAAATTATCATGCCCAATCTCGGTTTCGACACCCAATCCGGGCGTTTGCTCGAATGGGTCAAGCAGCCGGGCGACCGCGTGGCGAAAGGCGATATCCTCGCCGTGATCGAGTCCGATAAAGCCAATGTTGAGTTAGAGAGCGTTGCAGCCGGCGTTTTGCTGGAACATCTCGTCCCGCCCGATACCGATGTAGCAGTGGGCGCGGTCATCGCACGGATCGGCGCGCCCGATGAAGTCGCCCAACGCACGCCTGTCGCCGCCGTCGCTGCACCCGTATCCGCGTCGCCCGCTGCGCTCGATGTATCACCTGTCGCGCGCCGCTTGGCGGACGAACACAGCATCAACCTCGCGCGCGTCAGCGGATCGGGCGTGGGGGGACGGATCATGCGCGGCGATGTCGAGGCATTGATCGCGCCGTCGGCGGGAACGTCCGCAGCGAATGGTGATTTTTTGGCGCTGCCGAAAGTCCGCAAAGCGGCGCGCGATGGTGGCATCGATCTGCGCAGCGTCCCACCAAGCGGATCGCGCGGACAGATTACGATGGCGGATTTCGAGCGTTTCCGTGCAGTTGCTCACGCTGACCCGATTGAACCGCCCCCGCCACAAGCTGAACCTGCTCGAAGCACAGCACCGACCCCGATGCCTCCGGCAGCGCCCATTCCCGAAGGCGGACGCGATATCCCGCTTACGCGCACGCGCAAGACGATTGGCGAACGCCTCAGCAAGAGTATGCGCGAAGCACCTCATTTCTACGTCTCCGGCGAATTTGATATCGACGCCGCCATGCGCAAGCTGCCTGGTAAGACGCGCGTCAACGATCTGATCCAATATTTGACCGTGCAAACGCTCTTGCGCGTGCCAGAACTCAACGCGACCTATGCCGACGACCGCCTCACGCAGTACGAGCATGTGCATTTGGGCATCGCCATCGCGTTGGAGGATGGCTTGCTCACGCCCGTACTGCCGCACGCCGAACGCCTCTCGCTGCTCGGCATCGCAGACGAAAGCCGCGCGTTGATCGAGCGCGCACGCAGCAAACACTTACGCGCCGACGATTTGCAAGGCGCGACGTTCACGATCAGCAATCTCGGCGTGATCAAACAAGTCGAACGCTTCACCGCCGTGATTAACCCGCCCCAAGTTGCCATCCTTGCCGTTGGCACGGTCAAGCCGCGCGCCCTCGTGGTCGATGGTGGGCTGCACATCCGCAACACGGTGTATCTGACATTGAGCGGCGATCATCGTGCCGTCGATGGGATGCACTTGGCGCGCTTCATGGCGACTTTCCAAGATCAACTCGACACAATGAGCCGATAAAGGATACTTCATGATTCAAGAAACTGCCCCCGCGCTGACGCTCGATACACGCCAGCACATGCTCAAGCGGATGCTCGAAATCCGCCTGTCGGAAGAACGTATTCAAGGCTTATTCCTCGAAAATCTCGTGCGCGGCACCACGCATCTGTGCGTCGGACAAGAAGCGTGTTCGGTGGGCGTCGCCGCCGTCTTGCAACCGGGCGACAGCGTGACCTGCACCTATCGTGGGCATGGTCACGCGCTGGCGATGGGCATGTCGATGAAGGCGCTCATGGCAGAAATGATGGGCAAGGCGTCGGGCGCGTGCAAGGGCAAAGGCGGCAGTATGCACATGACTGATGCCACGATTGGCTTGCTCGGCGCGAACGCGATTGTTGGCGGACAGATTCCTATCGCCGTCGGCGCGGCGCTGACGGCACAGATCAAGAAAACAGGCGCGATTGCCGTCACGTTTTTTGGCGACGGCGCGACCAACATCGGCGCGTTCCACGAATCGCTCAATCTAGCGGCAGTCTGGAAACTTCCGGTGCTGTTCATCTGCGAAAACAACCTCTACGGCGAATACAGCATGTGGGATAAGACCACGCCGATCCAAAATTTGGCGGATCGCGCCATCGGCTACGGAATGCCCGGCATTATCGTCGATGGGCAAGATGCCGAGCGCGTCTACAACGATGTGAAGGCGCTGGCAGATCGCGCCCGTGCGGGTGAGGGTCCCGCGCTCATCGAACTCAAGACGTATCGCTTTCGCGGACACTCGCGCACCGATCAAGCACCCTACCGCGTCAAAGGCGAACTCGAACAATGGATGCAGCGCGATCCGATCACGATTCTCAAGGATCGCATGATCGCCGCCGGACAGTTGGACGAAACCGAATACGAAGAACTGCGCGGCTCGATTGACCGCGCCGTGCATGAAGTGGTCGAATGGGCGAAAGCCGAGCCATTCCCCGCAATTGAATCGCTCTACCAAGACATCTACTACGAAGGATAATCTTCATGCCGAAAATGACCTACCGCGATGCCGTCACGAAAGCTTTGGGCGATGCGCTCCGCGAAGATTCTAACGTCGTCTTTTTTGGCGAGGATGTCGCCGTCGCGGGTGGCGTGTTCAAAGTCACACCCGGACTGTACGACGAATTTGGCGGGGATCGCGTGCGCGACACCCCGATCTCGGAAGAAGCGTTCATCGGCGCGGCGCTCGGCGCGGCGATCACGGGCTTGCGCCCCGTCGCAGAATTGATGTTCGCGGATTTCGTCCCCGTAGCGATGGATCAAATCGTCAATCAAATCGCCAAGTATCGCTATATGAGCGGCGGACAATTTACCGTCCCGCTGACCATTCGCGCGGCACAAGGCGCGGGCGCGGGTTTCGGCACGCAGCATTCGCAGTGTGTCGAATCGTGGCTGATGAACATTCCCGGCATCATGATCGCGGTTCCCGGCACAGTCGCCGACGCCTACGGCTTGCTGCGCAGCGCGATTTCCGAAAATAATCCGGTGATCGTGCTGGAACACAAAGTTCTCTACAACATCAGCGAAGAAATCGAAGATGGCGCGCTGAAGCCCGTCCCATTGGGCAAAGCCGCGATCCGACGCACGGGAAAAGACGTGACGATTGTCGCCACGCAATTGGTCATGCACCGCTCGCTCGAAGCCGCCGAAATCTTAGCGAAAGAGGGCATCGACGCCGAAGTGATCGATTTGCGCACGATGATGCCGCTGGACGAAAACGCGATCCTCGAATCGATTGCCAAAACGCATCGGCTGGTCGTGGTTGAAGAAGCGCCACACGCGGGCGGATGGGGCGCGAATATCGCATCGCTGGCGGCAGACAAGGGCATTTACTGGTTGGATGCGCCCGTCAAGCGCGTCAACATGGGCGGCGTGCTGGTCGCGTACAGCCCGCCGCTGGAAGATGAAGTCGTGCCGAAAGCCAGCAAAATCGCGCAGGTCGTCCGCGATTTGATGAAAGAATAGCAACTGTAGGGGCGTGCTGCTGGCACGTCCGCATCAAACGCATCCATCGTAGAGGCGCGGCGTGCCTCGCCCGCCGCGCCTCTAATTGCATCGACCGCATAATATTTGGAAGGGATATTACAATGCGCCTCACTGCCAGCGCGTATTCATTTGAAGTCTTGCCGCTCGAAGCGTGCTTGTCCATCGTCCATCACATGGGCTTTAAGTCCGTCGATCTATCCGGTTTTCATGCGCGCGGACGTGCCAGCATCGAACCCGAAGCAATCACCGCGAAGCCAGAGCGCGAAGCCGACACCGTGCGCGCGCTGCTGGACAAATATGAACTTCACGCTGGTGATTTTTTTCCACAGTTCGGCACATCACCCGATCAACATTCCCTCAATGACCCCGATCCCGCTGTCCGCGAACGTTGTTTCGCGCTCATTCGCGGCTGTGCGGAATTCTGCAAGCTGCTGCACATTCCCGGCATGACCATCCTGCCCGGCGTCGATCATCTCAGCCGTAAACACGAGGAAAACTTAGCGATTTCCGGGCAGGGACTCAAGCGCGCCACCGAGATCGCGGGCGAATACGGCGTCGAAATTCGCTTCGAGCCGCACATGGGATCGGTCGCCAACACGCCTGAACTGGCGCTCCGCTTGGTGAACGAGTTTGCTCCCGCCGCCAAGTTCGCGCTCGATTATTCGCACTTTACGCTGCAATACATCGCTTTGGAGCGCATTCACGCGATGATCCCCCATACGGGGCATGTCCACATCCGCCCGTCGCGGATGGGCAAGCTGCAAACGCGCTGGGCTGAGAATACGATTCCGTGGGGCGATATCATCGACCGTTTGCGCGCGGCAAATTACGCGGGTGTGCTGTCATTAGAATATGTCTATGCCGATTGGTTCGATCTGAATCAAATCGATACTCTCTCCGAGACATGGGCGGCAAAAGAGGCGTTGCTGCCACTGGTCGGCGCAGTGTAAAGAGAGGACTGAGTAAAAGCAGCGCCGTAAAGCATGACAAGATCGTGAGTGACGGCGATCTTTTCCTCAGTCCTCAACCCTTTCACCTCAGTATTTCTTGATGGGCTGCGCGCGCTAACCACGCACAGCCCAAAATCGGCGCACGATCATCCAACGCCGAGGGCAATATTTGCACGCCCGCGCCTAATGCGCGGAAACAGAACTGCGGCATCGTTCGGCGCGCCGGGTCGAGCAGCAGATCGCCCAATTTCGCCACGCTGCCGCCGATCACATTCAGATCGACGTTGACCAGCATCGCCAGCGATGCGACCGCGATACCAAGTGCCTCACCGGCTTCCGTAATGACCTGCCGCGCGAGGATATCGCCCGACTGTGCCAATTCTGCGAGGCGTTCCCCTGTGATGTTCGTATCGAACAGCACGCCGCGCCCCGCAGCGGCGCGCAAATAGCGCCGGATCAGCCATGGACCTGACATAAACGTTTCGACGCAGCCGCGCGTCCCGCACGAACACACTTCGCCGTAGCGGTCGATGGTGATGTGTCCGATTTCGCCCGCCGCGTTGCGGTCGCCGTAATACAACTGCCCATCGAGAATCAGCGCCGCACCGACGCCCGTCCCAATCGTGATATACGCCATGCTGCGCGCGCCGCGCCCTGCGCCATAGTGAAAATCACCGAGCGCGGCGGCTTTCGCGTCATGTTCCAGCTTCACCGGGATACCGAGTCGTTCCGCCAACAGCGCGCGCAAGGACGTATTCGACAAACCGGGCAAATTGATTAACGTGAGCAGCGTTCCGCTGACGTGATCGACCGGACCCGGCGTGCAAATCCCCAGTGCGACGGCGGTTGTCCCCGTTTCGCGCGCGAAATCCGCCAGCACATCCGCGATGCGCTCCACCACCGCCGCGCCGCCCTGCTCGCTTTGTGTGGGAATGCGCCGCCGCGCGACGATGCGATTGTCGGCATCGACCAAGCCGATATCGATCTTTGTGCCGCCGAGATCGACGCCAACGACATAATCGGACATTACCCTGCGACCGCCGCTGCGCCCATTTTTGCCAACACAATGTCCGTTTCTTCGGGCAACCCGCTCACGCCGATGCCGCCAATGACCGCGCCATCCACGACAATCGGCGCACCCCCACCCCATCCGACAAAGCGATGATCGCCAAAGTTTGACACGGGGTAATTCTTCTCGCGCGCCTTGTGTCCGATCACCGCTGACTCTTGGCGCTGACGTGCCGACGAAAACGCCTTATTCTGTGCGATTTGAATCGATGGCAGCGGACAGCTATCCGTGCGTGCGAAAGCGATCAATTCGCCATGCGCATCCACGACGGCAACCGCCGCGCCTAGATTGTCTTTCGTCAGTTCCGCCAAAATCGTCTCGATAATTTTTTGCGCGTCCGCGAGCGATAAATTCACGCTGGTATACATGATTAAACCTTTTGTGCCATTTCAGTTCGATGGGCGAGTTGATAGCGTGCCGCCAGATGTTCCGCGACGCGCAAAGCTTGTGCAGCAATGGTCAGCGCCGGGTTGACCGCTGATGATGATGGGAAAAATGACGAATCCATAACGTATAGGTTAGCGAGATCGTGCGCCTTGCTATATGAATCGAGGACAGACGCCGCCGGATCGACGCCGAAACGCGCCGTGCCGCATTGATGCGAATTGGTGGCGATCCCCATCCGCTCGATGAACACGAACGGATAGCCTGCGCGCCGCATCATCGTCCGCGCGGCATCGATCAGCTTTTCATGGGTGATACGATTATTCGGCATCCAATGCACGCGGATTCCGCCGTCGGGCATCAATTCAATACGATTATTCGGGTCGGGCAAATCTTCGGACATGATCCACCAATCGACGCTGCGCTGCGCCATTTCGCGCAGCATCGGTTTGGGGACGAGCGGCTGGGACGCCGCCAACATGCCCGCTTGCAGTTTGCCCAACAACTGAAGATTGCCCATCGGATAATTCCAGTCGTCGCCCTTCAGATAATAATCGTTGACCGCCATCGTTTTCTGGAACACCGTCGGGTTGCGCTGCATGGGATTGAACGCCATCATCGCGCTGTTGTTATGCACCATATAATTGCGTCCCAACAACCCCGACGAATTACCAAGTCCGTTCGGATGCGCAGCATTCGCGGAACGCAGCAGCAAAGCCGCCGAATTGACCGCGCCGCACGCGGCGACGATGACCTGCGCGCGGGCTTGCGACACGACGCCATCGCGCTCGATTTCCACGCCAATAACGCGCTTTCCAGTATCGTCCGTCAGCACGCGCCGCGCCTTCGTCCGCGTCCACAAATCGATGCTGCCGCCATTCAAGGCGGGACGCACAGCATTGATGTCAGCGTCGCTCTTGGCGTGAACCTTGCACGGGAAACCGTCGCACGTCTTGCAGCGAATACAACGTCCGCCCTCACGCAAGTCGATTCCCATTGGCAGATAGAACGGATGCAGCCCTTGTGCGCGCAATTTGTCTGCCAACGCTGCCATGTACGGCTCGTTGGGGACGGCAGGATAGGGATACGGCGACGTGCGCGGCGGCTCGCTCGGATCGATACCCGATTCGCCATGCACACTGTAAAGTACTTCCGCGCGCGTATAGTACGGCTCGTACTCGTCATAGCTGACGCACCATGCGGGCGATATGCCACCTTCATGTTCTAGCACGCTGAAATCTTGGACGCGCAGTCGCGGGAGCGCCGCGCCGTAGACTTTTGTGTTACCGCCAACGAAATAATGCACGCCGGGCTGAAAAGCTTCGCCATCGGCGCTGTACCAATACTCGTTTGGCTTGTAGCGTTTCTGATGGAAAACAGCGTCCACGCTCCAATTTTCGTCCTCTTGCGGTAGATAATCGCCGCGTTCGATCAAGAGGATACGTGCGCCGCTCTCGCGCAGAGCATAAGCCAGCGTGCCGCCGCCCATGCCCGTACCGATGATGATGATATCGTAATCCGCGCTCATGACCCGCGCCCCCGCCCTACCCTTTGACTGATCCTGCCAGCATCCCACGCACGAAATAGCGACTTAGGAGAATGTAGATGAGCGCCGTCGGCAGCGCCGCGATGACCGCGCCCGCCATGACAACGTTCCAATCGACCGAGAACGAACCGGATAGGTTGTTGAGCGCGATGGTCACGGGCTGCGCTTGCGGATTCGGCACGACGGTCACGCCGAAGATGAAATCATTCCAAATGTTGGTGAACTGGAAGATACCGACTACCACGAACGCCGGAACCGATAGCGGCAGCATGATACGCAGATACGTCGTAACGAGTGTTGCACCATCCACGCGCGCTGCTTCGAGCAGCTCCGTCGGGATATTGGTGTAGAAGTTGCGAAAGATCAGCGTCGTTACAGGCAACCCATAGATTACATGCACCGTGATCAAGCCTGGAATCGTGCCGTAAAGCCGCAGCGTCTGCATGAACTGAACCATCGGCAGCAAAATCGCTTGATACGGGATGAAGAAGCCGAACAGCATAATCGTGAACAGCAAATCAGACCCGCGAAATTTCCACTTCGAGAACAGATAGCCGTTGATTGATCCCAAGAACGCCGAAATGATCGTCGCTGGAACGACCATCAGCAAACTGTTGAGCATATTCGGACTGAGGCGATTCCAAGCCTCAAGAAAGCCACCGCCGCTCAACGTCGTGACGGGATTCCACATCGTCGAGAGGCTGACATCTTGGGCATCCTTCAAACCATTGTTGACCATCACATAGATCGGCATCAGATAGAATAGCATCGCCACGATGAACACCAGATAGAACAACCAGCGCCACCGTTTGTTGCTAATCTGCGCTTCTTCATACGCAGCGGCTTCGCGCCGTCTCAGGATCGCGGTCATGATTCGTCCTTTAAGCTGTAGCGCAGATAGGGGACGATGATGACCGCGACCAAGATGAGCATGACAATCGCCGCCGCCGATCCGAGATTGTAGCGCGTCGCCTTGAACATTTGCTCGAACACGAAGATCGCGGGTACATCGGTTGCAAAGCCAGGTCCGACGCCCGCCATTGTGAACGTCAGATCGAAGATTTTCAGCGAAATGTGCAGCAGAATGACGAACACGCTGATCGTGATCGGCTTCAAAATCGGGATGATCACCTTACGGTACATTTGCCATTCGTTCGCGCCATCAATACGCGCCGCCTCGCGCACATCTTGGCTGATCGTCGTCATGCCGCCCAAGTACATCGCCATGACAAAGCCCGAAAGCTGCCACGTCGCCGCAATCGCCACCGGAATCAGCGCGACGGGGACGCCAAGTTTCATTTGAATGCTGTCGGCGAAGGCGGGCGAAATCGACGCGATGATGTCATTGATTTGCAAGACCACGGTCGGATCGGTGACCCAACCGGGTCGGAGCGGCTCCATCCCCGAATTGACAAGCAGGGTATTGATGCCGAGAATGTCGAAGAACAGATTGATCCCCGTTTCTGGGTTGAAAATCCAGCGCCACGCGACGCCCGTGACGATAAACGACAGCGCATACGGGAACAAGAACGTATTGCGGAATACGGGGATGCCGAGCAGTTTTCGGTTGTGGTCGATCAGGATCGCCAATCCCAAACCAAGCAAGATCGACATGGTGATGAACATCAACGTAAAAACAAGTGTATTGCGTAAATCTGCCTGAAAGCGCGGCATTGCGAACATATCCGCGTAAGTTTGCAGCAGCGGCTCACGGATCGTCAAATCGGGACGCAGTGTGCGCCAGTTGCTTAACGAAATCCAAAAAGTGATACCAATGAAAGCATATACAAAAATGGCGATGGCGAGCAGCGACGGCAGCAAGACGACGAAAGATTGGATTCGTTCGTTGAAGATCGTCCGCCGACGGGGCGCGTCTGCCGCCCGGACGAGCGGTTCGGTGGCAATCGTAGACATAGCAACTCGTATTTTCAACTACGCCGATGCACGGCAAAGGGAAAAGGTGGGCGCGCCGATGACACAGCGCGCCCGATTGCCTTGACTAAATTAAGCGCCGAAGCCGGACATCGACGCCGCAGCGACCAACGCCTCTGAGAACGCCTCGACATCGCGGTCAACGATGAACAGCGTCACTGCGTCGTTGAGCGCCTGTTGGAAGTCTGCCGGAGCCGCCGTGCCATGCACAACCGACGGGGTGAGCGTCGCGCTGGCGAACGAGTCCATCGACCAGTTGTGATACACGCCGAATGCTTCGCGGTCGCAGTCGGTGCGCGCGCAGATCGACCCCTTCAGCGGATTGAAGGCTTCTTGTGCTTCCTTGCTGCCGAGCGTCGTCAACCAAGCGGCGTTCGCTTCGGGGTTCGGCGCACCATTTGCCATCACGAAACCATCCGCGACGACCATGAAAGCACCATCGGAACCGGGGTGACTGACCCAACCGAAATCAACATTGTCTTCCATGCCCGCGTTGACGAATTCGCCATACGCCCAGTCGCCCATCGAGCTGAACGCGCAGTTGCCTTCCATCAACTTGCCAATTGCCTGATCCCACGTCAGTGCCGCGTGATCGGAGTTTTGGTAGTCGAGCATCTGCCCGTAGACGGTCATCGCTTCCAGTACCGACGGATCGCTGAACGAAACGGTTCCATCCCACAGCCCGTTGTAGCCATCAGCACCCATCACGCCAGCGAGCGTGTTCTCGAACAACTGCGCCGACGCCCAAACACCGCTGTCGCCCACGCACAGCGGATCGACGCCTGCCGCCGACAGCGTTTCCGCCGCGGTCATGAATTCTGCCACGCTCAACGTCTCGCCAATCATGATGCCATTGGCTTCTAACAGCGGCTTGTTGTACCAGAAGCCGTTGCCACGATGCACGCCGACCATGACCAAGTAGACCTCGCCGTCGCGCGACACCATGTCGATCAGCGCCTGCGGCACAACATCGTACCAACCGTTCGCCTCGTAGAGGTCAGTGATCGGGACGACATAATCAGCATCGACATATTGACCGAGCAGTTCTGCGCCCGGATGGACTTGCCACGTATCCGGGGGATCGCCGCCTGCCAAGCGCGTTTGCAGCACGGGACGCGCTGCTGAGCCGCCACCACCAGCGACCGTCGCGTTGATGATTTCGACATCCGGGTTCGCCGCGCTGTACGAATCGAACAACGATTGCAATGCCGCCGCTTCGCCGCCGCTCGTCCACCACGAGAACACTTCCAATTGCCCGCTGGCTTGCGCGAACACCAGCACAGGGAGCGCCACGAGCGCCACCACGAGCGCAAACAGAATAACACGCCTCTTCAACATAAGATTCTCCCTAGATGTAAACTTCATTTCACGATGGAATGTATTTCGAACTGACTTTATTCGTGCGATGGTGTTCTGCTACCTTTCTTGTATATAAACGTGTACATCAAGGTTGTTCCTGCTTCATCCAGTCGTGCCGCCCGCCCGAAAGCGTTTGGACTTACCGTCTGTCCACAGGCAAGTTTTACGTCCCGTCCTAGCCAGTACCGGGGACGGTGCAAGGGGTTTAGCCGCCGCTTGCACTCAGTCGTAGCGCCTCATTCAGAATATTGATTGCGGCGTTCAGGTCGCGGTCAAGGGTGAAGCCGCATGACGGACAGATGAACGTGCGCTCGGATAGCGCAATCGTT
>DAOTUQ010000036.1:0-3449 GCA_034437055.1 Anaerolineae bacterium
AGCGGATCAAATTTTTTGGTTTTTGGCGTTTTTGGGCGGACGAATCGGGTGAGAATCGAAGATATGGCGGCGCAGCCCCCACGAATCAGCATAGCGGACATGATTGATCCAGCCCTGCACGCTGGCATCGAGTTCCGCGAACGAACTGTCACCGCTTTCGTACAAATCGAGGTTGTGTTCCAAGCGGTGCGTGAAGTTGACGAGGTTGCGGCGCTTGACGCGGCGGTGCGTCGGATAGACGACAAAGCCCAACCAAGGAATGCCGCTGTGAACTGGGACGACTTGCGCTTCGCGCTCGTGAATGGTCAGGCGCAGCGCCGACAGTTGATCGATGATCGCGCGTTTCCATGCCCACAATTCGCGCTTGTCGTCGCTGAACAGAGCGACATCATCGACATAACGCAGATACGCGGGCGACGCTATAGGCGGGAGCAGCTCGCGGACGACGAACTGATCGAGCGCGTCCAAATACACGTTCGACCAGAATTGGCTGGTCAGATTGCCAATCGGCAGCCCGCGCGGACGCTGGAGCGACGTTTCATCATCGCTGGGAAAGCGGACGGGCGTATATTCGGCTTCGAGAACGCCAGCGCCGCTTGCCAGAATCGTCTCGACCAGCCAGAGAACATCGGCATCCATCACAACGGCGGCGATCTGGTCGCGCAAAACGGCGTGATCGAGCGATGGAAAGTGCTGCACAATATCCAAGCGCAGCACGTAGCGCCAGCGCCGAGCGCACGCTTGCAGATGGTCGATAGCGCGGTGTGTCCCCTTCCCAACACGGTTGGCGTAGCTGTGGTCGATGAAACGCGCATCGAAAATTGGCTCGATCACCCGGCACAGCGCATGATGCACCACCCGATCTCGAAATGGCGCGGCGCTGATTTTTCTTCGCTTCGGCTCGTGGATGATGAAGTGCGTATAGCCGCGTGGATGGTAGGTCTGGGCTTGGAGTTCGGCTTGCAGTTCCAGCAGATGATCCGCCAGCAGCAGTTCAAAGCGGGCGGCGGGAGCGTGTCCCCGTTTGCCCTTCGCAGCAGTCCGTGCCGCTTGCAGCAGATGTTCCCACGCGAGGATGGAGGCGTACATGGACGATATGGTGATTTTTGCCCGCACCTTTGATTTGTTGGACTGGCTGATCCCGCGCTGTAACGATTTTCCCGCCGTTCAGCGGTTCGCCGTGACCAAGCGGCTGCAAGATGCCGCCCTCGACCTTCAAGAGGCGCTCTATGACGCCAATTCGCGCACGGGTATCGCACGACTGGCTTTTTTGAGCGCCGCCGACGCACATCTAGGCAAACTGCGGCTGTATCTTCGGCTGGCACATCGCTGGCGCTGGCTCAACGACGGGCAGTACGAGCATGTCAGCCGAATGATCGCGGAGATCGGGCGGCTGCTCGGCGGCTGGATCAAGCAGACTCGCCTCGATGATCCCGGCAGCCAAAGGGAGCGCGGATAGGCAAATTACAGCCCACCGCGCCCAGTTGTAGATGTGCCTGACGGCATCTGAAGCAGAGCGGCTGCCTTCGGGGAAACGTTCCCATCATCCGTGCAGACCAGACTGACCCGGCGCTATTCTTCTTCCTTCGCCTCAAATCGGAAGCCGTGACCGCCGATCATTGTTGGAACGGGTGCGCATATGGGGGTGCGTCCGCCGCGCCGATGTTTCCATCGGATGCCAGAAGAAGGGGCGGAAGAACATGGGCGGCAACACACGCGAAACCCGTTGTTGTTGTTCCGTTCATTCGGGTTGTTGTTGTTGCGGTACGCCGCGCGCGCGTTGTTCTGATTGTTGTTCCACGAGCCGCCGCGCAGCACGTCTCCGGGAGTCTGCTCGATCCGCGTCCGATCAAGACCGTAATGATAACCCATCAACCCCGATTTTCAAAAAAATTTGATCCGCCTCCGGCGGAAGGACGTGGGAGAAGTCTCCCCCACACCCCCTCCAGAGAGACAGAGCGCCAGAGATCAGAGCGCAGAGCAGCCAGAGTACAAAAAATTAATAGGGGCGGCAACACACGCGAAACCCGAACTCGTAGTTCCGTACATCCGGGTCGTTGCTGTTGCGGTACGCCACGCTCGCGAAGTCCAGATCGAAGTCCCACAAGCCGCCGCGCAGCATCCGAATATTAGTCCCACTAAGCGAAACATTTGATGGCTGCTCGTACTCGTTCAAGCACCACTCAAACACATTCCCGCTCAAGTCGTGGATGCCCTCCACTGATGCGCCATCCGAGAAAACGCCGACCGCGCTCGTCTGCCCGATGCCCGTAGAGCGTGTATTCGCTTTTGCGGGATCGTACTGCCCGACATATGGGTATTCACGCCCATCCGTCCAGCGAGCGGCGCGCTCGTATTGCTGTTCGGTCGGCAGGCGAATGACCAAACCCTCACCCCCTGCCCCCTCTCCCATAAAGGGCGAGGGGAAAGGCGCAGCGGCAAGTCCCTCTCCCCTTGTGGGAGAGGGATTTAGGGTGAGGGCGTTGTATTTCGCGCTCAACCAGTGGCAGAACGCCACCGCATCGTACCAGCTCACGTTCTCACGCGGATGGTTCGCGTATTTGAAGGCTTGATCGCCCCGCTGCGCCTTATGATCGTCATCAGCGGCTAAACCTTTCCACCATTCGGGATTATAAAAGCCGTCTGCCGCATCGATGAAGGTTTGAAACTGCGCGTAGGTGATCAGATAGCGGCTGATCTGGAAGGCGGGCAGGGTTATTTGCTGGTTCTCCTGATAGATGAATTCCCCGCCGGGGATTCCCACCCAGTCAATGTCGGGCAACTTGACACCACCCAGCACCATCACCGACACACCTTTGCGATTGTCCGCTGGCAGTCCGTCGATGGTAAACAAGCCCAACGAGCGACCTACACCAGCGCGGGCTTTCGGCTCTCGGTCGCGCTTCAAGTCGGTCAAGCGCGGCAGCCACTTGTCGCGGAGTCGAATCTTGGTGGAATCGGGCGTGGTCGCGCCGCTGCGAGCAATACACAGCGCGGCGACTTCGGGGTTCGCATCCGCCACCCACTCCAGCACGAAGGTGCAATCGGCGCTGAATAAACCCGCCAGTAAGATCGTCGCCTCTTCCCAGCCGGTCGGTTCCCACCAGTTCTCTGGTTGCCAGAGGTCAGCCGCCTGCAACCGCCCGGCACGGATTTCAGTCAGCATGTAGAGCGCAGCGAAATATTCCTGCAACAGTTGATGCGTGAAGCGCACCCGATCCGTCACGCTCAGGATGCTGGCGCTTGCGGCGAGATACACCAGCTCGTCGCTCATCAACGTAGGGCGCACCTCGTCAACCGACAGCGATGTTGCCGTACTGGTTTCGCCCTCGTCGGTGGCTTCACGGCGCGTTTGCATGGCATAGGCGACTCTGGAGAGTGCCGCCGAAAGGTCCTGTTCGCGTGTTTCGCGCTCCGCTTCGGTGAGTTGGCGGCTTTCGCGGCTTTCG
>DAOTUQ010000037.1:0-59416 GCA_034437055.1 Anaerolineae bacterium
CGTAGCGCCTCATTCAGAATATTGATTGCGGCGTTCAGGTCGCGGTCAAGGGTGAAGCCGCATGACGGACAGATGAACGTGCGCTCGGATAGCGCAATCGTTGCTTTTACTGCCCCGCAACCCGAACATGTTTTACTCGATGGATAGAACTGTCCCACCGCCACGACTTTGCCGCCCCGTGCGCGCACTT
This sequence comes from Anaerolineae bacterium, assembly GCA_034437055.1. Classification (GTDB taxonomy): domain Bacteria; phylum Chloroflexota; class Anaerolineae; order Aggregatilineales; family Phototrophicaceae; genus Flexifilum. Next base: position 191 of record DAOTUQ010000037.1, read on the forward strand.
TCGTGGCAGGGAAGCGACTGAATGTCCCAAATGCCCCGACACGTCGAACTTGTCATTGGCAAGATAGAACCCTTCTCGACTGTGTTTCTTTTGCTTGAACTTCGGAAACCCGACCTTGCGTCCGCCTTTGATCCCCTCGAAGAAATGTTTGAAGGCGCTCGCCAAGTCCATGAACGCGCCCTCGATTACGCACTTGGTTACATCGTATGACCAGGGAAACTGTTCCTTACGAACCGCATTGAACTGCTTTTTGAGCGCCAACGCCGACGGCTTTTCACCCGCATCATACTGACGCTGCCATTCCGCCAAACCCCAATTGAAGACGAAGCGGCGCGTACCAGCGGCTTTGGCAAAGTAAACCGCCTGTTCAGGCGTCGGATTGAGACGGATGCGGTGACTGCGGATCATTTTCCAGCGCTTTCCTCAAGGATTTTCGATAGTTCCTCAAGCCATAAAGCCGACGACTGAAACCGTTAACAATGGTCATCAGGTCTTCGACCATCTCTTGTTCAGGCGACAAACTCTCGGTGTTTAGCACGACGATTTCACAACGCGCTTGTTCGCATAGATGCTCGATAAGCTCAAAGCCGAAACGCGCTAGTCGGTCTTGGTGTGCAATCACGAGTATCCCGATTTCACCCGCCACGATCCGATCTATCACTGCCAAAAAGCGCTTTCGCTTGAAGTTTAAGCCGCCGTCGATTTCTTCAACCCACTCGTCTACCGCGATACCCCGTGCGGCGCAGAATTGCTCAAGCATCCGTCTTTGGTTCGCAAGAGGTTTTTGCGCTGCACTTGACACACGACAATAAACGACCGTTGTTTTTGATGTTTGGGGCGATTCCCCTAAGACCCGATGTGCGTCCTCGTCGGTGTAATAACGCCGGTTCGTATGGGTGCGCTTGGCAATCAAGCGTCCTTCACGATCCCAACGCTGTAGTGTGTGAACGGTGACGCCAATTTTTTTGGCAAACTCTGATGGCGTGTACATATCCACATTTTAACACACGTATGTACATAAAATCAATAGATACATTTATTCTCCCTATACTCAAAATCGACCTTCAGTCTCATCGGGGAAATACGCGCTGCGTATTTCAGACACCAATGCGGGCTGACAATTTAGGGTGCATTCATGTTATCAGCGATGCTGATCCAACGCCCCTGCTGCGACGAATGCACTGCCGCGTCCATAACTGCTTGGATGTGCAATCCATCGGCGAAGGTTGGGGATGGCGAACCATCGCCCATGACCGCCTTCAAGAAGCGATACTGACATTCGGCATGGGTACGCATGAAATCTGGCGGCATACTCCAATCGGGCGCTTTTTGCCCGTCGTACCGCTGAACAGTTTCGACTTTGCGAAAGCCGCGCGTCCCGCCGATAGGTTTATCAGCGTCGCGCGTATCATAAATCTCTAACCAACTTGGATCAGCAGCACAAAATCGTAACGCGCCTTTTTCGCCAAAAATTTCAATCACCAAATCATTGGTCGCGCCCGTCCCCATGCGCGAAACCTCCACCAATCCTAACACGCTGTTGGTGGTACGCAAGTGCAGCAGCGCAATATCATCAACATCAACGGTTGCAGTCTCGGACGATCCGGCGCTGATGGGACGCTGCGGGATGAGCGTATCGAGCGTCCCTTGCACCGACTCGAACGATCCCAAGAGATGATACAACAAATCGAGGACATGCGAACCTAAGTCGAGCAGCGCGCCGCCGCCCGATGCGTCCTTACGCAAGCGCCATGTCATCGGTTTGTTGGCATCGATGTAGCTGGAGCGATAGTAGCGCCCGCGAAATGAGAACACGCGCCCCAAGAAGCCTTCATCGACCAATTGTTTCGCGCGCATGATTGCCGGAAAGAAGCGAAAATTGAACGTCAACTGTGTTTTCACGTTCGCGCGCGCTGCCGCCGCCACGATTCGCGCGCCATCCAGCGCATTCATGGACAGCGGCTTCTCGCAGTACAGATGCTTGCCCGCTGCCGCCGCTGCAACGAGAATTTCCTCGTGTGTGGCGTTCGGGGTACAGCAGTCGATCACGTCAATATCAGCGCGCGCCAGCAAATCGCGGTAATCGCCTGTCCATACGTCGCAGCCAATTTCGCGCGCCGCTTTTTCGGCGGAATCGGGCTTGCTGGTCGCCACCCCGACGATCTGCACGAAATCGGCGGGTAAGCCGTAGTAGAAATTCAGCGCGCGATACGCCGCAGCATGGACGCGCCCGATCCCACCATAGCCAATCATCCCGACACGGATAGTCACGGCGCGTTTACTTTCTTCAATCCGCCTCCATCGCGGTATTGATCGCTGGCAGTCTGCATGACCGTGCGCAGTTTAGCGACTGCCGCCGCAATCTCACCCGTTCCCGGCTGCAATTTGCCATTCGCGCCCTTTAATAGCGGCGACGAAAATTCACCCACGGTCATGCCGACTTCGATGAAACGTGCGACGTTGCCCGCATTCAGCCCGCCGTCCTCCATCAATTCGATTTCGCCCTCGCGTCCGGCATCCGCGATCATATCGTGTAAGCGGCGCACGCTGTCGATCACGATCTGATCGATAGTATGCGGACTTTTGCCCGCCGTCGGCTTGACCCAAAATGGCGCGCGGCTCTCGTATTCGATAATGTCCACAAATGGGATGTACTGCTCGAAGAACACAACCGGACAGCCCTGCCATGCCCACACGCCGACTTTGAGTTCCAGCGTCTCTTTGATGTAGGTGATGTTCTGGATCAGCGTCTCGTTGGTCGTCTCAATCGGGAGGCTGATCAAGTTGACGCCGATATCCGCAAGCTGCTTGAACACGTCGAAATTCGGGCGCAGCATCTGCAACTGCGCCTCGACTTCGAGCGTCGTGCTGCTGCGCGTCCCCTCGATGATATCGAAGCCGCCGCGCGGCATCCCAAAGTCCATATATTTGCCGTCGCGGACTTCGATATGAATCCAATCGACGCCCGCCGCTTCGAGTTCACGGACTTGCGCGCCGAGTACGGCGTAATCCGCCCAGAACAGTCCAGCCGCAATCTTGCACTGCTGACTGACCTTACCAATCGTCTCTTTGACCACGCCAAACCTCTCTGAAGTAATGAGGGATGAGTCATGAGCGACGAGAAAAACGATATTTTTCTCTGCCCTTAGTCCTGCCCTAAATCCCCGCCTTATTCCGGCGCAAAATTTCGTCCGTCGCTTGCTCAGTCGTCGCTGTATGCCCCGTCAGCGGCACGATCCGCTCGTGAATCGTGTCGATGATCCATTCCGCTTGTGGGAAGAACAAGTCTTCCATCTCGGCGGGCGGCGTGATCCAGTTGCGCGCGCCCACGACGGCGACGGGCGCATCGAGATAATCGAACGCCAATTGACTCAGATTCGACGCCATCGTGTGCAAGAACGAGCCGCGTTCGCACGCATCCGACGCCAGCAAGACGCGCCCCGTTTTCTTGACCGACTGAACAAGCGGGTCGTAGTTCAGCGGGTTGATGAAACGCGCATCGATCACTTCCGCCGACAAACCATACTTCGCTTTCAACACCTCAGCGGCTTCAAGCGCACGATACAGCGTCGCGCCGATGGTCACGAGGGTGATATCGTCGCCGGTACGGTAAATCGCAGGTTCGCCCTCTTCGATTTCGTAACTTTCGACTGGGACACCGCCCGCCACAATGGTTTCCGACTCGGTATAGAGGCGCTGACTCTCGAAGAATACGACCGGATCGGTGCCGCGTAATGCCAGCGTCAGCATCCCCTTCGCGTCATAAGGCGTCGCCGGAAAATACACTTTCAAGCCCGGAATATGCGCCACCAGCGACGACCAATCTTGCGAGTGCTGCGCACCATACTTCGATCCGACGGAGACGCGCAAAACGAGCGGCATTTTCAGCACATTCGCGCTCATCGACTGCCACTTCGCCATCTGATTGAAGATTTCGTCGCCCGCGCGCCCCATGAAGTCGCAGTACATCAACTCTGCCACGACGCGCCCGCCCGACAGCGCGTAACCGACCGCCGTCCCGACGATTGCCGCTTCCGCAATCGGCGGATTGAACAGCCGATGATAGGGCAGCGCCTCCGTCAGCCCCCGATAGACGCCGAACGCCCCACCCCAATCGCGGTTTTCTTCGCCATACGCGATCATGGTCGGATCGGCGTAGAAGCGTTCGATCATCGCTTCGAACAACGCTTCGGCATACGTCAGCGTCTTGAGTTTCGGATGCGGTTTACCTTCGGCATCCAGCCCAAAGCGGAATTTTTCGCGCGTGACCTTCAAGCGCGTCTCATTCAACGGTTGCAGCGCTTCCGGTTCGCCCGCATCCATGCGATCTATTTTTTGATTCGAGAACATCATCGCGCCAATTTGCGATCCTAAACGAATACGCGGCGACAAGTCCGGCGCAATCGCCGCTTTCAGCACGCGCGTGATGCGCTGTGTGGCGTCCGCGCGCATCGCTTCAAGCTGACTGTCGTCGGCGTGTGCGTTTGTCGTCAGATACTCACCGAACGCGATCAGCGAATCCTGCTGCCGCCATAGATCGATCTCCGATTTCTCGCGGTACGACGACGCATCGGACGGCGAATGTCCAGTGAAGCGATACGTAATCGTATCCAGCATCACAGGTCCTTCACCACGTTCGAGCAGTTCGCGCTTACGCTCGATGGCATCTGCGACAGCGAGCGGATTGTAGCCGTCGATGCGTTCGGCGTGCATTGCCTGTGGGTTAACGCCGAGCGCGGCGCGCGCCAACATGCCAAAGCCCATCGTTTCGCCTTGCGGCTGCCCGCCCATGCCGTAGAAATTATTCATGAAGTTGAACAGGATCGGTGGGTGTCCGCCGCGTTCCCACAGCGTATGATACTGATCCATCGCCGCAAACATCATCGCTTCCCAAACGGGCCCGCAGCCCATCGACGCATCGCCAATGTTGGCGATGACAATGCCCGGCTTGCGATTCACCAATTTGTACAGCGCCGAACCAACGGCGATATCCGCAGATCCCCCGACAATCGCGTTGTTCGGCATGATCCCGAACGGCGGAAAGAACGTGTGCATCGATCCGCCCATGCCTTTGTTGAAACCCGTCGCGCGTGCGAAGATTTCTGCCAGCGCGCCGTACATCAGATAATCGATGGCGAGATCGCGCCCACTCGTCCCCGCCGCGAACGTCTCTACGACCCGCAAGATCGCGCCGTCCATGTACGTTTGCATGATGGTCGTCAGGCGTGACTCGTCCAATTTCTCGATAGCGGATAAGCCCTTCGCCAAGATTTCGCCGTGACTGCGATGCGATCCGAAGATGAAATCATCAGGGTCAAGATTCACACATTGTCCGACGGCGGACGCCTCTTGCCCGATGGACAGATGTGCGGGACCACGATGATTGTATTCGATGCCCTCGTAGCTGCCCTCTTTCTTGATCCGGTCGAGCATCGTCTCGAATTCACGGATGTAAACCATATCGCGGTATATGCGTCGCAGTCCGTCTGCGCCGTACCGCCGGGCTTCGCGTTCAGGATCGGAGACATAGGCATTCACCGGAAGTTCTGGCGCGGTGATCGTCGTGCGTTCGCGCGCCTGAAGCGGGTCGATCAACAATGTTTTGGTCACAGCAGCCTCACAATGCCAACATTAAGTCAAATTGCGCGATATTCCGTGCGAGCGCCTGCAAAAAGCGTGCGCCCGGCGCCCCATCCACGGCTTGATGATCGATGGTCAGCGACAAGCCGATGTGTGGGATGAACTGCGTTTCGCCGTCCACATCAACCGGCTTCAACTGAATCGCGCCGACGCCGAGAATGCCGACTTGTGGCGGATTCAGCACGGGGGTGAAGCTCTCGATCCCCAAGCTGCCTAGATTACTCACCGTGAACGTCCCGCCATCAAGTTCATCCGGCTTGAGCGTCCCCGATTGACACGCCGCCGCCAAACGCGCCGCCGCCGCCGCTAATTGGCGCAGCGAGAGCGTCGCCGCGTCCTTGATCACTGGGACGATCAGCCCACGCGGCGTATCCACAGCGAATCCAAGCTGGATGTCGTTGTATTGCGTGATCGCGCTGTCTTTCAGATGTGCATTCAAATCGGGAAATTGCATTAATGTGTGTGCGGTCGCATACATGACCAAATCGTTGATGGTCACGCCGCGCAAGCCAAGCGTATCGGCGCTGTCTTTCAGGCGGCGCCGATACGCTTGCAGCGCGCGCGCATCGGCGCTGGAATTGAGGGTGAGCTGTGCAGTCGTGCGCAGCGATTCCAGCATCCGCGCCGCGATCACTTTGCGCACACCCTTCAACACGGTGACTTTTGCACCGTTCGCGTCGGCAATCAGTGTGCGTTTCGGCGCGGCGCTCACTTGCAGTGCGCTGTCCGCCGCCAGGGGGTACAGATCGGGTGGTTGTGGGGTATCGATGGCGAATTTTGGAATCAGATCGCGCGTCGTGATCCGTCCGCCGACACCCGATCCTTGTGCTGGTGCGCTGTACTCGCCGCCGCTGACTTTCGCTTGCGCCACAGGGGTGAGTTTCGGCTGGCGTTCGAGTGCCGCTTGCACATCGTGACCGATGAGATCGCGCTCGATGATGCGCCCGCCCGGACCCGTTCCAACAATGCCGGACAGCGCGAGCTTCCTGCGCAGCGCCAACCCCCGCGCGCGCGGCGAAACCGCTACGAAAGCAGATTCACTCATACGCTCCGGTATGGAGCTAGAGTTGGAGCGTGAGAGTAGACTCCCCTCCTCTGCGGTAGCGAGCGAGGGTTGGGGAGTGAGGTTGCCTGTCCTTAAGCTGTCCACCGACTCGCCCATGTCGCCAATCGCCGCGATGTTGACCATCACGGGTACATCGTCGCCCACTGCATAGAAAGTCGCCAGCAGAACACCAGAAGACGGTGCGGTGATTTCCTGTACCGCTTTGTCCGTCTCGACTTCCGCGATCACGTCGCCCTCATTCACGCGCTCGCCCGCGTGCTTTTTCCATGCCACAATGATCGAACTCTCGACCGAATTTCCCAACTTGGGCATCACGACCGGGACTGCCATGTCGCCTCCGCTATCAACGCTAACATTACCGTCGCGTCTTGCCATCCAGCGTGTCCAATGAAATTTTCTCAGATTATTGGGGATCAGACGATTGTAACAATTCCGCAGAACTTGTCGAAATTTCCGCGATAGTACAGCCCTCAATGACCGGTGTCGGCTCGCTCAAAGGCAGCAGCGGCGTTTCGCCACAGTAGAAATAATACGCACGTTGACCATCGATTATTTGCTCAGCGACCCATTCGAGTGCGAATTCTGGCGCAACTCCCCACCAAATCTTGCGCTGCGCGTAAAATTCGATGGCGATTCCAACCGTTGGCAAACTGCTGATAATCAAATCGTCTGGTTCGGTTTTAGCTTGAATGACTGCGGCAACGTTCAGTGGGTCGGTCTGTTCTGTGCCGCTGTACAAGCTGCCAAGATAGATTATCAACCCAATGGGTACAGTGACAACCAGTCCACCTAAAACAGGACGTAACCAGCGCGCCCCGCGCCTTGTCAGGCGAGCGGCAGCAAGGATCGCTAATGGAGGAAATGTGTAGATGAGATAGTAATCATGAACATACGATCCATTCCGAAAAATGATGATAAATATCAGCCCGCCGACCAGCCAAGCAAATATCCACGCGCGCGCTTGATGGTCACGCCGAGCCAACCATACTGCGCCCAATAGGGCGAGAAAGAACGTACCGGGAGTAAACAGCGTCAGCCAACGCACACCCATGCGCGCGCTGTAACCAATCCATGTAAATGATTCCGATCCAGCCCGAAAAGATTGATCGCTGCTTCGTAGTGAAAATGAATCTATAATTGTTGACATTGTATCTGGGTAATTAATAATATAATACGCCATCAATCCGATAACCGCTGCTGTGGCAACCCCAATCAACCCAAGTGCTGCACGGCGATTTCCCCCAATAAACAGGGCGCTGCACAACATCCCTGCGACAATCAACCCGCCCCATGCTGTCCATGCAATCAACACCATCAAGACCGCCGCAACACCCCAGCGCGCCGCCAACGGACGCCGCCGCCAACGCAGCAGCGCTAATGTGAACAGCAACAACAGCAGCAGTGCAGGGGCTTCGTGATCAGGCATTCGTCCAAAATAGGCGATCATGGGCGTGAAGGCGTACAACACGACTGCCCATAATGCGGTTTGTTGATCGAACAGACGCCGCGTAAGTGTATAAAGCACTGCAAAGCTAATCAAAGTGGTACATGCGAACACGAAGCGGACAATCGCTTCATCGTAGCCGATTGCCAATACGAATGCTGTCGGCAGCCAGACCGGAAGCGGTGGATGATTGACATACGGGGTATAAGGGGCATCCGCGTCGAACGGAACCGTATTTAACACGATCATTCCGTTCAGCGTGCCGAAGCCAACCTGCTGGAAGTTTCGAATTGCGGTACTCATCCACGCCCCATTTTCGTCCTGATGCCCAACCCACGGTGCGCCAAGACGGAACAGCAGCAGCGCCCATGCCGCGAGCAGCGCGACAAGCAGTTGGGGAGAAATGCGCGTCACTTTCACGTCCTTGCTCATCGAAACGACCTCTCATCTATCCCGCGCTGAGGACGCGCCAAAAGATAAACGTGCAACATCCACGTTGCCACCATGATGAAGAAACCACCAGAAAGCGCCCATCCATTCAATAACTGCGTTTGGGGCGCATAGCCGAGGATAAAAACATAGTACAGCGACAGCAAAATGCAGGCGAAAAAGCAAAACCAGCCGATCCACTTACCGACTTCCCCCAATGGACGATTTGACCAGAGTAGAAAATATGACAACAGCAGCGGCGGCATCCCCGACACCCAAAAGGTCGGACTAAGCAAGAATGAGGCAATCAGAATCAGGCTCCATTCGAGATCGAACTGCCAATCGCGGTTGTTTTGCGGCGCAGCTTTAGGGGCGGGTGATTTGGCGGCGAAATAGAACGATCCCAAGACGATCAAACCACTTAAGCCAATCCGGCTGATCCAATAGAGTGCGGGGCTGTCCATCAAGATTTGCACCGTATCGGAAGGAACAAACAACCGCGAGACAAAGCCCAAAATCGAGTTGTTCCCATGAACAAGTGATTCCTGTCCGCCGCTGGAAAGGGTGATCAGCGAATTAAAAAACGCAGTGAAAGGCGACCAACCCAAAATGAGAACTTGAACTAGACCGAATCCGATGAGCGCGCTCATCGCGGCAAACAGCGGGCGTTTCTCACGTTTGATCAAGAGATACACAATAAATAGCGCCGGATAAACTTTGATCCAAATTGCCAACGCAATCAATACGCCCCCCACAACATCATGCCGTCGTTTCAGGGCTGCCCATGCCCCTGCAATGAGTATCAGCATGAGAATGGTCGCCTGCCCAATGACAAGCGCCTCAACCAGTACCCAACACACGACGGGCATCATCCACACGATCCACCGCTGCTTACGCGGGGTGAAACTGCTCAACAACATCAGCGTTATACCGAGTAAAATCAGATTGATGCCTAACCAGATACGCCACGCAGCAGCATAATCGCCAAGCCATACCAACGGGATGAGCATCTGCGCCCACAGGGGTGGATACAGATAGTCCGCCCGAAGGTAAGGATTCATGCCGGCGAGAATATCCCCCGCCCCAGCATAATAATTGCTGAAATCGTACATGGCAAAACGGCTGTTTAAACACAGAAACCAGATCAGCGCTAAATATGCCGTCCACAAACCGCCAATCAGCCACCAACGGACATTCAAACGCATAACTATTCCCTTGGATACACCAACCCGAACGCTGCGCGAATCGTGTCCATCGTCTCCATAATCGCCAGCGTTTCATCAAGGGGCATGGTCGGGCTTTCCGTCAAGCCTTCACGCAGACAGCGGGCAACTTCGGCGGCTTCGTAGTGATAGCCATTGCCAGCATAGGGAATATCATAGACTCGCTCCGGTTCGTTCGGGATCGTGACCGTCAGGCGCGTTGGACGCCAAAACTGCGAATGGATACGGATGCGCCCATGTGTCCCGTTGATCACGGCTTCTTGAGGCGTGTCTGTGCGAACAGCACTCGTCAGCACCGCCAGCGCACCATCGTCATAGCGCAAGATCGCCGCCATCTGTTCATCGACGCCCGTCGCGCCCTTGTCCGCGTCTGCAACCACATGGATGGGCGCGCGTCCAAATACCAGCGACGCCAGCGCCAGATCATACACGCCGATGTCGAGCAAGCTCCCACCGCCCAATTCTGGCGCAAACAAGCGATGTTTGGGATCGAACGTCGCGCGAAAGCCAAAATCGACGGTCATCAGCCGTACATCGCCAATCGCACCAGACGCAATGAGTTCCCGAACTTTGGTCGTCGCCGGGATGAAGCGCGTCCACATCGCCTCCATCAGAAAGACGCCACGTTCGCGCGCCGTTTGGATCACCGTTCGCGTCTCGCCCGCATTCAGCATAAACGGTTTCTCACAGAGTACCGCCTTGCCCGCGTTCAAACACAATAACGCGCTGTCTTTGTGCATCGGATGGGGCGTGCCAATGTAAATCGCATCCACCTCAGGATCGTTCGCCAAGTCTTCATAGCTGGCATAGCGGCGCGGGATGTTGAAGCGTGCGCCAAAAGCATCCGCGCTGTCTTGCGAGCGCGATCCAACGGCGACGATCTCGGCATCGGGCAGTTCTTTCAGTCCAGTAGCGAATATGCCTGCAATTGATCCTGTGCTGAGGATGCCCCAGCGAGTTTTTTCAGCCATCACGTTTTCTCATTCACTCAAAAGTTAGCTGCCGACTATAACCTATCAATGGTATAGTTCAAACACGTTCGGATACGACCAAACCCATCATGATCCGCGTTGCCCTGATCGACGATCACCCGCTCATCCTAAAAATCTTGCGCCATGAACTAGGGCGCGAGACGGATATGTCAATCCTATGGGACGCTGCCGACACAGGACGAATGATCGCGCTGATCAAAGATCGTCCGCCCGATGTGCTGGTCTTGGATTTGAATTTCGCTGGACAGGATTTTGAACCCACCAACGCCGTCCGCGACCTGCGCGCCCGCCATCCGCGCATGGCAATCTTGATCCTGACAGCAAACGATGATCCCGTTTGGGTCGATGAACTTTTGCGCGCGGGCGCGGCGGGCTACGTCGTCAAGAGCGACGATTTTTCGCTGCGTCTGGCGGAGGCGATCCGCTCGGTGGCGCGCGGCGTCACATTTCTATCCCCAGCGGCAGCAGGTGCGCTGGCATCGTCGCGGCGGCAGTACACACTGACCAGCCGCGAACGTTCGATCTTGCGGCTGGTGGCGCAGGGCATCAGCAATCCCGATATCGCCAAGACGTTGGGGCTGGCAGACGGCACGATCCGCAATCATTTGTCCAACATCTACGGCAAATTGGAGGTTGACAGCCGCGACGCCGCCGTGCGCGCCGCGCAAAATCTGCGCGAACTCCCCCGCCCCAACGCCTCGATACGCCACGAACTGCGCACGCCGCTCCATGCGCTGTTGGGCATCGCGCGCTTGTTGGAAAATCGACTGGATAAACGCGGCGCGCTCGATGCGAGCGACGCCGACTTGCTGCATCAAATCGTCCTCGAAGCTGAACGACTCGATGGCATGATCGCGGACATGGATTGAGGGCGATTATGTCTACGATTTTGTATGTTGAAGATCATCCGCCCGCGCGGATGCTGATGGCGGCGATCATCGACGAATTGACGCCCTATACGCTGATCACGGCGGCGGATGGCGCGGAGGCGCGCGCGCAAGCAGAGGCGCATCACCCCGATCTCTATCTGCTCGATTTGGATTTGCCCGACACCGACGGCGCGACGTTGGCGGCGACGCTGCGCATCATTCATCGCGCGCCCGTGTTATTCGTCTCCGCTTACGCCGAATCCGTCCGCCCAGAACAGATCGCGGGCGAGGATATCGCGGGCTATCTCGCCAAACCGCTCGATCCGGATCATGTGGCAGCAGTTCTTCAACACGCCTTATCCCGACGCGGATAACATCCTGCCCGCGTCCGTGCAAGTGGGCGCAGCGGCGCGGATTCGCTCATACTGGATTCGTGTCGGTTGGCAGGTCGTGTTTGGCGAGTGCATCTTGTGGTTGGCAGCCGTCACGCAAGAAGTGCCGAGTACACGCGGCTACGCCCTCGTCGCGGGATTGATGGGCGCAGCGTATTTGGTCGGCGTGTTCGTGCGTCCGCCGCGCTTCTGGTTGATTGGCACATCGGCGTTGTTCTTGGCGCACGGCATGTTGATCGGCGGCTTGGGCGCAGTCACGGCGCTCACGTTCACTGTACCTTATACCTGTGCGGGGATGTTGCTGTCGGGGCGTGCGCGCTTTTACACCCAAGCATGGTGTACGATTGCGTTCTGGATCAGCCTAATCTACGGTATCTTGCCGACGCTACCGCAGCTCCAGCCACCGAACTATATCCTGATCAGCTATGACATTCTGCTGGCGGTATTCACCTTCCAAACACTGCGTTTTCTCAATCACTTGACCGTCGAAGTCAACTCGGCATACGTCACTGACCGCATTCGCGGACAGAGTCAACAAGTCTTGGCGCGCGTCAGCCACGAACTGCGCACGCCGCTCAATTCGATTTTGGGCTTCGCCAAACTCTTGCGCCGCGCTGACTTATCCGAGACGCACGCGGGGTATTTGCGCCAAATCATCGAAGAAGGCGATCACCTCAATCGACTGGTCAGCGATTTACTCGACAGCGCCCACCTTGCCAGTGGCAAAATGACCCTCAACCCGCAGGCGTGCGATCTGAATGCGCTGTGCGCGTCCATCATCGAGGATCAGCGCCCAACGATATCCGCGGCAGTGACGCTCACCGCCGCCCTCGCGCCCGATCTGCCGCCGCTGCACGCCGATCCCGTCCGGCTGCGACAAGCGATCAGCAATTTGGTGTCCAACGCCATCAAGTACACCCCGCATGGCACCATCACGCTCACAACTGCCCGGCGCGATGCCCACGCCCTCATCGCCGTGCGCGATACGGGCATCGGCATTCCCGACTCGCAGCACACGCTGATCTTTTTGCCGTTCGTGCAGTTAGACAGCCAGCAAGTCGGCGTCGGCTTGGGACTCGACATCGCAGCGCAAATTGTCCGACTGCATGGCGGCGCGCTCCGAGTCGAGAGCCAGTACGGAGTCGGCAGCACATTCACCATAGAACTGCCCATCGCGTGATACTTCGTTTACCGATGAATTCCGAGTAAAACAGGTCACAAAACTCTGAAACCTCCCCCCCCACCCCCCTTCTCCGTACCGGAGAAGCGCAGCACAGCGGGGGTGAGGTCGAACAAAACAAGCGAAAATCGAGTTTGCAGACACGCTCTAATCTGTGCGCTTGTCACGCCCGCATCATGACCCGCCGCGCATGTGCCGCCGCCTCGAACATCGTATCGTTAAGAAAACGGCGGGAGATGGGTCATGCTCACAGTACAGAAGTCGAAATCCGAACTCGATATATCCAAATCAATTCAATATACGCTTTACACAGGCGCGGCGCTGATTGTCGTATCAATGCTGTTTTTGGGGCGCGATCTCGCGTCAGCGTCAATCTTCGGTCAAGCATTGTCCGTCCTCGCCGCACCTGCCCTGTTCTACGGTGTCGGCATGTGGGTTTATCGCCGGATGAACGCGCCGCTCGCCGCGCCCGGCATCGTCACGACGGGCGCATGGCTGATTGGCGTAGCATTGTTCCACCTCTATGCCCGCCGCGAGTTGATTCCCATATCGCTGCAACCGATGTATTGGCTGGCGATTTCGTTGGCAGGCGTCGTCATCATCACGCTAACGGGACACCGCGTTCGCCTTTGGTTGATCGTCCCGCTTGTGCCGCTGGCGCAGATTAACGCGCTCTGGGCGATATTCGGTGCGTTCAATTTACCCGTCGAATGGCTCGTCCCTGCGTCGTTTGCGCTCGTCGTCCTTTGGTGGGAATTATCGTTGAAAGATGCGCGCATGGGCGCGATTTATCGCGTGAGCGGCGCGCTTTTCACCGCGTTTTTGCTTGGCTTTACAGCTTGGCTCCCGCGCACGACTGATGCTAGCTTCATCGCGGCGTGCATCGTCGGCGGGATCGTGCTGCTGCGCTTCGGCGCACGCGACCAGCAGCGCAGCGCTACGCACAGCGGTTTGTGGCTGCTGGCGTCGGCATGGGGCAAGCTGTATTTCGTGCTGCAACCCGACGGGAATGCCTTCGGGCTGTGGTTGGCGCTGTTGGCAGTCGGCGCGCTGGTGATCGAACGCCTCACGGCGACGGCGCACAAAGAAAAGCCGAAATCTTCGCACACGCTCGTTGAAACGTTCGTCAACTGGACATTCGCTGACCTCGTAATCGGGTTATCGGCACTCGTGTTGTTGTGGGCGGCGCTGCACATTGACACCGTACCCGTCGGCATCATTGCGGTGTCGCTGTCCGTTGCCGTCGGCGTGTGGATCGCGGCGGGGTTGCTGTACCGACTGCCGATCTTGCTGCACGTCGCACTGTGGATCGCGCCTTTCCCGTACACATTGGTTCTGATTCTCGCCGCGCCTGCGATCTGGCGTCTGCCGCTGCTGGGCGTGGCGTGGCAGCTTTTCGGCGTGGCGCTGTTGGCATTCGGCTTTTTCGCGCGACGCTATCGTGCGAGTGTGCGCGCGCCGTTCTTCGTCGTCGGCTACGCATTGAGCGCCATTGGTTTGCTGACCGCCCTCCCTGATCCGGCGCTGTTCGTTTTTAGCTTGAGCGGCTTGATCGTCATCTTTGGCGCGAGCGCCGCCGCTGTCCTGCTGGATCGTCACCCCGTCTGGGACGCGCTGATCGCGCAGGTCGTCTCGCCTGAACGCCAACCCTACGCCCATAACGCGATGCGCCATGCCTTCTTGCTCATGACGGCGTGGCTTGCCGCCGTCTGGGTACAGTTGACATTGGGCTATACCAATATGCCACTTGCGCGTCAGGGCGTGTTCGTGCTGCTGTTCGCGTGTGCGTGGCTGTTGATCGGCAATCTGCTGTCAAACATGTCCACGTCAAAACCGGGTATTCCCGGCATGATGGTCAGCAGCGCGGGCTGGATGCTCTGGCTCATTGGACTGCTGCAAGTCTTTTTCAGCCCCACCGAAGCCGTGATTGCGCTGGTTCTCGGACTGGTGATCAGCGGCGAGTCGATTTTGCGCAATCGCGGCGCGGCGCATTGGCTGCCGGTCGGCATCATCCAAATCGGCTATACCGCTTTGCAAATCGCGCATATGTTGGCACTCCCGTCGTCGCTGCGGTTCACGTTGGCGTGCATCGGCGCGGCGGGGATGATCGCGTTTCTTTGCGCGCAGACAAACAACCGTCAGCTCCCGAAATTGGCACTCGCGCTACTCAGTTTATCCGGTGTGCTGTTCCTGATGTCTGGGATCCAACAGCGCCCGATTGGCGATGCCCTGACCGTTTACGCGACCGTGATGGCATTTGTCGCCCTCTGCGCACAAATCGTCGTCGTATTTGCGCTGCGCTCGCGCGTCCCGTTCCGCCGTGCGCGCTGGCTGGTCTGGTGGCTGCGTCCGCTCGTGCCGACCACGTTTTTCCTCGCGCTGTTAAGCGGCAGCACGCTGTTTATCGCGCTCAACCTCTATCCCGCCTCATTGATCGGGCGCGGGGTCGGCGGGCTGATGATTGCTGGATACTTGGTGCTCGTTTACGTGCGCCGCCTGCGTCTAGACGCGCTGATCGTCGCGTTCTTTGCGTTCGTAACAGCGTTGATACTGTGTTTGCACAGCGTGGGCATCTATACGACGGGGAGCGCCATCATAGGGGTTACAATTCCGACTGGCATCCTTGCGTTGACATTCGCGCGCTGGTCGTTCCATCCCGCGACATATCGCCGTCTGCTCGATTTCGCTGGAACGTTCATCCTGATCGGCGGCGCGGCGCTGACCATCCGTCAGAACGCAATGATCGCGCCCGAAACCGCGATTATGGGAGCGCATCTGATCGCGCTGACGGCATACGGCTATCTGGCGGGGCGGCGTATCCCGTTCGCCAGCGCGCTGCTCATTTTGCTGGGGGGCGGCTTGATCGTCATCTTCAAAATTAACCTCTGGCTGCTGCCCTTAAGCGGCGGCGTGCTGTTGCTAATCAGTGCGTTGTGGGTGGAAACCCGCCGTACCGCCGCCGAATCGTTGACGCAAACTTGGCTCACGCGCTGGAGTCGTTGGGTATAAAGTTAACAAAAATCCCCTCTCCATACGGAAAGGGGATTACGAGTGCAGTTATTTTTGAATCCAAGCTATCGTCTTGGACGCCAGTCGATCCAGCGCCTCAACCGACAGCGCGATGTGTTCTTCTTTCGTGTCTTCGATCTTGTTGTGCGAAATCCCGCGCAAACTTTGCACGAACAACATGATCGTCGGCACACCCGCCCGCGATACTTCGGCAGCATCATGCAGAGGACCCGACGGAAGCCGATGCGACGCGCCGCACGTTTCAAGGATGGATTGTTCGCACAGGTCGATCAAATCGGGATGGAACAGAATCGGCTCAATTTCCCACAGCTTACGCCATTCGACTTCGACTTTTTCTTCTGCCGCGAAGCGTTCGCTCGCGGCTTTCGCGTCCGCCAGCATCCCTGCCAGCGCGTCGGCGTTCAGATTGCGCTGATCGAGCGTGCAATCGCATTCTCCGACGACTGCCGTCACGATGCCCGGCTTGGTGACAACGCTCCCCATCGTACAGACACCGCTGTGACGACGCGCGATATCACGGATATCGAGTCCCAGTTTCGCCGCCGCCGCAAAAGCATCGTGCCGCTTATCCATGGGAGTCGAGCCGGAATGTGCCGCTTGCCCGATGAATCGGATCGCGTGCCGTTCAACGCCGAACGTCCCCAAGACCACGCCGAGCGGCAAGTCCATGCTCTCCAAGACGGGTCCCTGCTCGATATGCAGTTCGAGATACGCTTTCGCGCGCGCCAACTGTTGGTGCGACTCGCGCATCGTATCGACGCTCAAACCGTAGCGTGCGAGCGCATCGGGGAGCGTGACGCCCTGCTTATCGCTCAGCGTCCGCACCTTGTCCGGGTCGAACGCGACACCGCCGCACGCGCTCGATCCGAGCAAGCTGCGCCCGAAGCGCGCGCCTTCTTCGTCCGCCCAATCGACCAAGCGGATGGTGACAGGCGGCGTCCCCTGTTCCGCGATCCGACGCAAGACCTCCAACCCGGCGATCACATTCAGGCTGCCATCGAGCCAGCCGCCGTTCGGCACGCTGTCCAAATGTCCACCCATCAGCAGGGCGTCGTCGGATGCGCCGCGCAATGTCACCCACACGTTGCCCGCTTGATCACGCTCAACCTCGACCGGCAACCCCGCCAATTTCGCCTTGAACCAATCACGCGCCGCGTCCCATATCGGCGTCCATGCGACACGTTGCGCGCCGTCCGCGTCACCCGTGAGGGCGCGAAGTTCTTTGAGTTCGTCAATCGTGCGTTGGGGTTGTAGCGCCATCGTCCATTTTTCCTGTAGCAATAAAGGATAATGCGGTACGATAACGCACTTTTGGGGAAAACGAAAAGCGCAAACAATTGTTTGCGCTTTTTTTAGTGCGGAGATGACGGGATTCGAACCCGCGGTCTACGCCGTGACAGGGCGTTATGTTAACCGCTACACCACATCTCCATCGAACTTGAGATAGTGTAGCCGTCGCGCATAGGCTTGTCAAGCCCCGTATGGCGCGCTAAACCAGCAGGAACACGAGGAACACAACGTACACGAGCATGATCCCACGCGAGAACCTGACCATCCCAGACGTATCTTGTCCCGCTTCCGTGAAGCCGCTGACGACCAAGAAACGCTGCTTGACCAATTCGCCCGCGATGAATGCGATGGCGAACACGATGGGCAGGACGCGCATATCCGGCTGGCGCAGGAGCGCGATGAATATCCCGGCGTGTCCAATCACGTTCAAGATAACGAAAATCATGGAGATCACTTCGCGCTGGCGCAGGCGGATGAACACCGCGCCGAACAACAAGAGCGTCATGATTCCGATGACGATCACGGCGGCGAGACGCGGATTATCACCCAGAAAAAACGTACTCGCGGACAGCGCCCCAATCAGCGCGATGATTCCAGCCGCAATACCGACCCCTTTGACGAGCGTTTCCGCCCATCCCCAAGCGCCCCAACTAGCGACGTGCCATTTTTGTGCAGCAGCTTCTTGCATGATTTTTCCTCCAATGGTTGAACCCAACAACGCATACCATCAATACATCTTTTTCAATGAGCATCTTTCACTATGCAAGCAGGTTCGGATCGATACACTGCGTCACCCCATCGGGCGAATCGAGCAGCGGACGCAGCGCCGCGTTATCGACGCGCACCCACCCGATTCCATCGTCCGGCGACAAATACAATGACACTTGCGCTGCCTCCCACGCTTGTCCCGTTGTCATACGCATAATGAACGTGCGCGGCGGCACGAATGGATCGAGCCAGAATGAACACACTGCCAAATCGTCCCAATCGGCGTCATGCAATATGATGGCGACGCGCTTCCGCACGCCGCTGAGATTGCCGAAATCAGCGCGCGCTTCTAGCCCTCCACCCGCCGCAACCGATACACCCGAATTTTGCGCCACAACCGCGCTGTCGCTGCCCAGTTCGCGGCGCCATTCGAGCCATTGACCGGGCGTCTGTACGACTGTGCCATCCCATGGATACCAACTCGTCAGTCCCGACGCGAAATCGCCATTGCTTAGGCGATTTGGCAGCGGCGCGCCGTCCAACGCATCCAACGCCGCGATCACGTCGATGCGCGGGATCGTGCCGCCGTCGATGGGGATCGCACGTCCTGATAATTGGAGCGCGTTCAACAAGCGGTCAATGAGCGCGGTGGGATGTGCTTGGCGCAGCAGTGCGAACGCCCCCGCTACATGGGGCGCAGCCATCGATGTGCCATTGGCGCTCGCAAACTGTCCGTTCAGCACCGATGAGGTGATCGCCGCACCGGGAGCGAACAAGTCGAGGATCGGCGCACGATTGCTGAAACTCGCAATGGCATCCGCGTCGGTCGTTGCACCTACCGATACCGCCGATGAGATGCACGCGGGCGCAGTGATTCCAGTCGCATAGCCCTGATTGCCCGCCGCGATCACGGTGGGAATGCCAACCGACAACAGCAGATCGATAGCGGCTTTCAGCGCCAAGTTTTGATCGTCACATGCCGACGACTCAAAAATACCGTCGCTCAAGCTCATGTTGGCGGCGGCAATATCGTAGACGCCGCTCAAGTTGTAGACGTAGTTCAGACCGCTGATCAAATTGGAGTCATACGCTGTCAAGCCACCCAACAGCGAGAATACTTGGATGCCGATCAAGTTCGCGCCGCGCGCCACGCCCGATCCCGTATCCGCGCGCCCCACAGCGATGCCGGAAACGTGCGTTCCGTGCGCACAACCGCCATACCCAACGCATTTTTCGGGCGACGCCGCGCCCGCGCCGATTTGGATGATATCGCCGATTGGACACAACGAGTCAGCAAAGCCGCCGCCCGAAAAGCACGCCTCCGCCACAACCCGCCCGCCGAAGAACGAATGCGCTGCCTCGACGCCCGTATCCAACACCACAACGGTTTGACCCGCCCCATCGATCCCGCGCGCCCACGCCGCATCCGCGCGAATCACGGGGATGCTGCTGGCAAGCGCCGGAAAATACGCATGATCGGCTTGGATCGCGCGTACCATCGGATCGACCGCCAGCGCGCGTAAGCCCGCCGCATCGACTTCCAAAGCGACAAACGGGATCGCCCAATTTGCTGAGTCGGACGCAATGCGTGTGTTCGCCGTTCGAGCGATATTGGCGCGAACATCGCTCATGCGCGCCGCGCCCGAATCGAATTGGACGATGACGCTGACTAGCCCCTGCGCGTTTGCGCGGTCGATCAATTCAGCATCGATCATGCGGTTGGCTTGCGCGTGCGTCGGGATCGCGCCAAGCATCAGCGCGATTCCGATTATCCATATCAATCGCTTCACAGGGGTTCAGGCTCATTCGATGAACATATGAACCCATTATAGGCGATTTTCCGTCAGCCAATGGCGTCTTTCAACGCCATCACTGCGACCTGTTCAACCGCGTGGACGCGCAGCACTCGTTCGCGCACATCCGCGCGCAGTGCTGCGATATCAGCATCGCTCATTGGAAACTCGTTATTCATCTGCATTCTTTGCGCCGCAAGTTCCTCGCGGATCGCGCGCCGTTCGGGGAGTGCCTCCGCGCCCCGCTCAACGAATAACGCACGGCTGTGCAGCATCCCTTCGCGCAGCGCGCGCAGCGGCTCGACCGCTTCGGGCAGCAAGCCCACCGCCAGATCATGCCACGCGGGGATCGTTTCTCGGAAATGCTCGGCGGCAGTGCGGAGTGCAGGCTTGTTCAGAATAAGCGCCGCTTGACCCAAAAAATCGGCATATTGTCCACGCGATGCCGCCCCCTCTGTCCCCCACGTCTCGATGAATGTGAACGGCGCACTCAGCGCGCCCAACAGCGCACGTCCGCGCGGGAACAGCGCCGCCCATCCGCGTTTGTCCTTCTCGTCAACCAGCATGTTCGCCCATTTTTGCAGCGCCGCCAGCCCAAAGTTATCCTTTGTTCCCTTCGGCGGCGCGTCCAGATACAGCGCGACACACTGACGCAGCCCGGCTTCAACCGCGCCCGACAGGGTATCGAAGTTCGGCGCACTCAAGGTCATGAGCCGGTTGCGTTGGCGCGCTTGTTTTTTGCGCGCAGCATCGAGTTCATCCGCCGCGATCACCAGCGGCACGCGCGCCCGATCTGCGATATACGCTTTGTCGTCCGCATAGCCGTACACCACAATCGGAAACATCATCGGGTAATCTTCGCGCGCATCCAACACGACGCCGTTGTACGACAGCCCCGCGATGTCCGCCCACACAAGCGCGGGCTTACCCTCGTTCAGCGCATCGGTCAAATACTTGATCGCCTTCGATGGTGTGACCGTCTCTTTGACCTCGCGCTTGATGCCCAAGCGATCCAACAACGTCGGCATCGGATCGAATGTATTGCGCGTCAACAACGTGAACTGGGGATCGTAGCCCACGTATTCAAACACGAAATAGCCGACCGCCACGCCGCCGCTGATCCCCAACAACAGCGCTTCACTGATAGCTTGTCCTGTGTGCGGCGCGATCACGCCTTGCGCCGCCAGCGCATTACGGACGCTGCCCGTCTCCCAATGGACACCTTCAAAAGCAGTGTAATTAGCGATCATCGCCATGATTTAACGCGCTCCCACCGCGCGTTTGAGCGTGTCCAGCGCGCTGATTTCCTCTTCGTAAAGCGCCAACAATTGATCGGACAGTGATTTCAACAATGCCGCTTTGTCCGCTTTCGGCAGCGGAAACGATGCTTTGTGTTCTTTGCCGATTGCATCCAATTCCGCTATCGCCTCACGATTTGCCACCAACGCGGCATCCCCTTCGCGGGTCAAGCGATCAGCGTTGGTACGCAGCAGCGTTTTCGTCCGCTGAAACGACGCAATCGCATCGGGCAGCAGCGCCTCGCCCAAATCGATCCACCGTTGTGACAGCGCGCGGTAGGCAGAGGCAGCGTCATTCAGCGCGATATTGCCGATAATGCCCGCCGACTCCGTGAGGAAATCGGCGTACATGCCGCGTAAGCCGTCGCCCCCATTGCCGGGCAAGCAGATGGCTTCGTACATCGATTTCAAAGCACCGTACAGCCCGCCACCATCCTCAAAGACTTTCAGCCAGCCTTTCGCGTTTTTCCCGTCCACCATCATCTTGCCGAGCTTGCGAAACGTTGGCAGCGAAAACGAATCGGAACCTTCGCTGAGATGCTCGACACAATCTTGAATGCCCACCTTAATCGCCACTTCCAAATCGATAGACGTGCTTGGATCGACGTGCAGCGCCAACACGCGATTCTTGCTCGACCCGATCCGCGCGCGGGATTCCGCCAGCAGGTCAACGGGCATCGTAAACGGCTGCCTGCCCAAATCATCGATCCAAGCTGTTTGCTCATCCATGCCAACGACGTTGACAATCTGGATAACATGCCCTGACATCGACTGCGGCAAAAGATAATACGGTTGGTGTCCGCGATCCGCCCATGTTACCGCTGGAATGCCCGCATCGAGTGTCTCGCGCAGATTGGCGACGGCTTGTTTGCGTCCGCCCGCTTCTTTATAAACACCCCGC
Source organism: Anaerolineae bacterium (assembly GCA_034437055.1). Taxonomy (GTDB): domain Bacteria; phylum Chloroflexota; class Anaerolineae; order Aggregatilineales; family Phototrophicaceae; genus Flexifilum. The sequence goes on from DAOTUQ010000037.1 coordinate 22,446, forward strand.
ACGCCCAATCGCGCGAACACGTTGTCCATATACTTTTGGGTGTACTGCCACCGATTCCGAAATGCGAGAATGATGATGATTTGGTTGTGTTCTTTAAACTCCCACAAGATATAGCCCGCACCCAGTCCGCCGCCGATTCCCAAAATCATCGCTTCGGTGAATGGTTTGCCTGTATGCGGCGCTTTCACTCCCAACGCCGCCAACGCATTAGTGATCGTCGCTGTCTCTGAATGCTTGCCGCCGAACTGGGTGTAGTTCGTTATAACGCCCATGTTTTCGCTCAACCCTTCCACTCAAGCTCATATTTAGAATGCGGGATTTGGTGTAGGGGTGAGCGGTTGGCTCGCCCGATTATGGCAAGCGTTCCAACGTGACACCCCTGAACTCGTTTTGAATGTGCGCCCGCTGCTAAACGATCAATTCAGCCTGCCCTGCCCATATCGATGCCGCGTAATACGCTTGGAGTTCCGGTTTCAAGGAGAGCAGCGGCGGTTGCCAACCTGCGCCTTCTTCTGCCAACCCACGAATCCAGTTGAGGAAATTCCACCAACCTTTATAGATACCACTGTTGTCGGTATCCGGCGCAAAGCCGCTGTGAACCATCGTCAAGCGCGTCTTGCCGCCCGATTCCTCCAACGTCCATGTCAGCACGCCATTAGAATGCTCGGCATCCGACGAATCGAGTTTCAATGTCTTGTTCGGTTCGAGTTCGAGGATTTTCATCCGGGCGAAGTCGCCCCAACCGTAATCGTACTCACCGCCAACGCGCGGATCGACGGTTGCACGACTGGCGATCCAGCGGTTGAGCTGTTCTGGCTTGATCAGCACATCGAACACGATTTCGGCGGGGGCGTCGATGTCGATGGTGTGCGTCACATCGCCTAACATCGACTCCGAAAAGTCGATCCGAACATCGCTCGGCTTGCCCGCGAGATAACGACGCAAATTTTCGAGATGCAGAAACCACACATCTTCCATGAAGTTATGTCCGGGTTCGTCTGAGACGGGTACGGCTTCCCGCTGCTGCACGGTCACAAGCGTATCATCGCCACGCGCGACAAGTTTGTACTCCACTTCTGTATCGAGCATGGTTCCATCGTGCCGCAAACGCCACGCGAACCGCAGCGACTGATTGGGGATTGCGGCGATGAGCTTATGGCGTCCCGCTTCACGGTCGGGGTTATCAGGCGTGTATTTGCCCCAAAAGTCGTAGCGCCCTTCTGATACAGACACGTCGGCATCTGCCGCGAACCACGTCTTGAGCGCCGCCGAATCGGTCAGCGCGACAAAGATGCGCTCTGGTGTCGCCTTCAACTTAACTTGCATGGTCGTCTCCTGTTTTGGGATAGCACGCGAGAACTAAGCGATAACCCTGTTCATCGGTCAACAGTGCAATATCGTCCTGAGGCGTTCCATATTTACGGGCGAGATGTTGGAAAATCGATTGAACTTCTTGCATAAATTCTGCACGGCGGCTTGCGTCGGGGAGATGGATGTGCGCGGACAGCGATAACGACGGAATATCGATCCCACTCTCAGACTGCCGCGCCAATCGTCCAACATCCACTTGAATTTCTTCAGTCAGATCGAGCAGATAGCGCAGACTGATTTGATCGCGCGACGTCCGTTCGCCGCCAATCTTGCCAACCAACGATGGGGACAGCCAATATGAGCGCGCTGCCGCCTGATAGTAGCCTTCGACGGTGCCGCGCACGCGCCGCTCTTCGACTTTTTCGACCAATCCCGCTGTCTCCAAAGCCTTCACATGGTAGTAGATGCGCTGTGCCGTTTCTCCGAATGACTCTGCCAATTCAGGACAGGTTCGCGGCGCATCCAGCCGCTTGAGGATATCAAGCCGCGCGGGTTTGAGCAGCGCGACGGCTTGATCCAAACTATCGATATACATTACGTCTTTCACGAAATCGAACGCCTATTTCAAAAATCAATTTTATTGTAAAAATAAATTTGTTTATTGTCAAGTTTTTTGTTCTAAACGTTCCATCCGTCGGCGCAGCCCGATCAGCGTCTTGGCAACGAATGTGGGACCCTCATAGATGAAGCCCGTATAGGCTTGCGCCAACGTCGCGCCTGCATCCAACATCGCGTATAAATCGTCGCCGTTGAAGATGCCGCCAACGCCAATGAGTGTCAGTCGTGCGCCCGCCCGCGCCCGAATCATACGGATCATGGCGGTTGAGCGCGCGAGCAGCGGACGTCCGCTCAATCCACCCGCTTCGGCACGATGCGCGCTCGTCAGTCCAGCACGGCGAAGCGTCGTGTTGGTGGCAATCATGCCGTCAATACCGTGATCGAGTGCCGTATCGATGATCAAAGCGAGATCAGAATCGTCCAGATCGGGCGCGATCTTGATCAACAGCGGTTTACGCGATCCCACCGCCAACGAATCGCGCGCCGTGATCAACGAATCGAGCAAGCCGGAAAGATACGCGCGCGTCTGCAAGCGGCGCAGTTCGGGCGTGTTTGGGGAACTGATGTTGACGACGAAGGCAGCGCCGTGCGGGTACAACCTTTGCAGCGCGGCGACGTAATCACGCGCGGCGTCCAACAATGGGGTGTCCTTGTTCTTGCCAAGACTGATAAATATGGGATACGCGGGATCGTGCCGCCCCAAGCGTTCCGCGATGATCGCCGCGCCCGCGCTCGGAAAGCCCATCCGGTTGATCAGCGCGTTATCATCGGACAAGCGGAACAAGCGCGGGCGCGGATGACCCGGCTGAGGCAGCGGCGTAACCGTCCCAACTTCGACGAAGCTGAAACCGAGCGCCGCCAGCGCCGGGAGCGCGCGCGCATCTTTGTCGAAGCCCGCCGCCAAGCCCAACGGATGCGCGAAGCGCAGTCCGAACGCCTCGACATCTAAATTGGTTGTCGGCAGGGACGCGAACGCGCGCCGCATGACTACCCGCAGCGCCGGCAGGCGTCCGCTCTGTTCCAGCGCCGCCAATGCAACCAAGTGCAGCGTTTCGGCGTCAAAACGCGACAAGACGCCGCGATATAATCGACGGTACATCAGGTGGAATGCGCCAAATAATCCTGAACGACGCGCCGCTGAAACTCGTTTACGATGCGATGCTCCTCCCAAATTGGCAGCAAGTGCCGGAGCGTCGTCACACGGTGCAGCTTGTAGCCCGCTGCCGCTAATGTCGCCGCTGCGCCTTGTTCGCGGTCGATCACCACGACCACATCCTTGACCAGCAAGCCCGCCGCTTTCAACTGTTCGATGGCTTCAAATTTTGCGTTCCCTTTCGTCGCCAGATCATCCACGACCACGACCGTATCGCCCGGCTTGTAAACGCCCTCAACCGATGCTTTCGTGCCGTAATCCTTCACTTCGCGGCGCGGATAGATCATCGAACAGTTGAACGACAGTGCCGTCGCTGTGCCAATGGGCAAGCCCGCATAGGGAATCGCCGCGATGTGGTCAAACTGCAAGCCGCGCAACAGTTCCGCCATCGCCGCCGCCACGGTGCGCATCGCTTCTGGATACGATGCCAAGCGGCGCAAATCCAAATAGACGGGCGATTGTTCGCCCGATTTGAGCGTGAACTCGCCAAACTGAACGCAGCCGGACTGTGCCAGTGCCAGCGCCACCCGTTCAAGCGAACCCGAAATTAATGTGCGCGGATGGGTGTTGCGGGTGGGTCGTATCTCGTTGATCAACTCGCGGACGCGCGCCGCCTCTGCGCCGGGATCAGACGCCTTCGCAATCGAACGCGACACCGTGACCAACAGCCCCATGCCATCCACGCGCAGACCCGCCAACAGCGCCGCACGCAGATCGCCGCCTTGTGCGCCGACGCCGGGCAGCAAGAACCACAAACGGGGCGCGACCGCCCGCAAGCGCGCGAGTGCATCCAAATCCGTCGCGCCGACGACCAATCCGAGATTATCGCCATCGTTCCAACTCATCACTTGCTGTGCCACCACTTCGTACAGTGGCTTGTCGTTGATCAGCAAGTTTTGGAACACATCCGCGCCCGGATTCGACGTTTTGCACAGCACAAAGACGCCTTTGCCCGGCGTGGTCAAGAACGGATACACCGCGTCGTAACCCATATAGGGATTGACCGTGACCGCCGCCGCGCCAAGCGCCTCAAATGCCGCGCGCGCGTATGCCTCGGCGGTGCTGGCGATATCGCCGCGCTTCGCATCCAAGATGACCGGAATATCGTCCGGCACATAGTCGATCACGTCTTTGAGCGCCTCAATCCCGTCCGCGCCGAACGCCTCGAAGAACGCGCTGTTCGCCTTGAACGCGCACGCCTGTTCCGCCGTGCGGTCGATCAGATGCTTACAGAAATCGCGCGCCGCTGCCGCTGTGTTGTCTTGCAGCATTTCCGCGTGCGGATCGAGTCCGACGCACAGCAGCGTATTCGCGGTCAGCGCCCGCCGTTCCAATCGTTGAATGAAGCTTCCCGCGTTCAATCCGTCTACGCCTTCCCCATGACCAGCGCCAACAATGCCATGCGAACGAACACCCCATATTCGACCTGCCGAAAATACGCCGCGCGCGGATCGCCGTCTACGTCCATGCGAATTTCGCCCACGCGCGGGAGCGGGTGCATCAGCACCATGTCGGGCTTCGCCAGTGCCATCGTCTCCGGTGTGATGACGTAGCTATCTTTTACGTTATCGTATGCCGCTGGATCGGTAAAACGTTCTTTTTGGATGCGCGTGACATATAACACATCTGTCTCTGCGATCACGGCATTCAAATCGGTGTATTCGGCTTGTTCGATGCCTTTTTCGCCAATTTGCACAATCAATTCCGGCGGCATGGTGAGAATTTCCGGCGACACATAACGCAGTCGCACATCGAACATCGCCAGCAACTTCGCCAATGAATGGACTGTGCGTCCGTACTTCAAATCGCCGAGCATCGTCACAGTTAAACCCGCGATCCGCCCGCGCTCTTGCAAAATCGTGTACAGATCGAGCAGGGCTTGGGTCGGATGTTCCCCGATGCCGTCGCCCGCGTTGATGATCGGTTTATGCGCGACACTTGCCGCTTGCGCCACCGATCCAACCTCGTGATGGCGCAGCACGATGGCGTCGGCATATGCTTCAAGCGTGCGGATCGTATCGGGCAGCGATTCGCCCTTCGACACGCTCGAATAGCGCACTTCGTTGATCGGAATCACCGTCCCGCCGAGTCGGTGCATCGCCGCCATGAACGACGACGACGTGCGCGTAGACGGCTCGTAAAACAGATTGACGAGGATATTCCCTTTGCAAATCTCCAGCGACCCCACCCGTTTGACGATCAGCCGAAATTCTTCCGCCACATCGAAAATATAGGCGACATCATCGAGGCTGAACTGCGACACGGACAAAATATGCTGTCCGCGAAAACGCCCGTCATGCTGCGCCTGAAATGGCAGTCGGCGGGATTCCACTTGAATCATGTTCGCTGCGAAGGTCACTGATTATCCTTTTGATATTTGGGAGCGAGATTTAGCCCCGAACCGGGTTGAGCCAACACGATCCCATTTTCATAGATCGTTTTTCCGCGCAATACCACACGCTCGACTCGCCCGCGCAGCCGCCAACCCTCGAACGGCGTCCACTTCGCGCGCGTTTGCATGGCGTCACCGCGTACCGTCCAGTCCGCATCGACATCCACATCGATGTATGTGTCTGGGAAGGCGGGCAGATCGAAAATCGAGCGCGGCGCCGCTGCCATCCGTTCGATCAGATCGGTGAGGTCAAGCCGTCCATCGTGTACCGCCCTCAGCATCAGTGGGAGCGCCGTTTCCAGTCCGGGAAAGCCCGGCGGCGGCGTGGCGCTGTCCTTCTCGGACAACAAATGCGGCGCATGGTCAGTGGCGATGCAGTCGATCACATCCATATTCGCCCACAGCGCCGCCACATCGTCCGGTGTCGCCAAACGCGGACGCACTTCCGCCCGCCCCGCTCCAAGTCTTGGAATGTCGTCCGTCGAAAGGAACAGATGATGCGGCGCGACTTCGCACGTTACCGCGACTCCGCGTGCCTTCGCCGCGCGGATGAGTTCGATCTCGGAGCGGCGGCTGACATGACAGATATGCACGCTTCGATCTTCCAGATGGGCGCACAGCAGCACCGCTGCTAACGAGCGATCCTCCGCATGGCACAAGATCGGACGATTGCGATCCCATGCCGCGAATAAAGCACGAATCACGCCAATATCATCGAGTTTGAGCGTGCCGAACGTCGCATCGAGATACAATTTTAGCCCAATGATCCGATCCGCTAAACTTGCGCACGTCGCTACGTTCACCGCGCTACCGCCCAGATGAATCCCGTAATCGCAAACGGCTTGAAGCGCGGCGGCATCCTCAGCGAGCGTCAGTGCGTCCGCGTCGATCAAGGGCGGCGTCGTGTTCGGCATCGCGCAGACGGCGACGAATCCGCCTGCCAGCGCCGCGCGCGTGCCGCTCTCGAAATCTTCTTTGTGAGTCGCACCCGGTTCGCGCAGGTGAACATGGGGATCGACCAAGCCCGGCAAGCGCACGACGGTCACGATGATGATCCTCAGCATGATTAATCGCTAATCATACCTTTTGGCAGGGGCGAACTTCAACCGCAAAATCATCTCGTGTTAAGACTTTCAAATTTTCTTAAAGACCGCATAGCATTTCAGATTGAGCTTTGCTAGACTGTCTATTCATCGGAAGCAGCACCCTCCAGAACATTATCGTCTACCGTTCTCCGTCGCGCCGATCTTTAGCCTGTAGGAAGCGAACGCTTGACTCCAGTCGTGAATGGGATACGGGATTTTTGCATTGAGATTCGCCGGACACGTGTGGCGGATACCGAACGTGCCGACCTGTATTTTCTACACGGACGGCTCACCGATGACGACATGCACCGTATCGCCCGCGAACTGCTGGTCGATCCGGTTTCTGAACACTACACAGTGTCCGAAATTGGACACGCCGAACCACCTGCGCCGCCGTTCATCGATGTGACGCTGCTGCCGGGCGTGACCGATCCCGCCGCCGAAAACTTGCTTAAGGCAGCGCGCTGGCTCGGCATCGAAACGCTTGACGCGACGGCAACCGGACAGCGCCATCGCTTGTCCGCAGCCCATACCGCCGATGCATTGCTCCAACACACCCTCACCCACCACGTCAATCCCGTCATTCAGCGTTATGCTATCGACACGCCTATCGATCCGCCGTTCGTCCTGACGCAAGCTGTTGATACGACTGTCGAAATCATCCCAATCCGCGATCTGGACGCTGATGGATTGCGCGCCCTCAGCGCGCAACGCCGTTTGGCGCTGGACGCGAACGAAATGGCAGCGATCCAGTTGTATTTTCAGCGTGAGGGACGCGATCCGACGGACGCCGAGATCGAAATGCTGGCGCAAACGTGGAGCGAACACTGCGTCCACAAAACGTTCAAGGCGCTGATCGACTACGAGGACGAACACGGCGTCCACCACGAGATCGACGGCTTGCTGAATACGTATATCCGCGCGGCGACCGAAAAGGTCAACAAGCCGTGGGTGCGCTCCGCATTCGTGGACAACGCCGGAATCATCGCCTTCGATGATGAATACGATCTCGCGTTCAAAGTCGAAACGCACAATCATCCGTCGGCGCTTGAGCCATTTGGCGGCGCGAATACGGGCGTTGGCGGCGTCGTCCGCGATATTTTGGGCGTGAGCGCGCGTCCGATTGCGAACACCGATATCTTGTGCTTCGGCTACGAGAACACGCCGAATGAGCAAGTTCCGGCGGGCGTGCTGCATCCCAAACGGATCGCGGAGGGTGTGATTCGCGGCGTTGGCGATTACGGCAACAAGATGGGAATTCCGACCGTCAACGGCGCGATCCATTACCATGACGGCTACATCAGCAATCCGCTGGTGTTCTGCGGCTGTCTTGGTATTCTGCCGCGCGGATCGCACGTCACCAATCCGCAACCGGGCGATCACATCGTCGTTCTCGGCGGACGCACAGGGCGAGACGGTTTGCGCGGCGCAACCTTCAGCAGCATGGAGATGGACGTGGCGACGGGCGATATCGCCGGCAGCGCCGTCCAGATCGGACACCCGATCCACGAGAAACAGGTGCATGAAGTCGTCTTACAAACCCGTGACGCCAAACTCTACAGCGCGATCACCGACTGCGGCGCAGGCGGTTTGTCGTCGGCGGTGGGCGAAATGGCGGCGAAGATCGGCGCGGTCGTGCATCTGGATCGCGCGCCGCTAAAATACGCCGGACTCCGCCCGTGGGAAATCTGGCTGAGCGAGGCGCAAGAGCGGATGGTACTTGCCGTCCCGCCCGAACACTGGGACGCTTTTAAATCCATCGCGGACGGACAGAACATCGACGCGATGATCATCGGCACATTCGAGGCAAGCGGACGGCTGAAACTGCTCTATGACGGCGCACCAGTGGGTAATCTGTCGATGGAATTTCTGCACGACGGCATCCCGCGCCGCCACCTGAAGGCGAAATGGACGCCGCCCGAATTGAAATCGGCGGTCGATTTCCATGAGCCGCGTGATTTACGCACGGAATTGCTAAGGTTGTTAGCACATCCCAACGTTCGCAGCAAAGAAGCCGTGATCCGCCGCTACGATCATGAAGTACAAGGTGGAACAGCGGTTAAGCCGCTCGTTGGCGTCAAGAATCATGGTCATGGGGATGCAGCCGTACTTGTGCCGCAAGACACACAGCCCAACACGCGCGGCGTCGCTATATCGAACGGGATTTGCCCACAGTACGGCGAAATCGATCCGTATTTCATGGCATGGGCGGCGGTCGATGAGGCATTCCGTAACCTGGTCGCTGTCGGTGCTGATCCCGATCAAGTCGCCCTGCTCGATAACTTCTGTTGGGGCAACCCGCTTCTACCGGATCGTCTTGGGTCGCTCGTCCGCGCTGCGCAAGGCTGCTACGACGCCGCGATTGCGTACAACGCACCATTCATCAGCGGCAAGGACAGCCTGAACAATGAATACACCGATGCGGACGGAACAAAACACGCCATTCCCGGCACGCTCGTGATCTCTGCGCTGGGCATCGTGCCGGACGTGACGAAAACGGTCACGGCGGATTTGAAACGGGCTGGAAATAGCCTATATGTCATCGGCAATCTCGATGGGAACTGGCAGCAGCCCGATCCGAACGCGCTGACGCTCATGCGAACACTTCACAAGGCGATTTCAAGCGGTCTAGTCGAAGCCTGTCACGACATCTCGGAACACGGTGTCGCCGTTGCCATCGCGGAGATGTGCATGAGCGGTCAACGGGGAGTTACGTTCAGCATCAGATATGATCGATTGTTCCATGAAATGTTGGCGGGATTTGTAGTCGAAGTTGCGCCTGAAAATACTACCGTGTTCCAAGCACGCTTTGATGCCCTGCCATGCTTTCATGTCGGCACGGTCGTTGATATGCCAGAATTCCGTATGCGCCATCATAAAATCGACCTGAGCGAACTGGAACGCGCATGGCGCGGCGATCTCCCGACAAGCGCACCGCCGACCTTCCACACGGAGAGGACACGTCCTGTCCCTACAAACCTCCCCGCCCTCAAATCATCGCCGCGCGTGCTGATCCTCCACGCCGACGGCACGAACCGCGATCACGATGCCGCGAAAGCGTGCGAACTCGCCGGCGGTACGCCGGAGATCGTTCACGTCAATCAGATCATCGCGGGTGAAAAGCGTATCGACGATTACGCCCTGCTCATCCTTCCCGGCGGCTTCTCGTATGGCGACGATTTGGGCGCAGGCAAGCTGTGGGCGCTCAACCTTCAGCATCGCTTCGGGGACGCCGTGCGCCGTTTCATCGAGAGCGGACGCCCCGTGATCGGCATCTGCAATGGCTTTCAGGCGCTCGTCAAGGCGGGCTTGCTGCCAGGCGAGACATGGGGACAGCGCGAATCACGTCCAGTTACGCTCACCTTTAACGAATCGGGTCATTTCGAGTGCCGTTGGGTGACGCTGCAAGTCAACGCCGCCAGTCCATCGATTTTCACGCGCGGATTGGACGAGCCGATTTACTGTCCGGTCGCGCACGGCGAAGGACGCTTGCTGGCGGCGGACGAAGCGACGCTTGACGCGCTGGCAGCCGACAACTTGATCGCGCTGACCTACGACGCCGACATTTATCCCGCCAACCCGAACGGATCGCAGCGCGCGATTGCCGGACTGTGCAATCCCGCGGGCAACGTCTTGGGGCTGATGCCGCATCCCGAAAATCACATCTTCGACTGGCAGCACCCGCGCTATCATCGCGGCGGACGCGGCATGTCCGGCTTGCGGCTGTTTGAGAACGGGATGCGCTATGCTGACTCGTGATCAACTGCGCATGTTCATCCCCAACGCGCTCGATACCGTCGATTTGCCCGGTCTGGTCAAAGAATCGGGCAAAGTCCGCGATAATTACCGCTTGTCCAACGATCAACGGCTGCTGATCACGACGGATCGCGTCTCGGCGTTTGATCGCGTGTTGGGACTGATTCCGTTTCGCGGGCAAGTGCTGAACCAACTCAGCGCGTGGTGGTTCGAGCAGACGCGCGATATCGTGCCGAATCATCTGCTTGCCGTCCCCGATCCGAATGTCACGATTGCGCGCGAAGCCGCCGCGCTCCCCGTTGAAATCATCGTGCGCGGCTACATCACGGGTGTGACCAAAACATCGCTCTGGACGCTGTACGCGGCGGGCGAACGCGCGCCGTATGGAATTGCGCTCCCGGACGGCTTGCGCAAGAACGATCCGCTCCCCCGCCCAATCTTGACGCCGACGACGAAAGCCGAGCAAGGTGGACACGACGCGCCGCTGACGCGCGATCAGATTATCGAGTCTGGATTGCTCACGGGAGCGTTATGGGAACAGGTCGAATCCGGCGCGTTGGCGCTGTTTGTGCGCGGTCAAGCGGTCGCTAACCGCGCTGGGTTGATTCTGGTCGATACCAAATACGAATTTGGGCTGATCGACGGCACGCTAACGTTGATCGATGAAGTTCACACGCCCGACTCCAGTCGCTATTGGGATGCCGCGAGTTATACGCACAATCCCGCTGCGCCCGACCATTACGACAAAGAATTCTTGCGACATTGGTACACGGATCGCGGCTATCGCGGCGACGGCGATCCGCCCCCCCTGCCCGATGACATGATCGCGTCCGTCGCAGAACGCTATATCCATGTTTACGAACGCTTGACCGAACAACCTTTCATGCCGGGAAAACAGCCCGCCGCCGCACGAATTGCCATCAATCTGGCGGCTATCTTGGAGAACGAACGCGGTGGATGAACGCTTCGACCTCGAACTGGACGACCATCCTCACGATGAATGTGGGGTCTTTGGGATTTTCGCATCGGGACGCGATGTCGCCCGTCTGACGTTTTTCGGCTTGTACGCCTTGCAGCATCGCGGACAAGAGAGCGCGGGCATCGTCACCAGCGATGGCATGATCGCGTCGATGCACAAGGGCATGGGCTTGGTGTCACAGGTGTTCACTGAGGACAATTTGCGCCCGCTCAAGGGGCATCTCGCCATCGGACACAACCGCTATTCGACGACCGGATCATCACACATCCGCAACGCGCAGCCCTACTTGATCGAGACGGTGTTTGGACCCTTGGGTGTCGCGCACAATGGCAACCTGACCAACGCGCTGCAAATGCGCCAACAGTTGCTCGAACGCGGCGTCGGCTTGTCGTCCACCAGCGACAGCGAGGTGATCACGCAGATGCTCGCCGCGCCGTCCGAATCGTGGGGCGGCGAACCGGGTCAAGATCGGTGGGAGGGACGCATCCGCAATTTCATGGCGAAGGCAGAAGGTGCCTACTCGCTGGTCATTCTGACGCGCGGCGCGATCTACGCCCTCCGCGACGCGAACGGCTTGCGCCCGCTGTGCATCGGCACGCTGCCCGACGGCGGCTATGTGGTGGCATCGGAGTCGTGCGCGCTGTCTACGATTGGCGCGACGTATCTGCGCGAGGTCGAGCCGGGCGAAATCATCCGGATCGACAAAAATGGACTCACGTCTGCGAGGGGAATACGCCCGAAGAAGCGCGCGATGTGCATTTTCGAGTATGTCTACTTCGCGCGCCCGGACTCGACGCTGGAATGTGGCAAGTTCGCCCACGAAGCCCGTCAGCGCATGGGGCGCATCCTCGCGCGCGAACACCCGATTGACGCCGATATCGTCGTCCCTGTGCCGGACTCTGCCACGCCCGCCGCGATTGGCTACAGCCTCGAATCGGGGCTGCCGTTCACCGAAGGGCTGATCAAGAATCGCTATATCGGGCGAACGTTCATCCAGCCGGACGAGGGTTTGCGTAAGGTCGGCATTCACCTCAAATACAATCCGCTGCGCAACAATCTTGAGGGCAAGCGCGTTGTCATGGTCGATGATTCGATTGTGCGCGGCAACACCGCAGGTCCCCTAATCCGCCTGCTGCGCGACGGCGGCGCGACCGAAGTCCATGTGCGCGTCTCGTCGCCACCCGTGCGCCATCCGTGCTTCATGGGCGTCGATATGGCGACCTACAAAGAATTGATCGCGCACAACAAATCCATCGAGGAAATCCGCCAACACATCGGCGCAGACAGTCTCGGCTATCTAAGCATTGGCGGGATGGTCGCCGCCGTGCGCGAGACGTTGGGCAGCGATGTCGGACACTGTACCGCCTGCTTCTCTGGCGAGTACCCGATCCCGATCCCAGAATGGTTGCACGACGACGCGCGCGAAAAATTGGTCTTCGAGGGGATGTGGGGCTGATGAACGTCCTGATCATCGGCGCGGGCGGGCGCGAACATGCCTTAGCGTGGAAACTGGCACAATCCGAACAAGTCAGCCGTATTTACGTCGCGCCGGGCAACGGCGGCACAGCGTGGGAACGCGCAGAGGGACGGGCGTCATGCGAGAACATCGCTATTGAGAGCCATGATATCGCGTCACTGATCGATTTCGCGCGCACACTCGAAATCGATCTGACCGTCGTCGGACCCGAAGCGCCGCTCGCCGCCGGAATGGTCGATGCCTTCCGCGCGGCTGAGCTGCGCATTTTCGGCGCGACGCAAGCGGCAGCACAGTTGGAAACATCGAAGGCATATGCGAAAGCCTTCATGCGCGAGTTCGGCATCCCAACGGCGGAGTACGGCACGTTCAGCGATTACGATGTGGCGGCGGCGTTCATCCAAGCGTTCGGGCGTCCCGTCGTGGTGAAAGCGGATGGACTCGCCGCCGGAAAGGGCGTGATCGTCTGCGATAGCGTCGATCAGGCGCTTGACGCCGCAGATCGCATCCTCGTAGACCGGGAATTTGGCGGTGCGGGCGCACAAATCCTCATCGAAGAACGCTTAACAGGCGCGGAACTCTCCGTCCTCGCGTTCTGTGACGGAAAAACGTTCGCGCTCATGCCGACGGCGCGCGATCACAAGCGCATCAACGACGGCGACATCGGCGCGAACACGGGCGGCATGGGTGCTTTTGCCCCCGTACCAGACATCCCCGACGTGCTGCTTGAATCGATCCGTGCGGATGTTTTTCAGCGCGCGCTAGACGGCATGGCGGCGCGCGGCACACCCTACACAGGCGTATTATTCGCCGGATTGATGCTCACACCGCACGGCTATCGCGTCTTGGAGTTCAACGCGCGCTTTGGCGATCCCGAAACGCAAGCGATCCTCCCGCTGCTCGACACGGACTTGGCGGATATTCTATGCGCGTGCGCTGATGGACGCCTGAGCGACATCGAAATCAAGTGGAAATCCGGGGCATGTGCGTGTGTGGTGGCGGCTGCACCCGGCTATCCTGGCACATTTTCGCGGGGCATGGACATTACGGGCGCGGACGACCTACCCGCCGACACCGTTGTATTTCACGCGGGAACGACGCGCGTAGATGGCGCACTGCGCACATCAGGCGGGCGCGTGTTGGGGGTCAGCGGCGTTGGCGAGTCGCTGCCCGCCGCGCTGGATCACGTCTATCAAGCCTTAACGCGCATTCATTTTGGCGGGATGCACTACCGCCGCGATATTGGCGGCGCGCACGATCCAGTCAGCGCAAATCTACCGCTCAACTATGCCCGCGCGGGCGTCGATATCGCTGCGGGCAACCGCGCCGTCGAATTGATGAAAGCTGCCGTGAAATCGACCTACACATCGGATGTGCTTGCTGGAATCGGCGCGTTCGGCGGCATGTTCGATGCCTCACGTTTGAAAGCGATGGACTCCCCCGTCCTCGTGGCGTCAACCGATGGCGTCGGCACGAAAACGATGGTCGCCGCGCGTATGAACAAGTGGGATACCATCGGAGTCGATCTGGTCAACCACGGTATCAACGACATTTTGGTGCAGGGCGCGCGTCCGCTGTTCTTCCTCGATTACGTCGCCTCATCCAAGCTCAACCCTGAACAAATCGCGGCGCTTGTCGGCGGCATAGCGGACGCCTGTCGGACAGCAAACTGCGTCCTGATCGGCGGCGAAACGGCGGAAATGCCCGGCGTGTATCAGCCGGAACAGATCGATCTGGTTGGGACGATGGTCGGCGTCGTGGAACGCAGGCGGATCGTGGCTGGAGCGCGCATTCAAGCGGGTGATCGCGTTATCGGTATCGGATCGAGCGGCTTACACACCAACGGCTATTCACTGGCGCGGCGCGTGTTGGACGATCTCGATTGGAACACCCCAATGGACGAACTCGAAGGCGAAACCATTGGTGATGTCCTGCTCTATCCACACAGCTCGTATTTGGAAAGCGTTGAGAAGTTATGGAGCGCAGGCATCGATATTCGCGGTATGGCGCATATCACGGGCGGCGGCTTAGTCGAAAATCCGCCGCGCATCATCCCGCAAGGCTTGGGCGCGGTGATTCAGCGCACTTCATGGGAGAAACCGCCGATTTTCGACTTCATTCAAAAACATGGCGATATTTCCGACGACGAAATGTACCGCGTGTTCAATATGGGCATCGGGTTCATCGTGATCCTGCCGCTTGAACAAGCGGATCGCGCGAACGCGCTGGTTAAAGATGGCGCGATCATCGGACACATCGCCGCCGGAATCGATGGTGTGGTGTTTGAATGACGGCACGGCTTGTTGTACTGATCTCCGGTTCGGGGACGAATCTGCAAGCGATTATCGATGCGATTGCCGCGCGGACACTCGACGCCGAGATCGCGCTGGTCGTCTCGAATCGCAAATCCGCCTATGGACTCGTGCGCGCCGAAGACGCCGAAATTCCCACACTATATCTTCCGCTCAAGCCCTATCTAGATGCCGGACGCCCGCGCGCGGACTATGATCACGATCTTGCAGATTGGATCGTGCCTGCCGCGCCCGACTGGATCGTGTTGGTGGGTTGGATGCACATTCTATCGGCGCCCTTCTTGGATCGCTTTCCGCGCCGCGTGATCAACCTGCATCCTGCCCTGCCCGGTCAATTTCCCGGCAGCGACGCGATTCAGCGCGCATTCGAGGCATATCAGCGCGGCGCGATCACGGAAAGCGGCTGCATGATCCATGAAGTGATTCCCGCAATCGACGCGGGCGCCGTAATCGCGCAAACTGTCGTCCCGTTCATCCTAGACGATACGCTGGAGTCGTTTGCAAAGCGGATGCACGCTGCCGAACACGCGCTGACCGTTGAAGCACTCCGAAAAGTCATCCCACATGAAGTTTGAGACGATTGGCATTCTCGGCGGCGGACAGTTGGGACGGATGCTGGCGCAGGATGCGCGGCGTATGGGCTTGCGCGTGGTCATTCTCGATCCTGATCCCGACTCGTCTGCCGGACAGGTGGCGGATCGTCAGATCGTCGGCAGTTTCCGCGATCCCGACAAGGTGCGCGAACTCGCGGAGTCGTGCGATATCGTCACGGTCGAGATCGAACACGTCGATACGGACACGCTCGAAGCATTGGAACGCGCGGGCGTGCGCGTGCAGCCGTCCGCCGCGACCATCCGCCTGATTCAGGATAAGTACGCGCAAAAAACCCACTTTGCCGCGCAAAATATCCCCCTTCCTGTCTTCACAAACGCACCTGATATCGCCGCTGTCCGTGCCTTTGTAGACGAATACGGCTATCCTGTCGTCTTGAAGGCGAAGCGGCTGGCATACGACGGACGCGGCAATGCTGTGATTCACGCTGAATCGGAGATCGAAGCAGCGTTCGCGGCGCTCGGCGGATACGACTTGTACGTCGAAATGTTCGTCCCGTTCGTGAAAGAATTCGCGGTCATGGTCGTGCGCGGACTGGACGGCGAAATCGCCGCCTATCCTGTCGTGGAAACCATCCAGCGCGACAACATCTGCCAGATTGTGATTGTACCAGCGCAAATTTCGCCGCCGGCTGCACGAAACGCCCTCGACATGGCGCGCGAAGCGGTCAGCCATTTGAGCGGCGCGGGCGTTTTCGGCGTCGAGCTGTTTTTGTTGCCAGACGACACCGTTCTGCTCAACGAGATCGCGCCACGCCCGCACAATTCCGGGCATTACACGATTGAAGCGTGCGCGATGAGCCAATTCGAGGCGCATCTCCGCGCGATTTTGGGCTTACCGATGGGTAATCCGTCGTTACAAGTTGGCGCGGCGGCGATGATCAACATTTTGGGCGCGGAAACGCTGGATGAGACGCTGAAAATGCTCGATGCCGCGCTGACCATCCCAAACGCATCGATTCACTGGTACGGCAAGCGCGACAATCGGCGCGGGCGCAAGCTGGGACACATCACGCTGGTGGGCGCATCCGTCGCGGAACTCGCACCGCGTATCGCCGCTTTAACGAATGCAACGCTTCAGATCGCTGTCCGTCCGTCCGTCGGAATCATCATGGGCAGCGACTCCGACTTGCCGATCATGCGCGCTGCCGCCGAAGTCTTGCGCGATTTCGCTATCCCGTTCGAGCTAACGATTGTCTCCGCGCACCGCACGCCGGAGCGGATGGTCGAATACGCCAAACAGGCGCATCAACGCGGCTTGCGCGCGATCATCGCGGGCGCGGGCGGCGCGGCGCACTTGCCCGGCATGGTCGCCGCGCTTACGCCGCTGCCCGTAATCGGCGTCCCCGTCAAGCTAGAAACGCTTGATGGGCTGGACGCGCTGCTGTCTATCGTGCAAATGCCGCGCGGCGTCCCCGTCGCCACCGTCGCCGTGAATAACGCCGCCAATGCGGGCTTGCTTGCAGTGCGCATCTTGGCGTCGTCCGATCCAACGCTCATGACGCGGATGATCGCCTATCAAGCTGACCTCGCGGCGGGGGTGCTGGCGAAAGTTGAGCGATTGGACACGATGGGCTGGGAAGGATACACGCGCGAATCGTAGGGGCGAGCCAGCGGCTCGCCCCAAATGATCATTACACATACCGCGCATCGCGCCGGGACGCACCTATTGTTATTCCGCGCTCGTCACCGTGAACAGCGATCCATCGCTGCGCCCGAACACGTCTGGCATGTAGAACGCATAGCCCTGCGCAGGCATCGCTTGGAATTCGCCCGGCGTGACCGCGCGCGCCTGATAGCTGTAGACATACGTTCCACGCCGCAAATAATCGCTGTACAGACTCGTCCGCGCATCGCGCAGTTCGGTGTGGCGGAACGCCCACCAACCCCAGAAATAGCGTTCATCGTCGCGGCGCAGCGTCGGCACGTTCGCAAAGCGCGAACTCGTCGTCAAGCGCGGATCGATGCTCTCCAACCCAGACGGCAGCGGATCATCGAGCGCGAAGAAGTACACATCTTCAGGCAGCATCACCGTCAGCCGCACGTTCACGACGTCGCCCACGCCGATGCTCGTAATCGGGTTGCCGTCTGCATCCAGATACTCGCGCGTGACGCCGACGCCGCTATTGATCGCGGGCGTCTGATCGGCGGGCAGTTGCAAATCGAGGAACGCGGTGTAATACAATGCGCCCGTCCCCTCCCCGCGCGCAATCGCCAGCAGGTTAACTTGATCGCGCAGCAGATCGTTGACGGAAATGCTCAGTTCGCGCGACTCGCGGACGGTTTCCGGCGTGACCGTCCCTGTCTCCAAGAGCAGCGAATTGAGGGATAGCGCATAATCATAAGCGCCGTTCAATTCGCCCGTGACGACCATCCAATCGGTGAGCGCAATCGTCGCCCAAACGGTCTCTTGCGTCGTCTCCCAGTGATCACCTTCCCGCGCGATCATCAGCCAGCGGACGACGTTGGGGAGCAGCGGATTGGTCGGATCGCGCTTGATCAGCGCCGACAATACCAGCGAGGTTGTGCGCGTGTTGCTGCCCCAGTTCCACCAATCCGTTTCAGCTTCTTCCCAGTGTGCGCCCGTCGCAGACAAGAGCGCGCTGCTGGTCAGGTCGCTGGTCAGGGTAGCGACATAGGGATTTTCGGGATCGCGTTCCAACAGCGCCATCAACAGATACGAGCGCGCCGCCAGCGACATCAACTCCCGATAGCGCATCAAATTGTCGAAGCGCAGCACATTGAATTCCTCACCCGCACGGACGAGCGTGTAGAGTAAGAATGCCTCGCGGTTGTACTGCCATGTCGAGCGCATCCGGTCGACATTTCCCAAGCGCCCGCGCAAAAACTCGGTCGCACGTCGGATCATGGTTTCATCGATGCGCATGTTTGCATCGCGCGCCGCCATCAAACCGAGCAGCGCATACGCCGTCACATACGTACCGCTCTCCCAATCTGGGAACCAGCCCCAGCCGCCATCGACATTTTGCGCCACTGCCAGCTTGCCCAGTGACAGCGCGACCCCGCTGCTGAGTCCAGCTTCAAGCTCAGGATCGTTGAGTCCGAGCGTCCGCACTGCCCGCAGTGTGACCGCGTTCGGATAGAAGCGGCTGACGGTCTGTTCGATGCACTCATGTGGATACGAACGCAGATAGCGGAAACTTTCCGTCGCCACCGCCGCCAGCGATGGATCGATCTGAATGTTGAGCGCCCCATCGACCCACGTTACATCCGACGGCAGCGCGATTCCTTCGGTGAGCGTCGTCACGTCGGTGATCATGCCCGCCGTCCCCGTCGTATCACGGGCAGCGTAGCGGTAAACCGGAATCAGCCCATCCGCGCCCGTGCGCAGCGTCGGCTTGGCAGCATCGCGGAACCCGTCCGCGCCCAGCGCGTAGAACGTCAAATCGACGCCCGTCACATCAGCAACAAGCGCCATCCAACGCACGCGCGCCCGTCCGCCCGCTGTAATCGTCACCGATTGGGCATTCTCGCCCTCGATGGTCACGCCGTCGGCTTGTATTCCAACATCGACAACCTGTTCGGCATTGGTATTGTTCTGCACAATCGCAGAAAGTTCGACCCGATCCCCCACAACGAAGAAGCGCGGCGCGGTTGGGCGCACAATCAGCGGCAGCGTCGAAATGACTTCCGTCGTCGTCTGTCCAACGCGCGTATCTGCCGTCACCACCCGCGCATCCAATTTCCATGCCGTCAAATTGTCGGGCATCGTCACCGTTGCGGTCGCCCGCCCGTTGGCATCGGTCACAATATGCGGTGCCCACAGCGGCGTATAGACGAAATTGTCGCGTGGATCAAGATTTTCTAAGCCACCCGCGCTGGCACTCTGCGCGCCGCCCATACCATCCAAGTTCGGCAGTAAGCCATCGGTCAGCCGATCCAACAGCGCGTAGAGCGAGACGGTCGTATAGACGGCGTTGCGCTGTGAATTTGGATAGAACGTCTCTAGCAGAGTCGTGCTGTTCGGCGGCAGCAGCGAGAGCGCCGCTTGATCGGTCAGCGCCAACCCCACTTCTGCGTCTGGCACGGGCTGCCCGTTCGCGTCGGTCACAAGCACATCGAACGCCAATTCGCCACGCGGCGCGACGGTGCGCGCCGAAGGCGTGACCTCGACTGTCAACTTCCGCGCGACCGGTTCAACAATCAACCGTATTGTACCCGTCGCATAAATTGGATTCGGCGTGTCAGCGTCGATGCCCTTGACCATCACAACGCTGAAAAAGACAGCGGGCGCGTGATCGTCGGTGATAGGCAGCGGATACAACAGCGATTCATCCGTCGTGCGGATCACCTCATACTGCATCACCCCCGCGCGCTCGACCGTGATCAGCATCGTCACCGCGCCCTCATACGGATTAGGGAGCAGGATTTGCGCGGTCTCGCCCGGACGATAGCCGTCTTTGTCTGCGATCATCGTGACCGAATCGCTCGGTGCGCCGAAATACACCCGCCGCCCGCTGCGCTGCTGTGCCGGAACATAGAAGCGAGTCGTCGCGCTGCTCTCCCGCCCTGCGTCATCCATCGTGACGACGCGCACACGGAATGATCCGGCGTTCGGCGGCTCAAACGTAAATGCAGCCAATCCGTCCGCCTCCGTGCCGACCTGTCCGGTCGTAACCGGGTATTCGCGCACTTCCCAATTGTAGCGCCCGAAGCGTCCTTCAATGGGGAGGCGCTCCCAACGGACTTCGACTGCCTCAACATTCACGATCCGTCCAGCGACGGGTTCGCTCTCCGGCGACACCGTGATGATCTCTGCAACCGCCGCTTCGCCCTGCCGCACGATGCGCGTTGCTGTCCGCACGCCGACATACACATCCGACGAATGGACAAAGACGCTGCTGCGCGCGGTGATCGGCGCGCCGCCCTCGCGTGAAATCGTCCCCTCGACGCCGACGATCACAGGGGTACGCAGCGGCGTTTCCAGTTCAGGAAGCGTGAACAGCGCATTGCCGTCGGCGTCAGTTGGGATCACAACATTCTCGCTCGGCGGTGGGAAATTGAACTCGTTGCTGTCTACGGTCTCATCGTTGAAGCGGTAGCTGCCTTCGCCACGATAATTGAACGATGCGGGCTGCCCTCGGTAATACCAGAACACATCCGCATCCGAGAGCGCGCCGCCGGAATAGTATGCGGCATTCAGCAGGAAGTTGATCGCGTCGCCCTGCATAACCGTGGAATTTTCGACTGTGACCGATGCCCGAAATTCTGGCACGCGGAATTCTGCGACGTTGAACGTGAGCGCGCTATACGACGATGAGTAGCATTCTTCATCGAAGGAATCGCCGTAGCTGTAACAACGATAGCGCGTGAACGCATTCGCACCCCAATCGACGCTCACTTCGTAATCACCTAGCGGAGCATTAGTTGGAATCGTGAACGTCTCGCTGAATGTGCCGAAGCGCGTGACAGAAACATCTGCCTCATGGATCACCGTTCCATAATTGGAGACGCTCACATGAACTTGTTCCACACCGTTGGGGACAGTGAAATTCACATCGTTCTGATCGCGCAGCACGCCGCGAAAATGGACGGGTTCGCCCGGACGATAGATTGGACGATCCGTGTACAAATACCCGCGCGTGGTCTGTAGTTCCGCGTCCGAACCACTGTACCATACGCCATAGGCAGCATCGGCGCGCGCCTCGATCAACACGAATTCATTATCGTTCGGCACGATCACATCGAGCATCGCCACGCCGTCGGCATCCGTCGGCACTGAGATCAGCCTGCGACCACGATGATAGACCGTGACGTTCAACCCCTCGATGGGTTCGCCCGTGACCAAATCGGTCGCCCAGACCAGCGCACCGTCGGGCAGTCGCTTGATGGTCAGATTTGCCGTCACCACTGCCAGCATGAACGACGATACCCCACGACGATAGGTGTAACCCTGAAGATCGCCGCTCTCCATGCGTACCCAGTACAAACCGAGATCGAGCGTTCCGCCTGTCTCTGATGCCAGCAGCACCTCGCGCGGCGCATTGATAGCGCCCGCCGAGTCGAAATCCGCTGTCCATGTGCGCAGCGCATCATCGCGGGTTTGTCGATACGGACGAGTCGCATCATCGGTCTCTTGGTTTGTGTTTCGGTAGGTGGAATAACCCGTTACCAAGCGTTCGTAGCGCAGATCAAACGGATTGATGCTGAACAATTCATAATCGACGCTCGCTGCGCCCGTAACGAGCATCGCCATCCTTGTATCCTCGCGGTGCGCGCCCGTCAGCATAAGATTGCCATTGGTCACGGGGTAGATGCGCGCGGGCGGTGTGCCTGTTCGTAAACGGTAGGTGTAAGGCTCGGCGATCCGGTTGCCATACACATCTTCCGATCCGGCTTGGAGAGTGATCGCGTAAGTCGTGTTATCGCGCGGCAAGAACGACATTTGCAGCACCGTTCCGCGCGAACTGGAATAGGTATAAAAGGTCAGATTTTCCGGCTCTGGTTCAATCGTAATGCGATCCCGGAAGGTCTCTTCGTTCATCGCCGTTTTAAAGACGATATTCGTGGTGATCCGGTAGCCTTCGTAATCGTTACCGACAATGTTCCCAGTGCCGTTGGCGGGGCGCGTCTCCAAGACGCCCGGCGCGGGAACGGTCGTGAAGCGCGCCGTATGCGGTTCAACCAATTCACCACCGCCGCCGCGCGACTGTGCTGCCCGCCCAATTTGATAGCGATAGGTCGTCTCCAACGTCAACAACGCCGACGGCGTGAACGACATGCTTTGACTGTCCTCGCTCCACGCAAAACTCCCGCTGATCGCCTCGCCGCCATTGATTGGTGTCAGCGCGAACGCTGCTTCGGTGCTGGTGCGATCCATCGGCTGATTAAATCTAATCGTGATCGTCGCATCGAGTGGCTGCACTTGGTCACGTCCCGGCGTCGCGCTGATCACACGCGGCTGCACGGTGCTAAACGCGAAGCTATATGCCGCCGCCAGCGATGCACCATCCAGTGCGGTCAGCGAATCGATGGTGACCTGATAATTTGTAGCGCCATTGAGCGGTTCGGACGGCGTGAACGCATAGATCGACGTGTTGATCCACTCCCCCGTACCCTCGACAGCAGGTTCGATGATCAATGGCGATGCCAACACCGCCATATCCGCCGTCGATCCCAACGGCACGACCGGACGATTAAATGACACAACAATCTGCGTATCCGTGTCAATATCGGTGGCATCCGCTTCTGGCACCGTCAGCCCGATATCGAGTGCGCCCACGAGGGCGGGATTGTCCGTTTGTGCGTAACTGACCGACACGCACAACAGGGCAACCAATACGATTAGAAACGATAAGCGTTTTGACATTCCATTCACTCCCGCATTCGGATCGATAGTCTATTTGTACGTCATCCCCATATTCGCCGCCCAACGTTTAACATTCGTTGCCCAACGCATCGGTTGACGATTACCCAACGCCCATTATACTTAGATGTAAGAGATCGTTTTCACAAACGTGATCGACACCTGATTTCGCCGTATCTCCCGTGTGGCGTTAAATCGTCTTTTACATTTGTTTAACAATCATACGCTCTACTGGTATATCACTTCTATTCAGCCGAGTTTGTGGGGAGTTGTGTGTGAATCCGCAGGGTACAGCGTCCAAATTCGTTCCAGAGCAAGTCGATCAGGTTCACCCGCACATTATCCAAGAATGGTATTTTGAGAAACGCATCGCAGCCTATCGTCTGACGAGCGTTTCGCAAGAAATTGTCAATGCGTGGGCGGATATCATCACCAAGACGCTGGAGTCGTGGAGTAAAGAGAAACCTTATCTCGTCTTCCATGACATTTCTAATCCCGGAATCGCATTGCAATACGCGACACTGGTCAACTTCGATCTGATGAATATCGGCGTCCTGCCAACAAGGCGGCAAGGCATCGAGGATATTTTCAATACGCATCCTGGTTGGCAAGCGCGCGTCTCCATTGGCTTCAATCTGTCGGTCTCTGGACAAGTGAGCCAAGTCGTGATGGATCGCATCAAAAATCGTCATCCTGCGATCCTGTATAAAACGTTCTTCAACCGAGAGAAGTCGCTGACTTGGTTGGCAGACGCCATCAAGCCCGCCACTTCCAACGCCGCCGAATAATCGCCCGCCGCCCTTCGCCACAAGGTCAATTCATGTCCTCACTCGCCGGCAGCATTATCAAAAGTTATGAACTCCGTGAATTGGTCGGCGCGGGCGGGTTCGGCGCGGTCTACCGCGCGCATCAGCCTGTCATCGAACGCGAAGTCGCCGTAAAAGTCATTTGGCCCGTCTTCGCCAATCAGCCGAATTTCATTCGTCGCTTCGAGACCGAGGCGCAAGTGGTCGCCGGTCTTGAACATCCCCACATCGTCCCACTCTACGACTTCTGGCGCGAGCCAGAAGGCGCGTATTTGGTCATGCGCTATCTGCGCGGTGGGCATCTGCGCCGAATGATCCAACAGGGCGCACGCACCCTGAATGAGACTGGGCGTATCGTCGGACAGATTGCAGCGGCGCTGGCATTGGCGCACCGTTCCGGTATTGTCCACCGCGATTTGAAGCCCGAAAACATTCTGCTGGACGAAGAAGGCAACGCTTATCTGTCCGACTTCGGCATCGCCCAAATTTTTAGTGGGATTCAGGACACCGATGATGAGTTCGGCTCCATGGGATCGCCCGCTTACGCCGCGCCTGAACAGATCGCGGGCGATGTAACCACCCCACGCGCTGATATCTATAGTCTTGGCATCATCCTATATGAACTCGTGACGGGCAGGCATCCTTTTCCCGATATCGAGGATATGAGCTATACCGAAGTGCTGCGGCGGCGGCGCGTCGAACGTGTTCCCTCGCTCATGCTGGTTCGTCCCGATCTGCCCGCTGAATTGGACGACGTCATTCAGCGTGCCGCCGCCCTCGATCCATCGCTGCGTTACCCTGATGCGCTCTCGATGGCGCGCGCGCTGCAAACCAGCCTGAGCAACGTGCGCGCTGAAGCGATTGCCGTTGAGTCGATCTTCCAAACATCGGAAATGGAACTCGTTCCGAACCCTTACAAGGGTTTACGCGCCTTCCAAGAAAGCGATGCTGCCAACTTCTTTGGACGCGATGCGCTCGTTCGTCAGCTCACCAATCGCCTCAACGAGCCATCAGACGCATCACGCTTCCTCGCCTTAATTGGTCCCAGCGGAAGCGGTAAATCGAGCGTCGTCAAAGCGGGGCTGATTCCGGCGCTCAAACGCGGCGCACTGACAGGCTCGGATCGCTGGTATTTCGTCGAGATGAATCCGGGCGCACAGCCGTTCAAAGAACTGCGTGAAGCCTTGGTCAGCGTTGCCACGAAACCACCGGACGATATTGAAGAGCGATTGGAACGCAGCAAGCGCGGCTTGCTCGATGTGGTCAATCAAATTCTTGCCGACGATTCGGGCGAATTGTTCTTGTTCATCGACCAATTCGAGGAGATTTTCACCCTCTCTGAAAAAGAAGCCGACAGCGCACGCTTTCTCAATAGTCTTTTTACGGCTGTCACCGAGCCGGGCAGTCGTCTGCGCCTTGTGGTCACGCTGCGCGCCGATTTCTACGACCGCCCCCTGCTCTACCCGAATTTCAGCCAACTCATGCGAAAGCGGACAGAAGTCATTGTCCCCATGTCGGCGGAAGAACTGGAACAGGTGATCAGCGCGCCCGCACGACGCAGCGGCGTCACGCTTGAAACCGGACTCGTCGCCGCGATCACCGCCGAAGTCACGGAACATCTCGGTGCGCTGCCGCTCCTCCAATATACACTCAGCGAAATGTTCGAGCATCGACAAGGTAAACTGCTCACCGTTGCCGCCTATCGGCAGTTAGGCGGTGTGCGCGGCTCGTTAGCGCGACGTGCGGAAGAAATTCATACGCAGTTTAGCCCACAGCAGCAAGAAGCCGCGCGGCAAATCTTCCTCCGTTTGATCGCGCTCGGTGAAGGCACGGAAGATACCCGCCGCCGGGCAATGCTGCCCGAACTCACGTCAATTACCACCGAAACACAAAATGTGAACGCGGTTCTCGACGCGCTCGGCAAATCCCGCTTATTGACCTTCGACCGCGATCCGATCACGCGCAACCCAACCGTTGAAGTGACGCATGAGGCGATCATCCGCGAATGGACGCGCCTGCGCACATGGTTGGATGCGGCGCGCGGCGACGTGCGCTTCCAACGGACGCTGGCACAGCTTGCTGGCGAATGGTACGAGTCGGGGCAAGATGCCAGTTTCTTGCTGCGCGGTGCGCGTTTGGAACAATTAGAGCGATGGTCAGAGACGACAACGCTGGCACTTACGCGCGACGAGTCCGATTTCTTGCGCGCGTCGATTGCCGAACGCCAAATCCGTCAAACGCAAGAATTGCAACGTCAAGACCGCGAAACGGCGCTCGAACGGCGTGCGCGAACGCGCCTGCAACTGCTGGTCACATTTATGGCGATCATGACCGTGATCGCGCTCGTCTTGAGCGGTTTTGCCTTCACACAGTCGCAAATTGCCCAGCAAGAGCGCGACAGCGCCGAGATCGCACGCGCCACCAGCGATGCCAGCGCCGTCGTCTCACGCAGTTTGGCGCTTGAGGCGGGCGCGCGCCAAGCACTCAACGACGGTAAAGGCGATTTGGCGCTGCTGTTGGCGCTCGAAGCCAACAACATCCCGCAACCCCCGATCCAATCGCGCCAAGCGTTGACCGAAATCGCGTTCGCGCCCGGTACGCGCCGCACCTTCATTGGACACACCTCCGATGTAACCAGCGTCGATCTCAGCCCGGACACCATTCACATCGTCTCGGCATCCACTGACAGTACAGTGCGCTTGTGGAATACCGAAGACGGCACCGAGATACGCCAATATATTGGTCATCGCGGTGATGTACAGTCGGTCGCGTTCAATCCCGATGGAACGCGCATCGTTTCGGGCGCGTCCGATTTCGTCGCTATTGTGTGGGATGTCGAAACCGGCGCGGAAATCATGCGCCTCACCGAGCATACTGCCCCCGTGTGGAGCGTCGCTTTCAGCCCAAATGGAACGCAGATCGTCACCGCATCCAAAGACGGCACGCTCATTCTATGGGACGCCGCGACAGGCGCGCTCGTTCGGCGTTTCGATGGACAGGGCGCGTCGATCTTATCCGTCGCCTTCAGCGCCGATGGGCAATTCTTGCTTTCAGGCACAGAAGCAGGCAGCATCATCTTGTGGAATGCGAATACAGGCGAACTATTGCGCCGCTTTACTGGACATACCACCACCGTCCAAGATGTTACCTTTTCGCCGGATGGTTTAACGGCGCTGTCTGCCTCTGGCGATACAACCGTCCTGCTCTGGGATATTGCTACAGGCGAGATTGTCCGCCGCTACGAATCGCGCAGCGGCGCGGTCACATCGGTCACATTCCTACCGAATGGGCGTCAACTCTTGTCCGCGACCGTCGATGGTGGGCTGCATCTCTGGGATGTGGACAGCGGCGCGGAAACGCATCGACTGCAAGAACATACCAACGGCATCACCAGCGTGACCATCAGCCGCGATGGAACGCGCGCTGTCACCGGATCGATTGACCGTACCCTGCGGCTGTGGAACATTAGCGACGGACGCGAAGCACAAATCTTTGTCGGACACACCCGCCGGATCAGCGATATAGCATTCAGCGCCGATGGTACGCGCATTTTCGCCGCATCGGCTGACGGCAGCTTTCGCGCGTGGAACAGTAGCGATTCCACAGAAACGCAGAATTTGATCATCGCCCCAAACGCCTTACGCTCGATGGCAATCACCCCATCCGGCGATAGGGGCTACTTCGGCACATCGGACGGTGACATCTTAATCTGGGATTTGAACCAGGGGCGTGAAATCGGGCGCTTGAGCGGACACGACGATGCGGTACAAACACTGGCGCTCGACCGATCTGGGACACGGTTGCTGTCGGGCGCACAAAACGGTGACATGTTCCTATGGGACATCCCAAATGCCACGATCTTGAGCCGTTTGCTCGGACATTCGGGCGCGATTTTCAGCGTTGAGTTCAATGCCGACGGAAGCGCTGCACTCTCTGGATCGACGGAAGGCGAACTTTTCCTGTGGAATTTGGAAACTGGCGACATTGCCGAACGCTTCGCCGGACACACGGGTTCAGTGTTTGATGTCGCATTCAGCCCCGATGGGCGAACTGCCCTATCCGGTTCGCAAGATGGTTCCGTCATGTTATGGAACATCGAGGGGCGCGCGCTGCAAGCGCGCCTTTTGGGTCATGCCGCCCCAGTTCTGAGCGTCGCATTCAGCCCCAATGGACACGCTGCCGTATCCGGTTCGGTTGATGCCAGCATGATCGTTTGGGATGTGAGTGCGCGCGCCCGCGCACAGCAGTTCGACAACTTGGGGGCGACCGTGTTTGAGGTTGCGTTTAGCCCCAACAGTGATAGCGTATTGTCTGGGCAGGAATTTGGCATCCTACGACTTTGGCGCGCTGATGAGACGCCCAATGTCATTGCATGGGCGCGTGAAAATCGCTATATCCGCGATTTCACCTGCATTGAACGCGAACAATTCCGTATCCAACCGTTGTGCCTCTAAACAAAACGAGGGTTCCATGTTGGAACCCTCGTTCGTTCTTCATTTTGTATGACGCCAATTGCTAAAAGTCGAAGGTGATTAACCAAGGAAACGATCATCACGTCGATGATCGTTTTCCTCATGATACATCACTCGTTACGTTCAAGGGTTGGCTTCAGGCATCGCATAGACAACCTCGATCCAAACATCCGTTGACAACTCGAATTGGAACTCCAAGAGCTGGCGTTCAAGCTGATATTGTGCCGCAGGTATGGGCGAAACTTCTATCAACCGTGCGCCCGATGGGAGCGTAATCTGCACATTGACCGGTTCAGCGCGCGTGCCGGGTTGCTTCTGAATCAACAACCGATAGCGCCAATTTGTACCGAACGGTTCAACGACATTACTGGTGGTATAGTTCAGTTGATAACGTTCCGACAAATTGTACGGTACGAGTATCAGTGATACGAAATCCGTATGGGTTGGGGTTGTATATACTTCGGCA
This sequence comes from Anaerolineae bacterium, assembly GCA_034437055.1. GTDB lineage: Bacteria > Chloroflexota > Anaerolineae > Aggregatilineales > Phototrophicaceae > Flexifilum. Next base: position 51,208 of record DAOTUQ010000037.1, read on the forward strand.
GCGCGCAAGCTGTTATCCGACGTGCTGTTCAATTGGCTGCCAATTGGCACGAACACCTGCTGCATCGTGAAGTAATCACGCTGTCCGTGATACTCCTCATTGACGGCGGGATCGTTGGCGGCTAACCGTTCCGGGTAATCGTACAAGATCGTCGCGCGCCCATTGACCGAACCATCCGATTGAATATCCGCATCGTAGGTCACTTGGCGTAACACCGAATGATTGGACTTGTTGCCCAAGTTCGCATCCGCGATCATGAGATAATCGTGACCAATGCCCGACTGCTGCTCGCCCGCCCAACCGAGCAATCGAACGGCTTCATTCAAGCGTTCATCCGCGAAATACAGCATCAAATGTTTCTCTTGCAGCGCGCCCAACGCCGCGCCCAAGACGCGCGAACTGAGTTCGGGATCATCCTCGATCTGCTGCCAACGCTCAAAGATTGCCCGATAGACAGCGGCGACGAAAACTTTGTGCGGCTCTAATCCAATACTGTACGCGCGAATGTCATAGACCACATTGCGGAAGTTATTGGTATTGACGGTTACACCGTAACCCGGCACCTCGACATCGCCCAACGCATTCAGAATCGCCAAGAAACCATCAATGTCGATGGCAAGAACGCCATCAACGGGCGAACGCGGATTGTTCCCGTTGTTGTAGAACCAAACTGCCATGCGTGCGGTCGAGGGAAAATCAGCATACCAGCTACCGTCCCATGCCATATAAATCGGCTGCTGTGACCGAATCCACCACGACGGCACCGCCAGTTGACTGGCAAACGATTCCGGTGGGGGATTGGGTTCGCCCGATCCCGACGGGCGGTAATTATAGTCAGTGATCCGTGCATTCCGCACGGTCAACCATCCAAACGTGCTGATAAAACCGCCTGATGGTCGGATTTCATCGTTGTTTTGGGACAAGATGAGATAATTGCTGTCACTGTTTCCCAAACCAAATGCGGTTTCGAGCAATTCTGGCATTTGCAACAGAATGTTGTTGACTTGATCGAGTTGTTGACTGTAGCCGCGCAGCTGCTCGACCGCCAATAGCGACTCACCAGAGAGTAAATCCAGATCAATCGAATCGAGCAGTGATTGCGCATAGATTAACCGTTGTTGGGCGTTAGCGAACTGTCCCCGTCCAAGATTGAGCAATTCAACCGTGCGCTCGCCGGACGAGAGCTGTGCGACATCAATTTCAGCAGATTCACCGTTGAACAAGAGAAATAAGGCAGGCTGCAACCCGTTCAAAATGTCTTTCGCGGCGTGCGCCAATTCAACGGAAACATCAAGCGAAATCATTGTTGATTGCAGTTCAGGGTTGGCTTGCGAGATCGAGCGCAAAAATCCAACCTGCTCTCGTGAAGCCCACAATGTCCCGGCAAGTTCGTTGATCGACTCTTGCAACCGATTGAAGTCCGTCAGCGTCAACTCGTTACCGCGTTTGCCGCTCACGTCGTTCAATACGCGCGTCAAGTTACTGTAGGCTGCCTGAACTTTCGTCTGTGCATCGGCGGTAACAACTAACGTTCCAACCACAACGACCGCGACAATAGCGATGACAATCATCAAGACTGTCAAAATACGAATATTTGCCAGCCCCCGCCGCGTTTGCCGAACCCATTTTGGGCTGCGTTTTTTGCGCCGTCGATTGCGTTGATCACGTGTGGGTGCATTGGGAGCCAGCACAACACTGTCCGTCGTTACGGGTTGGATCGGTCGGGTATCTTCAGTAAAACTGGTGGACAATTCGTTTAGCCCCTCACTCCGGTGGCGAACACGACCGATCAATCGGCGCTAATTGCATAAACTTTATCAGCTTGCATAATATGATGAAGATGGCTCAGGACGACATTCGCATCATGCGGGGTTTCATTGACGAGTTTATCAACCAATCCCCAAAACACAGAAGGCGTATAGCCGGTCTCCCATTTGTTGAGTCGAATGATATTCGGATGAATCGTTTCATCCGGCGCTTCGGTTCCATTATACAGTTCTTCGTGCATCTTTTCGCCGGGACGTATGCCTGTGAACTTGATGTCGATATCAGTATACGGACGTAATCCGCGCATTCGAATCATCCGTTCCGCCAGTTCAACGATGCGCACTTCTTCCCCCATCCGCAGGATGAAAATATCATCGCCCATTGTGATACAAGCGGCATGGATGATCAGATTGACGGCTTCGGGAATACTCATGAAGTAGCGCATCATGTTTTTATCGGTCACAGTGACGGGCCCGCCGCTGTCAATCTGCCGATTGAACGTCGGTACAACGCTCCCTCGACTGCCCAAAACATTGCCAAAGCGGACTGCTGTGAACAACGTCTGACAATTTTCACGCTGCGAAACGGTATGAATCATCAATTCGCATAGACGTTTGGTTGCCCCCATGACGCTGCTCGGATTGACGGCTTTGTCGGTCGAAATCAGCACGAACCGCTCTGTCCGATATTCTGTCGCCAGCTCGACGAGATTGCGCGTTCCCACGACATTTACGCGCAGCGCCTCGGATGGATAATATTCCATCATCGGGACATGCTTGTACGCCGCCGCATGGAAGATGATTTGTGGCTGAAAGCGCAAGAAAATCGGACGCAGCGTGTTTTCAATCGACACATCGACCAACGCGGGAATGAGTTCGATATTGGGAAACCGCGTGTTCAATTCCGTAATCAAATCGTGCAAGCCGCTCTCATTATTATCGAGTAGTACAACTCGTTTTGGCTCGTAGAGCATCACTTGTCTGCTCAATTCCGCCCCAATCGATCCGGCTGCCCCTGTCACAAGAATGACGCGATTAGTCACTGGGCTGAGATCGACATTTTCGTGACGACTAATGACACTGCGACCGATCAAATCTTCGATCTGGATGTCACGCAGCAGCACCGCATAATTCTGTGTATTTACAGCGGCGAAGATATCAGGAACGACCTTGATGAGCGCCTTCGTTCGTTCGCAAAATCCAACAATTTCTCGGAAACTTGCGCCGCTGATGTTGTGGACAGCGAGAACGATCAAATCGACCTTGTATGAATCGACAACGCGCACAATATCGTAGCGTGTACCCAGTACGCGGCAGCCTTCGACATACATCTCTTGCTTGGCTGGATCATCATCGATAAATCCCACGATTGAGTAATCGTTGTTGGGGAAACGATGCTTCAACCGCCAGACCAAAGATTGGCCAGACTCGCCCGCCCCTACAATGAGGACATGCGTCTTCGTTGGCATTGGCAGCGATGACATCCCGGCGCGCACCCACAAACGCCAACGCCACTCCAAGCCGCTAATCAAGCGCGAACGATAGCGAATTGCCACGAAAGCGCACAAAGTCAACAAATTGCCCACCAAAACGACGCTCATGGGGAGCGGTCGCGGCTGCGCGATCAAATTGTAAGCGGTAAAAACCAGCGTATCCACTGTCACCGCATAAATAATGATGCGAACCTCATGTCCGCTGGTTTGCTCCCAAATTCGCTGGTAGACGCCGAACAAATACAACATCAACACCATGATGACGACGTTGAATAAAATGGGCCCGATACTTTCATCGGCGATCAAGTTGGCGTTGGCAGCACGTGCAGAGAATACAATCGCGTAGGCGGCAATCACCGCGCAAGTATCGATGATTACAGCAGGTAACAATCTATGATAATACCGTCGATATTTTTTCGCAGGGGTTTGGGCTGTGTTTTGGTACATGGACATATCTCTCTACTGCGCCGATCCCACCAAAACAAAGATATCAATCTAATGGTGTTAAAGCGCAACACATTACCCAGTTGAGGGAACAACACCGTTCAACATACGCTTATTTCTGGGTCAACGGCGCAACCTATAAAGTCTATTGATTGTTTTACACTATAATGCCGCGTTCGGCTAGAATGAAAGTCCATATGGCTACAATAAACGCGGCGTCTCAACTGCTCCAAACCCAGCAGATGCGAATTCGCTCAGACTAGGATATACTCGTCAATATTCACGTTCAATCGTGCAACAAGTCATGCTTCGATTGTGTACTCCTCTAGACGTATTGACAATTGAGGGGGGTTAAACTACGATGGACGTGATCGCTTGTTTTTTACCGAAGCTAGGATACACTAACGACGAAACCGCTGGTTCGTCTGCTACATGAGGAGGCTGTATTCATGCAAGTCCGACGTATAACCCCGCTCCTAGTCATCGTGGTTACGGCGCTAATGCTCCTGGCTGTTTCGCAGGTTGCAATCGCCCAAAACCTTGATACTTGCCCTGCTCTCGTCAATAACGCGCTGACCCAAGTTGGGGTCAACTGCGCTGGCATGGCACGCAACACCGCGTGCTATGGTTTCCGTGACATCACCAAAGGCGTTGTTGAAGGCGACGTTGACCCAAATTTCACATGGACGCCCGATCAACCAGAGCCGGGTGCGCGCATTGAATTGACGACAACGGAAGCAATTCAGACCGGTCCCTTCGACCTGTTGAACCGTACATGGGGTTTAAGCGTTCTGGAACTGCAAGCGAACCTCCCGAACACGCTCGCTACTCCCGGTGTCCGTATGATGGCACTCGGTGGCGTCGAAGTTGAAAATGGCGTTGAACCCGCTGATGCCTTGATTTTGCCGCCTGCGGGCATCGCAGCCAACACCAGCCGTACTACCAATCTGCGTAACAATCCGGATGCGCCAGGCTGGGGATCGCGGATTATCGACAGCGTGCCGCCCGCGTCTACCTTTGAAGTAGATGTGGTCAGCGATGATGGCGGTTGGGCGCGTGTTGTGTTCAACGGTCGTCCCGGTTGGGTCAGCATCGCCGACCTCAGCACGACGGGTGATTTGAGCAGCCTGCCCGTTGTCGGACCGGAAACTTATACGCCCTACCAAGACTTTTACTTCCGCGTTGGCATCGGTGGTCCTCGTTGCGCGGACGCACCGTCGTTGCTGTTCATCCAAAGCCCCAACAATCCGGTTCTCAGCACAACGGCTGCCAACCTGAAGGCGGACGCACTCTTGTCACCCGCCGCCCAACGCAGCACCGTCGTCCCGTTGTCGGTCATGCTGCGCGTCTTCGATGCGGATATCGAAGTCGAAGGCTCGATTGTGGCGCGCTCACTGCCGCCCGGCGATGATCTGGGGACGCAAATCCAACTGATTAACTTGTTCGGTCTCCTACGCATTTACCCCGATACCCCCGGCGAAATCATCGTTCCGCCCGGCTTCGTCACGACGCTCAATCTGTTGACGACGCCTGCCAGTCTCGGTATCGAAGGTGATGATGACGAACGTGCACCCATTGGTCGCTTCAGCCAGCCCGTCCCGCTGTCGCAAGCCGAGTTGAACGCGCTGGGCATCGTCGGTCTCCTGACCAATCCGACCTTTGGCGTGTTCGATACCCCGGTCGTACCACCGCGCGTCATCCAAGCCTCGTCGGGCGGTGGCGCGGTCGCAACCCTCGTCTGCACGGATCCGGATCAGTGCGCCGCAGTTCAGGCACTTTGCGCCAGCGGCGTGCTGCCGCCCGCAACCTGTGCAGTGTTCAGCTTCTAAAGCTGCCGATACACCGGACTCACCGTTGAAATTAAGCCCTCACAGGGTACACTTGTGAGGGCTTTTTCGTATTTTCGTCCCATAGGACATGAATGACATATATTTACATCGCGTATGAGCCAGTGGACTACGCTTTAGCGACGCATGTTAAGGCGACACTAGAGGGCGAAGGTTACACGAGCTGGTTTGATGAAACGCGGCTCGACCCCAGTGCGCATCCCACGCAACCGCGTATCGAAGATGTCATCTATTCGTCAATCAGCGTGATTGGGATCGTACCGCAATCCGGCACGACGCCGCTGTTGATGAACGAAACCGGCTATGCCCGTTCGCTTGGCAAAACTGTCTTTTGGGTGCAATCTGCCAGCGACATGGATGCAGTCATCGCAGGATTGCAGCGTACCGTATTGGGTGAAGGTACGAATTCAATCGCACTGCCACAACCTTTCGACTATAACCGCCTCGAAATGCAAGAAGCGGCGAACACACCACCACGCGAGTTGTTCATCCTTGGCGGTGTCGTGACGACTGCGTTGATGCTTTTGGCGCTGTATGGGCTTGTGATCGCACCTTTCGCCGTGACGCCACCATCTGCGTTCACCGCAACGGCTGAATCGCGCTTATTGATTTTGACTTTATCGGCGATCCCGACTGAAATTGGCATCGCTGCGACCCCAACGCCCTTTAGATTGCCCACGTTGCCTCCACAAAACACTAGTATTGCACTCGCACCTCCACCAACGTCCACCATCGATGCGCTCAGAGCGTCAGCAACCGTTATCCCACTTGTTGCACCCTTGAGTCCATCGACCATCGCACCATCAGCAACCCCAACGTCGCTGCCGACCACAACGCTTACTGCTGTCCCGATAACGCCCCTCGCGGCGACGTTATCGAATACCGAGCGCACGCTGACCGCCCTGGCGATCATGTTGACGCAAGTCGCCGTCGAGACCAACGCTAACGTGAGTGCCGGGGGCAGTGAAGCAACTGAAATCGCCCCGCCCTCCACAGCGACGCCGAGTCTTACGTCTACGCTCGCCCCCACGTTGACAGCGACCACAGCGCCGAGTCTCACCCTAACGCTCGCGCCAACATCAACACTGATACCGAGTTTTACGCCTACGATAATGCTCACAGCAACCCTCGCGCCAACATTGACAGCGCTACCCAGTCTTACGTCTACGCCAACGTTCACTGTAACCCCGCCGCCGCCAACGTTGACGCTGACCACAACAGCGCCACCGACATTCACGTTGACTGCGACGGCAACCTCAACAACGCCACCAACATCCACATGGACGCCATCGCCACTGCCGACACTAACGTTTACGCCATCGCCGCTCCCAACGTTGACCGCCACGCAAACAGCGTCACCATTCCCTACATTTACGCCGACCCTAACGCCCACGCTCGAACCAACAGCGGACACATCACAACTGCCTGCGGGTTATGATAATCGACAGTGGACGCCAAACGTTGGCGTATATCAAGATATCAGCCTCGTTTTCGTGCCAGCCGGATGTTATGTGACGAGCAGCGCCGACGCCAGCGCTGAACCACAAGAAATTTGCGTGCCGGACTTCTGGATCGGGCAGTATGAGATAACGAATGGGCAGTATGCCGCGTGCGTGAATGCGGGGGTGTGTTCACCGCCTAACAGTTTTAGCTCCAGTACGCGCGCCAGCTACTATGGCGATGCCATCTTCAGCAATTATCCGGTGATCAACATCACTTGGAACCAAGCCGCGGTCTATGCTGAATGGATCGGCGGGCGACTGCCAACTGAACACGAATGGCGCTACGCCGCACACGGACCCGCGAGCTTCTTATATCCGTGGGGCGACGACGAACCCAACGCTAGCTTGCTCAATTTCAACGATCTGCTGCAAGATGCGACCGAAGTCGGGCGTTTCCCGCAAGGGGCAAGCTGGGTTGGCGCGCTCGATTTGGCGGGCAACATTTGGGAATGGACTGCCCCTGGTCCGAACTCAACGGCTGCACAGCTCCCTGATGATGCAGTGATTGCGGGCGGCTCGTGGAATTCGTTCGGCAGTTTGGTACAAGCAAACTACGCTGCGCCCAAGCCGAAGGACGAGAGCGATGTCTATACAGGCGTTCGCATCGCCTTCGATCCATCAATCTTCAGCGGCGAATAGTTTAAGGCGTTCGATGGGCGTGGATCATTCGCGCCCATCAACATGATTTAATAGCCAAACTCCATGCTTCCGTTTTATCTGCTTGTATCCATAGTAAGATCAGCACAAAGTCGGATTTCGCTCATGGCAAAATCCGTTAAGGTTGGATGTGTGACGCATAGGGAATATCAGTGAACCGATAACGTCCACACTGAACCCTCAAAACCTTGTATCTGTATTTATTCACCTACCCGTGCAGACCGCATTTTGCCCCAGTCCTATTGGGTTCATTATGTGTTTCTTGGGTTCAAATTTGTGGATTTTGAGCTTAATCCCATGGATGGGTGAATAAATACCTTTGAAGCGATTACCCTGAGTCGAGATGTAGCTTTAGAAATGCTAGATATTTATTATCAAGTTCAAGTCGAGGCGAACATATGAAATTTCTTCTCAGTTCACCAGCTTACAACCAAGATATTCAACATAAAGCATTAGCTTTATATGAAGCTGATGCACTTGGTATGTATTATTCTAACGGA
>DAOTUQ010000038.1:0-20154 GCA_034437055.1 Anaerolineae bacterium
GCACGCGCGGGTCGTCCATGTCGCCAAAACACGCTTCCAGACTTGCGAACGGCTGCTCGTTCATCGCTCACCCTTTTTGGGCAGCGATTATCCCTCTCCACTCATTTTGATGCGATAGCGCTGTTGCTGTTGGGTCAAACCATTTAAAGATAAAAAACTTTGTAACAATCGTTAAATTCAGCTTCTTTTTTCTTCAGTTCTGCTTCAATTCGATCTGCCTTATCCCATAAGCTCTCTTGCATGGCTTGATCGAGCTGCTTATCCAGTTCGTGGATCGAAATTTGCAATTTATCACACAATCGCTGTTTTTCATCGACTCGCTGTTTGACATCATCGGGCGGGGTTGGTGGCTCCGTAATGAGCCATTCGATCAATGATCTAAAATACGGACAATGATCATCGTACACACGCTTGGCACTCATACTTTGAAATAGCATTACGCCATCGATGGCTTCTTTGTAGTTTGATCGATAGTATTGCTGCAAAAAAGCTTTCGGATTGATAGTTTGTTCAGGAAGTGACAGCGGCTCACGCCGAATTTTGTCACGCATGACTTTTTCATCCGCCAGTATCCACGTTTCAATTTCCCAAACTACGGGAAAAACAGCAAATCGGGTCGGATATTGTGTGATCAATGGCGCTTCCATGTGCGTCTTTAGCGCCACAAATCCTTGTTCGGCTGGGAGATGCCTATACCGCTTGGATGGTTCTTGATCGAGATCGAGTAAGCACAGCACTGACGTATCGCGCTCTTGCAAATCAAGTCGTGCATCCCCGTGATAGCGTACATATAAATCACCCGCTCCGTTGTAACGATTGACTTCTACAGTATCAAACCGCTGCTTCCAATAGTGATTTAAGAATGTTTTGAGAACGCTTTTCTCTAAATGTCCTTCACACATGATGACGAGGTGCATAAATTAACTCCGTGCGCTGGCTTCGAGTTTTCCAAACGTCCACAGCCGCCCCAACGAATATCGTTCAAGCCATTTTTCAAGATGTGCAGTATTTGGTCGTTTCAGTGTAGTTATTCCATTCTCTTTTTCGACCAGAATAATGTTCTCCAGTGTGAGATCATTGAGTAATTCTGGCGAATGGGTTGTGACGATTACTTGTGTCCGTTCAGAGGCTTCTTTCAATAGCTCTACTAAAATAGCCATCATTTTTGGATGTAAACCGATTTCAGGTTCGTCAATTGCAATCAGAGGCGGTGGATCGGGCAATAATAACAGGATCACTAATCCTAAGAAACGCAGTTGACCATCTGACATTGATAAAGCGGGGATTTGTCGATTCTCAAAGGGTTTAATTTTACTGCGATAGTAGAGCGCACCCATACCCCCAGCGGTTACGGGGATATCAAGACGTTTGAAATCATCAAACACAACCGACAACACTTGGAGTAATCGCTCGTATTGTTTTTCATATTTTGGTGTATTAGCTAACTGTTGTAGTATGGAAACTAAGTTTGAGCCGTCAGGTTCAAGCCGTAAAGGTTCAGTTGCACTAAATAATTGAGCTTTACGAATATTCGCTAGTGCCTCAAAGCCAAAGCTTCTAAATATGCTCCAATCACTCATTTGGGCGCGAATACTTCCCATCACTGGATATCGCACTGGATCGGTAATTTGGGACAGAACTAATTCTTGTTCTTTGAGAGTTACGTCAACGTCACGCGATTCTTCTCCACTAACGGAATACAAAAGTCTGATACGCCCTGTATTGTAACTAAGAAATTTAAAACGTTCAGAATGATTTGGATTTGGGTCACGTTCTAATTCTTCGTTTTGGACTTGAAAATATGATTGTCCCCGCCCAACCAACGAACCGCTGTAATATACAGTTTGTCGTGTCTTTTGTAACTGATTGTAATAAAAATCAAAAAATGCTAATTCCCACTCAAGCGAAGAACGGGACGACGCACCATAAAATATAGTTTCGGCAAAACCGCCCATCTCATTGATACGAGTCGTAAGCGAACCGTCAGCTCCGTTTTTCAACATTTGTAGGAAACTCAGAAAATTCGACTTCCCTGAGCCATTTTCGCCAATCAAGACATTGAGGTCGCCCAGTTTGACATCGATATCGACCAAGCTCTTATAGTTGCTGAGTTTAATTCGTTCGATCATGAACATCCTCCATAAAATGGGGTATTGCCAGTCAGCAATGCCCCATTTTAAATCGCCGCTGATAACTTACTACTTGTCACCGCTGCCGGTCGGCTTCATATGGGGGCGCGGTGCGACGGGCTGCGCCGCCGTACCACCACCGGTGGGCGGCGGCGGTGTTGGCGGGGTCGCGGGCTTCGGGTCAGACGGTTTTGGATCGGTCGGCTTCGGTTGGTTGCTCATTATCGGCGTTCACTCCTATCACAAAGGCGTTGAACACCGATTATAGCCGTCTTATGCCGCGCACCACATTTCAAAATTGTTGTATGGCGGACATTGCGGACGTGCCAGCGGCGCGCCCCTACGATTGCGCCGTGTAGGTGACTTCCGGCAGCATCCGCACGACCTCGCCCTTGACGATCATCGTCGCTTCCGGTGTATGCAAGCCGTGCATATCGAAGAAAGCCGCAATCGCGTCGCTGCTCACTTCTTGCTTCTCCATCAACAGCGCCACCAGTGCCTTGACGATGGGGGCGTTGGCACGCAGCGCCTTGCGCGTCTCGCGCAGGACGTCTTGGAATGTTTCTTCCATCACTTTCGCCATTTCCGGCGTCGGCGGCAGTTCCGCGCCCGTCACATCGATTTTCCAGGTCACCGACGCGCCCAAATGCCCAAACATGCCTGCCAGCGCCATCGCGCGCAAGTACGTGCGGATCATGCCGAAGTCGCCCAACGGGTTCTTGGTCATGCCGAACATCACGCCGACCGATTGATATTCCGCGCCACAGAACTCGATCTCCGCCGCCTTGCCGCCCGCGAATACGCGCAGCATCTTCAGGTAGTCGTCTTTGGTCTGCATCCCCATGTATTTATCTTGCGCAGAATAGTAGGCGACGTGTCCGTATGCCGCGCCCTGCCGCACAATCGAGATGCGCGAGATGCGATAGCCGGGCGTGAACAGCCGGATCGCCACCGCTTTGCCCGCTTGATACGTGGCGATGCGTTCCATCGCCTCGCGCGTGATGTGTTTCAATGGTGTGCGCAAACCCATCTCATGTTCCGGCTTGGCGCGCTGAAAATCTTCGTAATTCATGTAGCGTCGTCCGCTGAACAACGCATAGCGCAGCGTCTCGTTGAGCAGATACTTGATGTCGGCGGGGGTATAGCCGGGCGTCTCGGTTGCCAAAACGACGGGTTTTATCGTCTCGTCATGCGCCATCTTCGTCAGATAATACGAGAAAATGTCGCGGCGTCCGGCGGTATCGGGCGCATCGATGCGAATCTTCTTGTCGAAGCGTCCCGGACGCAGCAGCGCCGGATCGAGCGCGCCGATGCGATTGGTCGCGCCGATGGTCAGGACGCGCTTCTGCGGCTTGGGCGGGTTGCGCCGCAAGAAGAGCTTGTAGAAGCGCGTGCGCATCTTCGCGCGCCAGCCGTGTTCGAGGTTGAAGCCGCTCATCTCGATCAGCATGGTACTCAGCAAGCCCATATCGCCGCCGCCGAAGAAGCCGCGCGCGCCCGGCGGCGTCCCCATCGCGCCGGTTGTCGAGCTGACGCCGGAGCGTGAACCGATGGAGTCGATCTCGTCGAGGAAGATGACCGCTGCGCCGTACCACTTCGCCGCCTTGCGCGCCTTGGCGTACATGCGCATGACCTTCATCGATCCCATCCCCATGAACATCGCTTGCAGCGACGACGTATCGACGTAGAAGTACGGCACGCCCGCCTCGGTGCTGATGGCTTGCGCCAGCCACGTCTTGCCGGTGCCGGGGGGCCCCTCCAACAGCAAGCCGTTGAGCGGTTCGCCGCCCGCTGCTTCGAACGCGCGCACGCCGCGTAACAACGTCACGATCTGATGCGCTTGCTCCAAGACTTCGGGCTGTCCGCGATAGTCGTCAAAGCTGACGCCCTCCGCGCCCGGCATGATCGTGTACTGGCGCGTGCGGCTCAAGAACCAGAACATCAGGATGAACTGTGACAAGAAAATGCCGATCAACAAGCCGATTTGCAGCCCCAACCCGGCGACCTGAACGACGGCGTTCATGATATTGGGGTCGAACAACGCCACTGCTGCCAAGCTGATGATCAGCCCCCACACCCAGATCGAGCGCATGAAGCGGCTGAGGCGGTGCGAAAAACGCTGACGACGATCAACCGTCGTCTCTTCTTGTTCCCAATCGAACTTGCCCGGATCGAGGATCGGCTGATTGGGCGCTTGCTTGATGATCGTCATCGCGTACTCTCTTTCGTCGGTCTCGCATCGGCGGGAAGTTCGTCACGCGGGGGCTGCCCGTCAACGATTTCATCCTCATTGTACTGTTGGACACGCACGCGCGGCGTGTAATAGCCGTAATCGTTGAAGAACAGCTCGACTTGTTCGGCGTGCATTTCCTCGTGTTGGAGCAAGCGCGCGATCAGCGCCTCGCCCATCGCGCGATGGATACGGAACGCCATCCGCACTTCTTCCAAGACGGTGCGGAACAGTTCGTCCATGCGTTCGCGCAGTTCCTTGTTGGTTTCGGGGTCAAAGCTGCTCGCGCCCAACGCGCCGAACATGCCCGCCGACGCCATCCGCTGCAAGACGACGCGAATCTGTCCGAAGTCCGAGCCATCCCCGAAGCCGATGCCGACGCCGAGCGTTTGCGCGCCCTCGCCGCAAAATTCCATCTCGCCCGCCTTGCCGCCAATCGCCACGCGCAGCCGATTGGTCAGCGACTCGAACGTCGCCAAGCCTTCAAATTCTTCGGTCGCCGGATACCAACTGACATAGCCGTGCGCGCCACCCTGCCGGATGATCGTGATGCGCGCGATGCGATACGTCGGCGCAAACATGCGGATTGCCAGCGCATGTCCCGACTCGTGCGCAGCGAGTCGGCGCTTATCTTCCAACGTCATGTTGTGGATCGGCTGGCGGATGCCAAATTCATGTTCCGGCTGTGCCGAGCGCACATCTTGGATCGAGATGGAGGCACGCCCCGCGAACAGTGCGTAGCGCAGCGCCTCATTGAGCAGATAATTCAAGTCGGCGGGCGTGTAATTCGGCGTCTCGGACGCGAGGATGAGCGAGTCGATGGTTTCATCGTGCGCCATCTTCGACAGGTAGTAGTCGATGATATCGCGCCGCCCTTCCAGATCGGGGACATCGACATGGATTTTCTTGTCGAAGCGTCCCGGACGCAGCAGCGCGGGGTCAAGCACCTGGATACGATTGGTCGCGCCGATGGTCAAGACGCGCTTTTGCGGTTTCGGCGGTTTGCGATGCAGAAACGCCTTGTAGAACCACGTCTTGCGCTTCGCCCAAAAGCCGTGTTCGAGGCTGAAGCCGCTCATCTCGATCAACAGCGTACTGAGCAAGCCCGATCCCCCCCCGCCCATGCCGCCCATCATGATTGGCAAGCGCGTGCGCCGGAGCGTGTCCGCCGTATCGTTCCCCGCGCCTTCTGCGCCTTGTGCAACGCCACCGCGCGAACCGCCGATGGCGTCAATCTCATCAATGAAAATGATCGACGCGCCATATTCTTTCGCCGCGCGCCGCGCCTTGCGGTAAATATTGGCGACCTTCAGCGGCGCGATGCCAATGAACATCGAGTTCATCGACGACGCATCAACGAAGAAGAACGGCACGCCCGCCTCGGTGCTGATGGCTTGTGCGAGGCGCGTCTTGCCCGTGCCGGGGGGCCCCTCCAAGAGCAAGCCGTTGAGCGGTTCGCCGCCTGCGTCCTCGAACACCTTCACGCCGCGCAGCAGCTTGACGATCTGTTGGGCTTGTTCCAGTAGTTCCGGCTGTCCGCGATAATCTTTGAAGCTGATGCCCTCTGCGCCCGGCATGATCGTGTACTGGCGCGACTTGCCCAAGAACCAGAACATCAGCGCGAACTGCCCGATGATCAGCGATGCTGTCGTGACGAAGCGCAGCAAATAGGGAACGGCATCGACCAGCAAGCGCATCAGCGTCGCGTTGTACAGCGCCCATGTCACGAGTCCGCCGATGACGAGCCAAATCCACATTCCATCCAGAAAACGTTGAATGCGATAGCGCAGTTTGCGCCGTTCATCGACCAGCGTCTGTTCCGATTCCCAAGCATGTTGTTGACGCGGGGGCGGTTCACCGGGCAGTCCCGGCGTGGTGGGGTTGGGTTGAGCGAGTGCCATCATTATTATTCCAGAAAACTCGATGGACGGAAAAGAGCGGACTGAGCTGAAAGGACTGAGGACGGAGGACGGAGAAAAAAAGGACTGCGTGCTGAGTACGGAGTGCTGAGCAAAAATTTGCCCCAACACGCAAGCTGATTTCCAAATACTCGACGCTTAGACCTGATCTTTTCTCTCAGCACTCAGTCCGCAGTCCTGCTTTTACTGCTACTGTGCTGCCCCAAGCATGAACATCGAATGGTTCGGCTGTCCCTCGTACAAAATCATCTGCTCCGGCTGCTCGTAAGACAATGTGCCTTGCGCAATCAGATCGAAGAAGCCATTGAGCGAGCGCGTGCCGGACAAGTAGCCCGCCGCCGCGCCGCGCTCGATTTGCGCATCTGCCAGCACAACGCCGATGAAGCTGACGCCGTTATCCAACGTGACGATATCTTGCGGTGCCATCAGGATCACGCGCAGCAGATCGCTGCCTTCGCTCTCGCGCATCGTCCCCTGCCACGTCAGTTCGATGGCGCGGCGCAGTGCGTCGAGCTGGGCGATCTGCCCCTGCACCGATCCATCCGACTGGGGCGGGTTGAACATCATATCGACGGTGAAGATGCGCGTTTCAGCATTGTTGCGAATTTCGATGATATCGACGCTGCCACTGGTGGCGGCTTCGATCCGGTCGGCAGCAGCGACAATCGCCGGATCGGTCATGCCGGATTTATCCGCCATCACCAAATCGAGCGCTTCGACCGTGCGGTCGGTCAGCGTCTCTTGATCGGCTTCGCCCGTGAGGACACGCAGCCCCGCCATATCGCTGCATCCGGCGGCGGCGAGGGTGAACAATAGGACAACAAACGAGGAAACAACCCGGCGCATTGGATTCTTACCCTTCAAACGTTGTGATTCCGGGCGAACAGGGGTGAAAAACATCATGCCAATCGTTAAGGTATACCCTAACACAGTTTAACGATTTGCGGGCGCGCTTGGATGCAAAGTTTTAGCAATTCCTAACCTATAGTCGATTGTATACCCGTTCCATTGATCAAACCGCACAAGACTTCGGGGCGAATGCCCGATCATTGACTGTGCGTATATGGACAAAATACACAATCGGCGCGGGCAAGGTTCATTTTGGACGCCCATCCAACCGTTTTCCAGATTCGTTACCCGCGCTTCACACTTCGGCAACATTCCCCCGCTATGCTGTTCATCAAGTCGAACCCACACAACGCCGCTAAAACCTGTTTTTCCGCCGGAATGGGTACCCGCTCATTTTTCGCCCTGTTCAATGCTAGATATCATGAGAGCTGTTTTATGAACCGACGTGCTTTTCTCGCTGCTGTGTTAGGCGCGCCATCCAGCCCGGTCATGCCGGGCGATACGATGGTTGCGCAAGCCATGCGGCACTTGGCAGCCGCCCCATCCGGCGCGTTCGCGCCCATGCGCGTCGAGGCGCGCGATCCAGCGGCACACGCTATCGCGCGGCTGACGTTCGGCGTGACGCCCGCGCTGACGGCGCACGTTCAATCGGTGGGAGTCGATGTCTTTATCGAGTCCCAATTGAATCCAGAGACGCTGCCCGATCCCGCGCTGGCGGAACGCCTGACGACCTACGCGCCGCTGTTGGCGCTGGATACGGCGACCATCATCCGCGACTACCGCGAAGATCGGCGCACTGTCTACGCCGCGCTGATTGGCAGCACGACCATGCGCGCGCTGTACTCTGAACGCCAGTTGTACGAGCGGATGGTTCACTGCTTCTCGGATCATTTCAGCGTCTTTCTTGGCAAGGTCAGTGTCGGCTTTCTGAAGATCGCGGATGATCGGGACGTGATTCGCCCGCACGTCATGGGGCGCTTTCACGATCTGCTGCGCGCGTCGGCGCACAGCCCGGCGATGCTGGTCTATCTTGATAATGTGGGCAGCAATCGGCGCGCGCCCAACGAAAACTATGCGCGCGAACTGATGGAACTGCATACGCTCGGCGTGAACGGCGGCTATACGGAGGACGACGTGCAGACTGTCGCGCGGGCATTCACCGGATGGTCAGTCGCCAGCCCGCGTCAAGGCGGGGATTACACGTTCCAGTTTCGGACGCGCTTTCATGACAACGACGCCAAATTGTTGTTCGGCGTGGATTTTCCAGCGCGCGGCGGACAAGCGGACGGCGATAGGGTACTCGATTTGCTCGCGCATCACCCTTCGACCGCGCGCCACATCAGCACGCGGATCGCGCGGCGCTTCGTGTCCGATTTCCCGCCCGAAGCGCTGATCGACACGCTGGCGGCGGCATTCATGAGCAGCGACGGCGATCTGCGCGCGGTTTTGCGGGCGCTGTTCGCCGCGCCCGAATTTTGGGACGCGCCGCCAAAGTTCAAGCAGCCCTACGAATACACGATCAGCCTGCTGCGCGCCCTCAGCTATGATGTGACCAATCAGCCGCGCTTTTTGCGCGCTGTTGCGCCCGTTCTGCAAGCGTTGGGGCAAGTGCCGTTCATGTGGCCCGCGCCCAATGGCTATCCCGACGTACAAGGCGCATGGGAAGGCGGCATGATGGCGCGCTGGAACGCGGCAATTAGCGCCGCCAGCGGGAGCATCAATGGTGCAGAGATCGATACTGACGCTTTCAGCGCGGCAATGCCCGCTGGAGCCGCCGACGATCTAGAAACGCGCATCGATTTCGTCGCGCAGTACGCATTCGGGCGCGCGCTCACGCCGACGGAGCGGGATTTGACGCTCGATTTCGCCCGCGAGACCGCGCCAAACGACGCGCGCCAGCAAACCACCGCCGCGCTGGCGCTGCTGCTGGCGTCGCCCGCCTTCCAATATCGCTAAATCGAACCATGATTGAAGGGGACTGCTCATGCTTTTGAAACCAATATCGCGCCGCCGCTTCTTACGCGGCAGCGCCACGCTTGCCGCTGCCGCCGCCGCGACCACTGCTTTGCCCGCGTGGATGCCGCGCTTCGCTTTCGCCCAAGCGGATGGGACACAGCGCGGCGACGGCGCGACGCCGGATGTGTTGATCAGCATCTTTCTGCGCGGTGGCGCGGACGCGCTGAACATGGTCGTGCCGTATGGCGACGACGCCTACTACACCGCGCGCCCCCAATTGGCAATTCCGCGCCCAGATACGCGCGGCGCGGCGCTCACGGCGCTCGATCTTGACGGCTTCTTCGGGCTGCATCCGGCGCTCGCACCGCTGCTGCCCATCGTGACGGGCGGACAATTGATCGCCGTGCAGGGAACGGGCGCGCCGCACGGATCGCGCTCACACTTCGAGGCGATGGACTCGATGGAACGCGGCGCGATTGGCGGCAGTTATATCGCTACGGGCTGGATCGGGCGGCACTTGGCGACTGTTGATAACGGCAGCGCGTCACCGCTGCGCGCGGTCGGCTTTGGCACGAGCGCCCAAGCGACGCTGCGGGGACCTGTCACACCGGTGGCGCTGCGTTCGATTGTCGATTATCACTTGGGCGGCGATGAAAACGGGGCGCTGCGCATGGCATCGGCGCTCAACGCGCTGTACGCGCTGGAGGACAGCACGGCGAACGCGGCGCTGTCGTCGGCGTCCGTCTCGGCGCTCGATGCCATCGATCTGCTGGAAACGGTCAACTATGCCACGTATCGACCGCAGAACGGCGTCACCTATCCTGACGACGATTTCGGGCTGGCGCTGCGTCAAACGGCGGCGCTGATCCGCGCGGATGTGGGCTTAGAAGCAGCGTGCATCGATCTGGGCGGCTGGGATACACACGC
Organism: Anaerolineae bacterium; assembly: GCA_034437055.1. Lineage (GTDB taxonomy): Bacteria > Chloroflexota > Anaerolineae > Aggregatilineales > Phototrophicaceae > Flexifilum. The sequence continues at coordinate 10,011 of DAOTUQ010000038.1, forward strand.
GACGCAAGGGGGGACGGAGGGTGAACACGCCGATTTACTAGCCGGCTTGGCGGCGGGGTTGGCAGCGTTCCATGCGGACATGCAGCCCGAAATGGGGCGTATTTCCGTCGTCGTCGTCTCGGAGTTCGGGCGGCGCGTGATGGAGAACAACAGCGCGGGGACGGATCACGGCGCGGGCGGCGCGCTGTGGGTGATGTCCGGCGGTTTGCTCGACGGGACGCCGCGCGTCGTCTCACGCTGGGTCGGCTTGCAGCCCGACAACTTGGATCGCGGCGACGTGCCAATCACGATTGATTACCGCGATGTGCTGGCAGAATTGATCGCCAAGCGGCTGAAAAATCCGCGTTTGTCCGACATTTTCCCCGATTTTGCCCCGAATGAACTGGGCTTGTTCCGCGTGTAGACGCTTGTCCCGCCAGATTTGTGGGCGTGGGATGTGCGGGCGGTCGCGCACGGGCATCCCACCGGGACTCTCGTCAGCGTTTTGAGTGCGCTTGAATGATGAAGTCGCGCACTTGGGTGGTCAGTTTGACGACGGCGAAGGGTTTGGCAATATAGCCATCAAAACCAGCCTCCAAGATGCGCTCCTGATCGCCCGGCATCACATGCGCTGTTACGGCGATCACCGGAATATGTTTTGTCTTGGGATCAGCCCGAATGATGCGGAAAACTTCCAACCCGTCCACCTTCGGCATTCGGATATCGAGCAAGATCGCGGTCGGCGTGACGGTTTCCAGCACCGCGAAGCACGCTTCGGCGCTCTGTGCGGTGTAGACCTGAAAGCCGCCCCGCGCCAGCGTAATCCGCATGATCGCCAAATTATCGAACACATCATCGATAATGAGGATGCTCCAATTCAGCTTTGCCGTGTCCTCAGCCAAGGATCGAGGTTGCTCACTCACTTTACGCCTCCACGCTGCACAGAATATCGTTTGGGCTTACGTCACTGAGCGAATTATCCCCACTTGGAGAACCGAAACAAAATTGACCGCGTATGGGGTTGAGGTGAATGAGCGCGACGACTTTTCAAAGCGCCGCCGTTGCGCTGGATCACGCGGCTACGCGGTGATTAACGGCAACCGGATCGTAAAAGTGCTGCCGCGCCCCACCTCGCTTTGAACGTGAATCGTGCCTTCCATCATCTGCACGAGGCGGCGCGTGATCGTCAAGCCTAACCCCGTCCCGCCGCGCTGCATTTTATCCTCAATCCGCCGAAACTCGTCAAAGATGATTTGCTGCATATTCATGGGGATGCCGATCCCCGTATCCGACACGGTGACGTACCAAGCGCTCGCTTCGCGCAGTGTCGCCTCAACGGAAACGCCGCCTTGATCGGTAAACTTGACGGCATTCGAGATCAGATTGATGATCACCTGTTTGATGCGCCCACTGTCCCCAACGACGATTTCGGGCAGCCGCTCATCGATGCGAAAGGTGAACGTCAGCCCTTTTCCCTCCGCTAGTCCGCGACTTTGCAGATCGATTTCCGTCAAGCACGCTGCCAGATTGAACGGATTTTGCAGCAATTCCATCCGTCCTGCTTCGATTTTGGACAGATCAAGTACTTCGTTGATCAGTCCGAGCAGATGCTCCGCATTCACATTGATGCGCTCTTGAAACCCAAGTTGTTCAGCGGTCATTTCCCCGACCATCCCCGCGATTTGCAGCTGCGAATAGCCGAGGATCGCGTTGAGGGGAGTACGCAGTTCATGCGAGATGGTGGCGAGGAACTGGCTCTTGAGCTGGTTGGCTTCCTCCGCCTGTTTGCACGCGCTGGCAAGGTCACGATTGGCATTGACCAACTTCTCATTCTGCGTTTGAATCTCTTGTTCCGCCCGTTTCCGCTCGATCAGATGCCCATAGGTACTGCCGAGCAGCGAAATCAGTTCAGTTTCATACAGGCGCACGGGCTGGCGGCTGACGAAGTTGTCCGAGACCAAATAGCCGACGGCGGTGCTGCCATTCCACAAAGCCGAGGCGATTTTCCAGCCGATGCCGATCTCACGCCCATGGTCATAAATCGGGCTGTCGTTCCACAAGCGGACATGGTTGGGGCTGTTGAGAATGTCCAACGTCCAATGGTTGTCCGTGATTAGTTCGCGGTAATCACTTTCATCGCGGAAATTTCCGTTCGGATCCGTGCCATACGTGCCGAGCAATTCGTTTCCGCTTGCATCCAGTACGAATAAGCCGATCCGGTCGATGCCAAGACGACTTTGCCCCATGCGGATCATGGCTTGATACAGCAGGGACAGATCAGAAATTTCAGACAGATCCAAGATGAGGGCTTGCAGTGCTTGAATATCCCGCAGGAACGCCTGTGTGCTTTCTTCAGCAAATTTGCGCTCCAACATCGCGCCGACCCAACGACCCAACAGGACAAAGAAATCTTTGTCCGCGATATCGAATGGGTTTTGGCGCGCGGCGGCGCTGGAAAAATTCAGCGTGCCGAAGCGTTTGCCCTGCACCGTCAACGGAATGCCGATATACGCCGCCAAGCCGAACTCGGTATAACAGGGATGCTTGTTATAGGGTGACTGGCGCGCGTCCTCGATGCTGACCAGATCATTGGTGGTATAGGTCAGATCGCAATAGGTTTGGCGGACGTCGAATGTTTGCCCGGCTTGGATCGAACCATCGGGCGCAAAACTGTACAGCACCGTATAGGTGTCGCCCTCGATATGGCTGATGATCCCCAAATCGAGCGCCAAGAGCGCCGTTCCCGCTTTCAAGGCATCATTCAACTGTTCATCGATGGTTTCGGTGGTGGTCGCCATCACTTCGTAGAGCGCGCGTAACTTCGCCTGCGTGCGCTCGCGCTCCGCGATGCGCTGCTGCGCGCTCGTATACAGGTTGATGTTGTCGATGACGAGGGCGATCCACTGCGCAAACTGCGTCCCACGATTGACCTCAGCCTGACTGAAGGGGTGATTGGGGGTGGTGCGCGCCGTCGCCAGCACCCCCAGACAGCTTTCACCGCGCATGATCGGGAAATTGGCAACCGCGCGCATTTGGGCGTGATCGTACCAGACGCGCTTGCCCGACCAATTGAAATAATCGTCGATCAAGACGGCTTGCTGTGTATCGAACGCGCGCCATCCGGCGAGCGCCTGTCCTCGTTTTACGCGGTCGCCCATCAGATCGGGCTGATTGCGGGTGACGGCTTTGACGACCAGTTCATCCCCTTCGATCAGCGTAATCTCACTGTAGGGCGCATCCAGAAAGCGCGCTGCGTGGTCAACAATCTGCTGCAACAGATCGCTGAGATCATGACGATTGAGCAGATCGAGCATCATGGCGGACAGCGCATCCATATAATCGTCCGCGCGCTTGGCGGCAGCTTCCGGCGGGTAGCTGTACAACGCGGGATGATCAGGCAGCGCGTTCGGCTGTGGTGCGCGTTCAACGCCCTCTGGCAGCAGCTCTTTTTTTAGCGAGTAACGGGTTTGTCCCGGCGGAAAATCGTCAATCTGCCCATAGACGACATAGCCGCGTTTTTGGTAGAACGGCAGCGCCTGAAAGCTGAACGTTTCCACAGCGATATAACGGCAGCCCCGCTCACAAGCGACCGTTTCCGCCTCTATGAGCAGTTGTTGACCATAACCGTGTCGGCGCACGGATTCCGCCAGCCACAGCGTATCGACCAGCAGCCAGCCCCACACGCTCTCTCCGAGCAGCCCGCCGACGATTTGCCCGGTCTCGTCGCGCGCCAACAGTGTCAGGCGCACGACATCGCGGCTGCCGGTTTGGCTGCGATTGTATTGGGCGAGACCCTGACGGATGATCGCTTCCGCCTGTGGATCGTTCGTCTGATCGCGTGAAATGGTAATGGGTGCAGGCATTTAATGACCTAGATCAATCTTTGAGCATATTCATTCTAGCGCGTGTCTGCAAACTCGATTTTCGCTTGTTTTGTTCGACCTCACCCCCGCTGCGCTTCGCTCCCCCTCTCCACAGCGTGGCTGAGGGGGTTGGGGGGTGAGGTGAACGGTTTAGAGCCGATCCAAAACTCAGGTTAGTATATCGGGTATTGTTGTCAATGAATATGCGGCATGACTTAAAGTCTGAGCATGATCCTGCACCCGTCGATCTGGTCGATCTTTCGCGTGCGGGGCGCGCGGATGTGCGTTACACTCGTGTCCAATCTCCCTGCTACGCATCTAGCTGAATGCGCCATCTCAGAAAGCGAGCCGCTGATGCGGATCAATCGCGCCACATCCCGATTGTCGTTTCGCCGCCGCCGCCGTCGCTCTGGCTGTCTGTCTACGCTGATGATGCTGATCATCTTGGGGGGTGTGGGCGTGCTGACGTGGCGCATCATCGAGCGTCGTTGGAGCGCGCCCGCTGCGTTCCCGTCGGGCGATTCGCCGTCCGCGCGCTTGGACGCGGCACAGCGGCTGTTCGATGCGGGCGATCTCGATGGCGCGGTTGAGCGGTTGCGTGGTGGCGCGGCGGGTGCGCGCGGTTCCGACGGCAGCACAACGCGGCTGTTGGCGCGCGCGCTGGTCTATCGCAGTTACAGCGATTATGACCGCGCGATTGACCGGGATATCGCCGTGCAAATCACGACCGATGCCGCGCGCCAACGCCCGAACGACGCTGATACGCTGGCGGCGCACGCTTTCGCGCTGCAAGCCGTCGGACGAACGCGCGAAGCGGCAGACGTAGCGGCGCGCGTTTTGGAAAGCAATCCGTCCCATGCCTTCGCGCGGACGGCGCTGGCGCTGGCGTATGGTGGCGCGGGCGCGCACGAGGCGGCGCTGCGCGAGAGCTTGCGCGCGGCACAGACGGCGACAACCGCCGACGCGCTCGACGTGCTGCGTGCGGTCGCCATCGGGCGCGCGGACACGGGCGACTATGGCGAGGCGCTGCGCGTGGTCGATCAGGCGGTGCGCGCCCATCCATCGATCATGGCGCTGTACTTCGAGCGCGCGCTGTACGCGCTGCAATTGGGTGACGCGGATACCGCCACTGTCGCCTATTACGATGTGTTGGCGCGCCAGCCGGATAACGTAAAAGCGCGCTTGCGGCTGTGCGAACTGTCCAGCACGATGCGTGAATACGAGGCGGCGCTGCAACATTGCACCGAAGTCACCGAACGCGCGCCCGCATGGGCGGAGGGTTGGTATCAATTGGGGCGCGAGAACTTTTTGCAGGGCGATTTCGCAGCGGCGCGCGATCATTTGCATCGCTGTTCGTCGCTGCAAGTGTTACAGAATGTCCCGATTGCGGAACGGCGCTTCGAGTGTTGGTATTTGCAGGGGCAAGCGGCACAAATCTTGGGCGATTGTCCGGCGCTGCTCGCCACCTACAACGAATTTCGCGCGATGGCAGCCGACGACACGATCCATCAAACGTGGACAATGCCACCAGAGGGTCCCCCCGGCTGCACACCAGAGTAAATAGCCTGAGTTTACAGAACCTGACCCCCCGACCCCCTCTCCGTACCGGAGAGGGGGAACACGAGGCGGAAACTCCCCCTCTCCACGCAGTGGAGAGGGGGGCGGGGGTGAGGTGAATTAGGGAGAAAACCAAACATGTCCTCCCCCTCTCCGGTAGGGAGAGGGGGGCTGGGGGGTGAGGTTGCTTTTAAGAACTTTCCTGTTGGACGACTACGTATAGGCGGCAAAGGAGCGCGGTGAAACAGCCAATCTGCGCTAAAATGAAAATCGGTTTTACACCATCCGACTCGGTTTCCATGAGGAGATAGATCATGACGATTGCGATTGCTGCCGATCATGCGGGCTATACGCTCAAACAGCACTTGGTCGCCTTTTTGCGCGCACAGGGTCACGATGTGATCGATCTCGGCGTCGATACCGCCGCTGTACCGAGCGATTACCCGGATATCGCGCAATTGGTCGCCGCTGCGCTCCAAGATGGACGCGCTCAACGCGGCATCCTCGCCTGTGGCAGCGGCGTCGGCGTCAGCATCGCCGCCAACAAGATTCCCGGCATCTATTCGGCTGTGATTCACGATGTTTACAGCGCCCATCAAGGCGTCGAACACGACCGGATGAACGTGATCTGCGTCGGTGCGCGCGTGATCGGCGTGGCGACAGCGGAGGAAATCATCACCGCATTTCTAAAAGCACAGCCCAGCGATGAGGAACGCCATGTCCGTCGTTACGACAAGATGCGCGCCATCGAGTCGCGGTCGCTGTCTGATCGATGATGCCGCGCGTTTGTAGATTAAGTCATAACACGGTAAGATAAGATGACAGTCTAGCATTAAAGTCCAACCCATTATGATCGTAGAACATGCACGCACGCTGTGGATCAAACTCACTGACCCATTGGAGTCGGTGACGGATGGGTATATGCGGCAAGTGGCGCGCGGTTCGATGGTCGCATCTCTCGTTACCTTGATCGCAATTCTGCTGCTGGGCAGCTTGCGCCTCTTCTACGATTATGCGACGGACACCGACATTACGCGCATCGCCAGTCATCTCATCTTTATAGCGGTGATAGTCCCAACGCTAGCAACGACGTATGTCTTGGCTCGGCATGGCGCCTTGATCGCGGTGATCATCATCTTGATTGTGGTGGTCACGCTGGCAATCTATGTCGGCGCGTTGGTTGGCGGGGCGGTCAAGTACGGCTTTTATGTGTCCGCCGTGCCAATAGTCCTGGTGGTATTCACGCTGCCCCCGGTCTTGGGCAGGCGGCTGTTGCTGCTCTATCTGGTCGAACTTGTCTTGTTGAGCGTTTTGACGCCCGGCTTGTCGTTGGGGGACATGCTTTTTGGTGCAATCGCGTTCAATGGCTTGGTGGGCGGCGTCGCGCTGATCGTCACGCAAAATATACAAAACATGAGCTTGCGTCAGCGGCGCGCGCTTGAAGCGAGCGAAACGCGCTATCGTGACCTCATCGATAATCTGAGCGATATCGTCTATGTCAACAAACTCGACGGCGAGATCACCAGCCTCAATGCTGCATTTGAGCGCATTCTCGGCTATCCGTGCGCGGACTGGATCGGCAAAAATCCAACCGCGCTCATTCACCCTGATGATATCGCGCGGGGGGCGGGCGTGATTAATGCCATGCAAAAAGATGCCATACCGCGCCCACTGGAAGTCCGGGTTCGACGGCGCGATGGGCTGTATATTTGGATCGAATTTCGCTCGATGCCGCTGCGCGATGAATGCGGCGTGACCATCGCCGTCACGGGCGTAGCGCGCGATATCAGCATCCAAAAAGTGGCAGAAGATGAGCGGGTCAAACGCGCGGTCGAGCGCGAACGCCAAGCCATCATCCGTCAGTTTGTCGATTCATTCTCGCATTATTTTCGCAATGCGCTGGCGTCAATCAGCGCAAGTGTCGAGGTGTCACAGCGGATGCTCCCGCCCGAAGCGCAAGCGCTCGTCGGGGAACGCTTCGGACGGATCGTCGGTTCGATTCAAGCGATGGGACAGCAGTTGGACAGCCTGCACATGGTCACATCACTCTCGCTCAAGTCACCTATCGCGGTCGATGTCGTCACAATCGCGGAAGGGGTGATCCCGACGTTGGCGTTGAGCGCGACCCAAAAGGGGATTCGGTTGTTCTGGTTGGCACAGCCCGCGCCGCTAGTGCGCGCGAACGTGGACGCGCTGACCGAAGCGATCCGCAATTTGCTCGTCAACGCGCTGCAACACACGCCGCGCGACGGCGACGTGACCCTGACCATTTGGGGGGAAGTGGGCAACGTCTATATCAGCGTGCGCGACACAGGCGACGGCATGACCAGCGAGCAGATCGCGCTCATCTTCGATCCGTTCTATCGCATTGAAGCAGAGCGCGGCATCGACGGCGGCGGCATCGGCTTGGGGCTGACGATGGTGCGCATGGTGGCGGAGGCGTGCGGCGGCGAGGTGCGCGTGGAGAGTAGTCCGGGCGCGGGCAGCACGTTCACGCTGGTGCTGCCCGCCGCGCGGGACTGATGTGCGGTCAATCCGCCTTTGGAAACGCCGCGATCCGCAAATGCGTCGATCCATACGGGATCAGCGTGATCGCTTCGCTAGGGGTATCGACGGTATAGAAGGCGGCTGGCAGCGCCGCCGAATTATGATTCAATCTCCATTCCGGTATCTGGCGACCCTTCGCGCGAAGGGTCACGGGCGGCGCGGCGGGATCGAATGGAATGGACGAAATCGGCGCGGTTTCGACTTCAAATGCAGTATCGTGTTCAATGCCGTAATTCCATGCCGACGCCGGCTGAAATTCGTAATCGGCGGCGGGCGGTGTCCCGCGCACAATCTGGCGCGCTTCCGCGATTTTCAGCGCGAACAACAATGCGCCCCGCCGAACCGACAAGAGATCGCCGTGTCCCGTCGTCAAGCGAACATCCATCGGCATGTCGAGCGTGATCGCGTCACCATCGCGCCAAGGGCGTTCGATGGGGAGGTAGCCAGGCGGCGCGTCACCTGTCATGATCGACCCGTTGACGTGGATCGTCGTCCCGCGCGCCCACGCTGGCACGCGGACAACCAGCGGGAAGGCGATCCCGTCCGGCTGGCTGTGATGCACATGGATCGCCACCCGCCCATCGAAGGGGTATTCGCTATCGACGGTCAGCGTAATCGGCACGTCGCCGTTCACAAACGTTTTCGCTTCGCACGGTGCGTATGCGACCACCGCCACGCCGCCATCCGCCGTCTGCATGACCAGATTCTTCGTGAACTTTGGGTAGCCTTGGTGCATGTTCGCCGTACAGCAGCCGAAATTCGGCTCTAAGCCAAAAATGTTCGCCCAATCGCCGTTGTTCATCCAATCACGCTGATCGACTGTCACCAAGACCTGATTGACCTGCTGATCGTACTGATGCGCCCACCAATCTTTGGTATGCGTCGCCGGGAGCGCGTTGTACGCCACTTGTTCGAGGCGATCCGCGAAATAGGCGTCACCGGTGATGCGCAGCAGTTCTTCCAGCGAGTACATGAACTCGACAACCGCGCACAGTTCCGTCCCCTGCGTCGGGGCGGTGCCGTGCAGATGCTCGTCGCCGCTGAACATGCCATGCGGCTGTCCATGATGTTCGAGCAGTTGCTCGATGCCGCGCCGCGCCGCAAATTTGTGCCACTCATCGCCGGACTGCGGATAGAACACGCCCGCCGCTTTCGCGCCCATCGCATTGTTGACGACATGCGTGAACATGCCCGTGTTCCATTCGCCCAATTCGAGCAAGTCGGCAACTTTATTGTTTGCTTGCAGGTTCGCCCAATCCGCCGTCCCTTTCCAGAGCGTCGCGGACAGATCGAGCAGAAATGCTTCGCCCGTCAGGTTGTAGAGCCAATGCCACACCAGAATGTTGTCCATCGCGCGCGCCATCGCCCAACTTTCGAGCGGACGCGCGGGCAGCGCCCGCTGTTGATAGCGCGCGTAGTTGAGCATGAACGGGATCACGCGCGCATCGGCGGTGGCTTCGTAGTGCTGCATCAGCACTTTCAACACGATCATGCGCGACCACCAATCGCGGTAGCGTCCGGGTCCAAAGTAACCGTTGTCAAGCTGACTGGTTAGGAACGCCTCGACCCATTTATTCGCTTTGCGCAAGAGCATGTCGCGCAGTTCGGGATCGTCCACGAGATACGCCAGCGGCAGCAAGCCGTCGAGGTAGTAGGGTCCCCGTTCCCAGCCTTCGCCCGCGCCGCCGAGCCATGCGCTATCGTCGCCCACGTCCGCCCAAATTTCGTCGAGGTGTCCGGTCAAGCCGCGCGCCTGGACGTGCAGTTGATCGCGCAGCCAGCCACGCGGCTGGATCGCGCCGAGCGGGAGCGCGATGAAGGCGGTCGGCAGTAAGGGCGCGCGGTTAGGGGGTAAGGAGGGCAGCATCATGGCGTAATCTTTCCAAATAGGCGGCGGCAGTGTCCGGCACGTGGGCGAGCGGAACAATCACGTCGTCGCTGGCGGTCTGATCGGGATGAAACAAGCAAATGGTGTCGTGGTCGTCGGTTTGCGCCCCACTGATCACAACCTGCTTTTGTAACATGGGATAATTTTACCCCTACTGTCGGTGATCAGCCAATCAGGGAACGGTTCCCACACAGGGCTATCGCATCAAAATTGAGTGAGTAGCTGAAGCAAGAAAGCGTCGTCAAGAGCGGCACGGAAACGTTTACGCTTGAGACTTTGTTTGGACGGATGGCGTTTGAGCAGGTTAAGG
>DAOTUQ010000039.1:0-44716 GCA_034437055.1 Anaerolineae bacterium
GGTTCAAATTTGTGGATTTTGAGCTTAATCCCATGGATAGGTGAATAAATACCCACGCTGTGGAGAGGGGGAGCAGGACAGGTCACAACGGGTTTGAAAGCCCCCTCTCCATGCAATGGGTTGGGGGGTGAGGTGAAGCGATCCAAAACTCAGCGTATTTATCTTCGCTTGAGATCGCCGCCACGCCCATGCGCGGTTCAGCGTTCAATTTCCTGCCCCCGCTTGATACAATACTCGTTTACGTTAATCCAACGGCGATGGTGTATAACACGACGATAGCGCGTATACCATCGCATAATTCAAGCTGTCCCCAAGACGCAGGAGAGAAAATCGGATGAAAATCATCGTGATCGGCACGGGGTTTGTCGGGTTGCCACACGCCGCCGTATGCTCCGAATACGGTCATGAAGTCTACGCTTACGACAAAGATCAACGCAAGCTGGAGGCGTACCGTTCAGTCGATCCCAAACGCATCGAACAATACGTTGCCGAACCCGGCTTGCCGCAGCTCATCAGCGAAACGATTAACCGCTATCTGTTCTTCGTGGATAATCTCGAAGATGTCATTGACGGCGTGGACGCGATCTTCTTGTGCTTGCCGACTCCACCGAACCACAACGGCTCGACCAATCTGAGCTTTTATCAGAGCGCGCTGCACACACTCGCGCCGCTGCTGGCGAAACGCCAAGATCAGCGCCGCGTCGTGGTGATCAACAAGAGTACCGTCCCCGTCGGCACAGCGCGCACGTTGGAGAATATTTTGCGCGAACACAACGTCCCCAACGTCGGCATCGCCTCCAACCCCGAATTTTTGCCCGAAGGCGAAGCGGTCGAGAAATCGCGCCGCCCGGATCGCGTGGTCGTCGGCGCGGATACCGAAGAAGACTTACGCATCTTGCGCCGCATCTATTCGCAGTTCACCAATCACGTCCGCATCAAATACATCGAGACGACGCCCGAAACGGCAGAGGCGATCAAGTACGTCGCCAACACGCTGCTGCTGACCTACATCTCGTTCTGGAACGGCGTCGGCGCGCGGCTGTCGGAATCGTTCCCGAATGTGCGCATGGAGGACATGAAGCGCGGCGTCACGGCGGATAATCGCATCAGCACATGGGGATCGTATGTCTCCAACGGTGCGGGCGGTTCATGCTTCGGCAAAGACATTCAATCGCTGATTTACCAGTTCAAATCGGTCAATCAACCCGCCGCCTTGCTCGAATCAGTCTACGACATCAACGAATATCAGAAAACGTATCTGGTGGATCGCGCGGGACGCGAGGCGGGCGTGAACTTCAATCAGAAGTCGGTCGCCCTGCTTGGCTTGTCATTCAAGAAGCAAACGAACGACATGCGCGATTCATCGTCGCTCAAGGTCGTTGAGTCGCTGTTGGGGCGCGGGGTGCGTGAGATTCGCGCCTATGACCCGATGGCAGCCCACGAGGCGCAGAAGTTCTTCGATCCGAGCAAGAATCATCTATTCGAGAAGATCAGCTACTGCAACTCCCCGCGCGAAGCCATCGAGGGCAGCGATGTGCTGTTCATCTCGACCGACTGGGAAGAATTTCGCGGGCTGTCGCGCACCATCGAGCAAGCTGTCCAACCGCCCTACCTGATCATCGACGGGCGGCGCATGATCCCCGATTACACTGAACTGGTCGCGCGCGGCTACCGCTATCTGGCGGTCGGGTCGCCGTACATGGAAAAACAAGGCTAAAAGAAAGTACTGAGTGCTGAGGACTGAGAAAAAGAAGGTGTCTATCACTTGATCTTTTCACTCAGTCCTTTACCTCAGTCCTCGACTTCAGAGAGGATACCGCGTGAGCAACGTCACACGACACGTTTTGAGCAATGGCATGGTCGTCTTGCTCAAGGAAGTACACAGCGCCCCGCTTGCCAGTTGGTGGGTGCTGTATCGCGTCGGCAGCCGTAACGAGCCGACGGGCATCACAGGCGCGTCACATTGGGTCGAACATATGCTGTTTAAGGGGACGGAACAGTTCCCGCCCGGCTATCTCGACAAAGCCATTGATCGACTCGGCGGCAGTTGGAACGCGCAAACGTTCATCGACTACACCGCCTATTACGAAACGCTCCCCGCCGAACACATCGAATTGGCGCTCAAGATCGAAGCAGATCGCATGATCAACGCCGCCTTCGACCCCGAAGAAGTCGAATCTGAGCGCACGGTGATCATCTCCGAGCGGCAGGGGGCGGAAAATTCGCCCGGCTTCTGGCTCGGTGAAGCGGTGCAAGCGACGGCATTCCGTGTGCATGGCTACCACCACGAGATCATCGGGGACACGGCAGACTTGGACAGCATGACGCGCACCGACTTGCACACGCATTACAAGCGCCACTATATGCCCAACAACGCCATTGGTGTCTGCGTCGGCGCATTCGACACTGCCGAGATGATTCAGCGCATCGAAGCGGTCTACGGCGCGATTCCGGCGGGCGATGCGCCGAAAATGTTCATGCGCCCCGAGCCGGAACAAACGGGCGAGCGGCGCGTTCGCATTGAGCGTCCCGGCGCTGCCGCGTTCATCGAGGTCGCCTATCACGCGCCCGCCGCGACGGACTCAGACTGGTTCAAGCTGGAAATCGTCAACAGCATCTTGTGTGGACCCGACAGCCTCGGCGGCGGCGGGATCGACAACAAGACGAGCCGCCTGTATCGCGCGCTGGTCGAAACCGAACTCGCCGCATCGGTTGATGGCGGCTTAACGCCCACGATTGACCCGTATCTGTACAGCATCGATATCACGGTGCGCGCAGGCGTCGATCCAGCGGACGCAGAGCGCGCGCTCGATGTCGAGATTGACCGTTTGCGCGCGGGCGATGTGACCGAAGCCGAACTGGCGCGCGTCAAGAAGCAAGCGCGCGCGCTGTTCGCCTACAGCACGGAGCGCGTGACCAGCCAAGCGTTTTGGCTGGCGTTCACCGAGAATTTCGGCAGTCATACCTGGTTCGCGGATTACGTCGCCAATCTCGAAGCGGTCACGCTCGACGACGTGAAAGATGCCGCCGCGCGTTACCTGCGCCCACAAAATCGTACCGTTGGCTGGTTCATCCCGACGGCGGGCGACGACGACGAATTTGAAGATGGCGATGACGACGAAAGCGACGGTGACGAATGATCGCGGCGACTCCCACTTACGCCCTCCCCCATTCCGGGAATATCGTCCGCGCGACGCTCGATAACGGCGTTACGATCCTTGTGTACGAGAATTTCGCCGCGCAATCGGTCGTGTTCACCGGATCGCTGCGCGCGGGCGCGGCGTATGATGTGCCGGACAAGAGCGGTTTATCGTCGCTCGTGGCATCGGCAGTCATGCGCGGCACGACCAAGCGCGATTTTCTGGGCATTCATGCCGCGTTAGAGGATATCGGCGCGGATGTCAGCGTCTATGCGGGCGGACAGCGGGCTAACTTCGGCGGCAAGAGCCTCGCGGAAGATTTGCCTACGCTGATCGATGTGTTGGCGGACGTGCTGCGGCAGCCAACCTTCCCGGCGGCGCAAGTCGAACGGCTGCGCGGCGAAGTCCTAACCGGGCTGCAAATCCGCCAGCAGGACACACGCTACCGCGCCAACCGCTTGTTCAGCGAAACGTTATATCCCGAAGGGCATCCGTATCATTACAGCTCGCGCGGCACGGTCGAGACGGTCAAGGCGCTGTCGCTGGACGATATCGCCGCGTTCCATGCGGCGCACTATGGACCCGACGCCATGCACATTGTGATCGTCGGCGCGGTCAAGGCGGCGGACGCGATCAATATTGTGCGCGATGCCTTCGCGGATTGGCGCAACCCGAATCAACCGTCAACGCCGCCTGTCCCCGAACCCGCGCCCACCGCCGAGACGCGGCGCGCATCGGTGGCGTTAGCGGGCAAAACGCAGTCCGATATCGTCATGGGAACGGTGGGTCCGTCGCGTTATTCGCCCGATTATCAAGCGGCGACGCTCGCAAACAGCGTCATGGGGCAATTCGGCATGATGGGGCGCATCGGCGCGAGCGTCCGCGAGGATTTGGGCTTGGCGTATTACGCCTACAGCGCCATCGAAGGCGGCACGGGGCGCGGACCTTGGAGCATCAGCGCGGGCGTCAATCCCAAGAACGTCAACCTTGCCATCGACCGCATCACCGACGAGGTGCGCCGGTTGGTCGAGACGCCCGTTACGCCCGACGAACTCTCGGACAATCAATCGTATTACATCGGACATCTGCCGCTCCAGTTGGAAAGCAATGAGGGCGTCGCTGGCACGATCCACAACATGCAGGTGTACGATCTTGGCTTGGATTACCTGCTGCATTACCGCGACATCATCGCTGCCTTGACCATCGATGATTTGCAGCTTGCGGCACGGCATTATTTCAACCCCGACGCGCTAGTGATCGCCGTCGCGGGTCCCGCTGAGAATGGAGTATGACGAGGATTATCAATATCAATATGAGTATGAGGACTGGCAGTATGAAGATCGGAAAGATGCGCCGCGCCATCATGACCACGATGGTCGCACTGTTGGCGCTGGCGCTGGCATTCGCCGCGCTGGTGATCGCCACCCGTGCGCAGGGCGATGTCCCCGCGCGTCCGCCAACGGAAGCGGATTTCACGTTCACTGAGATCGCGTCGGGCTTCAACCGTCCGTTGTATCTCACCAACGCAGGGGATGAACGCCTGTTCATCGTCGAACAAGGCGGCTTGATCAAGATCATGAAAGACGATGTGGTTCAGGCGACGCCCTTCCTCGATTTATCGTCGATTATCAGCCCCGACGCGCTGCGCACCGGACAATACAGCGAGCGCGGCTTACTCGGATTGGCTTTCCATCCCGATTACGCCACCAATCGCGTGTTCTACGTCAACTATAGTGACTTGAACGGCGATACAGTTGTCGCGCGCTACTTGACTCTGCGCGATAACCCCGATGCCGCCGATGCCACCAGTGCCGCCATCGTTTTGACGCAAGCACAACCCTACCCCAACCACAACGGTGGGCATCTGGCGTTCGGCGCAGACGGCTATCTGTATGTCGCCTTGGGCGATGGCGGGGCATCGGGCGATCCACTCGAAGCCGCGCAGGACTTGGGGACGCAGTTGGGCAAAATCTTGCGCATCGATCCGCATCTGGACGGCGGCTACGATGTGCCAGCCGATAATCCATTCGTCGGCGTGGACGGCGCGCTGCCCGAAATTTGGGCGTATGGCGTGCGCAATCCGTGGCGCTTCAGCTTCGACACGCTCACCAACGACCTCTACATCGGGGATGTGGGTCAAGGTCAGTGGGAAGAAGTCAACTTCCAGTCCGCTGACAGTGTGGGCGGCGAAAACTACGGCTGGAACTTCCTCGAAGGCAATCATCCATTTTCCGGGGGCGCTGCGCCTGCGAGCGTGGTGATGCCGGTCGCAGAATATGGACATAACTTCGGCAGTTCGGTCACGGCGGGCTACGTCTATCGCGGCGAGAACATCCCGGCGCTGCAAGGTGTGTTCGTCTATGGTGATTTCACATCGGGCATGATGTGGTATCTGTACCGCGATCCGGCAGGCGCGTGGCAAAACAATGTCTTGCTCGACACACAGATGACCATCAGTTCATTCGGCACGGATGCGGCGAACGAATTGTACGTCTTGGATTACACCGGACGGATTAATCGGTTCGATCCCGCGTCGTAGAGGTCGAAGTACCGTATTTCATGCGGCGCGTTTCCGTCGGGTAATCGACTTGGAAACGCGCCGTTTTGTTTGTATAGTTCTCTATCTCAATTCGTCCGCCGGGAGACCAGTCGATGCGCAAATGGATCGGAAGTTGGATCGGGATCATCGCGCTGATGATCCTCGCCACAGCGGCGGGCGCGCAGACCACGCCCGAATATCTGGTGCGCAACATTCGCACGGTGTTGAATGCGACGCCCGGCGCGGTGATCATCGCCTTCGAGATTGAAAACGCAGGCGCCGACGCGACCGTACCGGGAACGGTCAACCTTGTGCTGGCGGCAACGGGCGAGGTGATCGCAGCACAATCAATCCCGCCATTGGTGAGCAGCGGGCAGCAGGCATTTCAGTTCGATGTTCCGACGACAGGCTACGAAGTGGGACAGCGCATCTCGTTTGGCGTCCAGATCGACTTGCCCGGCGTCACTCCAGCGGCGGGCGGCGGCTTTGATGGGCAAACGGGCGTTGTAATCCCTTCAGGCATTGCGACGGATGCGGGCGCGCCGCCGGACGAAACACCGAGCGAACGCCTCACAATCTTCGGTCTCGAACCGGTCGTCGTAGCGGTCGGCGCGCTCATCGGCTTTGGCGTCCTGCTGATCGTGCTGTGGGTGCTGTCGATGATCGCGCGCGCGCTGTTCACCACGCCGCCCACGTTTGGCGCGTGGCAGCCGCCCTACGCCGCCAACCCGATGATCGACCCCAATTCGATTGCCGGACGCCGCCAATTATGGCAGCAGCACGCGCAAAGCGACGCGCTGACGATGCCGTGCGCGCTCAACAGCTATATGGTGCGCAAGCTCCCCATCGGCATCGACGACAAGAAGCTGTCCGGCTGGCGCGTGACCGCCATCCGCCTGAGCCAATACGATATGTATGGGCGCGTGGATCGCAGCGAAACGCTGATCGAGCGCAGGGTTGTGAACACACTCGACCGCGCCGCGCGCAAGACCGCCGATTCGATGTCCGACGCCAAGCAAATCGACCGCATCGCCCGCCCCATTGCGGGCAAGCTGATCCGCGCGCTCCTGCGACGAACGGGACGGCGCAATCTGATGCTGCCCATCGCGCTCGACATTCGGCTGACGGGCAAGGCAAACGAAGTGGATGTGCTGTTCGAGCTGCACCGCTGTGCGGGCAATACGTGGGAGATGGTGGATCGCTGGCAAACCGATTTGTACGCGGTCAGCGATCAGGTGTTGGAGAATTTCACCTACACGCTGTTTGGACAGCAAAGCGGTGAGACGACTCGTGCATTCCACGACCGCTTGCGCACGGACTTGACGCGACTGCTGTCGGGGATGCTGTATCAGCCGCCGTCCAGCACTGCGATGGCGGATGAAGTGACGCTGGCTGATCTCGAACCCATCGATTTTGCGGCGCTGGCAGAGACAATCTCGCTGGTTCCGACGGACGCGCCGCGCGTCACGGGCGAAACGCGCGATACAGCGGCATCCAGCAACCCGACCGCGCCAACGCCCGCCGTCCAAGCATCCGATACCACGCCGAACCGCCTCGTCGAATAAAAAACGCCAGCGGTATGAACCGCTGGCATTAAACTCGCTTATGTGGTGAGGACGCGGTATGCCACGCCCTCACTTCATCCTCAGTCCTTTGACCTCAGACCTTGCCTTAGGGCGCAACCGTCTTGAGAACGAAGCGCGCGTTATCCGGCGTCCCAATCAAGCCCAACAAGTAATTGTTGCCGCTCGTCAGCCCTTGCTGCGTCGTGAGAAGGGATGTTCCAGTGCCGCTCAACACGATTTCCACATTGTAGGTCACGCCGCCAATGGTCACCGTGTCCGCGCCATCGTTGTCCCCGAACACGCCGGGATAGCCGAGCGCCGCAATGATCGTGCTGCCGTTCAAGCGCACGTCCACTGTCGAGACGCCCTCAATCGCGTTGAACACGGTCAAGCGCACCTGACCCGCCGGGATTGGGCTGTAATCTTCCTCGACGAACTGCACGTTGAGCGTGCCGCGCGTGATCGTGCCAATCGCGCCAATGGTCACCCATCCGCCCGGCTGCACATCATACGATGCCACGCCAATGGGGTACTGTCCCGACGGTGCGATGGCGATATTGTAGGTACGCGCGGGGACTTCGAGCCAATCGCTGATCGCGCCGAAGGTCACGCCTTGCAGGTCGCTCAGTTGACCATTGATGTAAATATCGATGGGACCCGCGTCCGGCGAGAAGTGTGCAACGCGGACGTGGGCGCGATTGGCTTGCGCCGTCGCCGCCACATCGGGCGGGAGCAGCACCGCGTCGATCACATGCACCACGCCGTTGCTGCCGACCAGATTAGCATCACCAATCGTCGCCGCGCCGCCGTTGATCGCCAGCGTACCATTCGCCGCTTCACCGAACGTCAGTGTTGCACCGTTCAGCGTGGTGTAGTCGCCGCCGACAAACAAATTGGAGGAGCGTGTGCGCTCGCCCAAGACGTGATAGGTCAGCACTTGCGTGAGCAGTTCCGTATTGCCCAACAGCGTCGCCGCGTCCGTGCCGAGATAGTCGAGTGCTGCGGCAAAGGCATCGTTCGTCGGCGCAAGCACCGTGAATGTCCCCTCGCCCGTCAGGGTATCGGTCAAGCCCGCCGCTTCGACTGCCGCCAACAGCGTCGTGAAGCGTCCGTCAGCATCGTCCGCGAGAATTTGCGCGACCGTCGGGCGCGTATCAGCGGGGGCAGCGGGTTCTTCGACCACGACTTCCGCGGGCGGTGTCAGAGTCTCCGCGAGGCTCGGCGGCACGAGAATGCCCGCATCCAACACATGAATGAAGCCGTTACCCGCCGCGATGTTTGCCTGTCCGACGATCACGCCGCCGACGGTCAATTGTCCGGCTTCATTTTCGCCCGTTGGCAAGTCTTGCCCTGCCATCGTGCGCAGCGTCTCGCCCCGGAACAAGTCCGACGAGCGAATTCGACCGGGAGCAACATGGTAGAGCAAGATTTCTTGCAGTGTATTGGTGTCCGCCAGCAGTTGTTCCGCTGACATGCCAACTGCCGTCAACGAAGCCGTGATCGCGTCGTTGGTCGGCGCGAAGATCGTGTATTCACTGGAGCTGTTCAACAACGGACGCAGACCGGCAGCGTCAATCGCCGCGACAAGCGTGCTAAAACGTCCGTCCTCGTCGCCTTCCAAAACCGAAACGAGGTTCGGGCGCACAGGCGCTTCCACAATCGGCGGCGCGACGGGTTCGCTGAGTACCGCGAGGATCGTGGGCGGCACGAGCAGACCATCAAGGACATGCGCCACGCCGTTGCTGGCTTGCAGATTGCCTTGGCTGATGACCACGCCGTTGGCGGTCAGTTGTCCGGCTTCGTTCTCCGCGAATGTGACCGCTTCGCCTTGCAGCGTCGCATAATCGCCGCCGACGAACAAATCGCTCGTGCGCGTGCGCTCTGGCAAGACGTGATAGGTCAAAATCGCCGTCAACAACGCGGGGTCGTTGACCACTTCGCTCACGGTGATGCCATAGGTATCGAACACCAAATCAAAGGCGGCGTTCGTCGGCGCGAGGAGGGTCAGCGTGCCTTCTGCATTCAGCGCGTCGGTCAAGCCCGCCGCGGCGACTGCGCCCAACAGCGTCGTGAACCGCTGATTGGGGTCGGTCGTCAAGACTTCTGCCAGCGTCGGACGCGGTTCGGTCTGTCCCTGCACGGCTGCATCCGCCGCCGTATCGCCCGCGAGCATTGCCATCACATCGGGCGGCACCAGTACGGCGTCAATCGCATGGATCAAGCCGTTAGACGCTTGAATATCCGCCTCAACCACGCGCGCGCTGTCGTTAACAGTCACGCCGCGTCGGCTGCCGCTGACATTCAGCGTCGCGCCGTCGAGGAGCGTGTTTTGCGTCGAACGTCCGAAACTCAATGTGGCTGCCGTCACGCGAGCGGGAACGACATGATATTGCAGCACCATTGCCAACAATTCGGGATTCGCAATAACGTCTCCACCCGCGTCACCGAGCGCCGCCAGCGCCGCAGCGAAAGCGTCGTTGGTGGGCGCGAACACCGTAAAGGGGCCCCCAGTCGCTAAAGCTTCATCTAGCCCCGCCGCGACGACCGCCGACACGAGTGCGCTGAAGCGCCCTTCTTCATCCCCTTGCAAAACCTCAACCACGTTTCCTGCATTTTGCGCCATTACGGGCATGACCACCAGCCCCATCAGCGCCACGCACAATGCCAGAAGCGGCAAAAACCGTCGCATATAACCGTCCTTTTCCTGAAAGTACACCCAAAACGAAACACATATGGTTCGACGAATAGCATTTCTACGAAATGACATAAAGTATAGTCGGGTTTTAGTTTTGATCCAATGCCGTTTAGCGCCATGACCATCGCTAAAATGAAGGGCGGTTGACTGCTGCCGACCGCCCTTCATCAAGCCTTCATTTACTGCGGAACCGCCACCACCACCAAGCTCGGATTGCTCGGCGTGCCAACGGCGGCAACCAAATAATTCGTCCCGGCGTTGAATGGGAAATCGTCGTCACTGATCAGCACGGGCGTCGTCGCACCGTTCGGCACGATTTGAATATCCGTCGGACCCGCGTTGACATTCACCGTCGAGAAGCCATCGTTATCGCCCAACGAACCGGGATAACCGAGCGTGCTGATGGCGACGCTGCCATTCAAACGCACATCGATCACGCCCGCGCCCTGAATGGCGTGGAACACCGAGACGCGCGCCGTCCCATCAGGGATCGGGCTGTAGTCTTCGAGCAAGAAGCGCACATCCAGGTTATCGAGTGCCACAATGCCGACGGCGGCAATCGTCGTCCAGCTACCGGGCGCGACATTGGCGATCACCACGCCCGTCGGTTCGCCGCCAGCGGGCGCAATGCCGATGCTGTAAGCGTTGGCGGCGACTTCGATCCACGGGCTGACCGTGCTGAAGGCGACGCCTTGCAGGTCGCTCAGTTCGCCGTTGATGTAGATATCGACGGGACCCGCGTCCGGCGAGAAGTGCGCGACGCGAATATTGGCGCGATTGGCTTGCGCTGCCGACGCCATATCCGGCGGGAGCAGCACGGCGTCAATCGCATGGACGACGCCGTTGCTGCCGACCAGATTGGCATCCAAGACCGTCGCCGCGCCGCTGTTCACTGTCAGCGTGCCGTTCGCCGCTTCACCGAATGTCAGTGTTGCGCCGTTCAGCGTCGTGTAGTCGCCGCCAACGAACAAGTTAGAGGAGCGTGTGCGTTCGCCCAAGACGTGATACAACAGCACGTCCGTCAGTGTCGCGGTATCCGCCAGCAAATCGGATGCTTCCACGCCAAGATACGCGAGCGCGGCGTCAAACGCTTCGTTGGTCGGCGCAAGCACCGTGAAATTGCCTTCGCCACTCAGCGTTTCGGTCAAACCTGCCGCTTCGACCGCCGCCAATAGGGTCGTAAAGCGTCCCGCGCCATCATCCGCGAGGATTTGCGCCACCGTTGGGCGCGTGTCGGCGGGTGCAGCGGGTTCTTCGACGACAGCGGGCGGTGTCAGTGCCTCTGCAAGGCTTGGCGGCACAAGGATACCCGCGTCCAGTACATGCACGAAGCCGTTGCCAGCCGCAATGTTTGCTTGTCCAACGACGACACCCGCCGCCGTCAGTTGTCCGCCTTCATTCTCGCCGGTGGTGAGGTCTTGACCCGACATCGTGCGCAGCGTCTCGCCGCGGAACAAGTCCGACGAACGAATGCGACCCGGCACGACGTGGTACAGCAGGATTTCTTGCAGCGTGTCGTTGTCCGCCAACAAATCGGCGACCGTCAAGCTGATCGCATCGAGCGACGCGGTGATCGCATCGTTGGTCGGCGCGAAGATCGTGTAGGCGCTGGAACTGTTCAACAACGGACGCAGCCCCGCAGCATCAATCGCCGCGACGAGCGTGCTGAAGCGTCCGTCTTCATCGCTTTCCAGCACATCCACCAAATTTGGGCGATCTTGTGCCAGCGCTGGAACGACTATCGACAGTGCCAACAGCAACGATAAAACGACGAGAATACCTTTACGCATTACGTACTCCTTATTGTGAAAAGTCTCGTTTTTCGAGATACCGGCACATTACAACAACTGGACTGATGCGCCGTGTTTGCTAGGATTGAGAAGCGAAAATTATAGTTCACGTGCATCCGGTTCACAATTGTTGGTCATCGATCCACGCGGATTGATCAGGCGGCGACTCGTCCGGCGGCGTGCCGCGCAGCGCGTAGACTATCACCCCCAACGACGCAATGAAAAAGCCCATCAGGATGGCAACGGCTTGCCAGACGCCCAAGACAGGTTCGACCACGCCCGGCGTGTGCGAACCGAAGCCGAGAAAATCTGCCAAGCCGGACATCGCTGCCAAGACCAAGCCGGTCAACGACAGGCGCACGCCGATCTGCTGGCTGAAGTTCGCCGCGCGCCCGATGTAGAACGTGAATTTGACGTAGATCAGCGCGCCCAACGTCAAGAGCGTGAAGCCGATCAAGATCGCCATCACCTGCACGATGCCAACGCCCGCGCCCGGCTCGATCCCCGTCACGCTGGGGAACAAACCCATCAACGACAGCATGACGCCCAACGCGCCGATGGCGATCCCAAGCTGCGCAATCGCGGGCATGGTCGCTATCCGCTCACGCAGGGAGAGCTTGACGCAGTTTGCGCAGCATGTTGCCGCTCAACACCGCGTCGATGTCGGCGTCGCTGTAGCCGCGCGCGCGCAGCCCGTCCCCAATCTTGATCAAGTCGGTCACGGTATCGATGCCCTCCGGCGTGCTTTCCGCGCCGAAGCCGCCGTCGAAGTCCGTGCCGATGCCGACGTGCGCGGCGCTCCCCGTGATTTGGCAGTAATAATCGATCACGTCTAGAAGCGTGGCGAACGGCACGTCGCTCTTACGGTCGCCGCGCCGCCACTCATTGCTCAAGAAGCGATTGTAAAGCACGACGCCCATCACGCCGTCGCGCTCCGCCAACAAGCGGATCATCTCATCGGACAAGTGGCGATCCGTGGTGCAGAATTTGCGCGGGTTGCTGTGGCTGGCGATCAGCACGCCGGGATAGCGATCCACCGCCTCCAAGTACGCTTCTTCCGCCATATGCGACAAATCCAAGATCGCGTTGAAGCTCCCCATTACCTCAAGCAGTTCGCGTCCGAGTGCGGTCAAGCCGCCCGGCTGCCCCGTACCACCGCAGTAGCGTGTCGCTTGCCAGGCGGGGCCCACGAGGCGCACGCCGCGCTCGTACCACTCTTCAAACTGCTGCGGTTCGAGGATCGGATCGGCATTCTCCATCAGCAACACGAACCCCTGCTGATGTTTGGTCACGCCATCCGCCCACGTCGCCAGCACCGCGTCCAAGTCGCGCGTCGTGCGGATCAGCCGAATCGTGTCGGTCTCGTCCGCGAGGCGCTGATACACGTCCCACTGCTTGAGCGCGAGGTCATATGCTTCGCGCGGCGTCTTGTATTCGAGCCGATCCCACGGCGACGGCTCTTTGTTGGCGGGGGCGACGAACAGCGTGGCGAACACGATGCCGACGCGCCCCAACAGCCCATCCGGCAGCCCCGACGTGGCGATGCCGTTGCGTTCGGGGGTGGCGTCTGCCCCTTCGCGCGCCCGCGTCGCGCCCACGCTCTGGCGATAATCGCGCCCGAAGCACAGCGCGTTGTAGGCGATATCCTGATGCGCATCGAGGATCAGCATGGCGGTATTTCATCCTAACGGTGGGGTGAAATCGTATGCCGCGATTGTAGCGCGGATGGGGATGGGAATCAAAACGCGCGCCGATGGGGGACGCGCGTTCATCAGTGATTTGGTTTTACGGTACCAGCGCGCCCGGACGATAACATTCCGTCCCACGAACCGATAACGTCGGGCGTGCGCGGAGGGTCACATTGTCCATGCGCGCCCATGGGTTTCCGCGCGAGGAGTCATAGACCGATAGGTGCGCCTCGCTCCATGCTTCAGTTGTGTAGGTGCGCATCGTATAGGTTTGTAAAGCCGAAAATGGCGGAATCCACAAGAAACAGGACTGCGAATCGCTCCAATCGCCGTCGTTGATGATGATGCTAATCCGTTTGCGTACACTGCTGTTGTTGCCGAGTTGGAGGGTCAATTCAAGCGGAACACGAAGACCAACGGGCGTATTCGTATCCTGTACAACGGCGGTATTGGGGCTTGGCGGTTGCGGGCTGTACCAATCCATGATACCGCCTGTAAGCTGCCATGTCGTATCGCTCACCCACCACGGACTTAAACCGCTTGAAAAGTTGGGATTGGTGAGGAAATTGGCGCTGTCGTTCCCTGTACTGGGTGCGGGCGCGTTTGGGTCGAGACAGAGCGTTTGCTGTGTACTCAACTGCGGCTGCTGTCGCAACGATACATTGTCGATTTGAACCCAGCCGTTCCCGTCGCTCGTGCCTTCATAGAACGAGATATAGGCAGGCGACCACGCCAGATTGGTCACACTCCGCACGAAATACGTCCGCAGCGGCACATTTGGCGCGAGCCAAAACACACAGCTTTGCTGATCAGTGAAGTTCGTATCGTGCAAAACAACGAGAACACGCTTACGAACCCCACTGCTGTTGCCCAAATCGAAGCGTGCCTCAAAAGGTGCATTCGCGGGGAAGGCGACCCCTGTATTTTGCAAAACGGCGGCGCTGGTCGCGCTCGTCAGACGACGGAACTGCAATACGCCGTTGTTCCACTGCATTTGCACATCAGAAGCGTTGGGGGTGGCAAAGCTCGACCAATTATTGGTATTGGTGTCGAAATTGCCATTGGTGACGACGTTCGGCGTTGTGGGGGAGGGCGGCGGATTGATGATCTGGCTTGTCCCGCCACGCCCGTCGGGGTTGACGGTAGCGACGGCGATTTGACTCCCATCAGGACGCCACGCCAGCGCGGTAATGGCGCTGCCAACGTTTATACTTTCCATCAATGCGCCCGTTTGAGCATTCCAAATTTTCAATTCGCCGCGCGAATTTCCACTCGCAATACGTCCACCTTCAGGACTCCATCGAAGTAGAGAGATTCGCTGTACTCCGTTGCTGATGGTGTAGCTTAGTTGACCAGTTGATGTATTCCAAACTCGAATTGGATGATCTGTTGTTGAAGGCATTCCTGACACTTCGACCACATCATGTGCAATCGTCGCTAATTGTGTTCCATCATATCGCCATGTTCCCCCAAGTATTGTGCCTGCATGGTAAAGAGTAGAAGTTAATGTTAATGTTGAAGCATTCCAGACACGAATTCTAGCCTCATATAAACCTGTTGCTATCCAATTTCCATCTGGGCTCCAGCTTGCCCAAGTCAAAGCAGCATGAGTTAGAGGATCTGTTATCGTGTGAAGAGTACTGCCTGTTGTTGCATCCCAAATCTTGAATTTACCATCGGATCCCCCACTTAGAAGTCTTTGACCATCCGGCTTCCAATCTACCCCAGCAACCACAAAAGGACGATTATCAACATCTAATAACGCAGAGTGTTGATAACTAGCGATAAGTTGTCCTGTATCAGCGTTCCAACGTCTCATCCACCCATCATCACTACCAGTAAGAATTTCTGTTTTAAACGGATGCCATTTAATTGACGTCATTCTATAGACATTAGAATTATTAATTATCGTTCGGACAACTCCTGAACTATTTGTAACCGTAAAATAATTAGCTCGGGCTGCGAGTAAATGGGTGGCGCTTGAGTTCCAAGCTAAATAAAAGATAGGGTCGGACACACTTTGAATAGCAACCACATTCATAAGGAAAACACCTTCAAATGTAAGAAGGAATGCAAATACCAGAACGATGTAAAACCGCAAACGCTTGATAGACATAGCATTCCTTTTGATTAGATGAGCGGGTAAGCTTTGAGTACAATATATGCGGGATCTGCGCTTCCAACAATGACAGAGACAGCTTTACACAACATCACGTAGACTCCACGAACTCTACCCGGATCTGCGATTTCGTCTACTAAATTCCACACCCAGCCAACGCCTATTGGAGTAGGAGGCGTATATCCGATCTGAATATAATTTGCAGAAAACTCTTCACAAGTAGCACTATTTGCATCATTAAGCCAACGACAAACATCTGTTGTTAAAGTAGGATTATCCACTAAATATTCTAATATCCTTCCAATCCATTCTTCTGCTATTGAAACGCTATTAAATGCAGACGCCCTTCTATGAACTGCATTAACCTGTGACTTAAGATAGTCACTTGTAATTGTACTGGAGAGTACATGTCTTCTGATTGTATGTCCAGTTGCGCCTTCGGAAGAATCCAAAGGAGAGTCAAGTTTGGGGGCACGCTCATGTGCCTGTAGCCCAGTTATGCTTGGATCGTTTCGGAGTCGACTTGCCCGAAACGCATTTCCCGAACAATCGCCCGCTTGTGCAGTCGCTAATGCTGTTGCAGTTCCCTGCGCCGCCTGTGTTTGCAGCGCGATTGCCGTGCGTGTCAGCGGCATCGGCGTAACCGTCGGTGCAAGCTGGGTCTGCTGCCAAAATGTTTGGACGCCCGATGCCAAATCGATACTACTGCTCACGGGGATATGAGGAAACAGTTGTTCTCCGTAACCTGCATTGTTCCCCACGCCAGCGATCCGCAGCTCTACGGGGCAATTCGGAGTTAAGGGTGATGGTATGCATGTCCGAACACGGCTCAATACAAACCTGCCGTTTACACCAACTGTTTCAGGGAGACGCTCAAATTGTGGGTAGTCTATCGCTGAAGGTAAAGGAATGAAGCCACCAGGTATCGTTCCGTTTTGACTAGCCCAGCCTGTCGTTCTGCGCGTTTCGCCGGGAGGCGAATATGAATAGACAACAACGCTGTCATCCCACGTCCCATTGCTATCATTATCAACCAATACAGAGTCTAAATGAGAATGCAGACCGAGTGCAAAAGACGTAACCGCGCCCGTAATTGGATTGATGCTTGAAAGTCCATTGGGAGAATGGGACATGCAAATAATGTTTGGAAAGCCCCATGTTGGCGCTTCACAAGCTTGGGTGGAGACAAGTCGGATATTCGTCGCGGTCATCTGAGAGAAATTAATGTCAGCGCGCCAGATTTGGAACTGAGAACCGAAGCGTTCGCTATCAAAAGCAATTTGTGTGCCGTCAGGCGACCATGTTGGGTTTCTATCAGTAGCAACATCATTGGTTGCACGAAATACATGTTGAGTTTGCAGGTTTAAGATACAAATATCTTCATATAATGGAATTGTGTTTTGATAACACGAAGAAGCGACGTAAATTCCATTTGGTGAAATCTCTGGGGAACCAAAGCGATAGTTTTGAGGTAAATTGAGCGGATCGTTATCAGGACCATCGTAAGCATAAATGACACGCCCAAGCCGACCTGGAGAATAACCGTCTATATTATATTGGTAAACAGCAAAGGTGTTGGGATCAAACTGGGATATCAATTCTTCATAGGTCATGCTGCCCAAACCACCGCCACTTTCAGCAGGTGGATGAAGATTATCAGGTGTAATGGTCGCCGTCGGCAGCACGAACGCCTCATCCAGCGGCACTGCGCCCAGCGTCGCAATCGCGGGCGGCGCGTCGGCTGCACCCGAATAGCCCGGCGTCTCGCCCTCCGTGATCGTCCCCTCTTGCGACCCCACCGACATCAGATTGAGCGCCAAGAGGACGATGAGCAGCAGCATAACGCTGAGGACGCGACGACGCATGAGTCTTTACCCGCTTATCAACCGTGACAATTATTGATGATAGTACCATTCTTTTTTTGCGCCCTGTCAAGTCAGATTGTGTTAACGGTTGCCCCGCTGCCCATCCTTCGCCATAATCCCGCGCACATTGCCAACCCAAAAGGATACCCTCACCATGAAATCCTATCTCGACGCGCTCATGCACACCCGCGATCTCGCCGCGCTGATCGTCGCGGGCGACGAAAGCGCCAACCCCGCGCGCACCTATCTCTCCAATGGCGCGCGCATCACGGGCGGCATCATTCTCAAGGTACGCGGCGGCGCGCCCGTGCTGGTCGTCAACGCGATGGAAACCGATGAAGCGGCGAAAAGCGGCTTACAAGTCCTCTCCTACTTCGATTTGGGCTACGCCGACCTCGTGAAAGCCGCCGATGGCGTGCGCGCGAAGGCAGACGCCGCCTTGTGGGGCGCGCTGTTCCGCCGCTTCGATGTCCACGCCGGGCGCATCGGCATCTACGGCACGAGCGATCTGAGCGTGTTCACGGCGTTCTTGCGCGAAATTGAGGCGTTGTACCCACAGTATCAATTCGTCGGGGAACTCGACCTGAACATCTTCGATGAAGCGTATTTGACCAAAGACGCTGACGAAGTGCTGCGCATTCGTTCGGTTGCCGCGCGCACATCGGAAGTGCTGCGCGAAACGTGGGATTTCATCGCGTCGCATCGCGCCGACAATGAGCGCGCCGACGCAGCGGTCGTGGATGCCAACGGCGATCCGCTGACGATTCGCGCGGTCAAACGCTTTATGCGGCGCGCGCTGTTCGAGCGCGAACTCGAAGAACATGGCACGATCTTCGCGCAAGGGCGGGATGCCGCCGTCCCCCACAGTCGCGGCGAAGATGCGGACATTTTGCGCGTCGGACAGTCCATCGTGTTCGACTTGTTCCCACGCGAGTCCGGTGGCGGTTACTTCCACGACTGTACCCGAACCTGGTGCATCGGCTACGCGCCCGATGCCGTGCAGCGGCTTTATGACGAGGTGGCGACAGCATTCCAGATCGCGCTCGATGAATTCGAGGTCGGGATGCCGAGCAAAGCGATGCAGGAAGCCGTGCAGACGTACTTCGAGGGGCGCGGACACGCCACCTCGCGCAGCACGCCCGGCACGACGGATGGCTACGTTCACAGTCTCGGACACGGCGTCGGCTTGAACATCCACGAGCGTCCCGGACTCGGACATATGAGCAAGGATACGCTTCAGCATGGCAACGTGATCAGCATCGAGCCGGGTTTGTACTATCCCGATCAGGGCATCGGCGTGCGGATCGAGGATTTGTTTTACATCGATGCGCGCGGCGAACTGGTCAACTTGACCGACTTCCCGCATGATCTCGTCCTGCCGCTGAAGGGTTGAACCAGCAAATATTCAGCGTTGGGATGTGGCGCGCCATGTCCCAATGACTTGCAGCATAAAGTAATGAAGCGTTGAGATTTGATGGTTATAATACTCAAACTCAATCTAGACGCAATTGAGAGGATTCTACCCTATGCTATAGAAACACCGTCAACATATAGTGAGCAAAGGTAGATGGCAGATGCCAAACGCCGACTTCAACATCATCCAAGACCCCGAACGACTGGCGCGGCTGCGCGGCTTATGTTTGTTAGACACGCCGAATGAACCCGCCTTCGACCGCCTCACCCGGCTGACGAAGCGCATCCTTAATGTGCCGACCGTGCTGATATCGCTGGTGGACGCGGATCGCCAATTCTTCAAAAGTCAAATTGGCTTTGCTGAACCGTGGGCGAGTGCACGCGGTACACCCATGCGTTATTCGTTCTGCCAGCATGTGGTTGCATCCGCTGACAAGTTGATCATCGATAATGCGCCAGAAAATGAGCTGGTCTGCGACAATCCGTCGATTTCAGAATTGAATATCATGGCTTACGCCGGGATTCCGCTAACGACCTCCGACGGCTATACCGTGGGGGCAATGTGCGTGATCGACGTCGAAATACGCCATTGGACGAACGACGAGATCGCCATCTTGGAAGATTTGGCAGCCTCGGTCATGACCGAAATCGAACTGCGCGATGAGTTGAATATACGCGCCAAAATCGATCTTGAGATAGCGGCAAGCTATACAGAGCAGGAACGCTTGGTCAATCAACTGACTCTGCTGCGCCGCGTTGAGCATGAACTCAGTGACAGTCTCAGCATCAATGACGTGCTGATGATGGCGCTCGACATCGCTGTGCGCTTTACGCGGGCGGATAACGCTGTGATTGCGCTTTTGGACGGCGAAGCATTGGTCGTGACCGCCAGTATGGGCAGTTACACAGTTGGAGAACGCTTCGACATGACGCGCGGCGTAACCGGACGGGCAGTACGACTGAATACGCCCCAGTTTATTCCCGATGTGACGCTTGATCCTGATTATCACGACGATGTGAGCGCTACCAAAGCGATCATGGTCATTCCGCTCGATTACCGCGACCGTGTAATCGGCGCGATCAGCCTTGAATCCTCGACCAGCAATCGCTTTAGCCGCGAAGATTTCAATTCAATGTCTGATTGCGGGGGGCGTCACCTCCGCGATTGATAACGCTCAGTTGTACGAACTATCACAACAACAGTTGAGCGCGATGCACGATCTCTACACCCGCATCAGCGATCTGGAACAGTTGAAAAGCGACATGATCCGCATGGCTGCTCACGATTTGCGCAATCCGCTGAGTGGAGTCAAAGGTTTTGCCGAACTGCTGTTAAGAGAACCGCTGACCGACACCCAACACGCCTATATCGAAATCATTCAAGACTCATCGCGGCGGATGGAGAAAATCATCACCGATATTCTCTCGTTAGAGCGCATCGATGCGCTCGTCGAGATGAAAGATGCGCCGATATTCGATTTACGCGATCTCGTGGCAGAGAGCTATCACGATCAGACCGAATCCGCGCTCAGCAAAGGATTAGACTATAAACTGTCGATGGCAGACGAACCGATTTGCGTGCGCGGGGATCGTCCCCAACTCCGTGAAGCCGTCGATAATCTGGTCGTCAACGCGATCAAATACACGCCCGAAAACGGCTCTGTATTCGTACAAACCTGTCTGGATGGCGGCAAAGCCATCGTGCGCGTGAAAGACACGGGTATCGGCGTGATGATCGATCAGCAAGAACGCCTCTTCCAACCGTTCTTCCGTGCCTATTCGCCCGAAATGTCCGGGATCGCCGGAACGGGTTTGGGGCTGCATCTGGTTAAAAAAATTGTGGAGCGTCATCACGGTCAGATGATTGTCGAGAGCGTTTATCAGCAGGGCAGTACGTTCGGATTTGAGCTTTCCGCCGATCATCTCGCGCAGTAAAGCGTATTATCCTCGACATGCGCGCATGGTATAATGTCGCCATTGTGAATCAGCGTACAAATCGAGGACAATACAATGGCGTCTCCGCTCGGAACGTCGGAAGCTCCCCTTCGTGTCGCTATCATCGGCTCGGGTCCGTCGGCGTTCTACGCCGCTGATGCCCTGCTCAAACAAACTGCCGTAACCGTGGAAATCGATATGTTCGAGCGGTTGCCCACGCCGCACGGTTTGGTACGCGGCGGCGTCGCGCCCGATCACCCCAAGATCAAATCCGTAACGAAAGTTTACGACAAGATCGCCGCCGATCCGCGTTTCCGCTTCTATGGCAACGTCGAACTAGGGCGCGATATCAGCCATGACGACCTGACCGCGCGCTATCACCAAATCCTCTACGCGACCGGCGCGCAGACGGATCGACGGATGGGCATTCCCGGCGAAGATTTGCCGGGCAGCCACGCCGCCACCGAATTTGTCGGTTGGTATAACGCGCATCCCGACTTCCGCGACCTGCAATTCGACCTGTCGCAGACCAAAGTCGCCGTGATTGGCAACGGCAACGTAGCGATGGACGTGGCGCGCATCCTCGCCAGCAATCACAACGAACTCGCCAGCACCGATATCGCGGATTACGCCCTCGCCGCGCTCGACAACAGCGCCGTGACCGACATTTACGTGATCGGGCGGCGCGGTCCCGCACAAGCGGCGTTCACCAACCCAGAAATCAAAGAACTGGGCGAGTTGGCGGACGCCGAAGTCGTCGTCTCGCAGAAAGAAGCCGCGCTCGATGCGCTCAGTCAAGCGGCGCTGCTGGCAGAGAAAGATCGCACGACGGACAATAACGTCCAAATCTTGACCCTGTACGCCACCCATCCGTCGATGGGCAAGCCGCGCCGCGTGCATATGCGCTTCTTGTGGTCGCCCGTCGAAATCGTCGGGACGGAGCGCGTCGAGGCGATCAAGCTGATCAAGAACGAGCTGATCGCGTCCGACGATGGATCGCTGCGGGCGCGCGCCACCGATATGACCGAAACCATCCCCGTCGGGCTGGTGTTTCGCTCAATCGGCTATAAGGGCGTGGCGCTGTCGGGCGTGCCATTTGACGCGAAAGCGGGCGTGATCCCCAATGTGGGGGGGCGCGTGATCGATCCGACGACGCATGAACCGCTGGCGGGCGAATACGTCGCGGGCTGGATCAAGCGGGGTCCCTCCGGCGTGATCGGCACGAACAAGCCCGATTCGGTTGAAACGGTCAAGTTGGCGCTGGAAGATGCCGCCGCGGGACACACGCATACACCAACCGAGCCGACCCGCGCCGCGCTCGAAGCATTGCTGAAGGAACGCGGGGTTGATTTCGTCACCTACGCCGATTGGCTGGCGCTGGACGCCATCGAACAGGAAAACGGCAAAGTTCAGGGACGTCCGCGCATCAAGTTCAGCCGCATCGCGGACATGATGACGGCGCTGCGTGGCGGCACATCAGGGGATTAAGGGCAAGTGCCGAGGACTGCGTGCTGAGTAAAAGACAGAACCGAGCGCATAACATCCAAGCGTAACTGTCTCGGCTCATGTTCAAAGTGCGTGCTGTAGGGGCGTTCCGGTGGGACGCCCGTTATCCCCTGAGTGTGCCAACCACTTTTCACTCAGCACTTGGTACTTAGCCCTTCCTTTGCCCTCAGTCCTGCTTTTCTCCCCTTGAGTCACAAAATCCGCGTCCCACTCGTCTTCTCTTATAGAGGTTGATAACGAGAGGACGATCATCATGAAGCACATCACCATTTTAGGCGCAGGCTATGCGGGCATGTTGGCGGCGCTGCGGCTGCACAAGCGCGCCCATGTCACGCTGATCAGCCGCGAAGCTACGTTCGTTGAGCGCATCCGGCTGCATCAAGCGGCGGCGGGACAATCGATTCGCGTCCGCCCCATTGCGGACATGCTGCGCGGAACGGGCGTCACATTCATCCAAGCGAACATCGCGCACATTGACGCGGAAGCGCACACGCTGTCGCTCATCGGCACGAATGGCACACCCTCCGAACACGCCCACGAAACATTGATTTACGCGCTCGGCAGTCATATTGACCGCGACGCGCTGCCCGGCGTGCGCGCGCACGCCCAGACGCTCGATCCGCGCGGATTCGCCGCCGTGACCGCGATTGCAGCGCGCGGCGGACGGATCGTCCTGATCGGCGGCGGACTGACGGGCATCGAAGCGGCGTCCGAACTGGCAGAAGCGCATCCGCACGCGCACATCACGCTGATCACGCAAGGCGAAATCGGCGCGGGACTGTCGGATGGCGGACGCGAACATGTGCGGAGCGTATTCGCCCATTTGGGCGTGACGCTGATCGAAAACAGGCGCGTAACCCAAATTGACGCGAATACGATTGTGACCGACAACGACACGATTCTGACGGACGGCGTGCTGTGGGCAGGCGCTTTCGCGGTGCCATCGTTAGCGCGCGACGCGGGGATCACGGTCAACGCGCGCGGGCAAATCGTGGTCGATGCGGCGCTGCGTTCTGTCTCGCATCCCGATATCCTCGTGGCAGGCGACAGCGCGTGCGTTCCCGGCGTGCGGATGGCGTGCGCGACGGCGATGCCGATGGGCGCGCACGCGGCGGACGTGGCGTTGGGCAGCGATACCCCGTTCCGGTTTGGCTTTCTGGTACAGTGCATCAGCTTGGGGCGACGCGACGGGCTGATCCAGTTCGTGAACGCGGATGATTCGCCACAGCCCCGCATCTTGACCGGACGCGCGGCGGCGACATTCAAAGAATTGATCTGCCACTTTACGGTTGCGGCGTTGGGCGTAGAACGTCGCTTGCCCGGCATATACGCCTGGCGCAAGTCCGATTTGGGCGTAGAATCGGCATCCGATGGCGTATGGGCAAAGGGTATCGCATGATCGACGACGAATTTGAGCAGCATCGCGGGCAGTTGTTCGGCATCGCCTATCGCATGGTGGGCAGCGCAATGGAGGCGGAGGATATCGTGCAGGACGCCTATTTGCGCATCCGAACGGCGAACGATGTACGCGCGCCGAGCGCATATCTGCGCAAAACGGTTGTGCGGCTGTGCTTGGATCATCTGAAATCGGCGGCGGCACAGCGTGAAACCTACATCGGCGCGTGGCTGCCCGAACCACTGCCCACACCCGACGATTTGCACGGCGTCGAATTGGAATCGATCTCGATGGCATTCTTGACGCTTTTGGAGACGCTCTCGCCCGTCGAACGCGCGGTGTTCCTCCTGCGCGAGGTGTTCGACTACGAATACGACGAGATCGCGGATATCATCGGGCGCGAGGCGGCGGCGTGCCGCCAGATTTTGCACCGCGCCAAAACGCACATCGCCGCGCATCGTCCGCGTTTTCAGCCGGACGCCGCCGCCCATCAGACGATGCTGCTCAAATTCGTGACCGCCATGACGACGGGCGACCTGAACGGCTTAACATCGCTGCTGGCAGCCGACGCCGTATCGTACTCCGACGGTGGCGGCAAAGCGCAAGCTGCAACCCGTCCGATTGTCGGCGCGGATGCGATTGCACGCTTCTTCGTCGGCATCGGCAAGCGCGTCACATCGGATTACGCGGGGGAGCTGCGAACGTTGAATGGACAACCCGCCGTCGTCGTGCGGCAGAATGGGGTCGCGTTCTGGGTGCTGATACTGGACTTGGACGGGGACAAAATCGGGACAGTGCGCGTTGTGGTCAATCCGGACAAGCTGCGCGGTCTGTGATCGACACCACGCAAGATTTCAATCCAGAGACAACCTCACCCCCTGACCACATGGCTGAGGGGGTGAGGTTAGCTTTGAAGTTTTTTCGTCGCTTCGCTATTCCGTCAAAATGCGCGCCGTCTCCGTCGCCCAGAACACCTTGACATTCTGACCGAGCGCGAACATCGTATCGTAACGCTGTCCGAAGTTCTGCATCCGCACGACCAAATCAGTTTTCTCGCCAATTCGCACGATGTAGCGCGTATCCGTGCCGATGTAGTTGGCGAAGCTGATCATGCCGGGAACCAGCGTCTTGTCGTCCTCGTGTTCGACGGCTGCCATCACTTCGGCAAGCGGGACGCTGTACACGCCGTCGCTGGTGTCCTCTGCGGCGATCAATGTGATTTTCTCTGGGCGGATCGCCACCGTGACTTTTGCGCCCACCTGCGCGCCCAAGTCGCCCAAATCGCCTTCGATCAAACAGTTGCCATCAATCTTGACGATGCCACATTCGCCGCGCTTCGATTCGAGCGTGCCTTCGATGAAGTTAGTCTCTCCAATGAAGTCCGCCACGAAACGGGTGGCGGGCGTCTCGTAAACTTCATCCGGCTTGCCGATTTGCAGCACCTTACCCTTGTCCATCACGGCGATGCGATCCGCCATCGTCAACGCCTCTTCTTGATCGTGCGTGACGTAGATGAACGTGATGCCCAACGTGTTCTGCATCGTCATCAGTTCATACTGCATCGCCTTGCGCAGCTTGAGATCGAGCGCGCCCAACGGCTCATCCAAGAGCAGCACCGCCGGACGCTTGACCAACGCGCGCGCCAAGGCGACCCGCTGCTGCTGCCCGCCAGAAAGCTGGCGCGGCATCCGGTCAAACTGCGTCAGCCGCACCATTTCGAGCGAGTCTTTGGCGCGTTTGACCGCTTCATCGTGCGCGACGCCCTCCATCTCCAACCCGAACATGACGTTTTGCAACACGTTCATGTGCGGGAACAGCGCATAATCCTGAAACACAGTGTTGACCGGACGGTGAAACGGCGGGACGCCCTGCACAGGCTTGCCACGCAGCAAAATATCGCCGCTGGTCGGGTCTTCAAAACCGGCGATCATGCGCAGTGTGGTCGTCTTGCCACAGCCGCTGGGGCCCAACAGCGCGAAGAACTCGCCCTGCTTGATTTGCAACGAGATGTTATCGACGGCGCGCATGGCAGACTCCGCGCTGCGTCCGGGAAATTCTTTGATGACATCCCGTAATTCGATATCAAAATCCGCCATAACGCTCCGCAACTCCCATCATTGACCAATCTGGATAAAAATTTCGTCCCACACCACCAGATAATCCAATTCGGCGTCACCGCTCGATTCGATGAAGAACAACTGTGCGCGCACATCGTCGGGTGGGTAAATGCCGGGATTCGCCAGCAGTTCAGCGTCGATCAACCCCATGTCGAGCGCCGCCCGATTGGGCGTGCCATACGCGGTGTAATTGCTAATCGCCGCCCCAACATAGGGGTCGAGCAGGTAATCGATGAACACATGCCCCAAATCGGGGTTGGGCGCGTTCGCCGGGATCACCAGATAATCCGCGAACAACGAGCTTCCCTCTTCTGGCAGCACATACGCATAATCGTCGCAGCCGCAATCATCGTTCAACTGGAAAATGTCGCCGTTGTATTCGATGACGATATCCGCTTCACCGCTCACCAGATAATCCTGTCCGGTGTCGGGCGCGATGGCGATCACATTATCACTGCGCGCGATCAGAAATTCGGCGGCGGCGGCGATCTCGTCGGGGTTTTGGCTATTGGGGTCAAAATCGAGCATTTGCAGCGCCGATCCCACCATCGTGCGCGCCTCGTCCAACCAGACAACCGCACCCGGATACGCGAACACGTCCGCCCACGACGTGATCGCTTTACCTGTGCGCCCACGATGATAGCCAATGCCAATGCTCCCCCACTGATACATCAGCGCGTAGGCATTGTCGGGATCGTAAGGGGTATTGAGAAACTGTGGATCGAGATTGGCGATATTCGGGATTTTGCGGTGATCGAGCGGATACAGCAAGCCGTCGCGGATCAGGTCTGCGACCACATAATCGCTCGGTACCACCACATCGTAAGGATGCGCGCCGCGAATAAGCTGATCGATCAGAGTCACATTCGTCTCGAACACGTCATAGATCACCGTTACAGCGCACAAATCCTCGAACAACGCAATCGTTCCATCAGCAATGTAGGTATCCCAATTGTAGACCCGCAGGGTTTGCCCTTCAAAACCCGAAGGACACTCCCAATCGGTTTCTTCCTGCGCAGCGCTGCGTCCAACGACCAGCATCCCCATCAGCAACGCCACCGCGATTCCCCGCACCTGCTTTCCCATCCACCTTGCCCCGCGCTAACCTAGCAAAACAGCGACTCCCTCGTTGTATGTGGGACCATCCCACACCCGCGCAATTTGATACCGGTCTAGAAATGCAAAGGGGCGGCAAGTGTTCCCCGCCGCCCCTTGATCACGTGCCCAAATTACTGACCGAGCGCGATCCGAATCTCATCCCACGCATCCAGATATTCGATCTCCGCGTCCGGCACTTCTTCGAGGAAGAACAGCCGTGCCAGCGTCTCGTCCGACGGATAAATGCCCGGATTTTCCAACAGTTCAGGGGCGATCAAGCCTGCATCGATGGCGGCTTGATTGGGCGAGGCATACGCCGTGTAATTGCTGATGTCGGCGCCAACTTGCGGATCGAGGATGTAATCGATGAAGGCGTGCGCGAGGGGGAGGTTCGGCGCGCCTGCCGGAATCGACATATTATCCAACCAGACCAAGCCGCCTTCGACGGGAATAGAATAGCCGAAGGTGTCACATTCACAGTTGGCGATCACTTGGAAGATATCGCCGCTGTATTCGACGGCGATATCCACGTCGCCGCGTTCCAGATAGGCTTGACCATCATCCCGCGCCAGCGCTACCACGTTATCCCCGTTATCGATGATGTACTGCGCCGCCGCTGCGATTTCGTCAGCGTTCTGGCTGTTGGGATCGTAACCGAGCAACAGCAGCGCGACGCCAAGCGTACCGCGCGTGTCGTCCAACAACGCGACGGGACCATCGTAAGCGTAGAACTGATCCCATGTGGTGATCGGCTCGCCCGTGCGCTCCAAATTGTAACCGAAGCCTTGCGTTCCCCATTGATACGGAATGCTGTAGCCGTTGCCCGGATCGAAAGCGGCGTCGGTCAGTTCCGTCGTCAAGTTGGCGAAGTTCGGGATTAGCGTCAGATCGAGCGGCTCTAGCAGTCCCTCACCGATCATGAGCGTGACCATGTAATCCGTCGGCACGATGATATCGTAGCCGGGATTGCCCTGCCGCAGCCGTGACAAGAGCGACTCGTTGCTCTCGAACACGTCATAGACGACGCTCACATCGCACAACGTCTCAAAATTCGAGATGGTGTCTTCCGCGACGTAGGTTGACCAGTTGTAGACGCTCAACGTTTGTCCGGCGAAGCCTTCGGGACACGTCCAGCCTTCAGTTTGCGCGCTAACGCCGACCACGCCGAATGCGAGGACGGCGAACAAACCCACGACCAACAACATCGAATGCTTACGCATGTTGACTGCCTTTCTTGAATATCGGTACGATAGTTATAGATCAAAATCCGCCCCGATCAAGGGATCGAAATCCCCAAAGTTTGAGGGACGTTTTTGTGACTCTCTTGCGCTATGACATTGCGGCGCTGCGCCCCTGCATCCGCAGCGAAATCCCGATCAGCACGGTCGACAGTACCAGAATCAAAGTCGAGATCGCGTTGATCTCTGGCGTGACCGACAATTTCAGCAAGCCGTAAACGAACACAGGCAGCGTGGTCGTGCCGATGCCCGATGTGAAGAACGTGATCACGAAATCATCCAGCGACAGCGTGAACGCCAACAGCGCGCCAGAGACGACACCCGGCAGGATCAGCGGGAAGGTCACGCGCCAGAACGTGCGCCATTCATTCGCACCCAAATCGCGCGCCGCTTCTTCGAGGCGCGGGTTCATATCCGCGAGGCGCGCCCGCACGACAATCGCCACATACGAAATGTTGAACGCCACATGCCCGATGATGATGGTCCCGAAGCCGAATTGGGCTGGAATGCCCGTCGTGTCGTTGAACCAGCCTAAGATCACGTTGAAGAAGATCGCCAGCGACAACGCCTGCGTGATTTCGGGGATCACGACGGGCAAGAACAGCAAGCCGTCGATCAACCCTTTGCCCGGATAATTGCCGCGTACCAGACTGAGCGCCACTGCCGTTCCGAGCGTCGTGGCAATCAACGTCGCCGCGATGCCGACGAAGACGCTGTTGCCCAATGATTGCAGCATCAAATCGGTGGAAAAGCGCGCTTCTGTCCCGGCAATGTTATTGAAGATGTTGATATACCATTGAAACGTGAAGCCGCGCCACTGCGACACTGTGCGCGAGTCGTTGAACGAGAACAGCACCAGCAGCAGGATCGGCGCCCACAGGAAGAAGTAGCCAAAAATCGGCTGGATGATGCCGAACCACTTGCCGACGCGCCGTATGGTCAGATCGCGCCGAACTTTGCCATGATCGATCTCGATAGTCGCGGTGCGCGTAACGCGCTTGGGGAGTGCGCCCTCTGCCATTGCCTAGACTTTTCTCCGATTTATCCACGTATAGAACAGCAGCCCCACGCCGACAATTGCCATCATCACCATCGACGCCGCCGCGCCGCGGGGCCAATGTCCTGTGCCCTTGAACTGCTGATCGATCAAGTTGCCGATCATGACCCCTTGCGTCCCGCCAAGCAGATCGGGCGTGACATACGCGCCAATCGTCGGGATGAACACGAGGATGCAGCCCGCCGCGACCCCCGGCAGCGTCAGCGGCAGCACGATGCGCAAGAACGCGCGCAGATCGTTCGCGCCCAAGTCGTGCGCCGCCTCGACCAAGCGAAAATCGAACCGCTCGACCGATGAGTAAATCGGTAAAACCATGAACGGCAGAAAGCCATAGACCAACCCGATCAAGACGGCTAAATCTGTATTGAGGATATTGAGGGGCTGCGTGATCAAACCGAGATTGAGCAACCCCGCGTTGAGGAGTCCGTCCGTCCCAAGAATGACACGCCAAGCGTAAGTGCGAACCAAAAAGTTCGTCCAGAAGGGCAGAATCACGAGGAACAACGCGATCTGCTGCATCGTCTTGCGCTTACGGGTGCTGATGAAAAATGCCAGCGGGTAGCCCGCGATCAAGCAAATCACCGTCGTGATGAAGGCAATCAGGATCGAATCAACGAAGATCGGGCTGTAGGTGGTGAAAACTCGATTGTAATTCTCCAAGGTCAGCGGCAGCGTGACCGACCCCGCGCGTCCGCGCGTCATGAAACTGACGGCAAAGACGATGAACAACGGCAGGAGAAAAAAAAGAATCAGCCACAACAATGCGGGGAGTGCCAACAAACGCCCTTGCACGCGCTCCCGCACGTTGTGACCCGACGATCGGCTGAAATCCAGGCTAAACGCCACAGACCCGCCCTCCCGTTACGCATTCAACAGGACAAAATTTTTGTGTAGGTACACAGGGACAGATTATAGCGCGATTCGCGGCTGCAAGGGGGTTTGATTTTTCCGACGATTCCCATTTCAACCGGCTCTTACTCAGTCCTCCGTCCTTGCCCTCACTCCCACTCAATCGTACCCGGCGGCTTGCTCGTCACGTCGTAGACCACGCGATTGACACCCTTGACCTCGTTCACGATCCGGCTGCTGACGCGCGCCAACAAATCATACGGCAGGCGCGCCCAATCGGCGGTCATGAAATCCTCGGTCGTCACCGCGCGCAAGGCGATCACCTCTTCATACGTCCGGTTGTCGCCCATCACGCCCACGCTCTTGACCGGCAGTAAGACGGCGAAACTCTGCGATGTGCCGGATACCGCGCCGGACGCCGAGTCGGCGTAGCGCAGCAAGCCCGCGCGCTCCAATTCGTCGATGAAGATTGCATCCGCCGCGCGCAACGTCTCCAAGCGTTCCCATGTCAACTGTCCGAGACAGCGCACCGCCAAGCCAGGACCTGGGAACGGCTGCCGCCAGACAATGGTATCGGGCAAACCGAGCGCCGTCCCGACGCGCCGCACCTCGTCTTTGAACAGGTCGCGCAGCGGTTCGACCAATTGAAACTGCAAATCGTCGGGCAGTCCGCCGACGTTGTGATGGCTTTTGATCACCTTTGCCGTCTTGCTGTTCGCGGCGGATTCGATCACGTCGGGGTAGATCGTGCCTTGCGCGAGGAACGCCACGCCGTCCAGCTTGCGCGCTTCGTCCGCGAACACGTCGATGAACGCGCGCCCGATGATCTTGCGCTTCTGTTCCGGCTCGGTCACACCTGCTAACGCATCGAGAAATCGCTCGGTTGCATCGACAGCGATCAGGTTCATGCCCCGTTCCTCGCGGAAGGCGCGGACGACGCTTTGCGGCTCATCCTTGCGCAGCATCCCCGTGTTGACGAACACGGATACCAAGCGTTCGCCCAGCGCGCGCTGCAACAGCGCGCCCGCAACCGCGCTGTCCACGCCACCAGACAGCGCCAACAGCACGCGCCCAGCGCCCACCGTGCTGCGGATCGCGGCAATGGCATCGTCAATGAACGCGCCCGCCGACCAGTTGGCATCACAGCCGCACACGCCGAACAAGAAATTGCGCAGAATCGCCGCGCCTTGTGGGGTATGGGCGACTTCGGGATGAAACTGTACGCCGTACCAGCCGCGCGCCACATCGCCCATCGCGGCGTAGGGGCTGCCGTCTGTGTGTGCCAAGCCGACGAAGCCCGGCGGTGGTTGCTCAATGCGATCCCCGTGCGACATCCACACATCCAACGTCGTTGGCAAGCCCACGAACAGCGGCACCTCGCTCGTGATCATGATTTGCGCCGCGCCATATTCGCGCGTCTGCGATCCCGCTACCACGCCGCCAAGCGCGTGCGTAATCGCTTGCATCCCATAGCAAATGCCGAGCGTCGGGAGCTTGCGCGCGATCACGTTCGTCGGGAGCTGCGGCGCATCCGCCTCGTAGATGCTGTTGGGACTCCCCGACAGGATCACGCCGCGCGGCTGATGCGCATAGATGCGCGCGG
Source organism: Anaerolineae bacterium (assembly GCA_034437055.1). Taxonomy (GTDB): domain Bacteria; phylum Chloroflexota; class Anaerolineae; order Aggregatilineales; family Phototrophicaceae; genus Flexifilum. The sequence continues at coordinate 31,614 of DAOTUQ010000039.1, forward strand.
GATCGGCATCGTGCGCGAACACTTCGGCATAGACGCCCTGTTCGCGGACGCGCCGCGCGATCAACTGGGTGTACTGCGAACCATAATCGAGGACGGCAATCCCGCCGTGTCGTGGGTCAGTCATGTGCGCTCCAAAAAGAAGGGCTGAGCAAAGCCAGGACTGAGGGGAAAGCAAAAATCAGATTTTGTGCTTGCTCAGTCCTGCTTTTACTCAGTCCTTAAAAATGATCTTGCCATCGTCCATGCCAATGATCGTCGCCAACGCCTCGACGCGGACGCCCAACGCCGCGCCTTCCAACGCTTTGCGCCCGCCCTCGAAGGACTTTTCGACCACGACAGCGATGCCCGCTACGCGCGATTTCGCGCTCTGCACCATGCGTATGAGTGCCATCATCGTCTTGCCACTGGCGAGGAAATCATCAATCACGAGGACATCTTCATCCGTGTGCAAGAATTCCGCGCTGACGAGCAGATTAACCTCGCCGCCTTTGGTATGCGACGGCGCAGTTTCGAGGAACACGGGTCCCGACATGGTGATTGGCTTGGTCTTGCGTGCGTACACGACGGGTACGCGCATCGCCAAGCCCGCCATTAGCGCAGGGGCGATGCCAGAGATTTCCGCCGTCAAAATGCGGTCAATCTTCACGTCCGCGAACCGCGCGGCGATTTCTTCGCCCATCTGGAACATCAGATCGGGGTAGAGTTGATGATTCAGCAGGCTGTCGATCTTGAGGATGCCGCTGCCGAGATTGCGCCCCTCCGCGAGGATGCGCGCCTTGAGTTCGGGCATATCTGTCATGTGAAGTTGCTCCTACCTACAGCGCAAAGGGCGCAAAGAAAAAAGGTTGCGTTGTTTGTAATCTTTGCGCCCTTCGAGCGTCATTCATGCTTCATACACATCCGCGAACGACAGATCGAACGCGCCCCGAACCATTTTCGTTAGTTCCGCACCCGCCGCTTGTCCCGTCGGGGAACGCAGCGCCGCGTCGAGCGCGGGATGATCGTCGAAATACAATTCCAAGACGCGGTAAAACGTTGGCTCACCGAACGGGCTGCCGAAAATGTGGCACACCTGCCGCCGCCGCAGTTCTGGCATCTGCTCTGCCAACGCGAGGAATCCATTGTACGCCGCCTCGAAGCGCGTTTGAGCGTCGGGCGCATCGTCGGGCTTGCGAAACGCGATGATGAATTTGACCATCTTCAATTTCTCCACCAACATCAACTCCCTCTCCAGATTGAGAGGGGGCTAGAGGGTGAGGTTATTTCTTCCCGCCGCGCAGGATCATGCCCAAGAAGAAGCCGGCGATCAGCGCGATCACAATCGTGCGCCACGGATTGTCTTGCGTCGATTGCTTGACTTCGCGGGCAGCGGTGTTCGCCATGCTCTCGAATGAATTGGTGTTCAGGAATACGGCGGCTTTTTCGAGACCCGCCGCCACATCGTCTACGATCTTGACCGCGCTGGCATCAACCTGTGACTCGCGGGCTTCGCGGCGCATTGTTTCGGCGGCGGTGTTCAGTTGTTTGGCAGCGTCGGTCTTGAGATCCTCGGCGCGCTTGCGGGCATCGCGCCCCCATTCGCTGGCAGCTTTCGCGGCAGTTTGCGCCGCGTCTTTGACCACTTCTTCGACGTGATCATCGATATGATTGTTGTTTTCGTCCGCCATGAGGTTTATCCTCTCGTCTCATGTACCATCCGACTTCCCGACGATTATAGCCGAAAATCTGCCGCCGTCAGTCCGAAATATGCTATCATCCGCCGTTATGCGTAGAAAAATCATGATTTTCATGGCGGTATTGACCGCGTTTGCCGTTTTGCTCGGCTTCGATCTTGCCAATCGCGGGCTGGCATGGCGCGTCTTTTGGGAGGCGACGGGCGAAGAAGCGCCGCTGGCACAGATGCGCGGCATGGTCGAACTGGCGGGCAATACGCTCCGCGTCCAGCCGCAAACCGCGCCGCTGACGCCGATCCAGCATACCGACGTGAATCCGTTCGGCGTCAACACGTTCTTGCAGCTTGAAGTCGAACCCGCCAAGCGCGAACGCCAGATGCAGATGCTTGCCGACGCCGGATTCGGCTGGATTCGCCAGCAGTTCCCGTGGGAAGATATCGAAATTCACGCGCGTGGCGATTTTGAAGATCGGCGCAATGTCGCCGCGATTGGCGTGGTCGATGCGTGGGCGAAGTACGATCAGATCGTCACGCTGGCGGAACAATACGACGTGGATATCATCGCGCGCCTCGATAATCCGCCCGCGTGGTCGCACGCCAACCCCGACAGCGGCACGTTCGCCCCGCCCGACGACGTGCAAGATTACGTCAATTTTGCCGCCGCCGTCGCCCAACGCTATCGCGGACGGCTGCGCTACTATCAAATCTGGAACGAGCCGAACATCTTCCCGGAATGGGGCAATCAGCCCGTCAATCCAGAGGCATACACCGACATGCTGTGCCGGACATATGCCGCGCTGAAAGTTGTCGATCCCGAAATCGTCGTGATCGCGGCGGCGCTCTCACCCACCGTCGCACTCTTGCCGGAAAATCTCAACGAATTCTTGTTCTTGGAGCGCATGTATGCGGCAGGCGTGTCCGATTGTTTCGATATCATGTCCGCGCAAGGCTACGGCTTCTTCAGCGGGCCCACTGACCGCCGGATGCGCAGCGTAACCAACAATTACCCGCGTTCGCTGTACCTGCGCGACATCATGGTGGCGCACGGCGACGCCGACAAGCCGATTTGGATCAGCGAGGCGGGCTGGAATCCGATGGATGCGCCGGAAGTGCCGCCTGACGTGACCGGGCGCGAGAATTTCGGCGTCGTCACGCGCGACCAAGCCGCCGCGTACATGCCAATGGCGTATGAACGGATGCAGCGCGAATGGTCGTGGGTTGGCGTGATGAACGTGTGGTTTTTCAAGCGTCCCGACGAAAGCGAAAGCGGGCAATCGTGGTACTACTTTCGGATGCTTGAGCCGGATTTCACGCCGCTGCCGATTTATAGCGCGCTGCGCGATTACATCACGACGCTGACGCCGACGTTGTATCCGGGTGTGCATCAAGAAACCGACTGGGCAATCCAGTACGCGGATTTCCCAGCAGCGGATCGGGAAACAGCCGAAATCGTCCAATTTGTGGACGCCGACGGCGCGCAATTTGGACGCGCCCGACGCGCCGGCAGCGTGCAGTTCACAGCGCATGGCACGGACGTGATCTTGCGCTGGCGCGCGTCGAATCCAACGGGCGACAGCGTCTTGTTCGTGGAAGTCGATGGCGCGCCGGGCAGTGCCGCCGATAGACAAGACACGGCTGATGGGTGGCGTTTGACGCGGTTGCATCAATCATTGACGGCGGAAACGCACACGTTCAGCGTAGCAGGCGCGCTGTTGGTCGATGCCGTGATCGTCACGGATCACACGGGCGAGCGCATCGTATTCGCGCTGGTATCCGCCGCGCTGATTCTGCCGTTAATCGTTGTGTTGATCGCGCTGCGACGACGATGATACAGGACATTTCACCGCAGAGCGCACAGAGAAACGCAGAGAAAGGATTACTTCTGTGTATCTGTGTCGCTGTGGTTATTTTGCTTTTTGCAGCTTTCCTCCGTTTCCACCATCTCGGCACACAATCGCTGTGGTACGACGAGGGCAACAGTTATGTCCAGTCGATCCGCACCTTCACCGAAATTGCAGACAACGCGGCGCGCGATATTCATCCACCCGGCTACTATTGGTTGCTGGCGACGTGGCGCTTATTGACGGGCGAAAGTGAGTTCGCGCTCCGTTCGCTGTCGGCGTTCGCGTCGATCCTCACGGTGGCGCTTACGTTCGCAGTTGGACGGCGGCTGTTCGGCGGCGTTGGCGGGTTGATCGCGGCGGCGTTCACGGCGCTGAACACGTTCAGCATCTACTATGCGCAAGAGGCGCGCATGTATGCGTTGTTGTCACTGTGGGGGACGGCGAGTCTCTATACGCTGATTCGATTACTCGATCAGCCGACGCGCGGCAATGTGATCGCGTTGGGGTTGCTCAACGCAGCGGGGTTGTGGACACAGTATGCGTTCCCATTCTTCATGATCGCGCAAGGCGTGATCACGATAACCTCACTCCCCAACCCCCTCTCCCTACCAAAGACGGCGAGTCTGACCGCACGACGCTTGGTGCGGTTGCTCGCTTTCGCCGCCGCCAACATCCTCGCTATCGCGCTGTTCGCGGCGTGGCTGCCGACGGCGCTCAACCAGATCACGACATGGACACAGCTCCGCGATGTCGCGCCGCTCTCGGAGTCACTGCCGATGCTGCTGCGCTGGCTGGCGTTCGGCATCACGGCGGACACCATCGCGCCCGCTATCGTAATCGTGCTGCTGCTGTTCGGCTTACGCTATCGACGCGGTGACAGCCGACGCGCGTTCGTTGTGCCGATTGCATCGACAGTCGTCCCCGTCGGCGTCTTTCTGGCGCTCGGACTGTTCCGCGAAGCCAATCTGAAATTCCTGCTGCCCGCGCAAGTCGGCATGGCGCTGTGGTTAGCGCGCGGGATCGTCGGCGTGGCGGGATTGCAAAACCTCACCCCCCGACCCCCTCTCCACTTCGTAGAGAGGCGGGATGCGCAGCGCCTAAATCGCCTTTCCACATGGAGAGGCGATTTAGGGGTGAGGTTGATCCCCTCCCTCGCCGCCGTCGCCGCCTGCGCATGGATGATCGTCACGTTGGGGAACGGGATCGCGCCGCTGTATGACGATTCCCGCTATCAACGTCCAGATTATCGCGCTGTTGCCGCTGCGATTGCGTCCGACGCGCGCGCCGATGATGCCATTATTTTGGACGCCCCGAATCAAGCCGAAGTCTTCGGTTACTACTATGCTGGCGATCTGCCGCTGTATCCACTTCCGGCGGGCTTGGGCGGGGACGATGCTGCCACACGCGCCGAAGTCGAACGGATCATCGCCGCGCATCGGCGCGCATTCGTCGTGTTCTACGGCGAAACCGAGCGCGATCCGCAGCGCATCGTCGAGACGACGCTCGACGCGGGCGCATTCGAGTTGGGCGATACATGGTACGGCGATGTTCGCTTGGCGCGCTATGTCATGCCCGCGCCGCTCGATTTCGTGCATGAGTTCGATACGGCGTTCGGAACGAGTATCCTGCTGGATCGCTACGCGCTCAACGGACGCGATCCCGACGATGAATTCAGCATCCGCGCCGCGCCGGGCGATGTGCTGCAAGCGCGCTTGGAATGGCGCGCCCTTGCGCCCCTGACGCCGCGCTACAAAGTCTTTTTGCAGCTGCTCGACGCGAACGGCGTGCTGATCGCACAGCGCGACAGCGAACCCGGCGGCGGCTTGGCGCTGACCACGACTTGGACCCCAGACGAGCTTGTGATCGACAATCACGCGCTGCTTGTGCCAGCGGATGCGCCGTCCGGCATATACACGCTGATCATGGGACTGTATGATATCAACGAACCGACAGCGCGCTTGCCTTACAGCATCGGGCGCGATACGATGGGCGATGCGCTGACCTTGGCGCGCGTGGCGGTGAGTTGAAGCGCCGTTATCAGATAAATGATTATTCATCGGCTTTTCATCGAATACCCACCTTTGGATTACTATAATTCTATATATTCAGCGATTTGTAAGCGTTTAGCGCGCCATACTGCTGCTTTAATGCGCGCAAATCATCGGGAGAACACGGTATGTCGATATTGGTGACTGGTGCAGGCGGTTTCGTCGGAAACAATGTGGTGCGGCGCTTGGTCGAGGCGGGGCGTCCGGTACGCGCATTAGTGCGCAGCATCGAAAAGTCGAAAGCCCGCTTGGCGGATGTGGCGGGCAAAATCGAGTTCGTCGAAGGGGATGTGACCGAACGCGGCAGCCTTGACGGCGCGCTGCGCGATGTGTCAGCGATTGTCCACACGGTCGCTATCGCGCTGGAGCGCGGCGGACAGACCTATGAAGAAGTCAACTTTCAGGGGACGATCAATCTGGTGGACGCCGCCGAACGCGCGGGCGTGCGCCGCTTCATCAACGTGAGCCAGAACGGGGCGCGCCCCGATCACTTCTCGCGTTTCTTACGCAGCAAGGGCAAAGCGCAAGAATATGTCGCCTCGTCCAATCTCGAATGGACGGCGATCCGCCCCTCCGCAATCTTCGGACCCCAAGACGAATTTTTCAATACATTCGCGCGCTTGATCCGGCTGACCCCGTTGGTATTCCCACTGATTGGCGGCGGCACGGCACAGTTTCAGCCCGTCTCGATTTTCGATGTGGTCGAGAGCATCTTTCGCTCGCTGGACGACAACGCCACGATTGGCAAAGAATTTGAACTGGGCGGACCCGAAATTCTGACGTTGGGCGAGATCGAAGCGCGCATCCTCGCGGCGATGGGTGAAAAACGCGCGATGATCAGCGCGCCCGTCGGTTTGCTGCGTCCCGCCGTCTTTGTGATGGAAAAGACACTGCCCGGCACGCCGGTCTCGCTCACGCTGTTGGAACTGCTGAAAGAGCCGAACATCGTGCGCGATAACGCGCTGGTGACGTATTTCAAGTTGCAGCCGCGCGCATTCTCGGGTGACAACATTGCGTATCTGCGCGCTGCCAACGCAGGCACAGCGATCAAGAAGTTCCTGACGGGCGCGACGGTGAATTAAGGGCAGGAATGAGGACTGCGTAAAAAGCGAACCGAAATTGACGTGCTGTAGGGACGTGCCGCTCGCAAGCGAGTGGGACGCCCCTACTTATACTTAACCTGAGTTTCGGATAGCTTCACCTCACCCCTAAATCCCCTCTCCACTGCGTGGAGAGGGGACTTTCATATCCATCGTGAGCCGTCCTGCTCCCCTTCTCTACGTAGTGGAGAGGGGGTTGGGGAGTGAGGTGAACCCTAAAGTCACGCAAAATACCTATCCGAAACTCAGGTTACTCAGCACTCAGTACTGCTTTTACTTCTATTCCCTACAGCGAGATGCTTTCGCGCACGCTGAACAGTCCGGTTGCGCCGCTCGGCAGTGTCCCCGCGCGCGCCTCGATCTGCGGCGTGCCGTCCGATTCGACGCAGCGAACTACGAACGTGTGCGATCCCTCGCTGAATTCCCAGTCGTAGCGCCACAACTGCCATGTGCGATCCGATATCGGCGCGCGCAGGGTAACTTCCGTCCAATCGCCATCATCGACGCTGATTTCCACGCGCGCGACGCCGCGTGCGCCCGCCCATGTGATGCCGCCAATTGGAACGATAGTCGTGCCAGCGTTCTCGGTGATGTTGTCGATGTAGACCGTATCGATCACCGATGTAGCGCGCGTTATGGCGTCTTTATCCCACCCGCGCCGCACCCAATAGCCGTCCTCGTCCGCGCCGATGAACTCCATCCCCATGATCCACTTCGGCTGTTTCATGCCAAACAAGTTGGGAACGTGGATACGCAGCGGAAAACCATACTTGTTGGTCAGCGGCTGTCCATCCCAATCGTATGCCAGCATGATCCGCTCGTCCGACGCGATCAAATCGAGCGCGACGGTCTCATCGAAGCCATCGCCGCCCGTGATCTTGAGGTGCGTCGCGCCGTCGGGGATGCCGACCTCCGCCAAGATGGTCTGCATACTCACGCCCGTCCAGCGCGTGGTGCTGATCAGCTCGCCGCCGACAGGATTGGAGATGCAGGACATAGTGATATACACATCCGTCGCCGGGAACGCGCGAATTTCATCCAATGTCAGCGTCTTGAGCGTTTCCTCACTGCCGCTGAGTCGCGTGGTGAAGGGCAGCATGTACCCTTCCGGCTCGATCACGACGGGTGTGGTGCGAATATCGATGCGGTAGTGGTCTTCCACCGGCGTGATCTCGCGGCGCGTGCCGGGTGCAGGCTCAAATCCATCCGCAGAATTGGCGAGTCCGTCAGGCAGCGCCGCAACGCTTGTCCCGGATGATGCCGACGAGTCGGAGTCACCGCTGTTCAACAGCGCACTGACGCCCGCGCCCACGACGGTGATCGCCGCCGCCGCGCCGCCCACGCGCACGATAAACTGACGACGATCAATGGCTTCGGCGCTCGCCAGCGCGGCATTCGCATCCGCCGTAACGGAAGCAGACTGCGCCAAGCGCATGTAGACCACGTTGATCAGCATTCCCCACACCAGCGACAAGCCAACGATCCAGATCGCCGCGCTCATCGGTGCAGCGGACGCATCGAAGTTGACCGCAAGGCTGATCAACAGCAGCGGCACACCGATTACGATGCCCAAAACGATGCCGGGCAGGTTCGATGGCGCACTGGCAGCGCGGCGCACACGATTCATGATGAAGAAGTAAAGCGCGCCGATGATAACGCTCAACAGCAGCGCGATCCCCACACCTATCGCTTGTTCCGCCAGCTTGGCGACCGTATCCAGCCGCCCCAAGCCCAAGCCCGTGATCACGGCGATCATGATTTCTTTGCCCGTGTTGATCGCGGCACTCGGCAGCACCGGGACGAGCCAATCGAACAAGTCAAATGGGAAGAATGGCAAGCCCAATAACGCATTGCCCAACGCAAACACGACGATCACCGGTGCGGCGATCAGCAAGCCGATCAATCCGCCCGTCAAAATCGATGGTTTTCTCACAGGATGCTCCGATAAACTCATTCATATTCAGGGTTACGAGTTTCATTGTAGTCTTGGATGCTTAGGCGCGCGTTACAAAAGCAAGTCAGTTTGCGAGTTTTTGCGATTGACCTGATGCGCGCTATTCTATAACGTTCCATATAACAGGATGATCGGTGTCAAGATGCTGCGTAAAGCCATTTCACTGCTCGAGACAGCCCTTGTTCGGACTCGGCTTACAAGCGGTCGTGATGCCATCGTACTGGATTTGAATGATTTTGGTCACGTTCGTACCGCCCATAACTTGATTACACTGTTCGTCGCGGGGGGGCATGACCATCTCATCCTCCGCGTCCGTCTGGCGCGGCGCACGGCGCAAATCCTCAATATACTCCTGTGGTATCCGCAGGTTCGCCTCGTTTGGACGGCGACACCCGCCGACAAACTCGTGCGGGCGGTCGGCGATTATATGCCGGGCATGGCTGTGTCTGATGATCATATGATCGCCCCCTATCCGATGCACCCACAGCTCTACAGTCAGTATCGTGAACAACCCCGTTTGGTCGCGTATCGACGTTCGCAGCGTTCTATTCCCGTGTTGTTCGCGGGCGCACGCGGCGAGGGATACAAGGCGGTCACAGGAATGCTCCCCCGTCATGAAATCATCCAGCATGTCACGGCGACCGAGCGCGTATTCGTGTCGCCGCGCGTGGATCAAGCGCGCTGGCTGGCTTTATTATCGTCGGCAAATTTCTTCCTCGCGCCGCCGGGTGTGGTGATCCCCTTCAGCCACAATCTGACCGAAGCGATGGCGGTCGGCACGATCCCGATCACGAATTACGCGCACTGGTACACACCGCCGCTTGTGGATGGCGAGACGTGTTTGACGTTTTCCACGCTCGCTGAACTCGACGCCGCCCTTGACCGCGCGCACCAAATGTCCCCGCAAGCCATCGCAGATATGCGCCAACGTGTAATTGCTTATTACGAACACGTTTTCACGCCTGCCGCCTTTGTGCGCCGGATCATGCAAAATCCAGCGTCGATCATCGATGTGCATTTTCTCGATGAACTAAAACCAATGGTCGTTGAAGCCCGCGCTCACGAATGAAGCGTTTGATTTCATCGGGGAGCGAATGGCTAAACGCACAGGATTAGCACGGGGACGAACGACCAATGTCCCCAGCCTAACCTGAGTTTTGGATAGCTTCACCTCACCCCCCAACCCCCTCTCCATTGCATGGCTGAGGGGAGGACATGTTTGGTTTTCTCCCTGATTCACCTCACCCCCCAGCCCCCTCTCCACGCTGTGGAGAGGGGGTTGGGGGTGAGGTGAACGGTTTAGAGCCTATCCAAAACTCAGGTTATCTTATGCACGCCGCCGTTACAGCGCGCCCATCATCTCCATGTCGGTAATTGACAGCGCAATGAAAAAGCGGCGCAGCGACTCGCGCAATGCGCTGCATTCGGGCGCTTCGTCCATCGTTGGCGGCATGAGCATCGTCATTTCGCCCGTTTCTTCCATCATCATCATGCTCATCATGTCTTCGTCGCTCATACGCATGACTTCGATGATGCGGGTCATCATCATGTCGTTCACCATCGAGTCGGGGATCGCCATCATGCTGTCCATCATGCCCATCATACCCATCGCCATCGGCGTGAATTGACCTTCTTCAAAGCCCATCAGGCTGAAGTCCATCTCGTCGCCCGCCGCGATCATGACATCGATCACGGCGGCATAGTTGAAGTAACGTTCGGCAATAAACTTGCTCAGGATTACGTCTTGATCGCATTCAACCATTGCCGTTTCTTGCGGCAAGACGGCGGGAACGGCGACGAACGACAGCGCGATGACCAACATGACCAGCAATGAACGGAAACGACGCATCGTATCTACTCCTCGACAACATCTCAAAAGCCATCCTGAACATCGTATGAAATTCTTGCGAAAAGATAACGCACGCTGAAATCACCTCAAGGGGAGCGTGAAGCGAAAGCAGGTACCGCGCGTCGGATGGGTTTGTACGTCCAACGTCCCGCCGTGAACCTCGACAAACTGCCGCGCAATCGCCAAGCCCAAGCCCGCGCTGCGCATCTGATCGCGCTGTCCCCGCGCGCGTTCGCCCATGTAGAAGCGCGTGAAAATGTGCGCTTGGACGTCGGGCGCGATGTACGATCCGGTGTTATGGACGCTGACGCGGATCGCCCTCGCGTTCTGATCGGCGCGCAGCGTGATCGTCCCGTCGGGCGGCGTATGTTTGAGCGCATTATCGAGCAGGTTATTGAGGACGCGCTGAATTTTGTTGGGCGCGATCATCACTGGGTCGAGCGGATCGACGATGTGCGCATTGAGCGTAATGTGCTTATGCTCGGCGCGCGCGCGCAGACTGCTCAGCGTATCCGAGATCAGATCGCGCAGTGAGGTGAGTTCGCAGTCCAGCCGCGTCTGCCCCGCATCGAACTGCGCTAAATCGAATAGATCATCGGTTAAGTGGGTGAGATTGGCGATCTCGCGCTGAATATCGCTCAAATAGCGCGCCGTCGTCTCTGGATCGTCCACGACACCATCGATCAGCGCCTCGCTCATTGCGCGCATCGCTGCCAGCGGCGTCCGTAGGTCGTGCGACACCCACGCGACCCAATCGCGCCGGGTTTGCTCCAGGTCGCGCTTCTCTTCTTCGAGCTTCTGCCACGTCGCCAACACTTGATTGAACGAAACCGCCAACTGGGTCAGTTCGTCGTTGCCCGTTTCGCTCAGTCGGACGTGCCGTTCGCCCGCCTGTAAGCGCCGCGCCGCGTGCATCAAGTCCGACAGCCGCGCGATGATCGATGCCGCGATGTAAAATGCCGCGAGGATCGCAATCACCCCCGCGAACAGTACCAGCCCCAAAATTAAGCCCAAATCGTGATCGCTGATGAACATCAGCCACGATGTCACCGATACGTTGACCACCATTAAGATAACGGTCAGCGCCGCCATACTGATCAGCGCCCAACGCAAGCTGCCGAACCACTGCGTCAGCCGCCGCACGTAAATCCAATACGCCAACAGCAGCGTTGCGCCGCCCGTCACGCCCATATAGAGAAACAAGAGGTTGATGTCTTCGGAGGGCGCGGGCGTCATGGTCGGGATGAGCAAGAACAACGCCAACCCGAACGCGCCAATGATCAAAGCGCCCGATGTGAGCAGCGTTTTCATGCTGGCTCGAACTTATAGCCGACACCCCAGACGGTTTGAATATAGAGGGGGTGCGCTGGATCGTGTTCGAGTTTTTCGCGCAAGCGGCGAATATGCACCGTGACCGTGCTGGCATCGACGTAATATTCATGATTCCAAACCAGATCGAGCAGTTGCTCGCGCGTGAACACCTGCTGGGGATGCCGTACCAAGGTATAGAGCAAATCGAACTCTTTGGCAGTCAGGGTCACCACGGCGCCATCCCGCTCGACGCGATGACGCGCCGGCTCAATCGTCAGCGCGCCAACCGTGAGCGGTTTATCCGTTGACGGTGCGGTTGGCAAGGCGCGTTTCAAAACCGCTTTCACCCGTGCCACCAACTCGCGCGGGCTGAACGGCTTGACGATGTAATCATCCGCGCCCAACGCGAAGCCCTCTAAGCGATCCGACTCCGCGCCGCGCGCCGTCAGCATGATCGTCGGCGGGAGCGATGCGGCGCGCGCCTCCGCGAAGGTGAAGCCATCGATATCGGGCAGCATCACATCGAGGATCAACAAATCGACCGCCTCCGCGCGCAGCAGCGCATCCGCCACGCTTGCCGTCTCGGCATCCAAAACGAGGAAGCGTTCGCGCTCCAAGTAGCGGCGCACCACGTCGCGGATGGTCGCTTCATCGTCTACGATTAGAATCGTCGGTCGGTTCATCAGCCGCTCTCGTTGATCGCGTCCAGTTTCGCGTGCAAATCTTACGTCCAGCTTACACGATCCGCCGATGAGATGATATACGTTCTACGGGAATCAAAACGGGCGCGTGCGACGCGCCCGTTCGCGGGGCTGTTTGGCTTACGGCAGCGCCGCCCCCGGCTGATAGCATTCCGTCCCGACCAGCGGCAGCGTCGAACGCCGTCGCAAATCGACGTTATCCAACTGCGTCCACGCCTGCCCCGACACGCTCTCGAAGATCGAGACATGCACCGGATTCCACACCGTGTAGTTGAACGTCCGCATCGTGTGCCGCGCCAACGCCGTCCCGCCCGGCAGCCAGAAATTGCACGTCTGCGAGTCCGTCCAATCGCCGTCGTTCAAAATCACCGTGATCCGCTTCGCCGTCGCGCTGCTGTTGCCCAAGTCGAGCGTCAACTCGAAGCGCGACGCCGCGTTGAGCTGCGCCGTCGTGTTGACGACCGTCGCGTTCGCCGCCCCGCCGACCGTCTTGTAGAATTCCAACATGCCCGCTGTCAACTGATAGGTGATATCGCCGCCGAAATACCAGCCGTTCAGTCCATTGGCAAAATTGCCGTTGCTGAACAAGTTCGCCGCGTCCGTCCCGCTTGCCGCCGTCGGGAT